>NZ_NVEC01000004.1 GCF_002571225.1 Bacillus sp. AFS059628 | reverse complement strand
TTAAAGTTTCACTTTATAGAGAGGGTGAGGAAATGATTGATACAGCCGATGTTTCAATAAGTAATCGTATGTATACAGAAGAAGAACAAAAAAAATTATATAAACGAACGTTACTAATCGTAAGCATTTCACAAATGTTCGGCGGAGCTGGGTTGGCTGCTGGGATTACAGTAGGTGCACTTCTTGCGCAGCAAATGCTTGGGACAGATGCATATGCAGGATTACCGGCAGCTATGTTTACGATGGGATCTGCGGTAGCAGCTTTCTTTGTTGGGAAGTTATCGCAAAAGTATGGTCGCCGCGTAGGGCTTGCAGGAGGTTTTATAGTAGGCGGGTTAGGGGCTATTGGAGTTGTGATGGCAGCTTTAACAAATAGTATTATTCTTTTACTAGTTTCTTTACTTATATATGGCGCGGGCACAGCTACAAATTTACAAGCGCGTTATGCTGGAACGGATTTAGCGAATAAGAAGCAAAGAGCAACCGCTATTAGTATTACGATGGTAATGACGACTTTTGGTGCAGTCGCAGGTCCCAATTTAGTAGGTGTAATGGGAAGGTTTGCTCATTCAATTGGAATTCCTGAACTTGCTGGTCCGTTCATCTTATCAGCAGCGGCATTTATACTGGCGGGTCTTGTTTTATTTGTTATGCTTCGTCCAGATCCATTACTTATTGCTAATATGATAGAAACATATAAACAAGAGCATGCATATAAAGGGCAACCAATAACAGAAGAGGCAATAGAAAACAAGCGAGGTATTACTGTTGGAGCTATCGTAATGATACTTACTCAAATCGTGATGGTTGCAATTATGACAATGACGCCAGTTCACATGGGACACCACGGTCACGATTTAAGTGCAGTAGGTCTTGTAATTGGTTTTCATGTCGGTGCAATGTACCTTCCATCTCTCGTTACGGGAATGCTAATTGATAAAATTGGAAGAACTACGATGAGTATAGCTGGCGGAGTAATTTTACTAGCAGCAGGTGTCATAGCGGCGCTAGCGCCGAGTGATTCTTTAATACTATTAATCGTTGCTTTGTCTTTACTTGGGTTAGGATGGAACCTTGGTTTAATAAGTGGTACGGCTCAAATTGTTGATGCAACTATACCTTCCACACGTGCAAAAACACAAGGGAAAATAGATGTGTTTATTGCGTTAGCTGGAGCTTCAGGCGGAGCGATGTCAGGTATGGTAGTGGCGAATTCAAGTTATGCGGCATTGTCATTAGCCGGGGGCGTTTTAGCTTTCATGCTGATTCCTGTTGTGATATGGTCTCGAAAAGGAGAAAGAAGTTAAAGGGAGGTTCTAGTTATTGACTAGAACCTCTTTTTCATCCGTTTTTAACTCAAATCCCACTCCACAATAAGCCCTAAATGCGTAAGACCGCCTCCAAATCCGTACAGTAAAAGTTTGTCTCCATTATTTAATTTCCCTTCTTTTCTAGCTGAATTTAGAGCGATTGGAATAGAGACAGAAGATGTATTTCCCATATATTCCACGCTCGTTAATGTTTTTTGTATTGGAATTTGAGATTTTTCACAAATAGATTCAATCATTCGTAAGTTAGCGCTATGAGGAATGAACCAGTCTATATCATCCATTTTCATATTTGCAGTATGTAACAGTTCTTTTATACCTACTGGCACTGTGCGTGTTGCCCATTTATATACTTCTCTCCCATTTTGAACGATTTTTTCATTTGTTTGCAGTGGTATGCCATTCATAGTAGTAGATAAGTTTGTTCTGTATAGATGAATGCCACCGGTACCATTTGTTCCCATGTGAGCGGCAATAAAGCTTGGTTTGTTTTCATCTCTTTCTAATAAAATAGCACCAGCACCATCGCCGAATAAAATGCAGGTCGTTCTATCGGTGTAATCAGTAACTTTTGATAATGTCTCTGTCGCTACGACAAGTACTTTTTTATGTGATCCAGAAGTAATCAAGCTATTACCGACATGCAAGCCATATGTGAAACCAGCGCAAGTGGCATTTAAATCAAATGCCATTGTATGAGGTATGTTGAAGTATTGTTGGATTTGGCAAGCAACACTAGGGAAAACGTAATCAGCAGTAGTAGTAGCGACAATGATACAGTCGACATCTTCTAAGTTTTTCTTATATGTTGTACATAAATTTTCAATTGCTTGAATGGCTAAGTTTGAGGAGTATTCTTCTTCGCTAGCGATTCTTCTTTCCTTCATTCCTGTTCTTTGTACAATCCATTCATCATTCGTATCGATTATTTTTTCTAAATCATTATTAGATAATATTTGATTTGGAACATGAGTACCAATTGCAGTAATACGGGACTTAGAATTCATAGGAACAGCTCCTAACTTTATTTTTATAACCTGATACTAATATCAGGTTATAAAAATGTCAATAAAGACTTTTATTGTATTGAAGTGATAATGCTTAACTTATTATGAAGGAATTTGGCGAGTGTTGTAAAAATCATATACAAGAAGTTTTTAAAATTGATAATGAAGAGAGTTGAGCTCCTTGAAAAGGATTTTGTATATATTTTCTGTTGTCATTATTTGTAGCTTTATTCTTATTATTTTTTCAGAGAAATCTTATGCTTGTGATTGTATTAATGTATCAGCAGAAGATGCTTTTCAAAAAAACGATGTAGTGTTTAAGGGAAGAGTGATTGAGATTGGAAGGAAAGAAAGTGTTGGAATTGAAGTATTATTTGAAGTGAAGGGCATTTGGAAAGGGACAACATCTTCGCAAATTATTGTATATACAAATGGTGGTGATTGTGTGTTTCACTTTGTAGAGGGAGGAGAGTACTTAGTGTTTTCTTCTCAAAGAGGGGAAGAGAAACAATTATTCACACATAGTTGCAGTGGTACGAAAAAGCTAGATGAGGCAGGGGCGGACGAAGTGGCTTTAAGTCAAATTGCAAAAGAATCTGTTCCGACGAAGAAAGTCGATTTAAAAGGGAAGATGGTCAGTGGTTTCAGTTGGTGGAAAGTTGTTACCATTTCTATAGGCATGTTACTGATTGTAGCTCTTGTGATTTTTAATGTAAGAAGAATGCGCAAAAAATGACGATTAAAGTAAAAGTATAGAGAATTTCTTTCTGTTTCTATAGGTGGTTTCATCTTGTGAAAGCGAATTACTTATGCTACACTTTATGTAACTTAAAATGAACGGAGGGGCTTCCTTTGATCTTAATCAGATTACGTCTCAATACTTTGTGCCAATAATTGAATAGCGCTCAAAGGCTCTGTCTGTGTGCAGAGTGAATGGGATTGGTCTGCCTATTTTAAAGGAACCCTTTATTAAGCTTATATGTGAAAAAGAGGGAGGGACGAATACACCCTCTTTTTGTTTTGCCTTTATAAATAGAATGGGATCGTATAGGTGAACACTTATTGTGGATACGTATATGATCTTGGGACTTATTGACTATGAGATAGGATGAAAGTATCGCTTTCTCCTGTTTCTTTGGTGAACCCTGATCCGTTTACGAAAACACAGGCAGTGACCTGTGTTTTTTATTTTACGTAATCGAAATGGAGGAATAAATATATGGAAGAATTATTACAAAGAGCAGTTTTAGTTGGAGTAAATTTAGGTAATGAAGATGACTTTGTGTATTCGATGGAAGAGTTAACAAATCTTGCAGAAGCTTGTGATGTAGAGGTAATTGGGCAAGTGACGCAAAATTTACAACGAGTAAATCCGTCACATTATATTGGAAAAGGAAAGATTGAAGAAGTAGCAGCCTATGTAAATGAAGTAGGTGCGAATATGGTAATCTTTAATGACGAATTATCGCCTTCTCAAATTCGAAATTTAGAAGCAGATTTAGATTGTAAAGTAATTGACCGTACCATATTAATTTTAGACATTTTTGCGCAACGTGCGAAAACGAAAGAAGCGCAGTTGCAAGTAGAAGTAGCACACCTTCAATATATGATGCCACGTTTAATCGGTCTTCGTGAATCGTTAGGAAGACAGAGCGGCGGAGTTGGTACAAAAAATAAAGGTGTCGGTGAGAAAAAATTAGAGTTAGATCGTCGTAAAATTGAAGAACAGATTTCAGTTTTAAATAAAGACCTAGAAGCACTTGTTGCCCAGCGTCAAACGCAGCGAAAGCAACGTAAGAAAAATGAAGTACCTGTTGTAGCATTAGTAGGTTATACGAACGCAGGAAAGTCAACGACGATGAATGCGATGCTTGAGATTTACAATGGTACAGAAGAAAAACAAGTATTTGAAAAAGATATGTTATTCGCGACGTTAGAAACATCTGTGCGAAATATTGATTTGCCAGATAACAAATCATTCTTATTAACAGATACAGTTGGATTTGTAAGTAAATTACCGCATCATCTTGTGAAGGCGTTCCGTTCAACATTAGAAGAGGTAGCGGAAGCAGATTTACTTATTCACGTTGTCGATTACGCAAATCCAAATTACGAACAATTAATTGATATTACAAATGAAACGTTAAAGAAAATTGGAGTAGAAAATATCCCAACTATTTATGCTTATAACAAATCAGATATGGTAGATGTTGAAATTCCGAAAGTACAAGAAGACCGCGTTTATTTATCAGCGAAGAAACATGTTGGAATAAAAGAGCTTGTCGAAATGATTCGCTCACACATTTATAAAGAGTATACGAAGTGTGAAATGCTAATTCCGTATGATCAAGGGCAGGTAGTTTCTTATTTCAATACTCATGCGCACGTTTTATCTACGAGTTATGAAAACGAAGGTACGAAACTAGAAGTAGAATGTAAGACGAGTGATTACGAAAAGTATAAGCGTTTTGCGATTTAATAAAGAAGGCGATCCTAACATATGTTAGGATCGCCTTTTTTTATTCTGTAATAGAGGCCCACTTATAAGAATAAATTCCTGCAAATGGACGAATAACAACACCCTTTACTGTTGGACGCTCTAAATACACAAGACCTGATTGGAAGATTGGAGCAATGGCTGCATCATCTTCAAGTAAGATTTTCTCAGCATCTTGGAACGCTTTCCAACGTGCTGGTAAGTCAGTTACTAAAGTAGAGCTCGTTTTCTCAATTAATTCGTCGTATTTTTTGTTTGAGTAACTCATCTTATTAAACGGTCCGTCTGTGACGAACATATTTAAAAATGTTGTAGGATCAGGATAATCTGGACCCCAAGTAGAGAGTGAAATTTCAAAATCGCCATTTCCTTCACGATCTAAAAATGCTTTTACTGGAAGTGGTTGTAATGTGATTTTTAATCCAGGTAAGTTTTTCTCCAGTTCACCTTTTAAAAACTCGCTAATTTTTTTATCGTTAGATTCATCAGTTGTTATGATTGAAAGAGAAGCATTTTGTAAATTTGTTTCTTTTTTCGCAGTTTCCCATAGTGTTTTAGCTTCTTTCACGTTTGTTTCTACTTTTACATGACTTGTACTGCGAAAATCTTTATTGTCAGGTCCTTTTACGAATCCTTTTGGAACGAATGCATTTGCAGGTATAGAACCATTATTTAAAATCGTTGTTGCAATTCCTTGTTTATCAAAAGCAAGCGAAATCGCTTTTCGAGCATTTTTGTTTGCTAGTAAAGGATTCTTTTGACTAAATCGGAAAAACGTCACAGAAGGACGTTCCATTTTCTTTAAGCTCGGATCTTTTTGATATTTATCAACAAACTCAGAATTAATCGTAATTCGGTCTACTTGTTTACTTTCAAATAAATTAACGGCTGTTGAAGTATCTTTTACGATATTTACATTAATTTCATGTAACCTCACATTTTTATTATCCCAGTAGTTCGGGTTTTTTGTCATTTTATAACTTGTATCATGTTTCCATTCACTTAATTGGAACGGCCCGTTATAAACTACATTTGCAGCTTCAAGTCCGTAATTTTTCCCTTGTGATTCAACAACCTTTTGGTTTTGAGGATAAAATGTTGCGAATCCCATTAATCCTAAAAAGTATGGAACAGGGTGTTCTAACTGTACTTCAAGTGTTTTATCGTCAATTGCTTTTACACCAAACGAGTCAATTGGCAATTCTTTTTTATTTATTTTTTCTGCGTTTTTAATATCGAACATAATATGTGCGTATTCAGAAGCAGTTTCTGGATTTACGGCCCGTTTCCATGCATATTCAAAATCATGAGCAGTTACTGGATCGCCATTTGACCATTTTGAATCGTGTAATGTAAATGTATATGTTTTTCCGTCTTCGCTCAGTTTGTATGATTCAGCTGCTGCAGGAACAGGTTTATTGTCAGGACCAGGCATATATAATCCTTCCATTACGTTGTTTAATGCAGCGTAAGAAAACCCATCAGTTGCGATAGATGAATCAAGTGTAGAAATTTCCCCAGCTTCTACAATGTTTAATACTTGTTTTGAAGATTCTTTTTTCTTTTCTCCGGTAGTTGTTGCCTCTTGTTTTTGTCCACATGCTGTTAAAAATATAGATAATGTGATTGAGAGTGCAACGATTCCTTTTGTTTTTTTCTTCATATTTGTCAACCTTCCCTTCATCTCTGCCTTAGTATAAAAGAAAATATAGAAAATTTCCATAAATAAATCCGATAAAACGTATAGAAAAAATATATTATGTAAGAAGTGATATTTCTGGAAAAAGAAATGAAACCAGTATAGAATAGAAATGTTTCAAAAGTCAGAATTTATTACATCTACTGTAATAAATATCTATTTTGTACAGGAAGGAGAGATTCATATATGCAGGCAGTTTCAAAAAAAAATACAATAGAAACACCGACGATATATCGAATACTATTTGCGATTAGTTTCGGTCATTTTTTAAATGACTCGATGCAAGCAGTTGTGCCGGCATTGTTTCCTATTTTGGAAAAAACGATGAATTTATCCTATATGCAAGTAGGGTGGATTGCGTTTGCATTAAATATGACGTCATCGATTATGCAGCCGGTTTTTGGTATGTATTCGGATAAGAAGCCATCACCATTTTTATTACCTCTCGGTATGTTTTCAAGTATGCTTGGGATGATCGGACTTGCATTTGCACCGAACTTTATTATTGTCATTATTTCTGTTTTATTTATCGGATTAGGTTCCGCAGTCTTTCATCCAGAAGGGGCTCGAGTTGCTTATATGGCAGCCGGTGCAAAACGAGGTTTAGCACAAGCGATTTATCAAGTGGGAGGAAATACAGGGAATTCCCTAGCTCCTATTTTTACAGCTTTAATTTTCGTTCCGCTCGGCCAAATTGGTTCTTTAGGTTTTACAGCCTTTGCAGCGGTAGGAATTGTATTATTAATTTTCGTATCAAATTGGTATAGGAATGAATTAGCAACTGGTGCTGTGAGAAGAAAAAAGAGGGCTGCGCTTGAGGCGGAAAATGCGATTGTCAGCACACATATTAAATTTGTTATTTTACTTCTTGTTTTTCTTACTTTTGTACGATCTTGGTACGGTGCAGGTATCGGGAATTTTTATCAATTTTACTTAATTGAGCATTACGGTTTATCTATAAAAAATGCCCAGTATTTCGTATTCGCATTTATGATTGCTGGTGTATTAGGAACTTTCTTTGGTGGTCCACTAGCAGATCGATTTGGAAAGAAAACAATTATTGTATTTTCAATGCTAGGTTCAGCGCCACTTGCCTTGCTATTACCACATGTTTCGCTCGTGTGGGTCGTACCGTTATTTTTATGTATCGGTTTTATTAGTTCAAGTAGTTTTAGTGTAATTGTTGTTTATGCACAAGAGCTTGTTCCTGGAAAAGTAGGAATGGTATCTGGATTAATTGTAGGGCTTGCGTTTGGACTCGGCGCTTTAGGATCTGTAGTCCTTGGGAAATTGGCGGACATATATAGTCTACAATTCATTATGTTACTATGTAGTTGTCTACCATTAATTGGACTTACTTCTTGGTTATTACCAAGTGATAAGAAAACGATAGAATAGGGGATGCGCCATGAAATTATGTGAAAACGTAACAGAATTAATAGGAGATACACCTGTCGTCCGATTATCTAAATTTATTCCAGAACAAGCAGCAGATGTGTATGTAAAACTAGAAATGTTTAATCCATCACGCAGTGTGAAAGACCGTGCTGCCTATAATTTATTGCACGTTGCAGAAGAGAATGGTCTTATCAAACCAGGACATACCATTATTGAGCCGACAAGTGGTAATACAGGAATTGGTTTAGCGATGAACGCGGCTGCGAAAGGATATAAAGCGATTTTAATTATGCCGGACAATATGTCAAAAGAGCGTATAAATTTATTGAAAGCATACGGTGCAGAAGTAGTATTAACACCAGCAGAACAAAGAATGCCAGGAGCAATTGTGAAGGCGTTAGAACTGCAAAAGCAAATTCCGAATAGTTTTATTCCGCAGCAATTTGAAAATCCAGCAAACCCGAATATTCATCGTTATACAACTGCACTTGAAATTTATGAACAAATGGATGGCGAGCTTGATGCATTCGTAGCGACGGCTGGAACTGGTGGAACTATTACAGGGACTGGGGAAACTTTAAAAGAGAAAATACCAAACTTATATATTGCAGTAGTAGAACCGAAAGGATCTCCCGTTTTATCAGGCGGTGTTCCAGGTCCTCATAAATTAGTCGGAACAAGTCCAGGGTTTATCCCGAAAAACTTAAATACGGAAGTGTATAACGAAATTATTCAAATTGCAGACGAAGAGGCTTTAACGACGATGAGAAACTTAGCTAGACAAGAGGGATTGTTAGTTGGGCCATCTTCAGGCGCTTCTGTTTACGCAGCGATTATGATCGCAAAACGATTAGGCGCTGGTAAAAAAGTTTTATGTATTGCACCTGATACAGGTGAGCGGTATTTGAGTATGGGATTATTTGAATGAAAATGATAAAAACACCTTACTCGTGAAATTGTTACGAGTAAGGTGTTTGTTTTAGGTTGTAAAGAGGGGGAGAATAACAATGAAACTATTAAAACCAATACGTGAATATAGTGGAGAAATTATGGAATATAAACATGCGTTTTTACAATCAGGAGAACAACCACACGGCAGTAGTTCTTTACAAAATTTTGATTCTCTCGATGAATGGTTTGAAAAAGTGAGTATACAAGAAGTGGGAGAAAACTTAAAAGCTAATCGAGTACCATCTAGCCAATTTTTAAGTTTTGAACAAGGGGAACTTATAGGTTTTGTGAATATTAGACATCGATTAAACGAAGAATTATTGCGGGAAAGTGGTCATATTGGATATAGTGTACATCCGGATAAACGTCGCCGAGGTTACGCGACAAAACAATTGAAACTTGCATTGGGTGAAGCGCAAAAATTAGGATTGAAGAAAGTGTTAATAACTTGTGATAAATCGAATATCGGCTCTGCTAAAACGATTCAAAAGGTTGGCGGTGTGTTAGAAGATGAAGTAGTTTCTTCTCATACAAGTGAAATTGTTCAGCGTTATTGGGTGGAGATATGATTTAGTAGGAATTCGAAAAAGTAATATCGAAATAGATAAATAAAAAAGTAATGATGTACTGCAATTTTAGGGGGAAATAAAGTGGGATTAAAAGAGAAAGCAATAGAAATGTCGGAGATTTATAGGAGAAATCCAAAAGTAGAGGCTATTATTTTAGCGGGTTCAGTAGCTAGAAAGCTAGAAGATGAACATTCAGATATAGAACTACATATTTTATGGTCAATGCCACCAGAGGATGAAGATCGTAAAGGGCCTATTAACTATATTGGTGGAACAATTTTGTCATACCATCCTTACGAGGAAGAAGAATGGTCGGAAACATATTTGACGAAAGAAGGAATTAAATTAGAGATTAGTAACTTTTTAACAGAAACAGTAGAGAAAGTTATTGAGGATGTCGTGGTTCAATATGATATAAGTTATGAAAAACAATGTATCGTATCATCCGTTCATGATGGTGTTAGTTTGTATGGAGAAGAGAAAGTATATGAATTAAAAGGTAGAGTGGTAGCATATCCAGAAGACCTAGCGAAACGGATGATTTCAGAAAACCTTTGGTTAAGCAATCGCTGGCATAATCGAGAGGCGCTTTTAAAACGAAAAGACTGGCTTATGTTATATGATGTTATTTGTGAAGCACAAAGGAATATATTGGGGGTCTTATTTGGTTTGAATAAAATGTATGTACATCACCCAGCGTTTAAATGGATGCCATATAATGTGGAACGAATGAGTATTAAGCCTGAAAACTTATATGAGCGTATGGCGAATACATTAATAGGGAAACCGGAGTATAGTGTACAGGAGTTAGAAGTGTTAATTGAAGAACTATTCCATTTAGTAGAACAACATGATCCAGAATTACATATTGCCGAACAACAAAAACGTATGCAATATGCGAAGTAAAAAAGAAGGGATGTAACAATGCGTTACATCTCTTCTTTTTTATTTAATTAATTTACCTATTACGGGTAACCGTTGAATCTTATCACCGAGAATATGTGAAGCAAGTCCGCTCGTTAGGACGAATAAAAGGTAAACAATTCCTCCTATAGTGCCGCAAATAACAACAATGAGAAGTGATTCCATATAAGATTGTCCAGGAATTAACCATTTTAAAATTGCTTTTAATGCTATTACAACAGCAGACATCGCTGCGGAGTAAATCGTAATAAGAAATACTGTTTTTGCTGTTTCACCAATGTTAAATTTCGCAAACTTAACGATGCAGTACAACATGATAACATTGGAAACGAGGTATCCAAGAATGGTTCCAAGTACAGCACCGTGTCCGCCAAATAAATGTAAGAGCGGTGTATTTACTAAAACTTTAACGAGAATACCGAATGAGAAAGCGATCATCGTTTTTCTTTGATAATCGATTCCTTGTAAAATAGCTGCTGAAACTGTGAAAACCGCACTTAATATAGCAGAAGGTGCAAATGAAATTAAATATTGTGATCCCCCGAGTGCAATTTCAGGATTTACATAAACCGTACGGAATGCATCGTAAGCGATGCTAGCAAGACCGAATGCAGCGGGGATAGTGAAGAATAACAAGACTTGAAATATCTTTGCAATTTGTTCTTGTAATTCTTCTAGTTTTCCGCTTGTATAAGATTTCGTTATAGCCGGAATGATCGTTAATGAGAATCCAGTAGCAAGTGAAGCTGGAATCATAATTAACTTTTGGGCGTAGTTCGTTATATAAGCGAACACTGCATTCGCTGTTTCTAAAGGCTCTCCCATCGCTCTAAGGACATCAGCTACAGTATATTGATCTACTAACGTATAGAGCGGTATTGCGATACCGACAAATACAATTGGGATAGCATATCGAAGTAATTCTATATAAATATTTTTTAATGGGATATTCGATGCCCTTGACTTTAATTCTCCTTCGGGAGGTTTTAATCGGTTATATTTTTTCCAGTACATCATTAAAATAGAGACGCTGGCAAGTGCCCCGATAACAGCACCAAACGTAGCAACTGCAACAGAAGAAGCTACGGAACCCCCTAATAGTTTTGAGACGATGAAACTACCAACTAAAATGAAAACAACGCGTGCAATTTGTTCTACGACTTGAGAAACAGCACTTGGTTTCATATGTTGAAATCCTTGGAAATAACCACGTGTAACGCTCATTGCTGGTACGATAATAAGTGCGAAACTTAATGCTCGCATCGTAAGTGTTACGTCAGAGATAAATTGTGGATCTGGCGTTTTCGAGCGAATAATAAATTGTGATATGTATGGTGCTCCAATAAATAAAACTAAAAACCCTAAAAAGCCCATAAACAGCATTAATTTTACGCTAGAGTTGTATAATTTTTTGCTTGTACTATAATCACCAAGCGCATTATGCTTTGCAACAAATTTGGAAACGGCAATAGGAATACCGGCAGTTGAAAAGCTTAATAAAATACCGTACCAAGAGTATGCATATCCATATAAAGCGACCCCTTGTGTTCCGACTAATAGTTGAAAAGGGAAAAAGTATATAAAACCTAATATACGTGAGATCATTGTCGCACCGCTTAATAAAGCAGTTCCTTTTAAAACTTTTGAAGTAGACAAAATTCTTTCCTCCTACTCGTGCTGTCTTGCGTTCATCGTATACTACTATAAACCTGTTAGAGAAGTTAATATAGTATGGAACATAAATATTCTAATATTATTCATTTAAAAGTCATATTTTACATTTTTAAATAGAATGTAATACGTAAAAATTCAAAATATAAGTTGACACTATTTTTAATGTGTGATAAAAATGATAGTAATCAATTCGGAAAATAATATTTGGGCAATGAAAGGGTATAGTAGTGAATATCTCCCTATTTCAGAGAGCTGATGGTTGGTGTGAATCAGTATATAGATTATTCATGAAGTTCGTCCTGGAGCATCTTTCATAAATCTCATATTTTGAGGAAATGAAAGACGGTAGTTTATACCGTTATCAAATAAAGTGGTGAAGATTGTTTCACAACTAGGGTGGTACCGCGATATTTATCGTCCCTACGTATTTACGTAGGGACGTTTTTTATTTAGGTCTTACTTTGTTGTGGCTTCATAACTAGGGTGGTACCGCGATATTTTATCGTCCCTACGTATTTGCGTAGGGGCGTTTTTTATTTAGGTCTTACTTTTGTTGTATCTTCATAACTAGGGTGGTACCGCGATATTTTTATCGTCCCTACGTATTTACGTAGGGGCGTTTTTTTATTAGTGGAGAGGAAGTGAACGTATTAGAAAAGAGTGTGAATAGAACAATATAAATACCGGATTGTAATACAGAAAAAGATAGAGAGAGGAGATTAACAAATGAATTCACAGCAATGGACATCGAAATTAGGTTTCGTATTAGCTGCAGCAGGTTCAGCGATTGGTCTAGGGGCAATTTGGAAGTTCCCATACATGGCCGGAATTGGAGGGGGCGGCGCGTTCTTCCTTATTTTCATCGGTTTCACATTATTAATTGGTTTACCGCTATTATTAGCTGAATTCGTTATCGGAAGAAGTACACAAAAAGAGGCCGTTGATGCATATAGAGAAATCGCACCAAAAACATTATGGCCATGGTTAGGGAAATTAGGGATTGTAACATGTTTCATATTACTTTCTTTCTACAGTGTTGTAGGAGGCTGGATTTTATTATATTTATGGAATGCAATTACAGGTAGACTATGGGAAGGAAATGGGGCATATGAAGCTACGTTTGGTGAAATCATTTCCAATCCGTATTTAGCAGTTGGCTCGCAGCTATTATTCATCCTTATTACTATTTTCATCGTAAGTAAAGGTGTACAAAATGGTGTTGAAAAAGTAAATAAATATTTCATGCCAGCACTATTCGTTTTGTTCTTTGTATTAATCGTTCGTGCACTTACGTTAGATGGTGCTGGAGAAGGAGTTCGTTTCTTCTTACAACCTGATTTCTCACATGTAACATCAGAAGTCATATTATATGCAATGGGACAATCGTTCTTCTCCCTATCTGTCGGTGTAGCTGTTATGGTAACGTATAGCTCTTACTTACCGAAAGAAGAAAGCTTACCACGTTCAGCATTTTCTATCGTAGCTTTAACGCTTGTGATTACATTACTTGCAGGGCTTGCAATTTTCCCAGTAGTGTTCGCATTTGGAATGGAACCATCTCAAGGACCGGGGTTATTATTTATCGTACTGCCAGCTATTTTCAGTAAAATGGCATTCGGAAAATTATTCTTCATCGTTTTCTTATTACTATTCTTCTTTGCTACTATTACATCAGCAATTTCGATGTTAGAAATTAGCGTTGCATCTTTAACTGCAAAAGGTAAAGGAAAACGTGAAAAAATGGCTTTAATCGTAGGATTACTAATCTTCGTTGTTGGAGTACCATCAGCATTATCATTTGGTATATTAAGTGATCTGAAGATTTTCGGAAAGACAGTCTTTGATTTAGCGGATTATGCAGTTAGTAACGTACTAATGCCACTTGGTGTTTTATTAGTTTCTATCTTCGTTCCTTTAAAAATGAAGAAAGATGTATTAATGAAAGAGCTTGGTGTAAGTAAAAATAAGGGCTATAAATTATTCGTATTATGGTTATTCTTACTTCGCTTCATCGCACCAATTGCGATTATTATCGTATTCTTAAATGTACTTGGCATTATTTAAAAAGAAAGGTAGCGCATCGTTTTATGATACGCTACCTTTTTATTTTGCTCTTTTTTGCAGCTCGTTTACCGTTACGAACTGATATCCCTTCTTAGATAATGAGTCTAAAATACCTTCAATGGTCTGTAAATTTTCATTAGACTCATCGTACATAGAGTGTAATAAAATGATAGAACCTGGTTGTACATTTTTATTAACATATTTAATTTTATCAGCAGCAGATTTATAAAAAGTATCAGGTTCAAGGTCCCATGTGATTGTTTCGATATTATTTTTATTTAAATAATAGGGCAGACCAATTAGCTTTTTTCCGTTAGGTGGTCTAAAATCAATTTCGCCTGTATATCCTGTTTGGCGGATTAATGCATTCGTTTTTTCTATTTCTTCTTTAATATAAGAAGGTGTTTTAAAAACCATTCTGTTATGAGAATATGTATGGTTTCCAACTTGGTGTCCAGATTGTACGATAGCTTCTCCTAACGATAGGTTTTTTTCTAATTCATTTCCGATTAAAAAGAAGGTAGCTTTTGCATTGTATGTATCTAGTAGCGGTAATATTTGTTTTACATTGCTCGTAGGACCATCATCAAAAGTTAAAGCAACCACTTTTTCATTTGTTTCTACTCGGTTTGTTAAATCTCCAAACAATTGAAAGCCTCTTGCGTTCATCAATTTGTATGTTCCAAATAATGCTACAGTAATAATGAATAATGTAACGATTGTAATGATTATTTTCTTTTTCATAAAGCAACCTCACTATATTTTTGGATTGGACTAAAAAGTATTATATCAAATTAAGTAATTTCACGCTTTAAAAAGGATGTGGATGCAAGGGGAAGGAATTTGTCATATAATAAAATATAAAAGGTATATTAGGAGGTGTTTAAATGGCGATTACAATTCAATTGCCGGACACTGCAGCGTCTCATGCAAAGCCAAGTATGGAAATGGCGATACTTTGCGTGAGGTAGACAAGTAATATACAATCGCCTAAATGAGCTCGAATCATTTTTATATTTGGCTTTGCACCTTATTGAAATGAACCATAAAAAATAAGGGGCGAGCAGAAATGAAATACGTTAAAGCTGCGACGGTTTTACCAGAAAGTTTAATTACTGAAATTCAAAAGTATATACAAGGTGAAACAATTTACATTCCAAAACAAGAAACAAAACATTATAAATGGGGTACACGATCTGGAGGAAGAAAACAACTAGATGAAAGAAACAAAGCCATTAAAGATGCGTTTAAAAGCGGGATTTCCATTCATCAACTTGCAGAGGAGTATTTTCTTTCCGGAGAAACGATTAAAAAGATTGTGTACTCTAAATGAAGATAAAAGAGTCTAGTTCAAATATTATTTTGAACTAGACTCTTTTTTGTCTTGTATGTATTGGATATATTGCGTATGAATGGACAAGATAATAGAAAAATGTGCCGTTTTTTTACTAAATAGAATATAGAACATTTGAGTGAAAAGCAGAAAGGTGAGCATTTATGAATCATATTGGACAAATAACGATAGAGCTTTTAATTGGTTTCTTTGTTCTATTAATTGCTACAAAAATACTAGGGAAAACACAAATATCTCAGCTAACACCCTTTGATTTTATTTCTGCTATCGTCCTTGGTGAGCTCGTTGGAAATTCAATATATGATCCTAAAATTAAAGTGTGGTCTATTTTATATTCAGTATTTGTTTGGGTAATTTTAATTTATTCAATTGAAGTGATAACACAAAAAATTAGAGGAACAAGAAGGTTTTTTGAAGGGTATCCTTCCATTATTATCCGTAATGGAAAGATTGATCGAGAACAATTAAGTTCAAATCATTTGGATATTAATCAATTACAACAAATGCTTAGACAACAAAAAGATATTTTTTCTATTCGAGAAGTTGAATATATGATATTGGAACCTAACGGAAACATAAGTGTTCTGAAAAAGAGCAAATATGAATCTCCTACTATAAATGATTTAAGTTTAAAACATAAGCCTGTATACTTACCAATTTCATTAATTAGTGATGGAAAAGTAGTGAAAGATAATTTGAGGGAAGCTGGTTTTGATGAAGGATGGCTGTATAAGCAAATAAAGCAAAGAGGGATTACTAAATTTGAGGATGTATTATATGCAGAATGGAAAACAGACGATGGTTTCTTTTGTCAGGAAATGACTCGGTAGAACGTAGCCAGGGTATGTAATATTCGTTTCCAAGTTATCTTTTACATATCAAAAAGTTGAATCATTGTATACAATAAGACTAGATCAACAATTTGTATGGAGTGATAAAGATGGAAGCTTTTATTAGAAGTGATCAATATAATTTTATAAAATCACAAGCTTATATTTTAGCAAATGGGCACGCAACGGCAAATGATAGAGGTGTCATTCAAGCGTTAAAATCATTAGCGATTGAAAAGATAATACATGTATTTGAGAATTTAACGGATGAACAGAAAGAGTTAATTGATACCGTATTAACAGTTCAAAATAGAGAAGATGCAGAATCGTTTTTACTGAAAATAAATCCGTATGTCATTCCGTTTCAGGAAGTTACAGCGCAAACATTAAAAAAATTATTTCCTAAAGCGAAAAAGTTGAAACTTCCTGATATGGAAGGACTGGATATGAAAGAATTATCTTATTTAAGCTGGATTGATAAAGGGTCAAGCAGGAAATTTATTATAGCGAAAAATGATAAAAATAAGTTTGTTGGTCTGCAAGGAACGTTCCAAAGCTTAAATAAAAAGAGCATTTGTTCATTATGTCATGGGCATGAAGAAGTTGGAATGTTTTTAGTTGAAATTAAAGGTGATGTACCAGGAACTTTCGTGAAAAAGGGAAACTATATTTGCAAAGATGGTATAGCTTGTAATCACAATATGAAGTCACTTGATAAATTACATGATTTTATTGAGCGATTAAAGAAATAAAATGGAAGACCTCTAGTGCTGAAACTGGAGGTCTTTTATTTTGAGAATGGTAATAGATTTCCTTTTTGAGAGATATAATTTATAAATACAACATAGGAGAGCTGAAAAAATGCTTAAAAAGTTTTTGCTTTCTTTACCGGATGTTTTACTTGTATGCATTGTTATCTACATAACATACACAACTACTCTTAGTTTTGTACAGATGTTAGTAATTTCAATTGCAATCGGAATCATTGGTGGTCTTGTTATAAGGATTTGTAAGGATGTATTCACGTATATAAGGTGGACAATGAAACAGAGGAAATCTTGAATACGCTGTATTGCCATTCGGAGGAGATGAAATGACTAAGAAAAAGAGTAGAGTGAAAAATGAAATAGCGCTTTGGGCATTAACAGCGGTTGTTCTCATCATTGTATGGTACTTTTATCCCGCTTTAATGGNNTAAAGTTTCACTTTATTATTTTTTTTGCCAATTTTCTTTTATAAAGTCTTCACGGCCAGATTCTTTTTGCTCAGTAGCATATTTCTCTGGGTTCTTTTTATAGAAATGTTGATGGTATTCTTCAGCCTCATAAAAAGGTGCAGCCGGGCGAATTTCAGTTACAATTGGATCTTTAAACATCCCGCTTTCTGCAAGAGCTTGTTTTGATTTTTCAGCAAGCTCCTTTTGCGTTTCGGTATGATAAAAAATAGCGGTGCGATAAGATGGACCACGGTCAAAGAATTGTCCGCCATCATCAGTTGGATCGATTTGTGGCCAATATAAATCCAGTAATTTTTCATATGGGAAAATAGAAGGATCAAATGTAATTTGTACAACTTCTAAATGACCAGATGTACCCGCTTTTACTTGTTCATATGTTGGGTTTTCTACATAGCCACCTGCATAGCCGGAAAGTACTTTATGAATACCAGGAAGTTCATCAAATGGCTTTACCATGCACCAAAAGCAACCGCCTGCAAATGTTGCGAGTTCGTATGTTTTTTCGGACATTGCTGTAATCCTCCTAAATAT
Source organism: Bacillus sp. AFS059628 (assembly GCF_002571225.1). Taxonomy (GTDB): domain Bacteria; phylum Bacillota; class Bacilli; order Bacillales; family Bacillaceae_G; genus Bacillus_A. The sequence goes on along the minus strand of NZ_NVEC01000004.1, from coordinate 139,057 downwards.
ATATGTTTTATATAGTATTATACAAAAATTTTTGTTTCGCAATAAAAAAGATTCGAAAATGTGTATATTATTAAAAATATTTTTCGAAAACATGTTGACAATGAAAAGAACAACGTCCTATAATACGTTTAACAAATAAAAGTCAATTAAGAATTTTCTAACTTTATATATTGCATATGCAAAGAAGAGGAAAGTAGATGGTTATGATCGTTTCAGAGAGCTGCTCCTAGGCTGTGAGAGTAGTAACAATCGAATCATTGAAGATCACCTCGGAGCATCGCTTGCGAAAGGGAAACTGAGTAGAGAGCGACGGCATCGTCTCCGGTAAAAGGACGGGGGTCTAATTGGACCTACAGAGCTTATATTTCGTGAGAAGTATAAGGAAGCTGAGTGGTAACGCGAAACTCTCGCCTCAGCAATCAAAGCTACTAAATTGTAGTAGTTGATTGCTGAGGCGAGAGTTTTTATTTTAAAAAATGGAATAAGAGAATGCGTAGAAGAGGAGAGTAAATGATAAAAATTGTTTCAGAGAGCTACCCAGATGCTGTGAGGGTGGTAACAATTTCATCATTGAAGATCACCTCGGAGCACTATTTTTGAAAACTAGTAAAAAGTAGCGGAGTTGTTTCCGATAGAAAAACAAAAGTCTAATTGGACTTGCAGAGCTTATATTTCGTGAGAAGTGTAAGGAAGCTGAGTGGTACCACGATTCCCTCGTCTCAGCAATGGATCGCTACAAGTATGTATGTAATCGATTGTTGAGACGAGTATATTTTTAAGGTTTATATACTGAATATTCTGTTAAAAATACTCATCTCAGCAATCGATATAGAAATAGATTGCAAAAATAGAGAGAAAAAAAGAGGAGCGATGTGAGATGGGAAATCAGTACATTTATATGAATGGGGAATTTGTAGAAAAAGAAAAGGCAGTTGTTTCAGTATATGATCACGGTTTTTTATACGGAGACGGTGTATTTGAAGGAATTCGTAGTTACGGTGGAAATGTATTTTGTTTAAAAGAACATGTAAAACGATTATATGAATCGGCAAAATCTATTTTACTTACAATCCCGCTGACGGTTAAAGAAATGGAAGAAGCAGTTTTACAAACATTGCAAAAAAATGAGTATGCGGATGCCTACATTCGGTTAATTGTTTCAAGAGGAAAGGGTGACTTAGGACTCGATCCGAGAAGTTGTGTGAAACCGAGCGTTATTATCATTGCAGAACAATTAAAGTTGTTCCCACAGGAATTTTACGATAATGGATTAAGCGTTGTATCTGTTGCATCAAGACGTAACACGCCAGACGCATTAGACCCACGCATTAAGTCAATGAACTACTTAAATAACGTACTTGTAAAAATTGAAGCGGCGCAAGCAGGAGTGCTAGAGGCACTTATGTTAAATCAACAAGGATATGTTTGTGAAGGATCTGGAGATAATGTTTTCGTTGTGAAAGATGGAAAGGTGTTAACACCTCCTTCTTATTTAGGAGCGCTAGAAGGTATTACGAGAAATAGTGTTATCGAGCTATGTGAGCGACTTCATATTCCATGTGAGGAACGGCCATTTACTCGCCATGACGTATATGTAGCAGATGAAGTGTTTTTAACGGGAACGGCAGCAGAATTAATTCCAGTTGTAAAAGTTGATTCAAGAGAGATTGGGGATGGGAAACCCGGAAGTGTAACGAAACAATTGACAGAGGAATTTAAAAAATTAACGAGAGAAAGAGGAGTACGTGTTCCAGGACTGGTGGAAAGCTTACTGTAGGTAGGGAGAGGAGTTAATTAAAATGGAGCAGCATACAGCATGTGAGAAATTGCAGTGTGAAGAAGTGACAGGTGCCGGACACGTTATTCAATGTTTGAAAAAATTAGGCGTAACGACTGTTTTCGGTTATCCGGGCGGAGCGATTTTGCCAGTATACGATGCGTTATACGGAAGTGGTGTGAAGCACGTTTTAACTCGTCATGAACAAGCTGCCATTCATGCGGCAGAAGGATATGCGAGAGCTTCTGGAAAGGTCGGGGTAGTCTTTGCTACCTCTGGCCCAGGGGCGACGAATTTAGTTACGGGTTTAGCGGATGCTTATATGGATTCGATTCCTTTAGTTGTTATTACAGGGCAAGTTGCAAAACCTCTCATCGGAAAAGACGGATTTCAAGAAGCAGATGTTGTTGGGATTACAGTACCTGTTACGAAGCATAATTACCAAGTTCGTGATGTGAATCATTTATCGCGCATTGTACAAGAAGCTTTTTACATCGCCGAAAGCGGGCGGCCGGGGCCGGTATTAATTGATATTCCAAAAGATATTCAAAATGAAAATGTAACAAGTTTTTATAATGAAGTGATTGAGATTCCAGGATATAAATTAGAGCCTATGCCAGACAGTATAAAACTTAGAGAGATAGCTAAAGAAATTTCAAAAGCTAAACGCCCACTTCTTTATATCGGAGGAGGTGTCATTCATTCGGGTGCTTCTGATGAACTCATCAAATTTGCGAGGGAGAATCGTATTCCTGTCGTTTCCACTTTAATGGGACTGGGTGCATACCCGCCGGGAGATTCATTATTTTTAGGAATGCTCGGCATGCATGGAACGTACGCTGCAAATATGGCAGTAACAGAATGTGATTTACTACTTGCTTTGGGTGTTCGGTTTGATGATCGTGTAACAGGAAAATTAGAACTTTTTTCTCCGTATTCGAAAAAGGTACATATTGATATAGATTCTTCAGAGTTTCATAAAAATGTAACTGTGGAATATGCGGTTGTTGGAGATGTGAAAAATGCGTTACATATGTTGTTACGTATGCCGATTGATGCACGGACAGATGAATGGCTTACGAAAATCGAGGAATGGAAAGCGGAATACCCTCTTTCCTACAATCAAAAAGAAAGTGAGTTAAAACCACAGCATGTTATTAGTCTAGTAAGTGAATTAACGAATGGTGAAGCGATTGTAACGACAGAAGTAGGACAGCATCAAATGTGGGCTGCGCATTTTTATAAAGCGAAAAATCCACGGACTTTTCTAACATCTGGTGGGCTAGGAACGATGGGGTTTGGTTTCCCGGCGGCAATTGGTGCTCAACTTGCAAAAGAAGAAGAACTCGTCATTTGTATTGCAGGCGATGCTTCTTTTCAAATGAACATTCAAGAACTACAAACAATTGCTGAAAATAATATTCCTGTAAAAGTATTTATTATAAATAACAAATTTTTAGGGATGGTAAGGCAATGGCAAGAGATGTTTTATGAAAACCGTTTATCAGAGTCAAAAATCGGATCACCAGATTTTGTAAAAGTGGCAGAAGCTTATGGAGTGAAGGGATTAAGGGCGACAAATTCAACAGAGGCGAAACAAGTGATGTTAGAAGCATTTGCTCACGAAGGTCCTGTTGTAGTTGATTTTTGTGTAGAAGAAGGTGAAAACGTATTTCCGATGGTTCCGCCAAACAAAGGGAATAACGAAATGATGATGAAGAGGTGGGAAGAATGAGTCATACTTTTTCACTCGTTATTCATAACGAGCCAAGCGTCTTATTACGTATAAGTGGAATTTTTGCTCGGCGTGGTTATTATATTTCTTCTTTACATTTAAACGAAAGAGATACTAGTGGTGTTTCTGAAATGAAACTCACAGCAGTTTGTACTGAAAATGAAGCGACATTACTTGTTAGTCAGTTGAAAAAATTAATTGATGTACTGCAAGTAAATAAATTATAAGGAGTGTATCCAATATGAAAACGTATTATGAGAAAGATGCAAATGTAGAGTTATTACAAGGGAAAGCAGTTGCGGTCATTGGTTATGGATCTCAAGGTCATGCGCAGGCACAAAATTTACGTGATTCTGGTGTAGAAGTTGTAGTTGGTGTTCGACCTGGTAAGTCTTTTGAAGTAGCAAAAGCAGATGGGTTCGAAGTAATGTCTGTTTCAGAAGCGGTTCGAACCGCGCAAGTCGTACAAATGTTATTGCCAGATGAACAGCAAGCACATGTGTATAAAACAGAAGTAGAAGAGAATCTCCGTGAAGGGCAAATGTTACTTTTCTCACATGGATTTAATATTCACTTCGGACAAATTAACCCGCCAAGTTACGTAGATGTAGCAATGGTAGCACCAAAAAGTCCAGGTCATCTCGTTCGCCGTGTATTCCAAGAAGGGAATGGTGTTGCGGCGTTAGTCGCAGTACATCAAGATGCAACAGGCACCGCATTACATGTAGCACTTGCGTATGCAAAAGGTGTAGGGTGTACACGTGCAGGTGTAATTGAAACGACATTCCAAGAAGAAACAGAGACGGATTTATTCGGAGAGCAAGCGGTACTTTGCGGCGGGGTAACTGCACTTGTGAAAGCTGGTTTTGAAACATTAACAGAAGGTGGATATCGTCCTGAAATTGCATACTTCGAATGTTTACATGAATTAAAATTAATTGTTGATTTAATGTACGAAGGTGGTTTAACGAACATGCGCCATTCTATTTCTGATACGGCTGAGTTTGGAGATTATGTAACAGGATCGAGAATTGTTACAGATGAAACGAAAAAAGAGATGAAACGAGTGCTTACAGAAATTCAGCAAGGTGAATTCGCGAAGAAATGGATTTTAGAAAATCAAGCTGGGCGTCCAACATATAATGCGATGAAAAAAGCAGAGCAAAATCATCAGTTAGAAAAAGTCGGGGCAGAGCTTCGTGAAATGATGAGCTGGATTCATGCATCGAAAGAATTAGTAAAAAAATAGAGTAAGTGATTGTAAGTGAAAAATATGTAAGAGGGGATTTGACAAGATGAGAAGTGACATGATTAAAAAAGGTTTTGATAAAGCGCCGCACCGTAGTTTATTAAAAGCAACTGGTTTGAAAGATGAAGATTTTGATAAACCGTTTATAGCTATCTGTAATTCTTTCATTGAAATTATTCCAGGTCATAAGCACTTAAATGAGTTTGGGAAACTTGTTAAAGAAGCTGTGCGTGCAGCAGGTATGGTTCCATTTGAGTTTAACACAATTGGAGTAGATGACGGTATTGCGATGGGGCATATCGGTATGCGTTATTCGCTTCCAAGTCGTGAAATCATTGCAGATTCAGTAGAAACGGTTGTAAATGCACATTGGTTTGATGGCATGATTTGTATTCCAAACTGTGACAAAATTACACCCGGTATGATGATGGCTGCACTTCGTATTAACATTCCAACTGTTTTTGTTTCAGGTGGTCCGATGGCGGCTGGAAAAACGTCAAAAGGAGACGTTGTCGATTTAAGTTCTGTTTTCGAAGGAGTAGGAGCTTATCAATCTGGGAAAATTTCAGAAGAAGAATTAAAGGATATTGAAGATCATGGCTGTCCATCTTGTGGTTCTTGTTCTGGTATGTTTACAGCGAATTCTATGAACTGTTTATGTGAAGTGTTAGGTTTAGCTCTTCCTGGTAACGGAAGTATTTTAGCTATTGACCCAAGACGCGAAGAATTAATTAAACAAGCAGCAGAAAAATTAAAAATTTTAATTGATAGAGATATTAAACCAAGGGACATTGTAACGGAAGAAGCAATTGATGATGCGTTCGCGCTTGATATGGCGATGGGCGGTTCGACAAATACAGTGTTGCATACATTAGCACTTGCGCATGAGGCAGGACTAGATTATGATATGAGCCGCATTGACGCAGTTTCAAGACGTGTACCACATTTATGTAAAGTAAGCCCTGCTTCCAATTGGCATATGGAAGATATTGATCGAGCAGGCGGGATTAGTGCAATTTTGAAAGAGATGAGCCGAAAAGAGGGAGTACTTCATTTAGATCGTATTACTGCTACTGGGCAGACGTTAAGAGAAAATATTGCTGAGGCAGAGATTAAAGATAAGGAAGTAATTCATTCTCTTGAAAACCCTCATAGTGAAGAAGGTGGATTACGTATATTAAAAGGAAACCTTGCGAAAGATGGGGCAGTTATTAAAAGCGGAGCAACTGAAGTAAAACGATTTGAAGGACCTTGCGTTATTTTTAATTCACAAGATGAGGCGCTTGCAGGCATTATGCTTGGGAAAGTGAAGAAAGGCGATGTAGTTGTTATTCGCTATGAAGGACCAAGAGGCGGCCCTGGTATGCCAGAGATGTTAGCACCAACCTCAGCGATTGCCGGTATGGGATTAGGTGCAGATGTTGCGCTATTAACGGATGGTCGTTTCTCTGGTGCTTCACGTGGTATTTCAGTGGGGCATATTTCCCCAGAAGCAGCTGCGGGTGGAACGATTGCACATCTGGAACAAGGGGATATCGTTTGTATCGATGTTGAGGAAAGATTGTTAGAAGTAAGAGTTAGTGAAGAAGAATTAAATAAGCGTAAAAAAGAGTGGAAACGACCAGAACCGAAAGTGAAAACGGGCTGGCTTGGACGTTATGCGCAGATGGTAACATCCGCGAATACAGGTGCAGTTCTAAAAATCCCGGATTTTGATTGAGCCAATTAAAAAGAGATAAGGATGATATATAATGGTGCAAAAGATAAAGGAGAGAGTGAAAATTGAAGATATCTTAATGGCACATAATTGCATGAAAGATATCGTTATTAAAACACCGTTACAACGTGATACAGTTCTATCTGAGAAATATGATTGTGACGTTTATGTAAAACGAGAAGACTTACAATTGATTCGCTCTTTCAAAATTCGTGGTGCGTACAATTTAATTCAAAGTTTATCAAAAGAACAATTACAAAACGGTGTTGTTTGTGCAAGTGCTGGTAATCATGCGCAAGGAGTTGCTTATACGTGTAATTTATTGAAGATTCCATCAAAAATCTTCATGCCAACAACGACGCCGAAACAAAAAGTATCGCAAGTACAATTTTTCGGTGGTGATTTTGCAGAAATTGTATTAGTTGGTGATACATTTGATAGCTCTTTCCAAGAAGCACAGCGCTATTGTGAAGGAAATAGAATGACGTTTGTTCATCCGTTTGATGATCCGTATGTAGTTGCTGGCCAAGGGACAGTTGCAGTTGAAATTATGCATGATATGGAGAAACCAGTGGATTATATCTTTACAGCAATTGGCGGTGGTGGATTAGCATCAGGTGTTGGTACATATGTAAAAGGTGTTAGTCCTGCTACAAAAGTCATTGGTGTAGAGCCAATGGGAGCTGCATCTATGAAAGAGGCTTTTCTTCAAAATGAAAATGTCGCGTTAGAGAAAATAGATAGTTTTGTTGATGGGGCAGCTGTCAAAAAAGTAGGGAAGTTAACATTTGAAACGTGTAAAGATGTAATTGATGACATTGTTTTAGTACCAGAGGGGAAGGTTTGTACGACGATTTTAGAACTATATAAGAAAAATGCAATTGTAGCTGAACCGGCGGGTGCATTATCTATTGCAGCGCTTGATTTATATAGAGATGAAATAAAAGGTAAAACAGTTGTTTGTACGCTAAGTGGTGGAAATAACGATATTGATAGAATGCAAGAGATGAAAGAACGTTCGCTCATTTACGAAGGGTTAAAGCATTATTTTATCATTGAATTTCCGCAACGTTCCGGTGCGCTAAGAGAATTTCTTGATAAAGGATTAGGGCCAGAAGATGATATTACGCGCTTTGAATACATTAAGAAGCATAATAAAGAAAATGGTCCAGCATTAGTCGGGGTAGAGTTAAAACATAAAGAAGATTATGAGCAATTAATTACTCGTTTTAAAGAAAATAATATTCAATTTATGGAGCTTAATAAAAATCCTGTTTTGTTTGATTTGCTTATTTAATAGAAAGGAAAGAGTTAGCATCCAAATAAAAAAAGATAGATACAAGCAAGGGAAATGCTGCTTGTTCTATCTTTTTTATAGTTAAACGAGATACTTTCCATATTCAAGAAGGATAAAGCTAGTTAACCAAAAGAGTATCGCAATACGAATGATTACATACATAGTAAATTCAAAGGTAGTAAGTTTTCGCTCGCGTTTTAGTTTTTTTAGAAGTCTAACAGAGAAAAATGAACATAAAAGTAGAACGGCTATAGATATTTTATAAATGTTTTCTAACAAACTTACATTTTCTAATAAATCTTTCAGCATGTTCATCACCTATTCTGTAAAGTATGTGACAGAGAAATCGATCTTGTTCTATCTAGCTTCGTTTATTTTTTATGTTCCCTGCATCATCAATTTCTACATCAGTTGAAATCGTTTGTAAATATTGTAGAGCTTTTCTCTTTTCCTCCTCATTCACAGGGGAAACTTGGTTGTTGCGAATGATGTAAGGATTGAATGACATTTGGACATCCTCTCCTTTAAAAGTTAAAGTTAATACGCCAGTTTCAGCGCTTTTTCCGTTCACATAACTTGGGAATAAAAAGTTTCCTAATGAGTAAGCGATAGGAACGTTATTATAATATTCAAACCCTTGTAACCAATGTGGATGGCTTCCGACAATCGCATCGGCTCCGGCTGTAACCATTTTATTTACATATTGTTTTTGATAATCTACCGGACGGTTTGATTTTTCAACGCCCCAATGCATATAGACAATTAAATAGTCTGCATCTTTCTTTTGCTCTTTAATTGTTTTTGTTACAAGGTTTAAATCATACCCATTCGCAACGCCAGGTTTATTGTCATCAGCAACCCAAGTAAAATCAGGCATAAATCGGACGAAGGAAAGGAATTTGAATTTTTTTCCTTTTACAGTCATTTCTCTCGCGGTATATGCATCTTTTGCATTTTTTCCAGCTCCAATGTAAGGGAACTTTAATTTTTCTACATGGGAGATTGTATCCAATAATCCCTCTTGCCCATAATCAAGTGTATGGTTATTCCCTATATTTACGATGTCATAACCGGTGTTTTTTATAGCTTGAAGCGTGGATGGATCACTTTTAATCCAAAACAGTTGTCCAGGGGCTTTCTTTTCTCTCGTTGTAAATGCTGACTCTAAATTCACGAAAGAAATATCAGCTTTTGTTATTTCTTCTTTCACATGTTGGAATGGATAATCAGCCCCATTTTTTTCGATTACAGGACGTAACTGCCAATCGAACATTGTATCACCAGAGAAGGTGAGTGTAATTTCCGGGTCCTCTATTTTCTTTTCACTTGTTGAAGCGGTTTTACTAGATTTGTTTTGCAAATCGGGTTTGTCTTTCGCTTTTGAAGTAAAAGAGTGGTTAATTAATACAACAATTGGTGTAATACAAAAGGCTATTAACAAAAATCGTTTTAGTAAAGTTTTCATAAATACCTTCCCTTTTGAATTTATACCGCAATTTGTAGGCAATAAAACTCACGTTAATTAAAGTTTCACATTATGTATAACTACAAAAAATTGCGTTTATGTTGCGAAAAAATATTTGTTAATATTCTCAATATTAAGTTAACATATAGATAACCTGTAAATCAATGAATAAACCAAAATATAGAAATAAAGAATTCGAAGGGTGAAGAATGAGAAATGGTTATATTAGGAGCAGTTGTAAATGGGGTTTGTATAATACTTGGTACTTTACTAGGTAAATTATTTAGTAGGATTCCAGAAAGTATGAAGGGAACAATTATGCATGCAATCGGTTTAGCGGTTACTGTGCTTGGACTTCAAATGGCATTGAAAAGTGAAAATTTTCTTGTTGTCATACTAAGTTTAGTGATTGGTACGGTCATCGGGGAATGGCTACAATTAGAGGGAAAGTTAAAACAGTTAGGAGATTGGCTAGAAAATAAAGTTGGATCGAAAGGGAAAGGGAGCATATCAGAAGGTTTTGTAACAGCTACTTTAATATTTGCAATTGGTGCGATGGGCATACTTGGTGCACTCGACAGTGGGATTCGTGGAAATCACGATATTTTATTTACAAAGGCAATTATCGATGGATTTATTTCTATTATATTAACGACAACCCTAGGAATTGGTGTAGTATTTTCGGCAATTCCAGTTATTTTATACGAAGGAGGTATTGCGGTTTTTGCAACACAAATTAATAGTTTGGTCCCGAAAGAATTAATGAATCAATTTATAGTAGAAATGACAGCTACAGGTGGTATTATGATAGCTGCTATCGGATTGAACTTACTTAGTATTATTAAAATTAAAGTGGCAAATTTACTGCCAGGTATATTGGTAGTTGGAATAATCGTTTCACTTATTTATGGTTACGGTTTAATAGTAAAGTAGTAGGGGGGATGGAGATACATATGGAGGAATTTCAATTTACAAAACGTGTTCATAGCATATTGAAGATTGGGGCAAAAGAGGCGGAAAATAATATCATTCAACCAGTTCATCTGTTTATAGGGATGTGTAAAGAGGGTACTGGAGTTTGCAGCGAGTTGTATATGTATTTGTTTCGTCACATTGGTGCGGACTTTTTAGAAAAGCTTTCAATACGAAAAGAGTACGATTTAACGGATCAAGGGTATAAAGAAATAGGACAATATAAGTTATCTTATAAGGTGTTAGAAATTTTACAAATAGCGAAGAAACGTATGGAACGTTTTCAGCAAGTAATAATGAATGAAGGGCATGTTATGTATGCACTATTTCGCGCGGATACGTTTATTGAAAATGCACAAATACAAAAAGGTATATTACATATTATAGCTGAACCAAGAGATTTAGCGGTTGATCTAAAATGTTTTGTTCCTACTTATAATGATTTAACTTGTACTGTCAGAAAGGCTAACCTTTCTGATTTTGAAAAATTAGCAAGTTTTGTTGAAGCAGAATTTGGTGAACGTTGGTTACGTTCAATAGAATATGGATTTCGTACATATAAAGAAAATTTACCTATTTATATAGCAGAACAAGAAGAAGGGATAGTAGGTTTCGCTTGCTATGATGTAGTGAGAGGAAAGAAAGGATTGTTTGGTCCAATGGGCACAGCGAAACAAAATCGTGTGAAAGGTGTAGGGAAGCAATTGTTGCATCGTTGTTTACATAGTATGAAGCAAGATGGATATGAATATGCAATTATTGGACAAGCGGGTCCGGTTGAGTTTTATGAGCGATGTTGTAATGCGCGTTTAATACCAATAATGGATAACTAACCAACTTCATTTAAGTGGAGTTGGTTTTATTATGAAAACAATGTGGAAATGTAGTGATTTTTACTAGAAAATAGCGGGTTTTGTAGTAAATCTTACAAATAAAGCAAATTACTAAACTTTTTACAAGAAAGGGTGTAGAATGGGTATCTAAAGAAAGAAGGTGTGAAAATGGCCAGCTGGAAACGAAATTTAATGATTTGTTGGCTAGGTTGTTTTACCACTGCAGCCGGTATGAGTTTAGTAATTCCTTTTTTATCTTTTTATATTGAGGAATTAGGAGTAACTGGCACTTCAAGTATTGCACAGTGGTCGGGACTTGCATTTGGTATAACATTTTTAATGGGTGCGATCGTATCACCAATATGGGGAAAACTTGGTGATATACATGGACGGAAATTGATGCTTATTCGTGCGAGCCTAGGTATGGCGATTATTATGACGCTTATGGGATTTGTAACGGATGTATATCAACTAGTCGCACTAAGATTTTTAATGGGAGCAGTATCTGGTTTCCTTTCAACGGCTATGACATTTATTGCAGCAGAAACTCCAAAAGAGCATTCAGGCTGGGCAATTTCTACAATTTCAACTGGTGGAGTGAGCGGTTCTTTACTTGGTCCATTACTTGGAGGATATTTGTCTGAGTTAATTGGAATGCGCCATGTTTTTCTTGTTACAGGAGCTTTTTTATTCCTTTCTTTTCTCATCGTTTTTTTCTTCCTACATGAAGAGAATCACTCCGCTCAAGCAAAAAAAGTACAACCGAAAAAAGTATGGACGATGGTTCCAGCGAAGCATTTAATTATTAGTTTGTTTGTAACAACATTTATTATTCAACTTGCTAATATGTCTGTTCAACCAATTGTTACATTATACGTAAAAAATTTAGTAGGCCCTCATACTGCACATATTGAAACAATTGCGGGTGCAGTTATGTCAGCGACAGGGTTAGCAGTTATTTTGGCAGCACCAAGACTCGGACGATTATCAGATCAAATTGGTCCTCAAAAAACGTTAGTTGTAGCGTTGTTTGCTGCAGGAATTATTTTTATCCCGCAAGCATTTGTAACCTCAGCTTGGCAACTATTAATTCTTCGATTTTTATTAGGTATCGCACAAGCAGGATTATTACCTTCCGTACAAACTCTACTAAAACAACATACACCAACCCATGTAACGGGACGAATATTTGGGTATAATCAATCGTTTCAGTTTTTAGGAAATATGATTGGACCCGTACTTGGTGGACAAATTGCAGCACATGCAGGCTTCCAATATGTTTTCTTCTCTACATCATCACTATTATTTATTGCGTGCATTTGGGTTTATTTTCATAATAAGAACGAAGAGGTATCAGAGAAACGACATTTGGAAGTTAGTTAACTAGGTAAATGAAAAAGAAAAGGATGAAGCAATGATTGCTTCATCCTTTTTATTTAAAATTGGAGGCAAAGATAACTTAACGTACCAAGCTCGTAACTGCGGTGAATGACTTCACCACTATTTTCACCACTTCCCATAGCGATAAATAAAGGAACAAAATGCTCTGCTCTTGGTACAGCTAATTGAGCATGAGGGGCATTTTTCTCCCAATTAAATAATGCATCTTTATTGTTAGTCTGCATATGTTTTATAATCCAATCATCAAATTCAATTGCCCATTGTTCGGGTGTACTTTGATTCCATTTCAGTGCTCGTAAGTTATGAACGGTAACACCGCTACCGATTACTAAAATATCTTCTTGTCCAAGTCCTTTTAATGCTTCTCCAACCTTAAATTGCTCTTTTGCAGGAAGGAATGGATTGACTGATATTTGTACGACAGGAATATTTGCTTCTGGATACATACGGTGCAAGAGTGTCCATGAGCCGTGGTCTAAACCTCTCGTCATATTATGATGGACTGGAATACCTTTATTTTTAAATTTTGTTTCTAACATAGATGCAATGTTAGAAGAGCCTTTCGCACGATATTTGATTTCGTATAACTCAGGGGGAAAACCTCCAAAATCATAAATTGTTTCATATTCGTTATCTGATGAAGAAATCGTTAATACTTCGCTTTCCCAGTGAGCGGTGAAAATAACAATTGCTTTCGGTTTATATGTTTCTCCAAGGATTTTTAAAAAACTTGTATATTCTGTATCTTGTATAGCGAGCATCGGTGATCCATGTGCTAAAAATAATGATGGCATCATCATAGAAACCTCCCAAAAATATAATAATTACTTTATGTAAGTAACTATATAATTTCATCTACGGTTCGTCAACATATTAATTTAAGAGCTAATTAGAAAAGTGAGTCATTTGTCATAATGAAGGCAATTGCATATAATACATAATAAGAATAATGAATGGATATTCATTTTTTGAGATACATAATAGAGTTGGGAGCTGACGAAATGAACGTACAGGCAAGTTTCGTTACGGCAAAGGATGGATCAGAAATTTATTTACGTAAGTGGTTACCAGAAGGTGAACCGAAAGGGATTATTCAAATTGCACATGGTATGACAGAACATGCAGGTGTTTATACAGACTTTATTGATGCGTTATTAGAAGCGGGCTATGGTGTTTATGCGCATGATCATAAAGGTCATGGGAAAACGGTGAAGAGAGAAGAAGATTATGGTCATTTTAAACCCAATGTAGGTTGGAATGAGGCTGTATCTGATGTTATCTTTGTATCTGAAACGATAAGAAAAGAGCAGACATGCCCGTTATTTTTACTTGGACATAGTATGGGTTCTTTTTTATCAAGGCGTGCTGTACAACTGAAGGGTGAATTGTATGATGGATTTCTTATTTCAGGAACTGGTGGAAATCCAGGACTTTTAGGAAGTATCGGTCATAAAGTAGCGACAATTGAGATGAAATTACGCGGAGAAAAAACGAAAAGTCCGATGCTAAACTTTTTATCTTTCGGAAACTTCAATTCACACTTTAAACCAAATCGTACAAAATTTGATTGGTTATCTTCAGATAATAATCAAGTAGATAAATATATTGCGGATCCATTATGTGGATTCATTTGTACGACTAGTTTTTATCGAGAATTATTTTCTGGTGTATTAGAAGTAAATAAACTAGAAGAGTTCAAGAAAACACCGCAAAACCTTCCAATACATATTTTTTCAGGAGATCGTGATCCTGTGGGGGATATGGGGAAAGGTGTAAAGGAAGTATATGAGAATTATAAAAAATGTGGCGTGAAAGATGTAACACTGCGTTTATATGAAAATGGAAGACATGAAATGTTCCATGAAGTAAATCGAGATGAAGTATTTCAAGATTTGATTTCTTGGTTAGATAAGCATATTGTATGAGAAGAAACCTCACTTTTTTGAAGTGAGGTTTCTTTAAGGAGATGAAGGAATAGTTATGAGTGCATTTGTAAATAAAGAATATGTAGAAATAGATTTTCAAGATGTCTTGATTAAAGAAGAGGAATTGAAGAATAGTACATTCATAAAATGCCGTTTTAGAGGGATAGATGCATCGGAAGTTTCGACTGAAAATTGTAATTTCATCGAATGTGATTTTACCGGCGCTCTTTTTAACGCTTCTATCCATCAAGGAACTACATTTGCAAATTGTAAGTTTGTTGGTACGAATTTATTCGTATCGAAGTTTGAAGAATGTAAAATGACTGGCTCTGATTTTGAAGAGGCGAATTTAGATGGAATAACTATCATATCGGGTGATTGGTCATACACGAATTTAAGGTTCGTGAACTTAAGTAAACAAATGTTAAAAGGTATACGTTTAATTGAAGCTGATTTATATGAATGTAATTTAGAAAAAGCAGATTTACGTGAAGCGGATTTAACCGGTGCACAATTAGGGAAGGCGAAGCTTAGCGGTGCAAATTTAAAAGGAGCGATAGTTGATAGAATTGACTTTACAAGTTTCGATTTAAAAAATGTAAAATTAGATATAGCACAGGCAGTTGCAGTAGCTAGATGCTATGGGGCTAAGGTGAACTAAACTGTTTATAAAACTGTTCAAATTGTTGAACGGTTTTATAAATTATAATAGTAAATGAGGTGTTCATACTATGGAAGATAAAACGTTAGGTATACTACTAGATGTTGTTGGGGAATTATTTTCAGATGAAATATCAATCGCCGTTTCGAATAAGGAAGAATATATTTACTATCGGCCAAGTAAACGTATTGATTTAAAGATTAGCGCCGGGGATCCTATTAAGGAAGGAACGATTGCTCATAAAGCAATGGTAACGAAGCAAAAAGCCTCCGAGTTTATTAACCGAGATGTTTTCGGTATTCCTTATCATGGAATGGCGGTACCATTTTCAAATAATGACAAGATTGAAGGTTGCGTGACGGCAATTTATCCAGCTTTAACGGATGGAAAGTCAGTCGTTACTTTAAAAACAACAGACGGATGGGTTCCAGTTCCTTTTTCAAAGGTGATGTATTTAGAGGCTAAAGATAAAAAAACGTATGTGAATTCAGAAGAGTTAACAGGAACACATAAGTACTCTCTACAAGAATTTGAATACTTACTTCCGAAAGATTCGTTTATTAGATGCCACCGTTCCTTTATAGTAAATGTGAATCATATTAAGGCGATTTATCCTGATACCCACTCTACTTTTTTACTTTCAATGGATAACGGGGAGAGGGTACCAGTGAGTCAATCATATGCTAGCTTTTTTCGTAAGCTTCTAGGATTCTAAAATGTTCTGCTTTAGAACCTAGATTTGCTGTTTTATCTGAATTTTCGGCATTGTATACCGAAATCCCTATTTTGATAGTGTTAATGTGTAAAATAATTATGAATATTCATTGGGAGAGGGAGTACATATGGAGAATAATTTAGATAGAATTAGGGATCAACGATTAAAAGATCGAGTAGTGACACCTGAAGAGGCAGCTTCATGGATTGAAAGTGGAATGACATTAGGTTTAAGTGGATTTACACGAGCTGGGGATGTAAAAGCAGTCCCATTTGCGCTGGTGAACCGAGTAAAGAATGATAAATCTTTTAAAGTAAATGTTTATACAGGGGCTTCATTAGGTTCGGATGTAGATAAATTATTTGCTGAGGCAGGAATTTTAGGGAAAAGATTGCCTTTCCAAGCCGATGCGACTATGCGAAAAGGAATTAATAACGGAGACTTTTTATTTGTAGATCAGCACTTATCTCATACAGCAGAATTACTTCGTGCTGACGTTATGGATATAGATTTCGCTATCTTGGAAGCGGTTGCGATTACTGAAGACGGAATGATTATTCCAACGACTTCAATTGGTAATTCATTAGCATTTTCCTTGAATGCTAAGTCCATTATTATTGAAATGAATATGGCCCAATCCGCGCAACTAGAGGGGCTACATGATTTATATGAACCAGGTAAACAAGGGGAAAGGCTTCCAATTCCGATTGTGAAAACGGATGATCGAATTGGAACGTTTGGCATTCCGATTGATGTTGAAAAAGTGAAGGGGATTGTATTTACAAACCAATTAGATTCGCCATCAACAATTGTCCCTCCAGATGAAGAAACTGTTATTATGGCACAGCATTTAATAGAGTTTCTTCGAAAAGAAGTCGAAGTAGGCCGATTAACAAATCGTTTAGCGCCGCTACAATCGGGAATTGGTTCAGTTGCCAATGCAGTTCTTCATGGAATGTTAGATTCTGAGTTTGAAGATTTAGAAGTATATTCTGAGGTTTTACAGGATGCGGTCTTTGATCTTATGGATGCTGGGAAAGTCAATTTTGCTTCCTGCTGCTCGATCACGCTTTCTGAAGAGAAAATGCAAAAAGTATTTTCTAACTTTGAAAAATATCGTGATAAATTAATGATGCGCCCACAAGAAATTTCTAATCACCCTGAAATTATTCGCCGCCTTGGGTTAATCTCAATTAATACCGCTTTAGAATTAGATATATACGGAAATGTTAACTCTACTCATGTTTTAGGTACGAAAATGATGAATGGTATTGGTGGTTCTGGTGATTTTGCAAGAAATGCACGTCTAGCTATCTTTGTTACGAAATCGATTGCGAAAGGCGGTAACATTTCAAGTATCGTTCCTTTCGTATCTCATGTAGACCATACGGAACATGATGTAGATGTTATCGTCACTGAACAAGGGTATGTTGATCTAAGAGGACTGGCGCCAA
The DNA here is from genome assembly GCF_002571225.1 of Bacillus sp. AFS059628. Taxonomy (GTDB): domain Bacteria; phylum Bacillota; class Bacilli; order Bacillales; family Bacillaceae_G; genus Bacillus_A. The sequence goes on along the minus strand of NZ_NVEC01000004.1, from coordinate 121,856 downwards.
GAGAAAGAGTGGAATTAATTATAGAGAATTGCGCACATCCAATGTATCGTGATCAGCTAAGAGCTTATTACGAAGAAGCTAAAACGAGAGGCGGACAGACCCCTCATGTTTTAGAAAAAGCTTTTTCTTGGCATACGAATTATGCTAAAAATGGAACAATGCTTGAAACGGTATTAGAAACTGTATAGAAATGTAAAAATGATTCTTAAAAGAATATGCTATAAAGATTGAAAGAAAAGAACGCCAATTTTCAGGAATGGCGTTTTTTTCTTTTAAAAAATTGTTACCTATTATGAAGAATTATAAAAGTAAGCTCTTATTTACGGAAATAGGAGGTTTTTTAAATTACTTTTCGAATCATTTTAAGAGTTTATATATCGAAGGTGAGGAGAAAGGATCATGAAGATAAGAAAAGCGTTATTGAGTGAAGCAAATGAATTAAGTGAATTCGCACTACATTCAAAAGCAACGTGGAACTATAGCGAGGAATTCATACTTGCTTGTAAGGAAGATTTAACAATTACCGAAGAGTACATAAAAAATAATTTTGTATATGTTTTAGAAAACGATAATACGATGATTGGATTTTTCTCATTTTTACGTAATGAAAATGCTCTTGATTTTCTATATATTCATCCTCGCTACAAAGGGAAAGGATACGGGAAAATACTTTGGGAGTATGTAATACAACATGCAAATGAATTAGGAATAAAAAGTTTTACGATTGATAGTGATCCAAATGCAAAAGGGTTTTACTTGAAGATGGGAGCGAAGTTAATAGGAGAGACACCATCAACGGTTTTTGAGGATCGTTTACTGCCTCTTTTGAAATATGATGTGTAAAACTATTAATAGTGGGAGAAGATTAGAATGGATGATGTAAAGATAAAAAGGATATATGAATCACTAATAAAATCATGGTCGATTGAAACAAGTTCAAAGTGGACGATTGAGAATCCGGCAAAGGGACAGTGTGGTGTAACTGCTTTAGTCGTTCAAGATATATACGGAGGAAAAATTAAAAAGACAAAAGTAGGGGAGGTGTGGCATTTTTATAACTGTATAGCTGGACAGAGGTTTGATTTTACAGAGACTCAGTTCAATGAAAGGTTGAATTATTTGGATGTGGAATCAAATCGAGAAGAAGCATTTGCAGATACAAATGAAAAACAATATAGCATTTTGAAGGAAAAGATAATGAAAGAATTCAAATTACCTTTTGACTCTTAATCTTTAATAAGTTACTATAATGGTGGTAACTTATTAAAGGGAACTTCATAGAGTTGAAAGGGGAAATACTTTTGAAAACAACTTATGTAAACGCTACAATCGTAACGATGAATGAACAAAATGAAGTGATAGAAAATGGATATATCATTGTAGAAAATGATCAAATTATACATGTAAAGAGCGGAGAATTCGCTAATGATTTTGAAGTAGATGAAGTAATTGATATGAAAGGAAAGTGGGTTTTACCAGGGCTTGTCAATACACATACACACGTTGTAATGAGTCTCTTAAGAGGTATTGGCGATGATATGTTATTACAGCCGTGGCTTGAGACGAGAATTTGGCCACTTGAAAGTCAGTTTACTCCAGAGCTTGCGGTCGCTAGTACGGAATTAGGATTACTTGAAATGGTGAAAAGTGGTACAACATCATTCTCTGACATGTTTAATCCAATTGGAGTAGATCAAGATGCAATTATGGAAACGGTATCAAGAAGTGGGATGCGAGCTGCTGTTTCAAGAACTTTATTTAGCTTCGGAACGAAAGATGACGAAAAGAAAGCAATCGAAGAAGCTGAAAAGTATGTAAAGCGTTACTATAACGAAAGTGGCATGTTAACTACGATGGTTGCACCGCATAGTCCATATACATGTTCCACAGAATTATTAGAAGAATGCGCACGTATTGCAGTAGAAAATCAAACGATGGTTCATATTCATCTTTCGGAAACAGAGCGTGAAGTACGTGATATTGAAGCACAGTACGGAAAACGTCCAGTAGAATATGCAGCAAGTTGCGGGTTGTTTAAACGTCCAACAGTTATTGCACACGGTGTAGTATTAAATGAAAATGAGCGTGCATTTTTAGCAGAACATGATGTTCGAGTAGCTCATAACCCGAATAGTAATTTAAAACTAGGTTCTGGTATAGCGAATGTAAAAGCGATGCTAGAAGCAGGAATGAAAGTAGGAATTGCAACAGATAGTGTGGCATCAAACAACAATTTAGATATGTTTGAAGAAATGCGTATAGCGACTTTACTACAAAAAGGTATTCACCAAGATGCAACAGCACTACCAGTTGAAACAGCTCTTACACTTGCGACTAAAGGAGCTGCTGAAGTAATCGGAATGAAACAAACCGGATCACTTGAGATTGGAAAGTGTGCCGATTTTATTACGATTGATCCATCTAATAAGCCTCATTTACAACCAGCAGATGAAGTGTTATCGCACCTTGTATATGCTGCTAGTGGAAAAGATATAAGCGATGTAATCATTAACGGAAAACGTGTTGTTTGGAATAGCGAATGTAAAACGTTAGATGAAGAGCGTATTATATTTGAAGCAAGTCGTTATAAACGAGGTTTGCAAAGATAGATAATTGAAAAAGCTATCCTTTTTTTAAAAGGATAGCTTTTTTTCTTGAACGAATAAATATTCAAAAGAATGTCGCATCTTTCTGTTATTATTTCTGCTATAATATATTACGCTTTATAATATTTTATATTTAAGGAGAACAACTCATGAAGCGAAAGAAGAGCCATTTAATGGTAATGGCACTTGTTACATCTTTATTATTAACAGCTTGTAATAATAAAGCGAATAAAAGTGACACAGAGGCAAAAGAACAAGTATTAAATGTAACGGTATCAGAAGAGATCCCTTCTCTTGATACTGCGAAAACGATGGATGGTACATCAGCACACGTTATGCAAAACATATTTGAAGGGTTGTATGTATTAGATGATCAAGATCAGCCTATTCCAGCGGTAGCAAAATCGTTTAAAAGAAGTGAAGATGGTAAAAAATATACATTTGATTTGCGTAAAGATGCAAAATGGTCAAATGGGGACAATGTAACAGCAAATGATTTTATGTTTGCATGGAAACGTGCAATTAACCGTGAAACAGCGTCTCAATATGCGTACATGCTTTTTTACGTGAAAAATGCGAAAGAAATAAATAAGGGAACAATGCCTCTTGATGAACTTGGGGTTAAAGTTATAAATGATTATAAGTTAGAAGTGGAACTCGAACAGCCAATCCCGTATTTTTTACAGCTGTTAGCACTACCTATATATTTACCGCAGCATGAATCATTTTTGAAAGAACAAGGAAAGAATTATGCATTGGAATCTAGTAATCTCATATATAATGGGCCATTTGTATTAGAGAAATGGAAGCATGAACAAGAGTTTCAATTAAAGAAGAATGCTACATATTGGGATGAAAAGAAAGTGAAATTAGACGAAATAAACTTTCAAATTGTAAAGGATACAATGACCGCTGTTAATTTGTACGAAGCTGGTAATTTGGACCGGGTGCCTATTAATTCTCAATTTGTAGACAAGTATAAAGGAAGTAAGGAATTGCATATGTCGAGCGAGCCTGCAATTGCTATGCTACGTTTTAATGAGAAAAATAATGCGTTAGCAAATAAAAAGGTGCGTCAATCTATTTCATTAGCGTTAAATAAAGAAGATTTCGTTGCTCATTTTATTAATAACGGGGCAAAGTCTGCAAGCGGACTTGTACCGGCTGGTCATATAAATGAAGAGACTGGTAAAGATTTTAGAAAAGAAAACGGAGATCTTTCTCCATATGATTTGCAAAATGCGAAAAAGATTTGGGAAGAAGCGAAAAAAGAGCTTGGAGTAGAACAAGTAAATCTCGAGTTTTTAACATTTGAACAAGATAATGCAAAACGTATGGCAGAATATATAAAAGGTGACTTAGAAAAGCATTTGCAAGGACTCGCGATCCAAATTAAACAACAGCCATTTAAGCAAAAATTACAGTTAGAACAAATAGGAGATTACGATATATCTATGGGAAATTGGGGACCGGATTATAAAGACCCAATTAGTTATTTAGAACTCTTTACAACGGATAATCAAAATAACAAAATGAATTATTCTAACCGTCACTACGATGAATTAATAAAGAAAGCGAAAAGCGATCTAGTATTAAATCAGAAGAAAAGATGGGAAGCATTGCAAGAGGCCGAGCGCATTCTATTAGAGGATGCTGCGGTCGCACCGCTTTATCAAATGGGCTCAGCTTACGTACAAAAAGATTATGTAAAAGGAATTGAAAAGCATCAATTTGGTGGTATTTATACTTATAAGAATGCTTATATTGCTAATGAATAAATACAAAAAAACCTTACTTTTTAAAAAGTAAGGTTTTTTTAAAGAGTACATGGAATAAGGGAATGCAGTACAGATCAGCATACAAACATTTTCTTGTTGTAACTATGTTTGTTTTTAATTATAAAAAATATTAGATTATTTATTTTGTCATTGATATACTTAAAAGGTAATTGAGGTATTAAGATGAATTGATAGAGATGTTTGTGTGGAATTATTTGAGTATTATAAAAAAGAGGAGTTTAAGTGTTTGATTTGAACGGGGCTTTTTCTATATGAATGAATTGGTATGTATAATACTTGGGCGATATTAATTTGGGAATCTCGGGGGATTCTTTGAAGCTAGAAAAAGTAGAGTCAAATTTCATGTACTATTAGGTCCTGGTGTAGGTTTATGGGGATTTGGTTTAAGGAATAAAGGGGATAATTAGTATGAATAAGAAAGTAAAAAGATTTAAATATTTTATGGTTGTATTAGCCGGTATTGCAATTTTTGGTACAATCTTACCTAATGCATTAGATCCAAATGAAACATTAGCAGGTAAAATTTCAATTGTAGTTTTTGGTACAATGGGAGCTTGTTTACTATTCTCTATTATGTATTTGATTGTAAAAAAAGCTATTTTAAGAGGTGGGAAATAAGATGGTACAAAATTTAGAGTTAGAATTTTAATTCATGTACATAAAAAAGGAGAATTTTTATGAAATTACTACGTTTATTTATGGTTCTCACTCTTGTTGTATTGTTAAGTGCATGCAATACAGCAACACAAGTCACAAAGGTTCAAAAAAATGGCGAAACGACTTTGAAAATTGGTTCGTTGCAAGGGTATTACGATGTACAAACGGTTAAAGCTGAAAAAGGAAATGTGGAAATTCCTTATGAAGCAGCTGTTGAAGAAGGTACAATTTTATTACAAGTTACAAAAGATGATAAGGTAATTTATGAAGAAGAAATCACTTCTCAAAAAGAAGGTTTGCTTTCTTTTGAAGCTCCAAAATCCGGATCATATGATTTAATTGTACGCGTGAAAAGTGAAAAAGAGAAAGCAAAAGAAATTCAAATACATACTAAGCTATGAAAAAACGGCAAGTGGAGTGCACCCGCTTGCCGTTTCCATTTTCGGTTGATTCTATCACAACATATGTTTATCAATGTAAGAAGTGATCCGCTGAGTCCTACTGTTTATTCCGCCGAAATTCCTGATGAAGTTACAATAAGAGATGAACAAAAGAATGTGTTACAAACCCGATAATTCTTTTTTACAAGAGCAAAAGACTGGGTTTGAAGCGTTTGTATTTGAAAGAGTTCTAGATGGTAAAGGGGGACATAGGGTGATGATCTTTTTAGAGAAGGTGTCTCAGACTTTACTACAGATATTGATTATATATGGGGGTAAATAAGTTGAAAAACATTGAGATTCTAAATAAATACATTAAAGGGTTTTCCGATACTCTCCCTACGTGGTTAAAGTATTTAATCGAGGCAGAGGAGATACATCAAAACTATGAGAATGTACAAGTACTTGGAACATTAAAAACAGATGCGGTGTTGTACTATGTGCACCGTACGCTACAAGTGTTAGATGGACTGCCTTTAGATGAAGAAGCATATCGTATTATTGAAAAGGTACTAACGTATAGTGAGCTTGCAAAGGTAGGATCTTTAAAACAGCGGGAGCAATGGAAGAAAAACGGGATTAATCTATTCGTACATAACGAGGGTTCTGCTGATATCTTTAGTGATATTCAGTTTATTGAACATGTAGAGACAAACTTAAACTCTACTGAGTATTTGTTTATTCGAGATTTAATTAGAACACATGGATTAATCGGGCAGTATATACGCGGGGAGGCTCGTTTGGACTCTCATGTTGATTTAATTAACACATATAAAGAAGAATACGGAGACGTTAGGTTAAAGGAGATTCTATACTATCTTAACCAATGCATTATTGAAGGCGTATCAAAAGCTTTGTGGAGTGAAGTGAAGAACGATGTGAAGATTACAATTGATGGCCTGTTTGATGGTTATATGGAGCCATTTACTTCTCGCATACATAGACTCACACCAAAACATAAGGAGTCAGTATTTGAAAAAGATATAATTATGGGGAGCGAGAAGAGAGACGTTCAAACATTTTTATCTGATAAGGATTTGTGGTATGTAGAACCGTCTATGCATGCTCTTAGCTTTGAGGATATTTGGACAGTTTTTGTTATGTTAAAGAACGAGATAGGCTCTAGAAAAGTTCAGCATATACATTTCGAAAAATTGATGCAACAGTTGCACTATGATTTCAAAGGTGAGAAAAAGGACAACGTGTATCGTAAGCGGGTTATTGAGAAGTATCTACGAGAGTATCGTGAGAACGAGAAGCCGAATGAAACGCATGTTTCTTTTAAGGTTAAAGTCGATGAAGATATGAAGACTGCGTATGTATCGTTTCAGTTTTCTGCTGTAGGTGAGGCGTTAATTACCTTCTGTGTAGAGGCAGAAAAGATAGATATGATGCATGCTCGGGCAAATGTGCTGCTTTTTGATTTCTTCGGGTTACGTAAGGATGCATATGATAGATTCCATAATGAAGAAGTGTATCTGGAACATATGAATAGCTCAGCTGATGATAAACGAATTATTCTTGATTATATAAAGGGAGATACGATTGTAGATGTCGGAGCTGGTGGTGGTGTCATGTTAGACATGATCGAAGAAGAGACAGAGGACAAACGAATCTACGGTATAGATATTTCCGAAAACGTGATTGATACGTTGAAAAAGAAGAAGCAGAACGAGGGGCGTTCTTGGGACGTCATTAAAGGGGATGCAATCAATTTAAGCAGCTCATTTGGAAAAGAATCGGTTGATACGATTGTATATTCTTCTATCCTTCATGAGCTGTTCTCTTATATAGAGTATGAAGGTAAGAAATTCAATCATGAAGTAATTAAAAAAGGGCTGCAGAGTGCCTATGAGGTGTTAAAGCCAGGAGGCCGTATTATCATTCGTGATGGCATCATGACCGAAGATAAAACGTTAATACGGTTGATTCGTTTTAAAGATGCAGGCGGAATGAAGTTCTTAGAGCAGTATGTCCGTGAATTCAAGGGACGTATAATCAAGTATGAGGTACTTGCAGACGATACAGTCAAAATGCCTGTTAATGATGCAATGGAGTTCTTATATACGTATACATGGGGCGAGGATTCCTTCGTTCACGAGGTGCAAGAGCAGTTTGGAATATTTACGCTAAACGAATATAAGGATTTCGTAAAGGGTATCTTTGGAGATAAAATAAACATCGTTCAAGCTATGAACTATTTACAGGGTGGATATACACAACATCTTAGCGAGAAAATCGAGTTTAAAGATGAGTCTGGGAATGTTGTTGCGCTACCGGATAGTACATTCTTTATGGTTTTAGAAAAGAGGTAATGATGTTGAAAACTTTTAAAAAGTTTAGTTTGTGAGTTTCTATATGTTTGTGGGGGATCTCGTTCTAGAGCATATGCAATAACGGGAGATTACATGGAATATACATTCCAAAAGCATTGCGAAAACAGAAAAAGAACGTAAAAAAGGGATATGAGTAAGAATATGCTCATGCCCCTTTTTAAAATTATATAATTTATTGTACTTCGCATCAGTCGTATGATGATCTAAGAAATGAATAACGCTCGGTTTCCCATCTTTCGTTAAAGATGCACTATCCTGATTTATTATGCTGAAACGAGTTTTTACGCATAATTTCTATTAAACCGATTTTAATAAAGAATAAAAATTCGTGTCATAAGGGATATCATCTTGATACATATAATTTTTTAGAACGCCTTCTTTTTCAAATCCTAATTTTAATAGCAATTTATTTGAAGCTTCATTTTCAAGAAATACAATTGCCCCAATACGCTTTAAGTGAATGGTATGGAAACCGTATGATATAACTTCAGAAACAGCTTCAGTTGCATATCCTTTTCCCCAGTGTTCAGGGAAAAAGGCATAACTTAAATTGGCTCGTTTATGCTCAGAAGACCAATCATGAAACCCGATTGTTCCAATGAGTTCTTTCTTGTTTTTTAATTCAATTCCCCACTTTATACCGCTTCTTGCATTGTAACTCAGTTTAAAGTTATGAATGACTTGTTTCACTTGATCAATATCTTGTAATGGTTTTTGGCCATAATAGCGCAGTACGTCAGTATTAGAGAAGCATTGTAGTATACTCGGTGCATCTTCTTCGGTAAGTTCTCTTAAAATGAGTCGGTCGGTTTTCAATATAGGAAACATGCTTTCACTCCATTTCTTTTGAAACTAGAATGTGTTGTTATTATATAATCTAGTCTGAAAATAAAGATTATTCAAGAGGGAAGTACGGTTTTAATTTGTGATAAAATTGATTGTGGAATATATTTCAAAAAGAGGTTTGTATATGGAGAAAAACTCAATTTTAATTGTAGATGATGATCAAGATATTGTTCGATTTGTTAATGCGAATTTAATGCAAGAAGGTTTTAAAGTTTTAAGTACTCATAACGGAGAAGAGGCTTTAAAAATCATAAATAATAACAGTATTCAACTTGCTATTTTGGATATTATGATGCCACACATGGATGGGATAGAATTGTGCAGAAGGATTAGAGAGAAACATAGTTTACCAATTATGTTTTTAAGTGCAAAATCATCGGATATAGATAAAGTAATTGGATTTAGTACTGGGGCAGATGATTATATTGTGAAGCCGTTTAGTACAATTGAATTTATAGCGAGAGTGAAAGCTCAATTAAGAAGGTATACATATTTCAATCAAAATGCTGTCCAAGTAATAGAAAAGAAAATAAACATTAGAGGTTTAGAAATAGATGAAGTGTCTAGAACAGTAATGTTATACGGAGAAACAATCAATCTTACGAAAACTGAATATGATATTTTGTACTTAATGGCAGCTGCGAAGAATCGTGTTTTTACTATTGAAGAAATATATGAAAGCGTTTGGAAAGAAAGAGCCTATGAAAGTAATAATACAGTAATGGTTCATATGGCAAGATTAAGAAATAAAATTGAAGAGAATCCAAAAGAGCCGAAGTTTATACAGAATGTTTGGGGAGTCGGATATAAAATTGAAGATTAAATCATTACAAGGCATTAGAGCTAAGTTTTTTATCGCATTCATACGTAGCATCTTATTAGCGACTGTAAGTATAATAGCGTTTCAAATTGTAATTGGAAATATATATAGTCATGTTACTGCGTTAGAAGAAAAATATTCACTTTTATATGTAATAGCTTTTTTAATTATTACTACAATATACTTTGCATTCATGACAAGAACAATAATGAAAAGGTTATCTGAAATAAATAAGAACGTGAAAGAAATAAGTAATGGTAATTTGGAGATACATATACCTATTTCAAAAAATGACGAGATTGGTGAATTAGCAGCGAATGTTAATAGAATGGCTAAAAGTTTAAAAGAGTCTATCGAAAATGAAAAAAAATCACAGGAAATGAAAACTGAAATGATTAGTAATATTTCTCATGACTTACGAACACCTGTAACATCTCTAATCGGTTACGCGGACCTGTTAGGAAGTCAGTTTCATACAAATAGAGAAGAATGTGAACAGTATGTAAGTATATTAAAGCGAAAAAGTTATGAATTAAAAAATCAAGTAGATGATTTATTAGATTATTGTCAAATAAATTATAGGGAGATTGAATTACATAAAAGTGTAGTAAATATGAAAGCGTTCATTGAACAAATCATGATTGATTTTGTGCCACAACTAGATGATGCCGATATGAGCTTTTGTATTAAGGGTGATAAGGGGTTACATGTGGAAATGGATGTAGCGCTTATGGTGAGGCTTTTCGAAAATATAATTAGTAATAGTATTATGTACGGGAAAGACGGAAAACAGATTTTGATTCAAATTTCCAAAAGAGACCTGAATGTTGAAATAGAAATTAAAAATTTTGGACAATATATTCCGAATGAGAACCTTCCTTACGTTTTTGAGAAGTTTTATCGTGGTGACAAATCACGTAGCTCTCATACGGGTGGAAAAGGAATGGGGCTTGCAATTGCGAGAAGTATAGCAGAGCTTCATAACGGGGATATCACTGTGCGCAGTAACGAGAAAGAAACTGTTTTCACTATCGCTTTACCGCGTTATAAAGAATTGTAAGAAAGTCGTAAGTGTTTCTTTTATATGTCGTAATTTTCACTTCGTATTATGTAGAACAAAGATATGAGAGTGGGGATACAACATGTGGAAGAAATATGTATTAATAATTTTAGCTGTGTTTTTAATTATAAGTTGGAGTGTAGTTTATTTAGCTAAAGGTGTTATATCAGTCATTGCTTGGTGGAGTATACAAGCCTTTAGCATAGTATCACTCTTTATTTTGATAGGGGTAACGTTACTATTTGTGTGGAAAGGAATTTTCAGACAACGAATAGATGGAGCGCTACTCTTCATCGTTCTTTTCTCTATAATTGGAGCTTGGCCTTTAGGATGGTTTGCGAACATTGGTAGACTTGCTTATCCGGCAGATGTGCATTCTACGAGCCCTAAAGTAGTCGTGCGCTTTCCTTTAAATGAACGAGCATTAGTGGGGTGGGGCGGTGATCGGTTAGAAACGAATTATCACGTTATAAAACCAAATGAGCGCTGGGCATATGATATTCTTATTCCTCCTGCTGAAGTGACAAGTCGTAAGTTAGAGGATTATGGAATATATGGAGCGAAAGTAATGGCACCAGCTTCTGGAACAGTTGTATCCATCAATAATGATGAAAAAGATGTAGTTCCGGGAGAGGATGATTTTCAATCAATGGCGGGTAATCATATTTATTTACGACTAGATGAATCAGAGACATATTTAATTCTTGCCCATTTAAAGCAAGGATCCATTAAAGTTAAAGAAGGACAACATGTAAATGAAGGAGAATTTCTTGCTCAGGTCGGTAACTCAGGAAGTTCAAGTGAGCCGCATTTACATATTCATCATCAAAGGCAGAATCCATCCAAGGTAAGCATATTTCTTTCGGAAGGATTACCACTTTACTTTCGAACTGAGAAAGGTGTGATAATGCCGGAAAAAGGAGAATACATAAAAAGACATTAGGGGGAAACGCTGATGTGGGAGAAATATTATATCGAAACTGAAAGAGGGAACTTTGAGTATTTTCAAAAGGGAGAAGGAAACCCACTTTGTGTAACACATCTATACAGTGAGTTTAATAGCAATGGTAACTTATTTGCTTCTGCATTTACAAACCATTACACAGTGTATCTTATAAACTTAAGAGGATGCGGAAATTCTACACATGACACCACTAAATATAATCTGGGAATGGTAGATGCAGTACGTGATTTAGAGGCGATACGTGAAGCGTTAAATATTAAAGAGTGGACATATGCAGGTCATTCAACTGGTGGAATGCTTGCTTTACAGTATGCGATAATGTGTCCAGAGAGGCTTATAAAAATTATAGCTGGCGGATTATGTGCATCAGCTGAATATATGAATCACAAAAATAGTATTTATTGTAGAGATAATAATCAAAATACTCGTTTAACAGAAATATTTGCGGTGCTCAGGGACAGAGATTCTACAATTGATGAGAGGCGTGCCGTAAATAAAGAGTGGACAATGATGTCTTTATATAATAAATCAGCTTATGATGAAATGATTACTAGACCGAACAGTGGGAAAACAGTATCAAAACGTCTTGATTATTTTTCTTATAAGGAGTTACCTACATTTGACTTACGTTTACAATTAGAGAACTTAAATATACAAGCCCATATTTATGCTGGAATTTATGATGCACAGTGTCCTTATGAATTTGCAGTGGAAGTAGCGGAACTTATGCCAAATGCGATAATGTCGACATTTGAATACAGCAATCATTTTCCATTTATTGAGGAGGAAGAAGAGTTTATAAAATTTGTTGAAAGCACGGTCTGTCATGTAAATGGATGATAAAAATTTATAATTTAAAAAGAAAAAGGCTGTCTTCAACACAAATTTGAAACAGCCTTCTTCTTTCGTTATCCTACAAATGTTTGATACAGTAAGAAAATATTTAAAATGATAACAAGTGTCGCGATAATCCAAGCGATAAAAGTTGTTATGCGGTGATTAACGAGCGCACCCATAATTTTTTTATTGCTTGTAAACATAATCAGTGGTACTAATGCAAAAGCAATACCGAATGATAAGACGACTTGGCTCATGACTAGAGCGTATGTTGGATTTACACCTAAAGCGATAATAACTAATGGCGGAATCATTGTAATAAAGCGGCGTAAATATAACGGAATATGCATTCGAATGAAACCTTGCATAATAATATCACCTGACATTGTACCGACAGAAGAGCTAGATAGTCCTGCTGATAAGAGTCCAATTCCAAATAAAGTAGCTGATACAGGGCCGACTAAAGTACTAAACTGGTTAAAAGCAACATCGAGATCTTCGACATGTAAGCCGTTTTTAAAGAATAGTGCAGCCGCAACAATTAACATACTTGCATTAATTGCTCCGGCGATAACCATTGCGATAATAATATCAATAAACTCGAAGCGGAAAATCTTTTTCTTTTGTTCATCATTTGTTCCGACTACGCGGCGCTGCGTTAAGGCGGAATGTAAATAGATTGCGTGTGGCATAACTGTCGCACCTAAAATTCCAGCTGCAAGTAATATACTGTCTACACCTTGGAATTTCGGAATGAAAAGTCCTGAAAGTAGAGGGCTTAATTCCGGTTTTGCATAAAAGACTTGTACACCAAAAGCGATAACAACGATGAAAATCATTCCTGTTATGATAGCTTCTAATGGGCGAAATCCTCTTCGTTGAAACTCAAGAATAATAAATGATCCGACTGCTGTAATTAAAGCGGCAGGTAGCATCGGAATTCCAAATAATAAATACAATCCGAGTGCTGCCCCGATAAATTCAGCTAAATCAGTAGCCATAATAACGAGTTCACCTTGTATCCATAAGCCGATGGATACAGGTTTTGGGAAGTTTTCTCGAGCAATTTCAGGAAGGTTTCTACCTGTAGCGATTCCTAATTTAGCTGATAAAGTTTGGATTAATACAGCCATTAAATTAGAAGCGAGAATTACCCAGAGTAATAAATATCCATATTGTGATCCAGCGGCAATATTTGTCGCGAAATTGCCAGGGTCAATATAAGCGACTGAAGCGATAAAAGCAGGACCTAAAAAAGGTAATAGTCTTTTTAAACCTTTCGTTTGTCCGCTTAATGCTAAATGTGCTGATTGAACAGTTGTACTTTGAGAAGGGACTTGTTCATCTTTTGATATATCTTTATTCATAGTCGTTTTCCCCTTTAAAATGTTAACATGATGAAATTATTGTAAGTATTCTTATTGCTTATTTCAATACATTTAAATGTATTAGATGATATTTTTATTTGAACATAAATGTTTCCTTAGTGCAAATTATATGCCTTTATACAATGAATGGTGTGACGTTATAAAAAATTGGGAGTTTATGGTGTGAAGACGTGGGGAAACATAATGAATTAAAGGGCTATTTTTGAAATTTATGTGAACATAAAGCCGATAATACAGCATATTAATTGATGGAATTGCATTTGTATGATATATAATATATTGGGATTACAACATAACCATAGTGTTTTGATGTGTAATCTTGTTTTTTATTTTTGTTAACTGATAGAAAATAGTATAAAGAGAAGAAAATGGATTCATTTTCTTATTATATATGTTTTGATATAAACGTTAACTTATACATGATTTTAAAAATTAGATAGGTGGTAGAAATACATTGGCAACTACAAAACCATATAGAGTATTACTATATTACATGTACACAACAATTGAAAACCCAGAAGAATTCGCGGCAGAGCATTTAGCATTTTGTAATTCACTTGAATTAAAAGGCAGAATTCTTGTAGCAAAAGAAGGTATTAACGGAACTTGTTCTGGTACTGTAGAACAAACAGAGAAATACATGGAAGCTATGAACAACGATCCACGTTTTGATGGCATCGTATTTAAAATAGATGAAGCTGATGGTCATGCATTCAAGAAAATGCACGTGCGTCCTCGTCCAGAATTAGTTACACTTCGTCTAGAAGATGACATTAACCCACACGAAATCACTGGTAAGTATTTAGAGCCGAAAGATTTTTATGAAGCAATGAAACAAGAAGATACAGTTATCATTGATGCACGAAATGATTATGAATTTGATTTAGGTCACTTCAAAGGTGCGATTAAACCTGATATCGAATCATTCCGTGAATTACCAGATTGGATTCGCGAAAATAAAGAAGTACTTGAGGGCAAAAAGATTTTAACGTATTGTACAGGCGGAATTCGTTGTGAGAAGTTTTCTGGTTGGTTAGTTCGTGAAGGTTACGAAGATGTAAGTCAGCTTCACGGAGGTATTGTAACGTACGGAAAAGATCCAGAAGTACAAGGTGAGCTTTGGGATGGACAATGCTACGTGTTTGATGAGCGTATCGCTGTACCAGTAAACCAAAAAGAACATGTTATCGTTGGTAAAGACCACTTTACAGGTGAACCTTGTGAGCGCTATGTAAACTGTTCAAATCCAGAATGTAATAAGAAAATTTTATGTTCTGAAGAAAACGAAGCGAAATATTTACGTGCATGTTCTCATGAATGTCGTGTAAGCCCTCGTAACCGCTACGTAATACAACATGAATTAACAGAAGAACAAGTAGCTGCTGCATTAGAAAAAATCGAAGCAGGAAAGTAAGTTTTTATAAAAAAGTACTCCAAATTTTATTTTGGAGTACTTTTTTTGTTAACTTTTTTCGGTAAGTCGATATATTGCCGATAAAAATTTCGTTTACTAAAACGTGTACCATGTATTTTAAATTTGAGAATAACCTTCTTTACTTCTTATCATCTTTCGCTTTTACAGCAGAAAGTACAGTTTGTTTTACCCATGCTTTTCTTCGTTTATGTTGTATGCCCCATTGGTATAAACTTTGTGCACCTAAAATAAGTGAAATGACGATGCCGCTAATCGCTATTAAAAGCGCGAAAAATTCAAGTGGCGACGATATTTTGTTTGAATCGGTGTTTCTTAACAAATCAATCATAGTAAAACCTAACATTTGGCCTACTACAGAGTAGAGCGTTAAAATTAATAGTAAAAGGCTATCTTTTTTTGAAGCGACATTTTCTTGATATTTAAACAAACTATCAAGATTTTGTTTTGCATTCGAGTATAGTACTTCAATGTTAAAAAGCTTTCTTAATCGAAAGAAAATATCTTCACTCTGTGATTGAGATACTAACTCTAAAGAAAAGTAATTTGCTGTAAACGAATTGATTGAATAAATTAATTGCTCTATTTCATTTGTATCTTGTTCAATATTTAACTCGGCATAAGCGTTTGCCATTTTTAATAAAACAACTTTATGAAATAGATTTAATAACAAAGCGTAATAAAACTCCCCATACATTTGACTCGCAAGTTTAGCGATTGCTTGCTCACCTTCATTTGTTATACATGTAAAAATGTGTTCTTCCATAATAAAGTAGCGATTAGGGGCCCATCTTTGATAAGAATGTTTTGCTAAATAATCTTGAATATAAGGAACATTATTTGCACTAATATAGGGCTTACCATCGTCTGTTAATCCGGAAAGACTGGAAGCTCGGTATACATCAACTACATGAAGATCCGACTCTTTGTTTATGGATAATAAAGTTTGTACATACATTCGTTGATCTTCAAAGAAAGGAAAGGTTTGAAAGTAAGAACTTCTTAATCTCTTCTTCTCAAAGAAATCTGTTATGCCATGAAATAAATAACCAAAAATGAATCTTTCCACTTGGGAATACTTTTTTCCATTGCATTCAATACAAATAGTCTCGTTTGTATCATTTTTAGTTTCAAGTACACGGAAACGGGCCGCAAATTCAATTGCTTCTGATAATGTCATGTTTGGAGCGGTTTCTACTTCCGTCCGAATTGTTAAGAAGCCAAGCTCATAAGGACAAAGTGTCACGTCAATAGAATGAATCTTAAATGGAACGGAAATAAGATTTGTTGTTAAATGTCCTGTTAAGTTAAGGTCTTTAGAATAGCGTTGCAATCCTTTTTGATGTTCTGAGTGAGGAAAGAGTATTTTATTTGTAAATGAAAGATAATATGCTTCCATATTCTGATGTGAAACTTGAAACTTTCCATAGTATGTATTTTCATTTTCAAGATGATCGAGTCGAAAAGGGCGAAAGTCATTTTTCTGTAAGAAGGGGAACATATTTTGTTCATATCCAGTTTTAAAAGAAAATGGGAATATAAATTGAAATATAGCTGTTGTTACATCCTTTTCCTCGATTGTTTGTATTGCCTCCATTTACATTGTTTCCTTTCCATATATGCTATAAAAACAACATACCCAAATTTATTTGAAAATAACCACTGTTTTACACTTGGTTAAGTATGAAAATTCAGCTTATTTAGTAGGGGACATGTATAATGTTATGTATACGAAAAGTTATAACATTGTATTTTGAAAAGGGGGATGTTGTATGCGTATTTTAGTATTAGGAGCTGGTGGCGTTGGAGGCTTTTTTGGAGGTCGCTTAGTAGAAAAGAGAGAAGATGTTACGTTTCTTGTTCGTAGTAAACGGAAAAAACAATTGGAGGAAAGGGGACTTGTAATCCGAAGTGTTAACGGAGATTTTTCCTTTCAACCGAAATTAATAACGAAAGAAGATCGAACTTCTCCATTTGATGTTATTTTATTTTCAACAAAAGCGTATCACTTAAACGAGGCAATGCAAGATTTGAAGCCGTTTGTAGGTGAAAATACTGTAATTATTCCATTGCTAAATGGTATCGCACATGTATCACTATTACAAAAAGAATTTGGTGATGAGAAAGTGATTGGCGGTTTGTGCTTTATAGAGACGACGTTAAACGATCAAGGAGAGATTGTACAGACGAGTGCTGCAAACAGACTTGTATTTGGAGAAATGAAGCCTCAAGATTCAGAGAGAATACAGCATATTTCTAAAGCATTTACAGGTACAAAATCTAGTTTTGTATTAAGTGAAAATATTATGCAAGATATGTGGCATAAATATTTATTCATTACTGTAATGTCGGGTGTGACGACATTAATGCGGGCACCGATAGGACCGATTCGTGAAAGCGAAGGTGGACGCGATTTTATCCAAAACTTATTTGAAGAATGTATGCAAATTATGAGATGTATAGGAGCTCCAATTAAAGATAATATTGCCCAAGAACATATGAAAACAATTGATAAAATTTCGTATAATATGAAGTCATCGATGCAACGTGATATGGAAAAAGATTCGTCTATTGAAGGCGAGCACTTGCAAGGATATTTACTAAATGCAGCAAAACAATTTTCTATAGAAGCGCCATTATTAGGTGCGGTATATCAAAATTTGAAAGTGTATGAAGAAATGACCTTTAACAAATCAGCGATAGAATTGGATGTATGAAAAAATAAAAAGAAAGCAATATATAAGTGTATTGCTTTCTTTTTTATGACAAATTATTTATTTCTTTTCGTTCTATCTGTCAAATTTATTTCCTGTTCACGTTTACCGTATAATTGATTAATTTCATTTGCTAATGCATCTAAATAGGAATCGGAAAAAATAGGCTTCTTTTCTTTAGACATGTGGGTCTCCTTTATCAATTTTTTAGTATTCATTATGTATGTTTACCGGCGAATTATGCGAAATCATTTAATTTTTTTCTTTTTAAAAATTTTTATTTACATTTTGAAAATAAAGGAGTATTATAATCCACAGTTTCAATTTTCTAAATCGCTGAAACCGCATGGTGCGGGGGACCCGTTCTTATGGATTAGTTCTTAATCCAATGGGGTGAATCCTTGAAAAAGGTAGGGCTACTCATAGGCCCGAATCCGACAGCTAACCTCGTAAGCGTTATATTGAGAAGGAAGGTGGAGCTTGTGCGACAAAAAATATAATGTCTACAAGTCTATTTCGTTATGGCTTGTAGACATTTTTTGTTTTCTGAGGAAATAGTTTATCCGCTGTAACTAGCAGAAAAGTTCGTACAAAATTATTGGAGAGTGGACATCATTGGTTTCATCTATTAAAAGATTTTTAATTGGAAGACCGTTAAAATCAACTGAGCTTGGAGAACAAAAGCTCAATAAAACGAAGGCGTTAGCTATTTTATCTTCTGACGCATTGTCATCGGTTGCATACGGACCAGAGCAAATTTTAATTGCTTTAGCAGGTCTTGGAGCGATTGCTTATTGGTATTCAATTCCGATCGCTGTTGGGGTATTAGTATTATTGACAGCCCTTATTTTATCTTATCGTCAAATTATTTTTGCTTATCCGCATGGCGGAGGCGCGTATGTTGTATCAAAAGAAAATTTAGGGATGAATCCAGGGTTAATAGCTGGAGGATCTTTATTAGTCGATTATATTTTAACTGTTGCGGTAAGTGTGTCAGCGGGTACAGATGCGCTCACATCAGCTTTTCCTAGTTTACATGCACATAATGTAATCATTGCGATTATATTTGTTATATTTATTACGATATTAAATTTGAGAGGGGTAACGGAATCAGCTTCCGTTTTAGCATATCCTGTTTATTTATTTGTTCTAGCACTATTTATATTAATTGGTGTAGGTATATATAATATTATAACTGGTCAAGTTTCACCGACATTACACACGCCAATTGGAACTCCGGTTGCGGGTATTAGTTTGTTTTTACTTCTACGAGCATTTGCATCGGGTAGTTCGGCTTTAACAGGTGTTGAGGCGATCTCTAACGCAATTCCAAACTTTAAGGATCCTGCACCTAACAATGCTGCAAAAACATTGCTCGCAATGGGGGCTTTACTTGCCGTTTTATTTTCAGGAATTGTTTTTTTAGCTTATTATTATGGAATTACTCCAAGTAAAGAGGTAACAGTTGTTTCACAAATTGCTGAACAAACTTTTGGACGTAATTTCATGTACTATTTCATACAAGGTACAACGGCTTTAATATTAATACTTGCTGCTAATACAGGTTATTCTGCATTTCCACTATTAGCAGTTAACCTTGCAAAAGACAAATTTATACCGAGAATGTTTACGATAAGAGGAGACCGTCTAGGTTACTCAAACGGTATTATTATACTTGGAATTGCATCAATTATTTTAATTGTAGCTTTCCAAGGACAAACGGAACATTTAATCCCGTTATATGCAGTAGGCGTATTTATTCCATTTACCCTTTCTCAAAGTGGTATGGTATTAAAATGGCTTCGTGAAAAACCAGAAGGATGGGCTTTACGATTAACAGTCAATTTAATTGGTGCAGTCATTAGTTTTATCGTAATGAGTATGTTCTTTTTAACTAAGTTCGCACAAGTTTGGTCAATCCTTATTTTCTTACCTGTTATTATCTTCTTGTTCCACCGAATTAAGAAGCATTATGATGCAGTAGGAGACCAACTAAGTTTAAAAACTTGTGAACGGATTGTTCCGATTGAAGGAAATGTAATTGTCGTTCCTGTAGCTGGTATGACACATGTGGTAGAAAACTCATTGAACTATGCAAAGTCTCTTTCAGCAGATCAAGTTATCGCTGTATATGTTGCTTTTGACAGAGAAGAGGAAAAGAAATTTGAAGAGAAATGGAAGAAGTGGCAACCTGAAGTAAGACTTGTTACTTTACATTCTCATTATAGAAGTATTATTCAACCGCTAACAAAGTTTATTGATACAGTGCAATATAAAGCGAGTGAATCAAATTACCGTGTTACTGTCGTTATACCACAGTTTATTCCGAAAAAAGGTTGGCATAACATTCTTCATAATCAGTCTAGTTTACTCATTCGTGCGTATTTACTCTATAAAAGAAATGTTGTTATTACGACAGTTCCATATCATTTGAAAAAGTAAGAAGATTTTTTAAGGATAGCTTTACGTAAGTGAAGTTATCCTTTTTATGTATACACTATGCATAATTGCATACGAACCTAAAAGATATATTAATATAATTTTTGTGTCTGTAAATAAGTAGGGATTTTTGTTGTGATATATGGATATTTCAATTAAAAAAATGAAGAGGATTATATTTTGAAATAAGGACAATAAAACTTGAAAATAAAGGGAATGAAAATACTTCTTTACGTTATATAAATAGCTGTGTTTAAATGACCTTACAGTACAAAACTTACATGAAAACAAAACGAAATTTCATATTTACGTACGTTTTTTAGTTTATAATGAATAATATTTTTATGTAATATATTCACTGTGTGAATGTGGGAATGGCTATAAAATAGAAAGTTTATACAATATTATTCATACTAATCACATATGAAATGTTTTATAACAATAAGTAAGTACTGTAGCAATAAAAGTTGAGAGAGGTGGTTCATCCATGGATCGCGGTGAGAACGTTCTCTATTTTAACCATCTCAAATTATATGCAAGAAAATAGAATAATACAATGCGATAGTAATAGTTGCTAATACATAGGAGGAGTTAAAGTGAAAAAGACTTTAATTACAGGGTTATTGGTTACGGCAGTATCTACGAGTTGCTTCATTCCTGTAAGCGCTTACGCTAAGGGGGGGCAAACAGAAGTGAAGACAGTATATGCACAAAATGTAATTGCTCCAAATACATTATCTAATTCAATTAGAATGTTAGGATCACAGTCACCACTTATACAAGCATATGGACTAGTGATTTTACAACAGCCAGACATTAAGGTGAACGCGATGAGTAGTTTGACGAATCATCAAAAGTTTGCAAAGGCAAATGTAAGAGAGTGGATTGATGAATATAATCCGAAGCTAATCGACTTAAATCAAGAGATGATGAGATATAGTACTAGATTTAATAGTTATTATAGTAAGCTCTATGAACTAGCGGGAAAAGTAAATGAAGATGAACAGGCAAAAGCAGATTTTACAGGCGCATATGGAAAATTACAATTGCAAGTAGAAAGCATCCAAGAGAGTATGGAGCAAGATTTATTAGAGCTAAATCGATTTAAAACAGTATTAGACAAAGATAGTAATAACTTATCTATAAAGGCTGATGAAGCAATAAAAACACTACAAGGATCAAGTGGAGATATTGTGAAGTTAAGAGAAGATATTAAAAGAATTCAAGGGGAAATTCAAGCTGAACTAACTACTATATTGAATAGACCTCAAGAAATTATTAAAGGTTCTATTAATATCGGTAAACAAGTATTTACAATTACAAATCAAACTGCACAAACGAAAACGATTGATTTCGTTTCTATCGGTACTTTAAGTAATGAAATTGTAAATGCTGCCGATAGTCAAACGAGGGAAGCGGCTCTTCGCATTCAGCAAAAGCAAAAAGAGCTACTACCACTTATTCAAAAATTATCACAAACTGAAGCAGAGGCGACACAAATTACATTCGTTGAAGATCAAGTAAGTAGTTTCACTGAACTAATCGATCGTCAAATTACCACTTTAGAAACGTTATTAGCAGATTGGAAAGTTCTAAACAATAATATGATCCAAATTCAAAAGAATGTTGAAGAAGGCACATATACAGATAGTAGTTTACTTCAAAAACATTTCAATCAAATTAAAAAAGTAAGTGATGAAATGAATAAGCAAACAAATCAATTTGAAGATTACGTTACAAACGTTGAAGTACATTAAAAATAAGTAACGATATAGGGAGAGAAGAAAAATGACAAAAAAACCTTATAAAGTAATGGCTCTATCAGCACTTATGGCAGTATTTGCAGCAGGAAACATTATGCCAGCCCATACGTATGCAGCTGAAAGTACAGTGAAGCAAGCTCCAGTTCATGCGGTAGCAAAAGCTTATAATGACTATGAGGAATACTCATTAGGACCAGAAGGCCTAAAAGATGCAATGGAAAGAACAGGTTCAAACGCTTTAGTAATGGATCTGTACGCTTTAACAATTATTAAACAAGGGAATGTTAACTTTGGAAATGTATCGTCTGTTGATGCGGCTTTAAAAGGGAAAGTGATTCAGCACCAGGATACAGCTAGGGGAAATGCGAAGCAATGGCTAGATGTATTGAAGCCACAGCTTATTTCAACGAATCAAAATATCATTAATTACAATACGAAATTCCAAAACTATTACGATACTTTAGTTGCTGCGGTAGATGCAAAAGATAAAGCGACTCTTACGAAAGGTTTAACTAGATTATCAAGTAGTATTAATGAAAATAAAGCGCAAGTAGATCAGTTAGTAGATGACTTGAAGAAATTCCGAAATAAAATGACGTCCGATACGCAAAACTTCAAGGGAGACGCAAATCAAATTACATCTATTTTAGCTAGTCAAGATGCAGGAATCCCGCTTCTGCAAAATCAAATTACAACGTACAATGAAGCAATTAGTAAATATAATGCAATTATTATCGGTTCATCAGTTGCGACAGCTCTAGGGCCAATTGCCATTATTGGTGGTGCAGTAGTGATTGCTACAGGTGCAGGAACGCCGTTAGGAGTCGCGTTAATTGCAGGTGGTGCAGCAGCTGTAGGCGGTGGTACAGCTGGTATCGTATTAGCGAAGAAAGAACTTGATAATGCACAAGCTGAAATTCAAAAAATAACAGGACAAGTTACAACTGCTCAATTAGAAGTAGCTGGGTTAACGAACATTAAGACACAAACTGAGTATTTAACAAATACAATTGATACTGCAATTACAGCGTTGCAAAACATTTCAAACCAATGGTACACAATGGGATCAAAATACAATTCTTTACTTCAAAATGTAGATTCAATTAGCCCGAATGACCTTGTTTTCATTAAAGAAGATTTAAACATTGCGAAAGATAGCTGGAAAAACATTAAAGACTATGCAGAAAAGATTTATGCTGAAGATATTAAAGTAGTAGATACGAAAAAAGCTTAATCAAATACGAATCGTTAGAGCGTTACGTATTGATGAAAGATTTGAAGCTCCTGTTCAGTTGTGAGCAGGAGCTTTTTATCCCACTTTAATGNNGTCCGATTGGTGAGGGCTGATTAAAGTTTCACTTTATACCCTTATAAAGAAAATAGGTGAAAAGAATGCAGAAACGATTTTATAAAAAATGTCTTTTAACGTTTATGATTGCTGGGGTGGCAACGGGTAATGCATTTCCTTTACATCCTTTTGCAGCAGAACAAAATGTAAAAACATTGCAAGAAAGTACGAAAAATTATTCGTTAGGGCCAGCTGGATTCCAAGATGTAATGGCGCAAACGACATCGAGCATATTCGCAATGGACTCCTATGCAAAATTAATTCAAAATCAGCAAGAGACTGATTTGAGTAAAATAAGTTCGATTAATAGTGAGTTTAAAGGAAATATGATTCAGCACCAACGAGATGCAAAAATTAACGCGGCGTATTGGTTAGATCATATGAAGCCGCAAATTATGAAAACGGATCAAAATATTATTAATTACAATAATACTTTTCAAGCGTATTATAATAGCATGCTAATTGCGATTGATCAAAAAGATAGCGTAAAGTTAAAAGCGGATTTAGAAAAATTGTACGCGGATATTGTAAAGAATCAAAATGAGGTAGATGTATTATTAGGAGATTTGAAAGCCTTTCGTGATAGAATGGCGAAAGATACAAATAGCTTTAAAGAGGATACAAATCAACTAACCTCGATTTTGGCAAGTACGAATGCTGGTATCCCCGCTCTAGAGCAACAAATCAATACATATAATGATTCAATTAAAAAGAGTAATGATATGGTCATTGCTGGTGGCGTACTTTGCGTAGCGTTAATAACATGCCTTGCTGGCGGACCGATGATTGCCGTCGCGAAAAAAGATATCGCAAATGCAGAACGAGAAATCGCCAATTTAAAGGATAGAATTTCTGGCGCACAAGCAGAAGTCGCAATATTGACAGATGTAAAAAATAAAACAACAAACATGACTGAAACGATTGATGCAGCAATTACAGCGTTGCAAAACATATCAAATCAATGGTATACAGTAGGGGCAAAATATAATAATTTATTACAAAACGTAAAAGGAATCAGCCCTGAAGAGTTTACCTTCATAAAGGAAGATTTACATACAGCGAAAGATAGCTGGAAAGATGTAAAAGATTATACAGAAAAATTACATGAAGGCGTGGCGAAGTAAACAGTGGACTAGTTCCGCTGTTTATTTTTTATCCTGTTTTTTGTGAGGGGTGGACTTGTAATTTGATATGTAAATTTGCCATGTTTTTTATCTATGTTATTAATAACATTTAGACAAATTGATACTAATAACATAGATGAATTTTTGATGGGGTACCATCAGAAAAATGCGGATTTACAACGCTAAGTCCATTTTCAAGCCGATCCCCTCATTTTTAACAAGGTTAAGAAAGTTTCAATGGTCTTAAAGAATGTAACGAGATCATTTTTTGAATTAAAATGGTATTCTCCAAGTAAATTAAAGAATAATTATTAAACAAAGTAAAGGTAGAAGTTGAAATAAGTAAATTGTTTTCAATCTTATAAAAATAATATATTTTATAGCTCTTTTTTATTATTGTAATACCCTAATCATTTGCAGCAGAATAGGGAAAAAAAGATACCCTAAGGTGCCTTCCTCCGAATTGATATTAACCATGTTAAATGCTTGCCGGTGCATCGATTGAAACATTGATAGTAGTAGGACTTCCGAAAATAGAGATTTTTACAGTATCAACTACTATCTCATTACTATCTTCTAATTTAGTTCTTTTTGTACCCGATTTACTAATCAATTTGAAGTGAATATAACCGTTAGTTAGTGACTTAGGTTTCTTGAATTTGATTTTCTTAATATCCTGGTATTATATCTCTACAATCCTCTTGCTAATGCCCAACACTTTTGAAGATTTGAAAGCGATTTGTTCATTATCGACGATTAAAACCCAGTTATAAGTCCTGAATTATTTCATCTTTATATCTCTCAAATAAAATGTTTAAAGTAAGTATAACAAATTAAGGTCATCCATTTTGTTATACATTTTTCCTTTGTAAAGCGTAAAAAGTAATGAATAGAACGATTGGATTATAAGAAGGCAATATCCAAAGTAATGTGAGATGCGTATGTTAATAATTTTTAATTTGAAAGTCTAGTTGCATCTTACGTTAAGGAAGTTCTTTTGCAGTTATAACTATCTTGTTAGAAAATAGGGTCTAAGCTTCAGATGACAAGAATGGAAGTCATTCAAATAGAAACGAATCCAGTAATAAAACATTTAGTCAAAAAGGATCTTCTTAAAAAATTTATTAATATTTGTTTTCTAACTAAAATAAAAACCAAAATTATATACTTTTCAGGAAAGTTAACGGAAGGTGACATTAATTGAATTAAAATTTGTATTTATCATTTGAATTAACCTTTACTGTTTCTATAAGTTCATGTTGTATACTGAAATTCGGTAGTAACAATAGAAAATAGGAAATCAGACAAAAACAGTAATCTATGTAGAGCCAGAGGTTACTTATAAATTTTTTACTATTCTTAAATATGAGAAGTTTATTATAGGTAATGTAGATTAATTAGTGGAATAGGTATTGGTAACGATAGGATAAAAAAGTCAAAATGAATAATTTTCGTTATAAATTTACCGCTTAACCGGAAAAAATGTAGCGAAAATACTATTTTGTGTTTGTTATAATTTAATTGAGTTTTTTATGAACTGTATTGTATTTATTTAAGTTCAGTATCTTATTCACTGTGTTTTAAAAAGCATTCACTTGTAATAAAAGTGAATGCTTTTTAATTTGTAGTTCTATTAAAGAGAACTTAATTAGCATGAAACGATTTAAAACCCTATAAAATCGTTTCATGCATATTTAAAGGAGGAAAATCATGATAAACAAAGCAATTGCTGAATGTATTGGCACATTTGTATTGGTACTATTTGGAACTGGAACAGCTGTAATAGGTGGAGGAGTGGAAGGAATCGGTATTTTAGGAATTGCGATGGCCTTTGGATTATCAATTGTTGCTATGGCATATAGCATTGGAACAATTTCTGGTTGCCATGTTAATCCTGCGGTATCTATTGCCATGTTTATAAATAAACGAATGACGGCTAAGGAGCTTGCGTATTATATAGTAGCACAAATCTTAGGTGCTTTATTAGGAACTGTAACCTTAGTAACCATTTTAAAATCATCGGGAATGGCATTAAGTAACTTAGGTCAGAATAGTTTTGGGAATTTAGGGGCAGCGGGTTCATTCATAGTTGAATTCGTGTTAACATTTGTCTTTATTTTAGTTATTATCGCTGTAACTGGTAACAAGGGGATTACTAATTTAGCTGGAATTGTAATTGGTCTTACTTTAGTGTTAGTGCACTTATTAGGTATCTCATTAACAGGAACTTCTGTGAATCCTGCACGTAGTTTTGCACCGGCATTATTTGTTGGTGGAGAAGCTATTTCTCAATTATGGGTATTCATTATTGCTCCAATCTTAGGTGGAATCGCTGCTGCTATGGTGGGGAAATCTTTATTGAATACTGAGAAATAACATTATCTATTTTTTAATAAACATGTTGTCTTATAATAATCATAATGTGATAAAATAGTATCCACTTCAAGTAGTAAGAGAAAACGTTCTATTTTGCTATGATTTGAAAATGCCTCCAATTGGAATTGGAGGCATTTTCATTTAATATAAGAAAATATGTAGGGTTAATAAAATTCATTAATTTAGTGAGTCTTCTATATAAATACAAAAATAGCCGGTACTCGAATTGAGTATCGGCTATTTTTCCGTGTCATAATATCTATTATTGCTTTCCCATCTTTGCAATTATATTATAACTTAATGGGAGTTGTTAAACGTTTTCATTTTTTCCTCTAATAAGGAAATTTAAGAAAACTTATTGAAAAGGATCTGTGTAATAATAATAACTGACAACTAAATATGTTGTCTCCTTAAAAATTGCAAGAGCAAGATCCCTTATTGTAAACCTCTTCTGCATTCCTAGCCAGAAGAGGTTTCTTCCAATATAAATAGAGAATCTATCTTGCTTCCTCCTTTACTTTTGCTAATATGAAAAACTAAGATATTCGAAATTGATTATTATTAGAATCAATGATATACCTTTGTGTATTATTAAAAAATGATTTAAAAAATAAGAATAATGTGATGCGAAATTTCCGTATCAAGGGAAAAATCATTAATTTTTTGAAGAATTACTTTGATAGAATAAATATAAGAAGTTTTTCTTTGGTATTCGTCTCATGTGCCTAAAAAATTTGTATATAAAAAAACAAACATATCCAATGTATGTTTGTTTTTTTTGTAGCTAATTAAGAAATATTTTTGACTAGATTAATAATAGGTATTTAAAATAGCTTCAATACAATTAATGAGAATAGTAATGCTTGAAATATAAACATGCATTTTAATATCATCGGCAATTCAACTATGTATATAGAAATACAAATGCAATGACTTAAATTATATGTTTTGTTACGCTATAACTAGCTTGATTTGTTTTCAGCTGAAACATAATAAAGCTTATTTAAATATTTTTAGGAGGTTTTTTTGAATGAAGTTATGTAAGGTGAAAACCTGGTTACCACTATCTGCAGCAATGATTACAATAATATCAAATCCAGTAGGGGTTGCAGCCTCAACAGTCTATACGGTTCAAAAGAATGATACTATGGAAGCGATAAGTAAACAATATGGAGTATCCGTACAATTACTTAAACAAGCTAATAGCAAAGCAAATAATCAAATTAACATTGGAGAACGTTTAACAATACCAAGATCGTCAACTGCAAACGAGTATGTTCAAAAGAATACTTCAACAGCTTCAACTGATACATATCAAGCAATTTACCAAGTGAAAAGCGGAGATACATTAAGTTCTATATCACAACAATATAAGGTTTCAATAGAGTCTATAAAACAAAACAATAAAATAGACGGAAATCATATTTTTGTCGGTCAGCACTTAAAGATCAATACTGATATTTCATTACAAGAAGTGGACTTAATGGCTCGATTAGTAAATGCAGAAGCAGGAGGGGAACCTTATACAGGGAAGGTTGCGGTTGCAAAGGTAGTGTTAAATCGGGTTAACACTAATGGCTTTCCAAATACAATTAAAGACGTAATTTATGAACCCATTAAAAACGGTTATGCATTTACTCCTGTTACAGACGGTAGGATTAATCAGCCTGCTACTCAGGAAGCAAGAATGGCAGTAGAAGAGGCTCTCACTTCCAAAGAAACAAATTCGGATTGGCTCTATTTCTATAATCCTCAAACGTCCACTGACAAATGGATTACAACACGTCAAACCGTGGCACAAATTGGAAATCATCTGTTTGCTAAATAATAATTGAAGTTTATTAAACTGTTACTATCTTTCATTTATATGCGTTTGCGTGTTAAAATTCATTTCATTATGTCAAGAATAAACCGACTCACTTTGTTTTTTTGCGTGAGTCGGTTTATTTGGAAGAAAATCAGGATTTGCTACCCCATGTTGTTATAACATGAAATTTTAATCAAATAGTAAATCATTAATATCTTGGATATCTCTTTTAGTAATAAATTGATGAATGAAATAAACCGGTGAATTATTAGGATAAGAAGTTGTTCTATCATTGGTAATTATAAGATCGTATTTTGTTGAATTGTCTAGGTTTAAATGAATATTTATAGATTCTTCAAAGTGTGCCTTTAAAGTCATATTGGCAAGTTTTGCATACGCTGGATTTCCAGAAAAAGAAAATAATACATTCTTTCTGGAATAGGTGGAGTAAAGAATATGAATTGTGTGTTGTGCTAGGTGACTAATGTCATTTTCATTAAATTTATTCTCGTTGATAGTAGTATTCCACTTAGAAATAATAAGATGATTTGTATCATACATTTCTTTTAAGCTGGAAACTAGGTAATTTGGCTGTGTATAAAAGCAGTCCATTGAGAATTTATACTGTTTAGCAACATAAAGTTTATAAAAATAGATACATAATTCTGATTTTAAATAGTCACTTTTGATAGTATGTCTTTTATTATTAGAAATAATCATATCCACAAGCTTTAAAAAATCTTGATAATAGTTTTCGTTTTTTTTCTCAAGATATTTAAGGGTTTTGACTTTTTGTTGCGTAATACTAGTTGAACAAAGAAAGAAAGCAAGATTTAATGTGTCTATTTCGTCCTGAGGTAGGTTCACCATACAGTAATCCTCAATGATAGAAATTATTTCATTGAAACAAAGTGATTGTTCAAATGTAAAAATAACAGGGAACTTAATTTTAGTATCTGCGAAATGATTGCCAATAATTCTCTGAATAGAGACATAAATAATTACTTTTAATAAATTAGAATCTATGTTTACATTATGCGAATTAAGAGTGTTGTTAATATTTTCCGTTAAATCGTTTGGTAGTGAAATTACATTTGTATACTGTTCTATACTAAAGAAAAAAGCTTTATAAAGAAATCTTATATTGATTTCTTCTCCGTTAATTTTAATCAAGCCTAGTTTAAATTCTAAATTATTGGGAGTTAATATAGATTTTTCAAAATCCTTTAAATTACTCCGTAATGTGGATTTATTTATATATAAAATTTGTGACCACTTTTCTAAAGAATAATACTTATTTATGAATATTTCTGTAAGGATTTTGAAAACCATACTGTCTTTTATGGATGACATAATAATTGGAGAAAGACTGTCAGTTGTTGGTTTTTGTAACATGTAGCCCCTAGATTTTTCTCCGATTATATCCCAAGTTTCAGGAAGCGAAATATTAAGTTCACTAATTTCACTTGTAATAGTCCGATTTGAACAGTTAATTTGTTTTGCCAATTCAATGGAGGATATGGATTTTTGTTCTCCACTTAGTATTTCAAGGATTTGAATTTTTCTTTTTGCAGATTTGTTATAAATTAAGTTTGATACAAGTATATTCATAAATTGTCTCTCCTAAAGCTATTCCTAAAAATTTACATAGCTTTACAAAATACCCTGAATTTATTTTACAAACATAAGATTGTAATGGCTAGTAAAAAATCTTCAATTTATTTATGTTGTAATTTTCGTTTTTTTTATAAATTGTCATATTTTTTATAGTGGGAATTTACAGTTAATTATACTTTTGAAATCTACAAAGCTGTAATTACTTTCTTTTATGGGAAGTGATGTGACTTTATAGAAAAAGTCGCTGGATTGTGATTCAGAACTGTTTATCTTTTGCGTTGTGTATGTCCTATCATTAAACTGTTTGAAATACCTGATCAGAGGATACGTGAAAAAGAAAGATTTAGAAGAGAAAGGTAATATTAAGTTGCTGTAATGCTTTAGAAAACAATTGTAATTCATCAGAAATCGATAACCTCATACGAAAAACGCGACACTTTCTGTATATTTCTACAAAAAGAATCGCGTTTTTTGTTTTATGGAGACAATTTTTTAGCTTGATGGAGATGTGTTGGTACCCCATTTATGGAATGAATATGTTTGGTTATCCGGTAATATCGCTGTAAAATATGTGTTAATAATATATTATGTCTAGAAAAGGAGATTGTTTTTTTGAAATATATATTAAGAAAAAAAGTTAAGGGTATTTTTATAGGGTTATTAGTATTGGTGATAATTCCTTCCATTTTTGTTTATTATAAATTTTTAACGCCTTCAGCAGATATTCAGCAATACAAGGAATATTATGCTCCAAAGACAATACAAAAAGTATTGAATCAAGGAGAGGTAAAGGTCACATTTTTAGGAACATCATCATTATTATTTGATGATGGTAATACACAATTAATGATTGATGGTTTTATTTCTAGGCCATCTTTACCAAGGATAGTGTTTAGCAGTTTAAAAACAGATGAAGATACTGTAGATAGAGTTTTTAATAGAATAGGGGTTGATAATAATAAACTTAAGGGATTGTTTATCGCACATACACACTATGATCATGCATTTGATTTAGCTTATATTGCTAAACGAACTAGAACATATGTATATGGTTCAGAATCAACAATCAATGTAGGTCTTGGTGGTGGTATAAATAAGAAACAGATGTCTGTATACGAGATAAATAAGGCTATAGAGTTTGGTGACTTTACTATGACTGTCCTTCCGTCAAAACATTCACCAACCTTTGACGAAGGGGAAAAAATAACGAAGCCATTAAAACAACCAGCTAAAGCTTTAGATTATCATGAGGACTCTTCATATGATTTCTTAATTACACATAATAATAAAGCTTTCCTTGTTAAGCCAAGTGCTAACTATATAGAAGGGGGATTAGATAATATTCAAGCTGATGTTTTATTTTTAGGAGTAGGGGGATTAGGAAAGCAGGAAAGTACGTTTCTAAATATGTATTACGAACAAACGGTAGGAAAGGTGCAACCAAAACTTGTTATTCCAATACATTGGGATAATTTCACTAAACCATTGGCAGATACTCTGGAAGTAATGCCTAAATATGCAGATAATGTTAATAATGGATTGGATTTTATAATTCAAAGGACAAAAGCAGATAAAATTGATTTTCAAATACTTCAAGGTTTTCAAAGTATGTATTTCTAAAAGGAGGAGCGTCCATTAATAAAGAAAAGGCACCCTAATGTGTCTTTCTCCGACTTGAAAAACACATTAAATTTAATAATATGAGTGGTGCTGGAAAAAGCTATAGGATCTAAGCCTATTTTTATAATAAAAGCGACGAACTCAAATTATAAGAATGGACTGGTTTATTGTACGAAATATTGTTTGAAATGGTTACGAATAAAAGAGCAGCTAGCAAAAGCTAACTGCTCGGCTGGTTCTCCAAAAGGGGGAGAGGAGAAAGGTTAGGGACTTCATTAAATAAGTTATAGCTATCGCCTAGTTATATTATTGACAGAATATTAAGTTTTTATTCAAGCGATTATGTTACATGTTTGACGATATAGTCTTTTATTAGTAAAAAAGCTGCAAGGAGAAACATTACGTCAATCGAGAACCAAAACATATCTTTTTGAGGTTTTTTAAACTCTGATATTATGGAAAACATTAAAAATAAAGCAACGGCTATTACAATACAAAGTTTAATTTTATCAGACATTTATAGCACTCCTAATATTTAATCTTTTTTATTATATAGTTATTTCCAATGTGGAGGAATTTAAAAAATGTAATCAATCGAATAAATTAAAATTCTATTTTTGCGTATATTAACGAAAAAATAGATGAAAACTCAAAGTGTGATTATGCGATAATCGATATGTTAAGTTCATTTGAGTGTACAACAAGATGAAAAACATGTGAGATGTCGGTCATATTTTTCTGTACGTTGAAAGGTGTTTAAAATACCCTACCCTAGTGTATTTATTATACATAGCACTACTTTTGATGAAAAGCTCTGTTTATCCAAGGCAGGGCTATTTATCATTTAAGTCGATTAACTGAGTGCTTTCGTTCTATTTATACTCTTTATAAAATTTGCAATGGATCCTTATGATGGTTATTTTGTTGGAATGAAAGTGTAGAAAAAGTAAGCAACAGAAGAAACTTATTAAACATGTAAGAAATAATAGCTTTTATGATAGTCTAATGTGAGGTCAAGGGGAAATAAATTTTAGAAACTAATGAAAAAATATGAAATAGAATTGGATTTGTCAATGAGGAGGCTTATATGCACTCAATTGGTGTAGGGAAGTTAGAATAACACCAAACTACTATAAAGATTATCCTAGATGAAAGGATAGAGGAAGTTTACGGTGTGATTCACCTATTAACGTATTTATCATAAAAAGTAAGAGGAGAGATATTATGGAGAAAGTATTAGATACCTTTAAAAATCGTTTAGGAAAATCAGTAGGTTCATTAATTGTAATCATTATAGGTATTGTGGCGATTTTTGGATTTCAAGAAATAAGAATAGAAACAGTAAAAGGCTTTTATAGAAGTATATTTAATGGCCGGGGAAGTTTAGACATGATGTGGACATTGGCGATAAATCTTTTAAGTTTAGTTTTTAATATTGTAATGATATGGCTATGGTTAAAAGATATATTGAAAGATAACTATGAGGATATGGATCCTACAACTGTAAGAGTTGTATCAATAATTGTAGCAATGATTCATGTTATATTTTCACTTATGTTCATTACCTATGTTTTTTCTAACTTATTGGGAATCGTGGTAGGTATTTTGATCTTCGCTGTAATTATTTGGGTACTTTATTTAGGAGTTAAAAGAAGAAGAAATAAGGACCGAAAATAATGAGGATAATTTCATTATAAGCAGTATACCAGAGAGAACCTAACCGAAACGGAAGGGTTCTTTTTGGTATCCAAAAGTAGATACCTCTATTAGGATGAATCACTTTGAATGGCCATGAGTTCGGTGAATAGATAAAGTTTATTTCATGTTTATAATCGCTATGAAATTGGTATATTAAATAAATAGAATAGCATCTAGGGCAACGGCAGGTAATGGATTTGTGATTGCTCATGGGAATAGTGCAGACGGTATTGCAAAGTTTCAGTCTGGGGATATATAATTTTAAATTTATATAAAAATGAAGAGACACATGAACTGGTTGCTTATGCAGCTGTAATTGATGGTCAGTACTTAGATGGGTATGTGAAAATTAAAAAGTCTAGTAACATTTTGATAAGAGAGTTAAAAGGAGCAATAGCTATACATTGCTCTTTTTTTATGTATCTCTAACATATGGTGACATGAAGCGATAGGGGGATGTTTTAGAGTAACTATTTTATACCTCCGCATTTTCAAGAGAGAGATCTTCTGTCGGAGAATGAGAAGGTATAAAAATTAGAACTTTAGGCAAGGGATAACTGCCTTATAATCGTAAGTCCTAAGTTTAAGTTATATAGTATACTATATGTATCCTATATAATATGAGTACATATATATGGTAAAGGCGGTGAATATAGTATGTATAAAGTTGGATTAATCGGTTTAAAAACTTCTATAGATCAGATTCTAGGCATGGTAGAAGAATACAAACATGAGTTGGAATTTACCTCTTATTCCTATGATCAAATAGAGGAAATAGAGGAAATTGTAAATGAATATACTCCTCATGTCCATGCGTGGCTTTTTTCTGGCCCGCTTCCCTATGAAATTGCAAAAAAATATATAGGCACCGATAAAATAATGGTTTATGTTCCTGCTACAGAATCAGGCTTATATAAATCTCTTTTAGAGATGATTTATGAACAGGGGAGAATTATTGAGAAACTAAGTATCGATACAATGTCTTTAAATAATATTAGTGAAGAAGCTTTATCACAGTTACATATAAAGAAGTCACAGATTTATACGAAAGTATTTGATTTGGATATTGATATGGAGGAATTATTAAATTTTCACATGGATTTATGGAAAAAAGGAAAAATATCAGGAGTCTTAACTTGTTTCCCGTCAGTATGTGATTCCCTAAGAGAGCGTGGAATTCCATCTTATAGAATGTCGATGAGTAAGATGGAAATTCGCCAGACACTCAGAATACTTTCTGAGAAAGTAAAAGCCGCCTATTTTAAAGATGCACAAATTGGTGTCGAAATCATTGAAGTTGAGTATTTTAATAAAGTTGCGGAGGAAATGAAGACTCCATATCATTTGCAATACTTGGAGATTAGATTGAAAGAAATAATGATTCAGCTTGGTGAAACAATTAACGGGTCTGTTTCAGATAAGGGCAACGG
Organism: Bacillus sp. AFS059628; assembly: GCF_002571225.1. Taxonomy (GTDB): domain Bacteria; phylum Bacillota; class Bacilli; order Bacillales; family Bacillaceae_G; genus Bacillus_A. The sequence continues at coordinate 86,735 of NZ_NVEC01000004.1, read as the reverse complement.
TAGATATATGATTTTTAGTTCTCGTGGTGCAATTGAAAGAGAAATACAGATGCTGCAAGATGCTATTCAGAGATTAGCGTTTGAAGCAGATACAACTGTTGCCGTTGGAATTGGTTTTGGTGAGACTGCATATTCGGCAGAAATTAGTGCTTTTCGTGCAATTCAGCATTCTAAGGGAATGAAAAAGCGTGGGATTGTAATTGTTCAAGATGATGGTACAATTGTTGAATCGCCGGGTGATAAAAAAGAATTAAGTTTTACAATTCGTACCCAAAGTGAATTCCTTTTAGAGAAATTAAAAAAAGGAAATATAAGTGTGAAAACGTATAAAAAAATATCGGCTCTTATAGATAAAATGAAATGGAATTGCTTCACAACAAAGGAATTAGCGACACATCTTGAGATGACAGAACGGAATGTGAGACGTATTGTTACGGATATGTGTGAGGTTGAATTGGCACAATGTATCGGGCAAGAGACCTATGCAACACGTGGGAGACCAAGTAAAATTTATCGATTGTTATAAGCATCCATTAGGGGTGCTTATTTGTTTTGTAATTCATACAAGATTTTATTTATCTGAAAATATTGAAATTTCTTTTAATAACTACTATACTTCATTTAAGGAATTTTTTCCTTAAATACACCTAAAATAGAATTTCTAATGAAGTTTAAATTGAAAAGGAGTTGAAATACATGTCTCAAATAGAAAGAGTTCATAATTTAATTGAAAATATTCAAGGTGAAGTTGTTAGTTGGAGGAGGCATTTGCACAAATATCCGGAACTATCATTTCAAGAAGAAAATACTGCACAATTTGTTTTTGAAAAGCTACAAAGCTTTGGTAATCTAGAAATTTCACGTCCGACAAACACAAGTGTTATGGCTCGTTTGATTGGTAAGCAGCCAGGAAAGGTAATTGCATTACGGGCAGATATGGATGCGCTTCCAATTGTGGAGGAGAATGATTTTGACTTTGTGTCACAGAAGAAAGGCGTAATGCATGCTTGTGGACATGATGGACATACGGCAATGTTACTGGGTACGGCATGGGTTCTTGCACAATTAAAAAATCAAATTAAAGGGGAGGTTCGTTTTATATTTCAACACGCTGAAGAACTTCCACCTGGTGGTGCTCAAGAGTTAGTACAAGCTGGTGTACTAAATGGAGTAGATATGATTGTTGGAAGTCATCTGTCGTCGGCGCTTCCTGTGGGTAAGATCGGCTTAAGTTACGGTCCAATGATGGCTGGAGCAGATACTTTTAATATTACGGTGTTAGGTGAAGGAGGACACGCATCGCAACCTGAATTAACGATTGACCCCATTGTAATTGGAACTCAAATTGTTACTAATCTCCAACATATTGTTTCGAGATATCGAGACGCTCAGGAAACACTTGTAATTTCAGTGACTCAGTTTAATGCAGGAGGTGCAATTAATGTTATTCCAGATAAGATAAGCATAGGGGGATCTGTTAGAAGTTTTAATCCACAATTAAGAGAAAAAGTTCCAACTTTTATCGAACGAATAGTAAAGGGAATTACAGAAGCACATGGAGCTACATATGAATTCAATTATCAGTTTGGCTATGGTCCGACTATAAACGATGAAGAAGTAACAAGATTGATGGATGAGACAGTATGTGAAGTATTTAGTGAAGACAATCGAGAGATTTTAAAACCAATTATGGGGAGTGAAGATTTCTCTGCCTACCAATATATGACTCCATCATCTTATATTTTTATAGGGGCTCGTAATGAAGAAAAAGGAATTATCTATCCTCACCATCATCCCAGATTTACTTTTGATGAACAAGCTTTACGATATGGAGTACAGTTATTAGTTCACGGTACTTATAAGATGCTAAACCTAGCGTATTAGGGGGATAAAAGTATGAAAATCATACATTGGCTTAGCTTTATTCCATTCTTAGGGTTTGTTGTAGGGGCTTTATTTACAAATAAGGTAAATCCTTATGTTTTCGGAATGCCATTCTTCCATTTTTGGATTGTACTTTGGTCACTTATAACTACAGTTATCTTAGCGATTATTTATAAAATAGATCCCACTAACCGGAAAGGGGATTCAAGATGAATATTTCAGTGTTATTCATTTTATGTTTTTTCGTCATCCCTATTTTGATTAGTATTCGTGCTAAAAAGGGGCAAGAAATGGATTTAGAACAATGGTCGGTTGGAGGTCGTGGAATGGGAGCCCTGTTGATTTTCCTTCTGTCTGCAGGCGAAATGTATACGACCTTTACCTTTTTAGGTGCAAGTGGTTCAGCTTATGGAGAGGGGGGATCTATTTTTAGTATCATAACATATGGTTGTTTAGCAACGGTAATCTCCTACTGGACCTTTCCTGTTATTTGGAGGTATGCAAAGAAACATAAGTTAGTTTCACAGTCGGACTTTTTCGTGAAAAAATATCAAAGTCCTTATCTTGGGGTACTTGTTGCAGTTATTGGTGTAATAGCCTGTACATGCTATTTAGTACTGCAATTGAAGGGATTAGGATATATCGTTTCTGCAACATCTTACGGTGCTATATCTTCTACAACAGCTATTTGGTTTGGAGCGATAGGGGTAACTGTTTTTGTGATGGTTTCTGGTATTCATGGCTCTGCGCAAACATCGATTTTAAAGGATATTTTAATTCTTGGGATTGTCGTATTTTTAGGACTTTATTTTCCTATTCATTATTATGGCGGGATTCAACCTATGTATGAGGCAATTGAAAAAGTAAAACCAGCCTTTACCATACTGCCTGAACAGGGGATGAGTATATCATGGTATATATCAACGGTAATATTAAGCTCTATTGGATTTTATATGTGGCCACATGGTTTTTCCCCCATTTTTGCTGCATCAAGTGAAAAAGCATTACGAAAAAATGCAATTTTAATGCCAATGTATCAATTAATTTTACTGTTTGCCTTTTTCGTTGGATTTGCTGCAATCTTGCGGATGCCAGGATTAAATGGTAGTGATATTGATACTATCTTGCTGCAATTGTCTAAACAAGCTTTTGACCCATGGTTTGTTGGGGTAATTGGCGGAGCGGGAGTATTAGCGGCACTAGTACCAAGTTCATTATTATTAATGGCAATATCAACATTGCTTGCCAAAAATATATATCAAGTATTTAATCCATCTGTAACAGAAATGCAGCTTAGCAAATTGGTAAAATACTTAGTCCCATTTATTTCTCTTGTAGGAATTTATTTGACCTTTAAAGGAGGGAATACCCTGTTTAGTCTAGCTTTAATTGCTTATAACTTCATTACACAACTCGCTCCTGCATTTTTTGCGAGTTTGATGAGAAAAAACTTTGTGACTAAACAAGGGGCATTTGCTGGGATTATTACAGGAGGGGTGTTAGTCTCGATTATGGACTTGGGTAATATTGGTATTAGTAAACTATTCCCAGGTTTTCCTCAGGTTATTAAAGATTTGAATGAAGGGATTATCGCTTTATTTGTGAATATTGTAGTTTTAGTAATTGTCAGTTTGATGACTAAAAATATTTCAAATGTTAATCGGGACAAGACAATTGTAATTGAGAGTAAGACCTAATTTGATTTTAAAGGGGATTACTGTAAAAAGATAAGGGGTTGACGAAAGGATAACTGATGCATGGTTACTCTTTTGTAATATTTATTTTCTGCTTAAAAGGAAAAAATATAAATATTTAAGTGGTGAACTTATGTGAAAATAAATAAGTGGGCTCATTCCACTTTTTAATAGTAACTTCATATACGGGGAAGGGTTTTCCTTTCCTTTGAGCGTAGAGCAAATGAAAGGCAGTCGGGTAATATTATATTCTTCTGCTGTACGTTGAAAGGTGCGGAAACACCAGAATAAAGATTATTTATGGCTTTTATAATTCCTATTTTTTAAAATCCTGCATATTCCTATATCTTAGGATTCCAGTTTTTGTCATTTAAGAGTAACTAATGGGTTGCTCTTTTTTGTCATAAAAGTAACCTTTAATTATATTATAGATATATATAGTGTAATGTTAATAAAACGATAAAGAGGAGATTACAACATTAAATAATGAAGAACAAGATATTTCTTTGGTAGTATGGAGCGCTCCTCAAGAAGATTTAAAGGCTATTGCCGAAAGTGAAGATAACAAACTTTATTTTTAAGTGAAGACTTTAAAAATATTAAATTAGTTACAGTAACATTTGAGTAAAATAAAAAGCATCCATTCGGGTGCTTTTTATTTTGGAGGAGGATGAATGATGAGTGAACAGAAGAATGCATTATCAGTAAGGGGGGCGTGGATACGAAATAAGCGAATGAAAGCATGTAAAGAATTAACTGATTTGGTTAATGAATGTGTGGAAGTATTTGAAAAGTTGGGTTTTTAATATTGGAATTTCCTTATCGTTGTAAATCCGCATTTTCCTGTCGGATCCCTTGATCAAGTCTTTTATATTTAATGTTTTAATGAAAAAAGCTATACTGTAAGCAAAACTAAAAATTGGAAAGGAAATACTAGAACATGGAAAATTATCTATTATTTATTCTTACAGCAATGTTAATCATAATGATGCCTGGTCCTGGTTTTGCACTAGTTACAAAAAACACTATCTCGCATGGTAAAAATGGTGGGATAAAGACTGTTTTAGGAACGATATCTGGAATGATGATTCATACAATAATGGCTACGTTAGGACTCTCTGCTATCCTAATGAAATTTGCTATGTTATTTACATTTATAAAATATGCTGGGGCTTTTTATTTAATTTACTTAGCTGTAAAGTCAATTAAAAGTGCCTTACATAAAAAAGAAGATATGTCAGGTCCAATAGAAATGGACTCTAAGAGTATTGGGGCAATTAAAAGCTTTAGACAAGGATTTACTACGGCAATTTTAAACCCAAAAACTGCTGTGTTTTTCCTTAGTTTTTTACCTCAATTTATTGTAAGTAATCAAAATCATTTCCTCCAATTTCTTTTATTAGGAGTCACATTTACAACTTTGACAGCAATATGGTATTTACTTTACATCTCACTCATACGTCAATTAAGAACTTTTTTAAGAAAAGAAAGAGTAAACCGTACAATAGAGGGTATTACGGGCGCGGTATTATTAGTATTTGGAGTGAGATTGTTTTTCCAAAAATAAATATGTATATGAAAAGAAAAATAATCACTATTGATTATTTCTTTTATTTATCCCGCGTTAACGGACAGTAAAACTCCCACCTCAAAATTCAGTTGAAGCAAAGAAGTTAGGTGGGAGATCGACTGTCCGTAAACGTCCGATTGGTGAGGGCTAATTAAAGTTTCACTTTATTCCACAACTACTATTTTACAATTGATTTCACCCGCTCATACTGAGTATATACACATATCTAATTTGAACTTTAAAAATGACTTTCTCAATAACCTGACCGGTTTGCTTTATAAGAAAAAATCTTGCATTATGGTGGCGGGATGATAGCCAGTAGGGGATGGATAAAAACCATTGATTAAAGTTTCATTTTAAATACTAAGTGTAGTAGAAGCTCAGTTAGATAAAATTCGGTAGTCGAATTTTTTTGCATAAAGCTGTATAATGCTTGTAACGAAAAGGAAATACAGGAAAGGATATGTAGCGAGTTACTATGGATAAAGATAAACAACAATTAAGTGTTGAAGTTGCAAGATTATATTATCAATCAGATTATAGTCAGCAAGAAATTGCTAATAAATTAAATATTTCAAGACCGACTATCTCTAGATTATTAAAGTACGCAAAAGAAAAAGGATTTGTTCAAATTAGCATAGCCGATCCATTTGCTGATTTAGATAACGTTGGCAATTTACTGAAAGAAAAGTACAACTTGTTAGAGGCACATGTCGTATTTTCACCAGTGCCAGAATATGCAACGATTACAGAGTATATTAGTAAATATGCAGCAGAGTATATGGAAAAAACGGTTAAAAACGGGGATATCGTTGGTGTAAGCTGGGGAATGACGATGTATGAAATCGCTAGAAAAATCGTACCGCAACATGTAAAAGGTGTAGAAGTTGTTCAGTTAAAAGGTGGTATTAGTCATTCTAGTGTAAATACATATGCGAATGAAACAATCGCTTTATTTGCAGATGCTTTTCAAACGACGCCAAGAAATCTACCTCTTCCAGTTATATTTGATAACGCGGTGACAAAAGAATTAGTAGAGCAGGATCGACATATTCATCACATTATCGAAATGGGGAAACAAGCGAATATTGCAATTTTTACTGTAGGAACAGTGCGAGATGAAGCGCTATTATTCCGATTAGGTTATTTCGATAAGGATGAAACAAGTTTACTCAAAAAACAATCGGTCGGTGACATTTGTTCACGATTCTTTGATGGGGACGGAAATATTAGTAGTGAAGAAATTAATAAGCGGACCATTGGAATTGAGTTAGAGGAACTGAAATTAAAGAAACGTTCTATTTTAGTTGCTGGTGGTAATAGAAAAATAAAAGCAATTGATGGTGCGTTACGTGGCGGATATGCAAATGTATTAATTATCGATCAGCATACAGCAAAGGAATTGTTACATTATCAAAAAGATTAGAAATAAAAGGCTTTCTCAAGATATTAATTTTGAGAAAGCCTTTTATTTTGTTATGTATGAATTATGGGGTGCTTTTTGAATACAAATTGCCTTTTTTAAAATAATTATGGATATTGAGATACATACTACCATTGTTAATATAAAAGTTTTGATTTTAAATAGGAAGTGTTTCTTAGTTAGAATGAGCTTTATTTACTACAGGAAAATTCCCTTTTTAAAAAAAATGAACAAAATTTCAAAAGTGTATTTACATTTGTTCAACTAAGAGTTAGAATGAAGTTGTTAAAAGATATGAGGAGTGAAGATAATGAACATTGCAAAGTTAATTGACCATACAATTTTAAAAGCTAATACTACTAAAGAAGATGTTATGAAAGTAATCGAAGAAGCAAAGGAATATAAATTCGCTTCTGTTTGCATTAATCCTACATGGGTGAAGCTAGCTGCTGAAGAATTAGCTGGACATGATGTAGATGTTTGTACTGTAATCGGTTTCCCATTAGGAGCAAGCACGACTGAAACAAAAGCTTTCGAAACAAAAGATGCGATCGCAAAAGGTGCAACTGAAGTTGATATGGTAATCAACGTAGGCGCTTTAAAAGATGGCGACAACGAACTTGTTGAAAAAGACATTTATGAAGTAGTACAAGCAGCAAAAGGAAAAGCTCTTGTAAAAGTAATCATTGAAACTTGTCTATTAACAGATGAAGAGAAAGTACGCGCTTGTGAATTATCAGTAAAAGCTGGTGCTGACTTCGTAAAAACTTCAACTGGATTCTCAACTGGCGGAGCAACTGCTGAAGATATCGCATTAATGCGTAAAACAGTAGGACCAAACGTTGGTGTAAAAGCATCTGGTGGCGTTCGTACACGTGAAGATGCAGAAAAAATGGTAGCTGCTGGAGCTTCTCGTGTTGGAGCAAGTGCTAGTGTTGCAATCGTATTAAATGATGCAAAAGGTGCTACAGATAACTACTAATCATTAATGAAGTCAAAAGCGATAGATACACAAAGCAAAGTGTATCTATTGCTTTAATAATTGAAAAAAATGTAAGCGGATACGAATGGGAGGAGACGGCTTATGAAATACTTAATCGGTGTTTTAGGCCTCGTATTGATTTTAGGTATCGCTTGGCTTGCTAGTAATGATAGAAAAAAAGTCAAATATCGCCCAATCATAACGATGGTTATATTACAATTCATTTTGGGATTTTTATTATTAAATACAAGTGTAGGGAATATATTAATTAGCGGAATAGCAGATGGTTTTGGAGAGTTATTAAAATATGCTGCTGACGGTGTGAATTTTGTATTTGGTGGATTAGTAAATCAAAAAGAGTTTTCGTTCTTTTTAAGTGTATTAATGCCAATCGTATTTATCTCAGCACTAATAGGTATATTGCAACACATTAAAGTATTACCTATTATTGTGAAATCTATCGGTCTAGCATTAAGTAAAGTAAATGGAATGGGGAAACTAGAATCATATAATGCTGTTGCTTCTGCGATTTTAGGACAATCTGAAGTGTTTATTTCAGTTAAGAAACAACTAGGATTATTGCCAGAGAAACGAATGTATACATTATGTGCATCTGCAATGTCTACCGTTTCAATGTCTATCGTTGGATCGTATATGGTGTTATTAAAACCACAATATGTTGTAACCGCTTTAGTGCTTAACTTATTCGGTGGTTTCATCATTGCTTCTATCATTAACCCGTATGAAGTTACTGAAGAAGAAGATATGTTAGAAGTACAAGAAGAAGAGAAAAAGACTTTCTTTGAAGTATTAGGGGAATACATTATAGACGGATTTAAAGTTGCGATTACAGTGGCAGCTATGTTAGTTGGTTTCGTCGCTCTTATCGCATTTATTAATGCAGTATTTAAAGGTGTAATCGGTATTTCATTCCAAGAAATTCTTGGTTATATATTTGCACCATTTGCATTTATTATGGGTGTACCTTGGCATGAAGCTATTAATGCCGGAAATATTATGGCAACAAAATTAGTATCAAATGAATTTGTCGCTATGACAGATTTAGCACAAGGAAACTTTAATTTCTCAGATAGAACGACAGCGATTATATCTGTATTCTTAGTTTCATTTGCAAACTTCTCTTCAATTGGAATTATTGCAGGGGCAGTTAAGAGTTTAAATGAAAAACAAGGGAATGTAGTCGCAAGATTCGGTCTGAAATTACTGTTCGGTGCAACATTAGTAAGTTTCTTATCAGCAACAATCGTTGGCTTATTATTTTAATAGATTCATATCATATAAAAAGGAATGATGATTGTAATGAGAATGGTAGATATTATTGCAAAAAAACGTGATGGCAAAGAATTAACGACTGAAGAAATCAAATTCTTTATTAATGGATATACAGACGGAAGTATTCCTGATTATCAAGTGAGTGCACTTGCAATGGCAATCTTCTTTAAAGATATGACAGATCGCGAACGTGCAGATTTAACGATGGCAATGGTAGAGTCTGGAGAAACAATCGATTTATCAGCAATTGAAGGAATTAAAGTAGACAAACATTCAACTGGTGGTGTTGGTGATACAACAACATTAGTATTAGGACCATTAGTAGCTGCTTTAGATGTACCAGTAGCAAAAATGTCTGGTCGTGGTTTAGGACATACAGGCGGAACAATTGACAAATTAGAAGCGGTAGAAGGATTCCACGTTGAAATTACGAAAGAGCAGTTCATTGATATTGTAAACCGTGACAAAGTAGCTGTTATTGGACAAACAGGAAACTTAACACCTGCAGATAAAAAGATTTATGCATTACGCGATGTAACAGGAACAGTAAACTCAATTCCTTTAATTGCAAGTTCAATTATGAGTAAAAAAATTGCAGCTGGTGCAGATGCAATCGTACTTGATGTAAAAACAGGTGCTGGCGCATTTATGAAAACAGAAGAAGATGCAAAAGAATTAGCACATGCGATGGTACGTATCGGAAATAATGTAGGACGTCAAACTATGGCTGTTATTTCAGATATGTCACAACCGCTTGGATTTGCGATTGGTAATGCTTTAGAAGTGAAAGAAGCGATTGATACGTTAAAAGGTGAAGGTCCAGAAGATTTAACAGAATTAGTACTCGTATTAGGAAGTCAAATGGTCGTACTTGCGAAAAAAGCAAATACATTAGAAGAAGCGCGTGAAATGTTAATTGAAGTGATGAAAAACGGAAAAGCAACAGAGAAGTTTAAAGAGTTCTTAAGCAATCAAGGTGGAGATAGCTCAATTGTAGACAATCCAGAAAAAATGCCACAGGCGAAGTATGTAATTGATGTACCTGCAAAAACTTCAGGTGTTATTTCTAACATTGTTGCAGATGAAATCGGTATCGCAGCTATGTTACTAGGTGCTGGCCGTGCGACAAAAGAGGATGAAATCGATTTAGCAGTAGGATTAATGTTACGTAAAAAAGTTGGCGATGCAGTAAAAGAAGGCGAACCATTCGTAACAATCTACGCAAACCGTGAAAATGTAGAAGATGTAAAAGCAAAAATCTATGAGAACATTTCTATCGCTGAAACAGCAGTGGCTCCTAAATTAGTTCATACAGTGATTACTGACTAATCATAATTACACTTACTTTGAGGAGGAAATAATATGGATAAGAAAAAATATATCGAAGAAGCAAATAAGATGTTAGCAAAAGCATATATTCCGTATTCGAAATTCCCTGTTGGTGCAGCGTTAGTTACGAAAGAAGGTAAAATCTATACTGGCTGTAATATAGAAAATGCTTCTTACGGTTTATGTAACTGCGCAGAAAGAACGGCGATCTTTAAAGCGGTATCAGAAGGTGAGCGCGATTTTAGTTACTTAGTTATTACAGGCGAAACGGACGGACCGATTTCACCATGTGGTGCTTGTAGACAAGTAATTGCTGAATTCTGTGAACCGAAAATGCCTGTGTTACTAACGAATGTAAAAGGCGATGAAAAAGAAGTGACTGTTGAGCAATTACTGCCAGGTGCTTTTACAAATGATGATTTAAAATAAGTTGAAAGCCATTTTGCAATTAGTAATTGCGGAATGGCTTTTTGTTTGAAAAAAAGAATGTAATATTTTGTTCATATTCCGTTCATAAACTTCGCGTAAAATGAGTGCAGCGAATATGGAAAGTTTACAGCAGGAGGAATATAATGAAGAAATTATATAATGCGGCATTCATCTACTTAATTATCGGTTTATTATCAGGAGTTTTTGCAAGAGAGTATACGAAAGCACAAGGAATTAAAGGATCCACAATGTTGCAATTGGTGCATACACATGTATTAGTGCTCGGTTTCGTATTCTTTTTAATTGCTTTAGCTTTATGTAAAGTGTTTCATGTACAAGAAACAAAGAGCTTTTGTGCGTGGTTTGTTGTTTATAATGTAGGATTAATTTTTACTATTGCTACTATGTTATGGAGAGGTCTTCTACAAGTAAATGGAACTGACTTTAACGGTTTAAGCCATATGGCTGGATTAGGTCACGTTATTATAAGTATCGGGCTCGTTTGGTTTATGATTTTACTCAAAAAGTCTGTTAAATAGATAGGAGTGGAAAGTATGATAGCACTTTTATCAAGTATTGTAGCAGTTTGTATGGCTGTTGGGGTAATGTTTCTTCGCTTTAAAGCAGCGAAAAAGCCGATAACGAAAAAGAAAATTATATTACCGCCAATTTTTATGAGTACCGGCGCAATGATGTACTTCTTACCAGAGTTTCGATTAACATCGTTAGAAATGATAGAGGCGATTGGCATAGGACTTATTTTCTCTATATTTCTTATTAAAACAACGAAGTTTGAAATAAGAAATGAACATATATATATGAAACCTTCAAAAGCATTCATATTTATTTTAATCGGATTATTAGCTGTACGAGTGGCGTTAAAATCATATTTAAGCCAATCAATTGATTTGGCAGAGTTAAGCGGAATGTTTTTCTTACTCGCATTCGCGATGATTATATCGTGGAGAATTGCGATGTATCGCTCGTTTACTAAATTAGAAAAGACAATAAACAGAGCTGGAATTTCTATATAGGAAATCCAGCTCTGTTTATGTTTTATTGAAATTCTTTAGCTCGGAACTCATTTGCTTAATTTTAAACGTATTTGAGCATCTTGTAATGCGGCTGGTGTAACGTTATGACCATTTTGATCCACAATTTTTGTGTTTAATAAAATGGAATCTAAGCTTCCACGAAATGTTTTTGTATAGTTTTGACGTAGCATTTGTTGTTCTTGTTTTTCCTCAACTGTTAATCCAGATGCTTTTTCTTTTTTTGATAATTCGTTAATACGGAATAAAATGTTTTTCATTTGTTTCACCTCTAATTTGATTTAATTATATTAGTTACTTACTAATATATAGTTATTGTAACGCTTGATTTTTATTATGTCAATACCATCTAAAAGGTTAAAAATTGACGAAAAATTATAACAATAATAAAATAAATAACAGAGAACAATTAGTTTTACAAGCATACATAGAACGCTAGGGGGATTATCATGAAATCAACATTTTTTGCTCAAAATAGAGAACGATTAGTAAACACATTACCAGACGAATCTATTACTATTTTATTTGCGGGACAAGCACCTCATATGTCAGCGGATGCACATTATAAATTTGTGCCGAATCGAAATTTTTACTATGTAACAGGAATTGAGGAACCAAATGTTATTTTCATGTTGAAGAAGTTTGGAAATAGTGTAGAAGAAACACTTTTTATTGAAAAGTCAGATCCAGTAATGGAAAAGTGGGTCGGTAAAACAGTTTCTAACGAGGAAGCAGAGAAAATTTCAGGTATAAAGAAAGTTGTATATTTAGATAGCTTTGAAAAGACAATGTCAAATATACTTTTTACAGAAAATGTGAAGCATCTATATTTAGATTTAGAGCGTCGTGAGTGGAATGGTACAGAGACGAAAACATTAGCATTTGCTAAACATGTAAGAGAACAATATCCACACGTAACAATAGGTAATGTATATCCGAATATTTGTGAATTACGAGTGTTTAAAACAGAAGAAGAAATTGAAATCATTAAAGAAGCGATTGCTGTAACGAAAGAGGGCATTTACAACGTATTGAAGCATGCAAAAGCTGACATGGTGGAGTATGAATTAGAAGCTCAGTTTGATTTCAAATTGAAGTCATCTGGCATTAAGCATCATGCGTTCAATACAATTTTGGCAAGTGGAAAAAATGCTACAGTTCTTCATTATGAAGATAATGATGCGCAAATTCAAAATGGTGATTTAGTACTACTAGATTTAGGCGCTCAAAAAGACTACTATAACGCTGATATTAGTTATACATTCCCTGCAAATGGAACATTCTCTAGTCGCCAAAAACAAATGTATAATATTGTATTAAAAGCATTGAAAGAAACAACAAAACTCATCAAGCCAGGAGTAAAGTTTGCTGCATTAAATGAGCATACAAAAAAGGTACTAGCAGAAGAGTGTAAAGCAATTGGTTTAATTCAAGAAGACGAAGAGTTATCAAAATACTATTATCATGGTGTTAGCCATTTCCTTGGTTTAGATACGCATGATGTAGGAACATATAAAGATAGAGTGTTAGAAGAAGGTATGGTTATAACAATTGAACCTGGTCTTTATATTGAAGAAGAATCAATTGGAATTCGTATTGAAGATGATATTCTTGTAACGAAAGACGGATACGAAAACTTGTCAAAAGATATTATTAGAGAAGTTGAAGAGATTGAAGCGTTTATGAGAGAAAATAATGTAAATGTAAAAGAAGATGAAGTTGTTACGAAATAATAAGTAGAAAAGGTGCTCAATTTTGAGCACCTTTTTATTCTGTTCATTTTAAATCTCCATATTTTCTTGAAAATCATCTTCTATAATGATTTTGAAAAAGAAAAAGGAGGGATTTTCCATGAAGCGATTTGTGTTAACAGCAGTTACAGTCTCTGTCATATCTATAATTGCTGCATGTTCCGCGACCACAAATACAACAAACAATCATAAAAATATGAACGATAAAGGAACACCACAGACTGAAACAGTTGCAAAACCATTGAAAGTTGAAAAAGGACCAGAAGTTACTTTAATAGCGAAAGAAGAAAAGCAAAAATTAAGTAACGGTGTTATTGTTCCAGTCTGGACATTTAATGGCTCATCTCCTGGTCCAGAAATTCGGGTGAAAAAAGGCGAAAAGGTGAAAGTGACATTAAAAAATGAACTATCTGCACCAGTATCTATTCATTGGCATGGGTATCCTGTCCCAAATAATATGGATGGAATTCCAGGTGTGACGCAAGATGCGGTTGAATCTGGAAAAAGTTTCACCTATGAGTTTGAAGCGAACGTACCAGGAACGTATTGGTATCATTCACATCAAGATTCTGTAAATCAATTAGATAGAGGTTTGTATGGAGCGCTCATTGTAGAAGATACAAAGGAAAAATATGATGAAGATTATACATTAATGTTAGATGAATGGGTAACAGATAAAGAAGAGATTAATAAACAGTTAAAAGAAATGACAAAAGGAAAAACAGAAAAAGCAGATGGTAATAAATTTAGTAAGGATAATGAAAATACGAAAAAGAATGATGATAGGAACGACATGGATCATTCCGGTATGGACATGGGCAGTGATAAAAAAGACTCTAGTAATATGGCAGGAATGGACCATGGAAATATGAAGATGGAAGGTCATGATATGAGTATGTATGATTTATTCACAATCAATGGTAAAAGCGGGGATTTAGTAGAACCATTAAAAGTGAATAAGGGGGATAAAGTCCATCTTCGACTCGTTAATGTTGGTTATCTATCACACGATATACACGTTCACGGTCATGATATAAAAGTAATTGCGACAGATGGTCAACCAATAAACGATCCAAAAGTTATAAAGGATCAAGTAATTTCAATCGCACCTGGTGAACGTTATGATATTGAATTTACTGCTAATAATCCTGGGAAATGGTATGTTGAAGACCATTCAGCAAATAAAGGTGCAAAAGGAATGAAAGCTGTTATTGAATATGATGGCAGCAAAGAGATGAAAGACAAAGCAAACGAAAAAGAAAAACTACCGAAATTAGATATGACGAAATATGGTGCTAAAAAATTAGGTAGTTTCACGTTAGACCAGCAGTACACTGCCACATATAATATGGACTTGAATACGCAAATGAATGGAAATGAAATGGTATATACAATTAACGGAAAGGTATTTCCAGATATTGACCCGATTCCAGTAAAAAAGGGTGATTTAGTAAAATTAAAATTGGTAAATCGTTCTAAAATGGACGATCATCCGATGCATTTACATGGTCACTTCTTCCAGGTGTTGAGTAAAGATGGAAAACCGATAGAAGGTTCTCCATTTGTGAAAGATACTTTGAACCTAAAACCAGGTGAAGAATATGAAGTAGCCTTTGTAGCAGACAATCCGGGTGATTGGATGTTCCACTGTCATGATTTACACCATGCTTCCGCCGGGATGGTAACAGAAGTAAAATATACAGATTATAAATCTGATTATGTTCCAAACCCAAACATTCCTAATAAGCCAGAATAATATGAAGCAGTTATCCTATGGATAGCTGCTTATTCATTTTCGGTGCAAGAGTCAATGTATATGTTGATCATGCCCGGGTGAAGGTGTGGGAGTATGATTTGGGAAGGTCACGAATACGGCAACGATAATTACTACACTAATTGAAAGTAATAATAAAAAACGCCTTTGGATAAAAGCAGAAAAAGTTTCTGATAAAAGTTGAATTATACATGACATAGTTATTGTTATCGTAAGTAAAAGGCTAATAAACAGTATACTATGAGCTTGTTGAGCGTTTAACATTTCTGTAATCATTGCTCCCATCATACTTGCCATTAATCCAGAGAACATTCCTTCTAAAGCAGTATAAAGGTGAAAACGTAGACCGACTAAAAAACCGATACAACCACTAATTAATATAGCAAGTAAAGTAGAATAGAGTAATTCTCCTTTAAAAAGAATACCGAAATAAAAACCGATACTTAAACCGATACTCATGCTAAAAGACATAATAAATACCATATACTCCATTAGGGTACCCTTGCGTTTAGACATATATGATGTAATAAGAATCAAGATACAACAAAGTGTTAAGGCTATTAATGTGTAAGTGAACATTATGATACCTCCCTGTCCTATCATTCATTTCATCATATGTTCATATGGAGAGTTCTTATGCTTATTTATATCTGCAAATTATCTGCACAATTTCATAAAGGTAAGCAAGAAGGCTTCTGATTTTTTGGGGAAGGCTTTTTAATTATGAGCATGTGAATGTAAGAGTTAAATGAAGAGTTTCTATTGTGAAGCCATAAAGAATAAGCGTATAATATTATAGGTCTCCCATTTACGAGACAAACCGCGAATGATAAATAAGATTGTTCTTTTATCATCGCCTCTAAACAGATAGACAATGAAAGTAACACTGGAATACAGATAGGGAGTTATAAAATGAAATTAATTATTGCCGAGAAACCAGATCAAGGTTTGGCTCTTGTTTCACAGTTTAAATATCGCCGTAAAGATGGATATTTAGAAGTGGAAGCGAATGAGTTATTTCCAAATGGAGCGTACTGTACATGGGCAATTGGTCATTTGACGCAGTTATGTAATCCAGAACATTATCACGCTGAGTGGAAAAAATGGTCACTTAATACGTTACCGATGATTCCAGAGCGTTTTCAATTTGAAGTAACAAAGTCAAAGTATAAGCAATTTAACGTTGTGAAACAGCTGTTACATAATCCTCAGGTAACAGAAATTATTCACGCGGGCGATGCTGGGCGTGAAGGGGAATTAATCGTACGAAACATTATTAATCTTTGTAACGTGCAAAAGCCGATGAAGCGTCTTTGGATTTCATCTTTAACGAAACAAGCTATTTACCAAGGGTTTAAAAACTTGCTTGATGAATCAGATACAATCAATACGTACTATGAGGCATACACAAGGTCATGTGCGGACTGGGTCGTTGGTATGAATGCATCGCGTGTCTTTAGTATTTTGCTAAAGAAAAAAGGAATGAACGATGTATTTTCCGCTGGACGTGTACAAACACCGACACTCGCATTAATCGTAAAGCGTGAAAAAGAAATAGAAAACTTTAAGTCAGAGCCGTTTTGGGAAGTATTCGCAACCTTCAATATAGAAGGAAAGAAGTATGAGGGGAAATGGGAGAAAGATAGTGAATCCCGCTTAAAAGACCCTGATATGGCAAATAAAATTGCGGCATTTTGCCAAGGGAAACCAGCTGAAGTAAAGGAAATGAAAACGGAGCGTAAAGAGTTTCAGCCACCGCTTTTATTTAACTTATCGTCACTGCAAGCTACAGCAAATAAAGCATTCAAATTTTCACCGAAAAAGACGCTTGATATAACGCAAGCATTATATCAAAAAGGGATTGTCTCTTATCCTCGTTCAGATTCAAACTATGTGACACAAGGAGAGGCAGCAACGTTCCCTGATATTTTGCAGAAGTTAAGTCAGTTTGATGAATATAAAGGTTTATTACCCGCTCCGGTTGAATCAATTATGAATAATAAGCGTTATGTGAATGAAAAGAAAGTAACAGATCACTACGCCATTATTCCGACAGAGCAAGTTACAAACCCAAGCAGATTATCAGGTGATGAAAAGAAAATTTACGATATGATTGTAAGGAGACTGATTGCCGCTCACTATGAAGTTGCAATCTTTGATTATACGACGATTATAACGCTTGTAGATGAACGTGCTGAGTTCATTTCAAAAGGAAAACAGCAAATTCAAGAAGGTTGGCGTAAAGTTATTTTCCAAGATGATAAAGATGACGAAACAATTCTTCCAATTGTCGCTGAAGGTGAACAAGGGAAAGTTGTAAAAGTGAAAGTGAAAGAAGGAAAAACACAGCCACCGAAGCGTTATACAGAAGGACAACTTATTACGTTAATGAAAACGGCAGGTAAGTATTTAGAGAACGAAGAACTTGAGAAAGTATTAAAGAAAACAGAAGGTTTAGGTACAGAAGCAACTCGCGCTGGAATTATTACGATGCTAAAAGACCGTAAATATATAGATGTGAAGAAAAACCAAGTGTATGCAACCGATAAAGGGAAAGTATTAATTACCGCAATCGGTGATAAAATACTAGCTTCACCAGAAATGACAGCGAAATGGGAGCAGCGTCTTGCGGAAATCGGTGAAGGCACAGCATCACCAGCTACATTTATGGAGCAAACGAAAAAGCTATCAGCTAAAATTATTGAAGATGCGGTGGAAATGTCTGAGAAATGGGATTTCACTGGATTACATGTTGAATCGATTGAGCGAAAAGGATCGAAGTTTACAACAGGTAAAAAGGTTGGTAGCTGTAAAAAGTGTGATGGCGATGTGATTGATAAGTCAACGTTTTACGGTTGTTCTAACTACAACACAACGCAATGTGACTTTACCATCTCAAAGAAAATATTAAGTAAAACAATTTCGCAAAAGAACATGACAAAGCTCTTAAAAGGTGAAAAGACCGATTTAATTAAAGGCTTTAAAAAAGGCGAGAAAACATTTGATGCGAAGTTAGAGTGGAAAGATAATAAGATTAATTTTGTGTTTGAGAATTAAGTGGTTTTAACAAATAGAAGGTTAAGTTTGAAAAAGCATGACAAATTTATGTCATGCTTTTTTATTTTGTATGCTAGCGATAAAAAATATTTGAAAAGATAGTATTCAAATAGGACGTTTATATTATCTTGATCATTTTTTATAAAAAAGGAAAAAGTAATTAAGAGAAACTGTAAGTAGTTTATACTGATGTTTATGGAAGTATGCAATAAAAATATTATCTTAAAAAATAAAAATTTATTGTAAAACGATAAAATTTATATTAAAATCAAAATCATAATAAATAAGTGTGGTGCTTTTTATGGAAAAGGTAACAACTTTATTTTTTAATTAGAGGAGGTATAAATATGGGCATTAATAATTTAATTATTGAAAATATGGATAAACCTCATGAGTTGGAGAGAATGTATAGAAAAGACCCGAAAGCTTTTAAAAAGTCATTCTCACAAGCATGGGATGAAAAACCTGATTCTCAGGTTCTAGCTGCTTGGTATGAAAG
The DNA here is from genome assembly GCF_002571225.1 of Bacillus sp. AFS059628. Taxonomy (GTDB): domain Bacteria; phylum Bacillota; class Bacilli; order Bacillales; family Bacillaceae_G; genus Bacillus_A. The sequence goes on along the minus strand of NZ_NVEC01000004.1, from coordinate 67,998 downwards.
ATTGCATTTCAAGGAGACGGCAAAGAAAGAAAAAGTATCGTTGTTTCAAAAAGGTTTCTTATTCATGGGTATGTTAGCTATTCTAGCTGGGCTAAGCACCAGAATCATTTTCCACTTTGTTGAGCAGGAAGCAATTGCTCCAATTAACTTGGCTTTTGGTGTAATTCCCTTTATCGCTACTTATTTTATTTACAATAATACTCCGAAAAAAAGTATTATTTATTTCCTTGCAGCGTTGTTCCTAATTGCCGGATTTTATCTTAATATGTTGCCAGTAAATTATAAAGACAGTACCATCCTTGCTTATTTACATCTTCCTATATTTTTATGGGTCTTAGTAGGGCTTGCGTTTACAGGAAATGAATATTCAAAAGGCAGTACAAGATTAGCTTATATTAAATTTAATTTGGAATATTGCCTTCTCTATGCGAGCATGGCAGTGAGCGGAATGATACTAGCATTATTCACTATGCGATTATTTAGCTTTGTTGACTTGGATATAGGAGAGTTCTATTTTAGTAATGTTGTTTTATTTGGAGCTGCCGCCCTCGCTGTAGTGGCTGCATACTTAGTATCATTGAATCTTAAACTTGCTAAAAATATTACGCCATACATATCTAAAATTTTTAGTCCGCTTGTCTTGATCACATTGTTTATTTATCTTATAACGGTAATTTGGGTCGGGAAAAATCCATTCTTGGACCGTAATTTTCTAATGGCCTTTAACGGAATACTCCTTGGTGTATTGGCTGTTACTATATTTTCTATCGTTGAGAGTGACTCAGATGAGAAAAAGAGCATTTCAGATTATATAAATTTTGCCTTAATTGTTCTGGCACTTATTATTGACACTGTCGCATTGTCAGCCATCGTATTCAGACTTTCTTCTTACGGGATTACACCTAATAGACTTGCTGTTTTAGGTGTAAACATACTGATTTGGGCAAATCTCATTTGGATTATGTTCTCCTATACGCGTTTCTTGCAAAACAAATCAGGACTGACAGCTATCCAAGACGCCGTTACGAAATATTTGCCAATTTACGGACTTTGGGCAGCGTTCGTCATATTTACTTTTCCTTTAATATTTAATTAGAATGGATTTGTTAATAACGTGTCTAAAACGTATAAAATCCTTAGAGTCAATAATTATCGTTACTTCTATAATTTCTCGACGATAAAAAAACGTCCTAAAGTAGGACGTTTTTTGTTATGTGTATTGCTGTTTTTTCTTAATAAGCAACAACACCTGTGAAACACAAGTAAGTACTGGCAGTTCAATTAACGGTCCAATAACGAGTGCAAGTGCAATAAGAGGCTCGTCAGGAAAAGCTGTTACAGCGATAGCGAGTGCAACAGGTGAGTTTCTTGCTAAAGTTGTTAAGTTTAGACTTACTGTATCTTTATAAGATAAACGCATCATGCGTCCGATAAATTGCCCGAGTGCAAAATTAATGATGAAGAATAAAATAACGGGAATGAGTAATAGGAAAACGACATTCATATTTTGTAGTAAATATTTACCTTGTGATGCAAACATCGCTACGATTGCTAAACTTAAAAATACAATTTGTGCAGAGCTGAAAAACGGAATGAGTTTATTCTCTAGTGTTTCGGCTTTTTTCATTTTATTCATAATGAATTTTGTAGCGTGTGCAAGTACAAAGGGTAAGACGATAACGATAACGATACTTTCTACTAAAACAGAAAGCGCTACAGTCTTCATGACACCAGCAAATAAAAATAAATAAATGGGAAGAAGTAGTACTTGCAATATTAAATTTACAGGCAAAATTGTAGTAGAAAGTGCTACATTTCCTTTTGCTATTTCAGTAAAGATTAAGTACCAATCTGTACATGGAGTAACCATTAACATAATGAATCCAACCCAAAGTGCTGGATGATCTGAAAGAAATAGAGCTCCTAACCCCCAAGCTAGTAAAGGTGTCCATAAAAAGTTAATGGTGAGGCTCGTTCCAGCAAATTTTAAATTACGGAACCCATTTTTTATTTCTTTCAATGGAATGCTGAGGAATAATACATATAGCATGAAAAATAAGAAGGGGACAATAAATTGCTCTGCATACATATGTATCAAATTAAATTGTCCGATTACGATGCCGCATGTAACAGCAAAAAGAATAATAAAAGTTTGAATCTTTTCTATAGTGCTCATGAGTGAATCCTTTCTAAATATGAATTGCCCTCTCTACATCCATTATACAAACAATAAAGCTACAATGGGTGTATGAATTGTATTGTGATCATTATTTTTAACCCGAGATATTATTTTTTAATTAAAGTTACTTGACTAAAGTAAGTAGATGTACTACAATCACTTACATAAGGTAATTAAATAACAAAAAGTTTCGGGTATCTTTACTTAAGATATCAATTGGAATTTTTTATTAGAATAAGAATTTTTATGATGATGAATAATGAATATGATAAGAAAGTTTAGGTGAAGAAAATGGGATTATTTAGCTCATTATTTGGTAAAAAAGAAGAAAATACAAAAGTAGAGGGGAATAAAACAATGTCAAAAGTATTATTTGTAAAAGCAAACGATCGTCCAGCGGAGCAAGCAGTTAGTTCAAGAATGTATGAAACATTTGTAAGTGCTTATAAAGAAGCCAACCCAAATACAGAAATTACAGAGTTAGATTTATTTGCATTAGATCTTCCGTATTACGGAAATATCGCTATTTCAGGTGGATATAAACGTAGTCAAGGAATGGAGTTAACAGCAGAAGAAGAGAAGGCTGTAGCAACGGTAGATCAATATTTAAATCAGTTTTTAGAAGCTGATAAAGTTGTATTTGCGTTCCCACTATGGAACTTCACAGTACCAGCGCCATTAATCACATATATTTCATACTTATCTCAAGCTGGAAAAACGTTTAAATATACAGCAAATGGCCCAGTAGGTTTAGCTGGTGATAAGAAGGTCGTTGTATTAGGTGCGCGTGGTTCAGATTACTCTTCAGAACAAATGGCTCCTATGGAAATGGCAGTTAATTATGTAACGAATGTGCTTGGATTCTGGGGAATTACAAATCCAGAGACTGTTGTAATTGAAGGGCACAATCAATATCCAGATCGTTCACAACAAATTATTGAAGAAGGTTTAGAGAACGTTAAAAAAGTAGCTGCGAAATTTTAATTCATGATAGTAAACGGAAAAACCAACATGGATGACCATGTTGGTTTTTTAGTCTATTTTTTGTGTTAAAAAATGTATATTTATAAAATAAAAGAAAAGTTTGAAAATAGTATTGCAAAATATTATATAGCAAACTATAATGAGTTCAAGAATAGTTGATAATCGAATTAAAAATTCAGAAAATTCAATTAGTTAAAAATGGAAAATGAGATAAAAAGGATCGGAATGGAGGTTATATTATGACGAACAAAGTACCGTTTTCGTTCATAGTAGTTATTGGATTAATGTTATTCGCACTATTTTTTGGAGCAGGAAATTTAATATTCCCGGCAATGCTTGGTCAATCAGCAGGAGAGAATGTATGGATTGCAAACGCTGGATTTTTAGTAACAGGTGTAGGTTTACCATTACTAGGTGTACTAGCATTTGGTTTTTCGGGTAAAGATGATTTACAGTCATTAGCAAGTCGGGCTCACCCAGTGTTCGGGATTGTGTTTACAACAGTTTTATACTTAGCAATCGGTCCGTTATTTGCAATACCAAGAACAGGAAATGTTTCTTATGAAATTGGTCTTAAGCCGTTTATGCCAGAGGGAGTAGGTTCTACACCTTTAATTCTTTTCACAATTGTATTTTTTAGCATCACTTGTTTTTTTTCGCTAAATCCTGCGAAAATTGTCGATATTGTTGGAAAAATCTTAACACCAATTAAGTTAACTTTTATCGGTATATTAGTAATCGTTGCTTTTATACATCCGATTGGAGATATGCAAGCACCAGTGGAAGCTTATACATCACATGCATTCTTTAAAGGGTTCCAAGAAGGATACTTAACAATGGACACACTTGCATCATTCGTATTTGGAATCATCATCATTAATGCAATTAAAGAAAAAGGTGCGAAAACGAAAACACAGATTATGATCGTTTGTGCAAAAGCGACAATCATTGCAGCATCTATTTTAGCAATTATCTATACAGCCCTTTCTTATATGGGTGCTTCAAGTGTTGCAAAGCTTGGACATTTAGAGAATGGTGGAGAAGTATTAGCGAAAGTTTCTAACTACTATTTCGGATCATATGGTGGAGTATTATTAGGATTAATGATCACAGTAGCGTGTTTAACAACTAGTGTGGGACTTGTATCAGCATGTTCTTCATTCTTCCATAAGTTATTCCCAAATGTCCCTTACAAAGCAATTGCCATCACGCTATGTGTATTTAGTGCAATTGTTGCAAACGTAGGATTAACACAATTAATCGCAGTTTCTGTTCCAGTATTAACAGCAATCTATCCACTAGCAATCGTATTGATTTTCTTAACATTCTTCCATTCATTATTCAAAGGAAGAGCTGAAGTTTACCAAGTGAGCTTAATCGTAACATTTATTATCAGCTTATTTGATGGATTAAGTGCAGCTGGCGTTAACATTGAAGTAGTAAGCCAAGTGTTCACTAAATTCCTTCCGATGCAAGAAGTAGGATTAGGTTGGATCTTCCCAGCGATTATCGGTGGATTTATCGGATACGGCATTAGCGCTTTAAAAGGGAAAAATCAAGTTCAACCAGCAACTAGTGCGAATAAGAAAATAGGTTAAATAAAAAAGTTATAGAACTTGTTTCTATAACTTTTTTTGTTACTATTAATAATGAAAGAAAATAAAGTTGTAGGGGAAATAAAATGAAAAAAACAATTGATCATATCGGCATCGCAGTTCGAGATATAGATAGTACGATACGTTTTTATGAAAATGTGTTGTTAGGAACTTTAATAGATCGTTACGTAAGTGAAGCTCTTGGTGTTGAAAGCGAAGTAGCCATTCTTGAAGTGGATGGAGATAGAATTGAATTACTTGCACCGACGAATAATACGACATCTCCAATAGCACGCTTTATTAAACAAAAAGGCAAAGGTGTTCATCACGTCGCATATCGTGTCGATGATTTAGATGTGGCTCTAGAAGAGTTAAAAGAACAAGGTATTCGAACGTTAGAGCATACGCTTCGAATTAATAAACACGGCAGAAGATTAATCTATCTTAATCCAGCGGATACAGAGGGAACAATCATAGAGTATTGTGATTATCCAGAAGAGAAGTAAAGAAATTTTATGATGGAAGAAGGGTATTGCGTAAAAGCGTAATGCCTTTTTTTATTTATGAATTTCACATTTTCTTCACAAATCATTCACGATAACTTTTCTTCTTCAGGAACTTACATAAATATATTTTATGATATAATAACAATCTGCTTTAAAAATGTAAGTTGTATCTATGAAGGTAGTTACTATTGTATTAGAAGTTTAGAGGTGAGGGAGAAATAAAGAGTTACACTGTATAAAAATTTATATTTAATCAGGTTAATATTTCGGTGGAGAATCGAACTTAGGAAGGTAAGAGGAAATATAGTGATGAGGAAGAAAGAAGTGAAATGATTGTGAAAGTAATGAAAAGGTTAGGGACAGGGCTATTACTTGCGTGTGTGCTTATCATATGGATACCAAAAAGTGCATCTGCTCATGCGTATATTGTGAAATCAAACCCTGCTGAAAATGAAACGTTGAAGAAAGCACCAGCAGTTGTGAAAATTGAATTCGATGAGGACATACAAGTCTCAAGTTTTAATACATTATACGTGAGAGATACATCAGGTAAAAGGGTCGATTTAAAAGATGCTCATATTGATAAAAAAAATAAAAAGCTATTAGAAGCTGGATTAAAAGAGAATCTCAAAAATGGTCTCTACTCTATTCAGTGGAAAGTAATTTCTGCTGACGGCCATCCTATTCAAGGAGTTATTCCGTTCCGAATTGGATTAGCGGAAGCTGGAGCAGACGATGTACAAGTAGAAGAGATGGGGTATGTCCCGCAAATCGATATGATTATGGAGCGTGGAGTTCTATATACAGGTTTCTCCTTATTTATAGGAGTGCTATTCTTTAATCTTATTATGTATAAAGGGAATGCAACATTGGTTCGATCAAGAAGTAAAAAAATAATATGGATTTCATTAATTGGCATATTCATTAGTTTACTATTCAATCTACCATTGCAAGCGAAAATAAATGCTGATGTTTCATGGCTAGAAGCATTTGATCTTTTACTATTAAAAGAAACGTTACAGCTTTCTGTTTTTAGTTATGTATGGCTCACTCAAATGGCTCTTATTAGTTTGCTTATAATTGTTACATATTTTGCGATGAAGTGTGAGAAGTTTTCATCGTTTAAAGTATGGAGCATTCCAATAGTATTGTTTATTGGGATCCTTGTTATGAAAGCATTTAATAGTCACGCATATGGTTTAAAGTTTAAAGAGATTGCTGTCGTTATGGATTTTCTGCATTTATTTGCAGCATCATTATGGATTGGCGGTCTATCATCCATTATTCTTCTATTACGTAAAGAGGATGACAAGTGGAGTATGTATTGGGATATGATTAAGCGTTTTTCACCATGTGCAACAGGTGCTGTCATCGTGATTTTAATAACAGGTCTTTTTAACAGTACATTCTTTATTCCGACAATCCACTCATTATTTGATACGAAGTATGGATTAGCTTTATTAGTAAAGATACTTTTATTCATTTTCATGGGGATATTGGGAATTGTTCATTATGTGAAAGGGAAAATGAGAGCGAAGCAAGGATTAGGCGCTACAGTGAAAGTAGAATTTATCATTGGAATTATCATTTTCGTAATCGTAGCTTTTATGACAAACATACAAACACCGCCGATGCCTCCTACTGGACCTTTTACTGAGAGTAAACAATTGGATAATGGATATGAAATGACGCTAAATGTAAGTCCTAATAAAGTAGGACAAAATATATTCCATATTACTTTAAAGGATGAGAACGGACAACCTGTTACCGATATGGAGCAAATTATTTTAACAACACAATCATTAGATATGAATATGGGAAAAGGTTCATTTAAAGCTTCCGCAGTTTCACCAGGAGAATACGAAGCAGAAGGTATGTATATTAACATGACAGGAAACTGGAGTATACAAGTGCATGGATTAACAAAATCTCTTGATAGTTTTGATACGGATTATAAATTTATAGTAGGCGGCAGATAAAGCAAAGGTATAGATAAAAAGGAGTTAATAGAAAATGAAACGAATAAAAAAATTGGGTACAACAATAATCGCAACAATAATTGCAATGGGGATTTTTTCATTACCTGTTAGTGCGCACGTTACTGTAAAGCCGGAAACTTCTGACGTTGGTTCTTGGGAGACTTACACGATAAAAGTACCAGTTGAAAAGAATGTAGCAACGACAAAAGTTACATTGAAAATGCCGTCTGGAGTAGAGTTCCAACAGTATGAACCAGTGCCAGGGTGGAAAGTGGAAGAGCAAAAAGATAATGCTGGAAAAGTGAAAACTGTAGTATGGGAAGCAACAGGAGATGGGATTTTACCCGGTCAGTTCCAGCGATTTACTTTCGTCGCTAAAAACCCTGATAAAGAACAAAAAATAGCTTGGGATGCATATCAACAATATAAAGACGGAGAAATTGTTGAATGGACAGGCGATGAAAAAGCTGAAAAACCACATTCACTTACTACAATCGCAAAAGGTACGTCAGTAACAGGAGAACATGGTGAAGTGTCTAATGTAGAAAAGAATGAAGGTACTAGTAATATGCAATTGATAGCCATTGCCCTATCTATTTTGGCGATTGTATCGTCAGTAGGGGCGTGTGTTTTTGTAGTGCGCCGTAAAAAGTAATATATGAAAAAGAGCCTACAAACAGTAGGCTCTTTCCCATATCTATTTCACTTCAACCTGCGGCCTTACAGCGAGTGTCTTCGGCTTTATATTTACGAAACAAATACTCACCACAATAAATAATAGTCCGATGAATAAGCTAATCGTAATGGCCTCATGTAAGAAAATTGAGCTTACAATAATAGCGATTAGTGGAATAAGAAATGTATAAGCCCCAACTTTACTTGCTTCACCAGCTCCAACAAGAGTAAAGTATGCAAGCCATCCCATTGCAATAACAAAGAATGAAATAAAGAGTAGTACGCTAATAAATGGTATACTCCAAGCGATACTAGACCAGCTTTCAAACTCTGATCCAAATCCAATTAAGCAGAATCCGCCAATAATAAGCTGCAGTGTTACCATCCAAATAGCATTAACGCGGTGCCCAGTCTTCTTAATAAATACTGTGCCAAGTGCCCAGCCAATCGCGCATCCTAACGCGAGAAGGATGCCGATAATAGAAATATGTCCAGTTAAACTACTAGAGCTAATCACACCTACGCCAATAAATCCGAGAACAAGCCCGAAAATTTTTAACCCGTACATAGATTCTTCAAGCCAAATCCATGAGAAAATGCCGAGTAAAACAGGTTGTAGAAATACGATGGCGGAAAATAATCCAGCAGGCATATATTGAAGACCTACAGTTTGTAATCCGTAAAATATAATGATGTTAAGTAAAGAAGAAATAACGTATAAATGCCAAGTTTCTTTTAAGTGTAACTCTTTGTATTTCGGTAATGCGAACAGGAGTAAAATGAATCCTCCAATTAAAGTTCGAACGCCTGCGAATAAAACGGGTGGTGTATAATGCAGGGCAAACTTAGATAAAGGCCAATTGATTCCCCACATGAAAACGAGAAAGGTAAGGATGATGGCCGTCTTAGTTCGAGAAAGCTGTGTCACGGTAAGACCTCCTTGTTGTTATTCATTTCACTATGATATGATATCGATTGTAATAAATAAAATGAATCTTTTTTATAAGGAGTATAAGTGATTAGTTATGACCATTACACAACTGCAAGTATTAATAAAAACTGTTGAGTTAGGTAGTTTTACGAAGGCAGCTCGGGTGTTAAATATGACGCAGCCAGCGGTAAGTCATGCGATTTCAAGTATCGAGTCAGAGTTAGGAGTTACGATTCTTATACGTGATAAACGAAAAGGGCTAATCGTTACAGATGTAGGAAACAGAATTCTTGTACATATTAGAGAGATTTTGAACGGTGTAGAGAAGATTGAACAAGAAGTTGCGATGGAGAAAGGACACGAAGTTGGGACGATTCGAATTGGGAGTTTTCCGAGTGCTTCGGCACATTTCTTACCGAAAATGATAAATCATTTTAAGGAGAAGTATCCGAACTTAGAAGTCGTTCTTTGTGAAGGGACGATTCAAGAAGTTGAAGATTGGTTAGTATCGAGGGTTATTGATATAGGAATTGTTATTTTGCCTAATAAAGAGATGGAGATTGTTCCATTAACGAAAGGGAAAATGGTTGTTATCTTAAGAGATGATCATCCTCTTTGTAAGAAGGTCTCTATTACAATTAGTGATTTAGAGAATGAACCGATTATATTATGTAAGGGTGGATACGAACCACCCATTATTGATATGTTTAAACAAGCTAACGTACCACTTCGGGCTGAGTATGTAATATCAACCGTTACTACAGCTTTAAACATGATTCAAGAAGGATTAGGTATTGCAATATTAGCCGAATTATCTTTAACAAATTTACCACAGAATGTGCAAACGAGAGAATTGGAACCACAAGTATGGAGAGAAATTGCTTTAGCTGTTCCTTCATTAAAGGATTCTTCAATCGCTGTGCAGCTATTTATTGAGGAATTTCAAGCGTTATTTACAGAATAAAAAGAGGTGTCTCATATATCATAATGGGACACTTTTTAATTTGTTTATAAAAAATCTATAAAAAGGATTGACTTATCTTTTTGTTGTAACTATAATGATTACATCGAGGTGGTGATTACGATGAAAATTAGTAGCCGCTTTTCTATAGCTGTTCATATTTTATCTATTTTGAAAAACAATCCATCTTCACTTTGTACTTCAGACTATATGGCTGAAAGTGTAAACACAAATCCAGTAGTCATTCGCAAAATCATGTCGTACTTGAAACAAGCGGGTTTTGTATATGTAAATCGCGGTCCAGGTGGTGCGGGATTATTAAAGGATTTACATGAAATTACATTGTTAGATGTGTATCATGCAGTGAATGTAGTGGAAGAAGACAAGTTATTTCATATTCACGAGCAACCGAATCCAGATTGTCCAATTGGAGCAAATATTCAAGCTGTATTAGAAGTTATATTAATACAAGCACAATCTGCGATGGAAGAAGTTTTGAGAAATATTACGATGGGGCAGTTGTTTGAAACTTTGCAAGAAAAAATGAATGCTTAAAGCATATTTATATTTTTTTATAATTAATGTAACTGAAATGATTACAACAATAAAGGTAAGGTGTAAAAGTTATGACTGTAAAAATGAAAGTATACTCAGATTTTATATGTCCATTTTGTTTTTTAGCAAAAGGTCCATTAGATGAAGTAGCGAAAGAGAATGATGTGGAGATTGAATGGATGCCATTTGAATTACGTCCAAGCCCATATTCAAAAATAGATCCATGGAATGAGCCAGAAAAATTAGGCTCATGGGATGCTTTCATTCTTCCAACTGCGAAGAAGTTAGGAATTGATATGCGTTTGCCGCGTGTTTCTCCGCATCCATATACACATTTAGCTTTCGAAGGATGTCAATTTGCGAAAGAACGTGGACTTGGAAATGAGTATCATCACCGCGTATTCACAGCATTTTTCCAAGAAGAGCAAAACATTGAAGATATCGATGTTTTAACAAAATTAGCGGTAGAAGTAGGTCTTCCTGAAGCCGAATTTAAAGATGCTTTAGTAACTCGTAAATATAAAGAAAAGCATGAAGAAGCGATTCAGCACGCATATGAGGAAGCGAATATTATGGCTGTTCCAACTGTCATGATTGGTGATGAAGTCATTCAAGGGCTTGCTAGTAAAGAAACGCTACAAAGAGTCATTGATAAAGAAATTAAAAAGGATAAAACAAATTCATTTGAAGGTATGCAATGTAATACAGATGGATATTGCTAATTCACTTGTTATGAAATAACAAAATAAATTATAAAACAAATATTTGGAGGAGTAAAAATGTCAGCAACTACAACAAACTTAAAAGAAGCAATCGTGAACCGTCGTTCTATTCGTAAAGTAACAAAAAACGATGCAATTACGAAAGAAAGAATTGAAGAAGTTTTAATAACAGCTTTACACGCACCAACATCTTTCAATATGCAAAGTGGCCGTATGGTTGTATTAATGGATGGAGAGCATGAAAAGTTTTGGGATATTGTTAAAGAAACACTAAGAGCCCGCGTACCAGCAGAAAACTTTGAAGCGACTGTAGAAAGATTAAAAGGTTTCCATACAGGTGTTGGGACTGTATTATTCTTTGAAGATCAAGCAACAGTAGAAAAAATGCAAGAAAATGCACCATTATATAAAGAACAGTTCCCATTCTGGTCTCATCAAGGAAATGCAATGTTACAACATACTGTATGGATGTTATTATCAGCTGAAGGAATTGGTGCGTCTCTGCAACACTACAATCCAATCGTAGATGCTGAAGTGAAAGAAACTTGGAACATTCCAGCTGAGTGGAGCTTAGTGGGACAAATGCCATTTGGTGAGCCAAATGAACAACCAGGAGAAAGAACATTCTTATCTACTGAAGATGTAGTGAAATTTTATTAAGAAATTTAATATATAAAGAGTGAAATAAAAGGAGAGTACGTATTAGTCATATATGTACTCTCTTTTCGTATGTAATGTTAAACTCTTATTGCAAGAACAAATTCCTTCATATGAACCGAAGTCTTTCCTTACAATTAAAAATCTATTATGTTTTTGAAATGACAGTAAACATTCCCGTCATGTTTGGTGAATAATCTTTAAAATCAAATTTCTCATAGAACGATTTTTTACCTTCTGATGCAAACAAACCGACAAAGGCCTTATCAGGGGCATTTTCATGCAAGTATGTAACTAAACGATGCATGATTTCTTTCCCGATACTATGTTTCTGATAATCCGGATGAACTACTATATCTTGAATATAGAAATAGATAGATCCATCACCAACAATTCTTCCCATGCCGATAATTTTTTCATTATCATTGACTGTGATGCAGTGGATAGAATTTTTTAGTGAAGTTTCCGCCACTTCAAAATTCATATAATCAGTCCATCCAACAGAATCACACAAATATTTATACTCTTCTAATGTTGGGGTGTTATGTTTAAACTCATATGTTTTCAAAATGTATCCTCCAAGCCCTTAAATTTAACAAGTATATACATTCGACATTTTTTTATCTTTTCCTCTTATGTAACTGAATTCCCTTTAGCTATTGAATTTCGTCCAGTTTCCGTATTTGTATTTGTGTTAATTAATAAGAGATTAGGGGAAAATATAAGAAATAATGGAAAGGGAAGTGGGAAAATGAATGATGAGAAAAAGTATACAGTGGTAGGTACGGATGTTGAAGAAGTAAAACGTTTAAATGAAAATTCGGGATTATCATATAATCAAGTGAAAGAATTATTAGCGAAGCAAATTCAAAAAAAGAAGTAATGAAATTGAAATTCTTCATTTTTTCATTTAGCATTTTAATTAGAGAGTTATAAGGATAACTCTCTTTTTTAATACAATGGAGCAACTTTTAGAGTGGAGGAAACAACATGAAGAATTGGGTAAAGGTAACGCTGTCTATTGCTGGAGGTATTGTTCTATTGGCATGTGCCGGAGGATATTACGTGTATAAAAATTATTTTCCAAAGGAACCTGAGCGTATCGTATATGATAAAGATAGAGTATTAAAACCGATACATAATCAGCTGTTCCGGTAGGATATGATAACAATGGAGAGCCAGTAGGTGCGGTGTTTGTTGGGAAGCAATTTGGTGAAAAGAAACTGTTCAATCAAAAAGAAAAGCACCAAAACTGTAAAAAGGTAAACGACTCCAATAAAATATGTTGGTTGCCTAATATGAAAAGAATCTAACAATATAAAAAGAAAAAAAGGATTCTTCTCAATTAGTAAGAAAGATTGTCTATAGAAGTTCATAAAATGTAATATATTCAATTTCCATCCATTGAAGGGGGAGGTTAAATTTTAATGAATGAAGTGAAAAATTTCTTTCGAAGCAGAGGGTTCCAACGGTTTCTCGTTTTAATAATAGTAGCGCTTCTATTATATGGATTAAAAAGTATGATTAATTTAATATTGATTACGTTTATACTGACGTTTTTAATGGATCGGTTTCAACGTTTTATTTCAAAGAAGTTGAAAGTGAATCGGAAAATTGTTATCGCATGTTTGTATATAATATTAGTAACTTTTATCGCCACAACATTATATAAATATTTACCTGTGCTGACGATACAAATTTCACAATTAATTTATCAATTTAAACTATTTTTTCAAAATCCACCTGATAATGAAATCGTTAAATATGCACTTTCGACAATTAATGGGATGGAAGTATCAAAATATATAGAACAAGGTGTAGATGTCATCTATCAATCAATAGCAAATATAGGGAAGGTAAGTTTACAAATATTATTATCTCTAATTTTAAGCTTATTTTTCTTATTAGAAAAAGAACGTATTATTGCATTTACATCTAAGTTTAAAGATAGTAAGTTAAAAATCTTTTATGAGGAAATTGCATATTTTGGTGAAAGATTTGCAAGGTCGTTCGGCAAAGTAATTGAAGCTCAGTTTTTAATTGCCGTTGTAAATTGTATTCTTACTGTCATTGCATTAATCGTTTTAGGATTTCCACAGCTACTTGTATTAGCTGTTATGATTTTCTTACTAGGGTTGATTCCTGTTGCAGGTGTGATTATTTCTTTGTTTCCACTTTGTATCATTGCTTACAACGTAGGCGGAGTTATGTACGTAGTATACATACTCGTATTCATAACAGTAATCCATGCTCTTGAAAGTTATTTTTTAAATCCGAAGTTTATGTCTGCAAAAACAAATTTACCAATATTCTACACATTTATGATTCTTATCTTCTCAGAGCATTTCCTCGGAATATGGGGGCTTATTATCGGTATACCAATCTTTATCTTCTTATTAGATGTACTTAATGTAAACAATGAGGAATCAATTAGAAAATAATGAATATTTTATATGAGCGAACAATGAAAAAGCAATCCAAAATAAAATGGATTGCTTTTTTACTATACATATTAAAGAACTGGAGCCATAGTTTCTTTCAACACTTGAACAGAGTGATCGAATTTTAATTCTTCTTCTTCACTTAATTCCACTTCTAAAATTTCACGAACACCGCTGCGATTTAAAACAGCAGGGACACCGATATAAACATCTTTTTGACCGTATTGACCTTCTAAATATGCCGAAACAGTTAATACACTATTTTCGTCGTTTAAAATGGCCTTAGTAACACGTAGAAGGGACATACCGATACCATAGTAAGTTGCACCTTTTCGCTCAATAATATGGTAAGCTGCATCACGAACGTTTATGAAGATTTTGTCTAAATCTTCTTGCGTGTATGTGTTGTCTTTATCAAGAAGCGTTTGTAGTTTTTGAACACCGACTGATACGTGACTCCAAACAGGAAGTTCTGTATCACCATGTTCACCGATAATATAAGCATGAATGTTATGCGGACCAATATTGAAGTACTCACCTAACATATAGCGGAAACGAGCAGAATCAAGCGTTGTACCAGAACCGATTACACGTTCTTTCGGTAAACCAGATTCTTTCCAAGTTACGTAAGTTAAAATATCGACAGGGTTAGTTGCTATTAAGAAGATACCATCGAAGCCGCTATCCATAATACTGCGAACGATTTGTTTAAAGATTTTTGCGTTTTTCTCAACTAAATCTAAACGTGTTTCGCCTGGTTTTTGTGGTAATCCAGCTGTAATGACTACAAGATCTGCATCTTTACAATCTTCGTAGCTACCTTTCCATACTCTAGTTGGAGCTGGTGCAAAAGGAACAGCATGACTTAAATCCATCGCTTCTCCTTCAGCTTTTGCCTCGTTTACATCTACTAAAACAAATTCTTCAGCTACAGCTTGGTTAATCATGCAGTAAGCATAACTACATCCCACCGCTCCTGTTCCTACTAATACAACTCGGTTAATACCTTTTTTCATTTCAAAATTCCTCGCAATTTCATTGATTTTATTATGTAAGATAATACGTCTTACTTCTATAGAGTCATATCTAGTTTATTACATTTTATAAAAGATATTCAAGTAATTGAAAATGTATCCGTGCAATTCTTTGCATGAAACATAGGAAGCAAGTTAACCGAATATAATGCAATAAAATCCTTTATTGAAGGGGAAAAATGCATGATACAGCCATTAACGATGGAAAGAATGCTTCATATTATTAATGTGGGGCTCGTTAAAACGAATAACCCAAAGCAGGTTGTTATTGCTGGTGCAGGAATTTCAGGGTTAGTTGCAGCGTCTTTATTGAAAGAAGCAGGGCATGACATAACAATCTTAGAAGCGAATAACCGAACAGGCGGAAGAATATATACGATGCGCGAACCGTTTAGCAGAGGTTTATATTTTAATGCAGGGCCAATGCGAATTCCTGAAACACATGAGTTAACTTTAGCATACATTCGCAAATTTAAATTACCGTTAAATCTGTTTATAAATAAAACCGCTTCAGATATTATTTATACAAATAATATTAAAACGAGATTGAGCTTGTTTGAAACAAACCCAAGTATACTTGGATATCCCATTTTAGAGAATGAAAAAGGAAAAACGGCAGAAGAGTTAATGTTAGTAGTATTAGAACCAATACTTAATTTTATAAAAAAAGATCCTAATATAAACTGGATTATCATTGAAAAAAAGTATAAAGCATATTCGCTTGGCTCCTTTTTAATGGAGTATTATTCAGACGGAGCAATCGATATGATCGGTGTACTTCTTGATATGGAAGCATATATGGGAATGTCTTTAATTGAAGTATTACGTGAAATGATCTTTTTTACTTCAACGACAAAATATTACGAGATAATGGGCGGAATGGATGCATTACCAAATTCATTTTTACCGGAGTTAAAAGATAATCTTTTTATGTCATATAAAGTAGAGAAAATCATACAAGAAGGTAATAAAGTAATGTTACAAGGAAATCATGAACAAACGTTAGAGAAATTTACAATAACAAGTGATTTTGCTATTATTACAATTCCATTTTCAGCGTTAAGATTTGTAGAAGTTCAGCCAGACTATTTATTTTCTTATTTTAAAAAAAGAGCAATTCGTGAATTAAATTATATTGCTGCAACTAAAATTGCAATAGAGTTTAAAAGTAGATTTTGGGAGAAAGCGGGACAGTGTGGAGGTAAATCTATTACTGATTTACCGATACGGTTTACATACTATCCGAGTTATAGCATTCATACTCCAGGACCAGCAATCGTTATAGCAAGTTATACGTGGGCAGATGAGGCATTAACATGGGATAGTCTCTCGCAAAGAGATCGTATTCGTTACGCATTAAAAAATTTAGCGGAAATATACGGTGACATTGTCTATAGTGAGTTTGTTACTGGCTCATCTTTTAGCTGGAGTAAAAATCCGTATTCTTGCGGCGCATTTACAGCTTTCGAACCGGGGCAAGAGCTCGAGTTATTTCCGTATATTACATCACCAGCTGGAAAAGTACACTTTGCAGGAGAGCATACGACATTAACACATGGGTGGATGCAAGGAGCAATAGAGTCTGGAATTAGAGTTGCGTATGATGTAAATGAACAGTGAAGATATATTTACAAATCACTACTCTTTTAATAAAATAATAAATATAAATCGTAATTATTACGCTTTGAATACGTTTGAAATAAAGAAATGGATGGTCGATCACATGAATAAAGTAGAAATTCATATATTAGGTGGTTTTTTAGGAAGTGGAAAATCAACATTATTACAAAATCTATTGTTAGCGGAGAAAAAGAAGAATAGAAAAGTTGCAGTATTAATGAATGAAATTGGTGAATACTCGGTAGACACGGATATTATTGGAAAAGAGAATGTTTTAAGAGAACTTCTGAAAGGATGTATTTGTTGTACGCTAAAAGAAGAGCTTGAAATACAGTTGCATTCGTTATATCAGCAAGAAAGGCCAGATGTCATTTATATAGAAACAACAGGTGTTGCGCATCCAATTGAAGTGTTAGATGCATGTGTATCACCAATTTTAGCACCTTTCTTAGAAGTGAAATCAATTGTAGTCGTTTTGGATGCAGTAAGATGGTTAAATAGAAGTGTATTGAGTGCAAACGTTCAACAATTATTGCATGAGCAACTGAAGTTTGGTAGCCACATTTTAATTAATAAATCAGATTTACTAACAGATGCGGATAAGAACAAAGTAATAGAAGAAGTGAAAGTGATAAATAATCATGCGAAATTGTTTGAAACAAAATATTGTAATATATCTTTAGAAGACATAGAAGAAGCTGAATTTACGAATGACGCGGAACATGAGACACTACATGTAAAACAGCATTTACATATACAAACGATGACATATCAATTTACGAAATCAATTGATCAAGACAATTTATATGAATGGCTTTCAAAGTTACCAGACAGTATTTATCGTGTAAAAGGATTTGTGAAATTCCATGGAGATAAATACCCGCACTTATTCCAATATTCATTTGGGGTACCTACTTTACTGGAACAAGACTTCGGTTTCCCGACGAACTTGGTAGTGATAGGGGAAGGGCTAGATAAGAAACAATTAGCTGAAGGGTTAGAGAAAGTAGAAAATAATTCTAATTAAGATGAAAGGCCTAACTTATTTTTAAGTTAGGCCTTTTTGTATGTAGAAAAACACTTGCAGATTTTGTCTAACTATAAAAATTGTAAAATTCAGAAAAATATTTATAATCAAATCTAAGAGGTGATTCAGGTGTCAGAAAAAATAATAATGGATGTAAAAAACCTAACAACAAAAGGGCTAGAAACGAGAGAGAAATTATTGTGTGCTGCAGAAAAGGTGTTTGGCAGTAAAGGATATTACGAGGCTTCTATCGTGAATATTACACAAGAAGCAAAGGTAGCACACGGAACTTTCTATAATTACTTTCCATCTAAAAAAGATATATTTGATGAATTGATTCGCAGATTAAACCGTGAGTTACGCTTAATTATTAAAGAAGAAATGAAGGGAATATCAAGTTATGAAGAGGCGCAAAGAAGAGGTTTTCAGGCTTTTTTTCGGTGGGTGAAGAATCGACCTAATCTGTATAACATTGTACAACAGGCAGTAGTTGTTGATGATAACTTATATAGATGGTACTATGCAAAGCTCGCAAATGGATTTTTAAAAAGTTTATCGGCTGGTATGGAAGCGGGAGAGTTTAAACAACTTGATAAAGAAACAATTGCGTATTGTCTTATGTCAATTGGGCAATTTTTAGGAATGCGATGGGGTTATTGGGAAGAGAAAGATGTTCCGGAAGATGTATTTGAAGCAGCGATGTCATTAATATTTGAAGGGTTGAGAAAGAGATAAGGGAGTGGAGAGAATATGCAAGGCATTGCTTATTGGATTGAAAAACGTTCCTATTTACATCCAGATCGCATTGCCATTATTACAGAAGAGGAGGAAATAACATATAAACAGTTACATGAGTATGTAAGTAAAGTAGCAGCCTATTTAATTTACGACTTAAATGTGCAAAAAGGAGAAAGGATAGCCATTTTATCACAAAACAGCTTGGAATATATTGTACTTTTGTTTGCTATAGCAAAGGTAGAATGTATTGCTGTTCCACTTAATATACGGTTAACAGAAAATGAACTTATCTTTCAGTTAAAGGATAGTGGAACTACAGTTTTATTTGTAGAGGAGCCATTTCAAAATATGGCAATGACAATGCATAAGGTATCGTATGTTCAAAGAGTTATTTTAATTAAAAGTTTAAAAGAAATAGAAGATAGAAAAAGTGACAACTTTGAAGAGATAAATGAAAGCGCATCCTTTATTATATGTTATACATCAGGTACAACAGGAAAACCGAAAGGAGCCGTACTTACACAAGAAAATATGTTTTGGAATGCGCTTAACAATACATTTGCGATTGACTTAACTATGCACGACCGCTCTATTGTATTATTACCTTTATTTCATATTGGTGGAATTGGTTTATTTGCATTTCCAACTTTATTTGTAGGTGGTGTAATCATTATTCCAAGAAAATTCGAACCAACAACAGCCCTTTCCATGATAGAAAAACATAAAGTGACTGTCGTGATGGGAGTACCTACAATTCATCAAGCATTGATTAATTGCCCAAAGTTTGAAACTACAAAATTACAATCTGTTCGCTGGTTTTATAACGGTGGTGCTCCATGTCCAGAAGAGTTGATGAGAGAATTTATAGATAGAGGATTTTTATTTGGGCAAGGCTTTGGCATGACTGAAACATCACCAACCGTATTTATGCTTTCAGAAGAAGATGCAAGACGTAAAGTAGGTTCAATTGGAAAACCTGTTCTGTTTTGTGATTATGTACTTATTGATGAAAACAAAAATAAGGTTGGAATCGGCGAAGTTGGGGAGTTACTTATAAGAGGGCCGAATGTAATGAAAGAGTATTGGAATCGACCAGATGCAACAAAAGAAACAATTCAAGATGGTTGGTTATATACGGGAGATTTAGCTAAAGTTGATGAAGATGGTTTTGTATACATTGTCGGTAGAAAAAAAGAAATGATAATTTCCGGTGGTGAAAATATTTATCCACTTGAGGTAGAGCAGGTCATTAATAAGATTTCGGAGGTATATGAGGTAGCGGTCGTTGGCAGGCAACATGTAAAGTGGGGGGAGATTCCAATCGCTTTTATTGTGAAAAAGAGTAGCAGTGAATTAACTGAAAAGGAAGTCATTGAACATTGTCGTTTATTTCTAGCAAAATATAAAATACCGAAAGAAATTGTTTTTCTAGAGGAATTGCCCAAAAATGCAACTGGTAAAATTCAAAAAGTACAGTTAGCAAATCAATTGAAAAGCAGGTGAAGAGATGACGATGTATAGCACTGGTCAACAGGCATCATGTAGTAAAACAATAACAGAAACAGATTTTGTATTATTTGCAGGTTTGAGTGGGGATTTTAATCCAATTCATATTGATCATGAGTATGCGAAACAAACTAGATTTAATCAAAGGATAGCACATGGTTTACTAACTTCTAGTTTATTATCACAATTGCTTGGGATTCATTTACCTGGAAAAGGATCCTTTTATATGGAACAAACTATTAAATTTACAGCACCAGTTTTTATAGGAGATACAATTACAGCTACGGCTACAGTGCAAGAATTTATGATAGAAAAGAAAGTTTTGAAATTGTTAACTGAATGTCATAATCAAAAAGGAGATTTAGTATTGACAGGTGTAGCGACGATGATGGTGCCAAAAGAAGGAGGGGTAGTCTAATGAATATTGGGGTTGAAACAACTGGTGTTTTCTTCCCAAAAGACGTAGAGACGGCTGCAGATCTATCTAAGAAAACAGGTATCCCTGAGAAAATTATTATAGAAAAGTTTGGTTTATATGAAAAACATGTCGCAGACGAAACGATGCATGCATCAGATTTAGCTATTGCTGCTGCAAAGCCAATCTTATTACAAATAGATCCTCAATCTATTGATATAGTAATTTATTTTGGCAGTCCACATAAAGATTACCACGTATGGTCAAGTGCCCCAAAAATTCAGCATGAACTTGGATTGAAAAATGCTTATGCTTTTGAAATTATGAATGTTAGTTCTTGCTTTCCTATTGCTCTCAAAGTCGCAAAAGATATGCTCTACTCCGATAACTCAATTGAAAATATATTATTAGTAGGTGGATGTAAAGAATCTCAAATTGTAGATTATGATAATCCACGCTCACGTTTTATGTTTAATTTCGCTGATGGCGGAAGCGCAGCTTTAGTGAAAAAAGATGCTAGCAACGGTGAAATATTAGGAAGTGCGATTATAACAGATGGTTCATTTCATGAAGATGTACGTATTCCAGCAGGTGGATCAAAGCAGGTTGCGAGCTATGATACAGTTGAGAATCGACAACATTATATTGATGTAATAGATCCTAATAGTATGAAAGAGCGTCTAGACCGGGTTTCAATCCCTAATTTTGACAAGGTGATTCGAGAGTCATTAAGAAAAAGTGGGTTAACTCCTAAAGATATTAAAGTATTATTACCATTGCATACAAAACGTTCTATGTTAATAGAATTGATACAGGGGTTAGGGCTAGAAGAAGAACAAGTTGTATATTTAGATCATTATGGACATATGTCAGCGCTTGATCCTTGCATTGGTCTGCACTTTGCAAATGAACAGGGAAAATTACAGCCTGGAGATATTGCAGTAGTAGTTAGTGCAGGGACTGGGTATACGTGGGCAGCGACTGTGATTAGGTGGTGAAAAATACTAAATGAATACACGAGAAATGGAGGTATTTGGAAAGAGGCGGCGAATGTAAAGGTACTTCATTAATTTTCTAAACAACCTCATTTATATGATTTAAAGAAAAAGTCATAATTACGGATGGAGAACTTTGGCGTGTTTGATTCTATCAGAAAGAAAAATATGGGGAGGATCACAATGTCGATGAAAAAACGTAAATGGCTAAGAATGATGGCTACTGGTTGTGTTTTAGGTTCGTTATTCATAACTGCAGCTTGTTCAGGAAAGAAAACGAGTACAGAGGATGAAAAGACGATTAAGGTAGGGGTTCTTGCTTCATTAACAGGTCCGTTAGAATCCTATGGAAAACAAACAGTGAACGGATTTGAATTGGGGTTAGACTATGCAACCGGTGGAACTGGGAAAGTGGAAGGGAAGAAGATTAAGTTTGTTGTAGAAGATACAGAAACAAAAGCTGATGTAGCGGTTAAAAAAGCTACGAAGTTATTAGAAGAAGAGAAAGTTGATTTTTTAGTCGGATCGTCTAGTTCAAGTGATACATTAGCGGTTTTACCATTAGCTGAAGAATATGAAAAAATAATGATTGTAGAACCGGCAGTAGCTGATAGTATTACCGGGAAGAACTGGAATAAATATATTTTTAGAACGGGTAGAAATTCATCTCAAGATGCAGTCGCTGGTGCTGCAGCAATTGCTAAAAAAGATGTGAAAATAGCAACGTTAGCACAAGATAATGCTTACGGCCGTGAAGGGATTGCTGCATTTAAAGCTGGAGCGAAGAAATTAGGTGCGAATATTGTAAACGAGCAATATGCTGATACAAATTCAACTGATTTCACTGCTAATATTCAAAATATTATTAGCTCAAAACCAGATTATTTATTTATCGTTTGGGCAGGGGCGAATTCACCTTGGAAACAGTTGAAAGATATGAATGTGGAAGCGCAAGGTATTAAAATCTCTACCGGCGCACCAGATATACCAGCATTAAAAACGATGGATGCATTAGTAGGAATGCAAGGCTTTTCTGTTTATTATCATACACTCCCGAAAAATAAGGTGAATGATTGGTTAGTGGAAGAACATAAAAAACGATTTAATGGTACGGTGCCAGATTTATTTACAGCAGGTGGAATGTCAGCGGCAATTTCTATTGTAGAAGCTTTAAAGAAATCAAAAGGAGATACAGATGTAGATACGTTGATTAAGAAAATGGAAGGAATGGAATTTGATACACCGAAAGGAAAGATGAAGTTTAGAGAAAAGGATCACCAAGCGATGCAGACACTTTATTCTATCACGTTGAAAAAGCAAGATGGTGTTGACTATCCAGTGCCAGTATTAGAGCGAGAATTAACGATGAAAGAGACAGAGCCACCAGTTCAAAACAAATAGACTGAATTTTCTGTTGTTTTTGTATAAAGAGGGGATCCCCTCTTTATACGTATTTTTTTCATACTTAAAGCTTTAAAGGGGGGATTTCATGACGCATTTGCTTGAAACGAAAAATCTTAGCGTATCTTTTGGTGAACATCACGTTATTAAGGATGTGAATGTAACAGTACAAAAAGGAAAGCTTATTTCCATTATTGGACCAAACGGTGCAGGAAAGACAACATTATTTAATTTACTTAGTGGACAAATTCCTCCAACAAAGGGTGAAGTATATTTTAAAGGACAAGACATTACAAAGTTATCAATTTCAGATCGAACTCGATTAGGAATTGGTCGTTCTTTTCAACTTACAAATATATTCCCAGAGTTAACGGTACTTGAAAATGTTCGTTTAAGTGTTCAATCATTCGTGCAAGATTATTATAGCTTCTTTCCGAGTTCGGCAAAATATAAGCAACAAGTTGGAGAGGCAAGACGTTTTTTAAAAACAGTATTACTTCAGGAGAAGGAACATGTATTAGCGAAAGATTTAGCGCATGGAGAAAAACGAAAGTTAGAGCTTGCGATGTTATTAGCTTTAAAAACGGATGTGTTACTACTTGATGAGCCGACTGCAGGTATATCGGTTGAGGAGGTACCGGCTATTTTACAAGTGATTGAAAATATTAAAAAACATCCAGAGAGTACGATTGTACTGATTGAACACAAAATGGATATGGTACTAGGTTTGTCAGACCATCTTATCGTTTTATTCCATGGAGAACTATTGGCTGAAGGATTACCCGAAGAGATTATGAAAGATGAGCGTGTACAAAGTGCTTATTTAGGGGGATTATATAGTGGCACTATTACAAGTGAATAATATAGAGACGTATTTAGATCAGTTTCATATTTTACAAGGGGTATCGCTTACTGTTGAGAAAGGGACGATTACTATACTGTTTGGGAGAAATGGGGCAGGAAAGACTACGACATTACGTTCGGTTATGGGATTTCACCATATCGCACATGGTGAAATTTATTATGATCATACACAAGTAAATGGACTATCTACACATTTAATTTCAAGAAAAGGAATAGGGTATGTACCAGAAAATCAGGGTATTTTTCACGATCTGACAGTAGAAGAAACATTCGCTCTTGCTAGAGGAAAGGGCGAAGAAGCAGAAGAGAAAATCGAGTGGATGCTTGAATTATTTCCAGATTTAAAGCAGTTTTGGCACAAAAAAAGCGGGCTCTTAAGCGGAGGACAAAAGCAAATGCTAGCAATTTCAAGAGCGTTTATTAATAGTGATGGTTTATTACTTATTGATGAGCCGAGTAAAGGCTTGTCCCCCATTATGATAGAAAAGTTAATGATAGCCATTTTAAAAATGAAAGAGAAAACAACAGTTTTACTCGTTGAACAAAATTTTATGATGGCTAGTCAAATTGGTGATTACTTTTATATTATGGATAACGGAAAAATTGTTCATAACGGTTTTATGCATGAATTAAAAGAGGATAAGGAAATGTGTCATAAATATTTAGGAATCTCTTAACATGGATCCGAGGTGAGAAGGATGGATGTGTTAATCAATTTATTTGTAAATGGGATTTCAACAGGGATGCTCATTTTTTTATTAGCATCAGGTCTTTCACTTATTTTCGGTTTAATGAGTGTTCTAAACTTCGCACATGGTGGTTTATTTGCGTGGGGAGCGTTTACAGGTGTTTGGCTATTTAATATGACAGGTAGTTATGTATTAGCGTTAACTGGAGCAATAGCTATGGGGATGTTTCTTGGCTTCATTTTAGAAAGATTCCTTATTAGACCGGTGTATGGAAATCATGTTCGCCAGCTTCTTGTGACACTTGGAGGAATGCTTGTACTAAGTGAATGCATTAAAGTATTTTGGGGCCCTAATCCAATTGGTGCAAAATTACCGTTATGGCTACAGGGAAGTTTTACATTCGGAGGTGTTATATTAATAAAATATCGTCTATTCGTTATTATAATTGGGATCATCATATACATCGCCTTACTATTATTACTTAAAAAAACAAAGATAGGTCTTATGATACGAGCTGGTGTAATGGATAAAGAGATGGTTCAAGCGCTCGGTATTAATGTAAAAGCGATATTTTCTTTCGTCTTTTTATTAGGAGCAGGGATGGCTGCCTTAGGTGGCTTCTTATTAGCACCATACTCAGGCGTTATTTTTGCCGAGATGGGTATGCAGTATGCAATTTTAGCGTTCATAGTAGTAATTATTGGAGGGTTAGGGAGCGTACAAGGTTCAGCAATCGCGTCTTTAATTGTCGGATTAGCTGGTGCTTTTACAGCGTATTTTATACCGGATTTATCACTTGCAATCAATATGTTAATGTTACTATTTTTCCTAATAGTGAAGCCAAACGGACTTGTTAGTGAAAAGGGGTGAAATGGTGAGCAGCACATCAAATCGAATTAAAGTATACTTCGGAGTAATTATGCTCATTTGTTTAAGTGTATTTCCATTCGTAAATGATTCACGGAGCTTGTTAATTTTGTTCACTCAAATCTTCATCTTTGCTATTTTTGCAATGAGTTTTGATATATTGCTTGGATATACCGGAATTGTATCGTTTGGTCATTGTATGTTCTTTGGAATAGGAGCATATGGCGTAGCGCTTTTATTTGATCGGCAAGGAGTATCCATAACGAACTTTTTAATAGGGATAATAGCTGCAATTATCATTTCAGCAATGGTTAGTTATATAATCGGTTTGCTTTCTTTACGATTGAAAAGTCATTTTTATGCAATGTTAACACTTGCTATTTCACAATTGTTTTTCGTACTTGCTGAAAAATGGCGTTGGCTCACTCACGGGGGAGATGGTTTTACATTTGGTGTACCAGACTTATTCCGGGATCGTTTTACCTTTTATTATGTAACACTTATATGTTTAATTGTCATTTTTATTCTGTTACGTCTTTTCACTAAATCTTCTATTGGAAAAGTATTAAAGGCAATTTCACAAAATGAGCAACGTGTCGAAGCACTAGGATATAAAGTTCTTCATTACAAAATTATCGCTAGTATTGTGGCAGGAGTAGTAGCTGCGATTAGTGGTGGATTATTTGTTATCACATTGCGCTTTGTAAATACGACTGTATTTTCAATTGAAATGACATTAAATGCATTATTGATGACAATGATTGGAGGCGTCGGAACGTTAATTGGAGCAATTGCTGGAGCAGGAATTATTGAATCACTGAAATACTATTTATCAGAACTAGCTACAACGTATCCGATTTTTGAACGATGGACGATTATTCTCGGTTTATTGTACATTATTGTATTGCTAGTTTTCCCGAAAGGATTAGTTGGAACGGTTAAGAGATTGAAGAGTATGAAACGGAATAAGAAGGAGAAAAGTGCAGAAGTGGAGCAAAACGTGTGAAAAATCAATTGTATAAAATATGAAAATCCCTCTTTTAGATTCGTAAAGGAGGGATTTTTATTGATGTATGTAATTAGTTAATTTATAGCTATTATACTAATCAAATAGTTCATTAGGTATTTGTTTTAAAGAGTTTTGATTCGTAAAGAAATGAACAGCTAATTTCTCACTTGGAACATTTTCAATTGGTACCAATTTATCATTTTTAATCGGTAAAAAGGCTATCCCTTTTCCGTCCTGAATAAACTCTTCCATAAGTGAATAAGAATCTAATTGTTGAAGTTGACGCTGAGATAAATTATTTTCTTTTAGAAATTGTATCGTCTTATTTCTAAAAGGGCACTTTTTGTCATTACTAACGAAGAAGAGTTCTTTTGAATAGTCAATGGTACGTGTTTCTTTCGTTTTCAATAAGCCTATAGAAATTGAAGTAGTAAATACTTTTTTAAAAGCTGCGTCGGGATCATCCTCGTAAGTAATGACCATATCAACTTTTTGTTGCTGCAGTAATTTTTGCAAATGACTACTATTTTCTACATATATTTGATAATTCCTGAAATTTTCTTTAATACGCTTGCTTACATAAGTAGTCAAAATAGATTGTGACGTCGCGATTATATAAGAAGAACCACTCGTTTTAATTTTATCTTTTGCTTCTTCTACTAAAGTTAATATTTGATTCGTGTAGTCTAATAAAATGTCCCCAGAAGGTAACAAGGAAACGCCTTTGTTATCTCTATGTAGTAAAGGAGTTTCTAATTCTTGTTCTAATTTTTTAATACGCTCAGTTACGTTTGGCTGAACATATCCTAACTCTTTCGCAGCTTTACTAATAGAACCTTCACTAGCTACAGTTTTGAATATAATAAGATCATTTATTTCCATGTATCACAGCCCCTTATACGGTATCATTATAAATGATATCAAACATAATTTATACCTATTTTACGGTAGTCAATCATCGGTTTATCATTGTGTATATAAGTTAGAAAGTGAGTGATAAACATGATTGGAATGCAATATAAGGTCATTTTGCCAAAGGATTATGACATGGAGATTATAAAAAAAAGAGTAAAGGATAATGGGCATAAAACGGATGGTTTTCAAGAACTAAATTTTAAAGCATATTTAATTAATGAGGCAGGTAAGGACGGGAATTTCTATAACTGTTATGCCCCTTTATATGTTTGGAATGGCCATGAAGGAATGAACAAATTTATCTTTGAAGGGTATTACGATAATATTTTACAATCTTTTGGGTGGCAACAAATAAATATAGGTGTTCCATTAGTTGTTAATCTAAGTGATGATTTTAAGAAATGTAAGTATGTTATTGAATACGTGGGGAGTATTTCTCAAAAGAATTCACTGAGGGAGACTCAATTAAAAACTACGAATGAATATATACAAAATATAGAAAAGTGTTTAGGCCAGGTAATAGTTTATAATCCGGATAAATGGAGGTATAGTCAGTTTAATTTTTATGAAGAAAAGCCTGACATGGTAACGAATAAAGATGTTACAGCATATGAGATTTTGTACATTTCACGATGAAAATTTGTTGAAGTTTAAGAAAAGGACTGAAAATGTATGCCTTTTGTGAACGTTTATTATCATGAAAATAAATTAAATAAAGAAGAAATCAAAAAGATAGGTGAATGTATTCATCTTTCATTAATTGAACATTTTAACATCCCTGAAAATGATTATTTTCAACTGTTTTTATCTTACTCGCAAAATCACTTTTTATATAATCCATATTATTTATTAGAAAGAGGAGAAAAGAGAACAGAGAATATGATGTATGTTTCTATTACATGTGGACCGGGAAGAACGATAAAACAGAAAAGTGATCTGTATCAATCGATATCCTCGAAGGTTTCTGAATGTTCTAGTATAAAAAGTGCAAATATTTTTATTACGGTAAATGAGACATCTGCAGAAAATTGGTCATTTGGTCAAGGAATGGCACCTGCATTTGCTCATTATAGTGAAAAAATATTGTTCGAGGAAGTGTGGCGGGATGACACTTTAACATTAAGAGAAAGGAGTTTATGTACAGTGTCGGTATTAATCAATCTTGGTAATACAGAACAATTACCATTTCATTTGCGACTGGCCAAACAAAATGGAATGAAAGAAAATGAAATGATTGCATTACTAACACATATGGCTTTTTATGTTGGTTGGCCCAAAGCAGTAGGCGCTTTACATATAGCAATGAATGACATGGAAAGTTAAGAATAACGATAAGAAAGAATTNNAATTCTTTCTTATCGTTATTTATGCAATACTCTAATGAGATATTTTTCGCGTTTTCTCTTGCTTTTTTATCACTTGCGTAGTAAAGTGATAGTAAGATTCACGATAGGAAGTGATTAAACATGCGTGATAATACGATAGGATCATTAATATGGTTACGTTTAATACGATTTACGAATCAAAGTAATCAGATGTCAAACGAGTTTTTAAAACGTTTTGATTTAACGACTGCTCAATTTGATGTGCTTTTACAAATACGTACGTATCAACCACTAACGCAAATGGAGTTAGCTGAAAAGGTAACTGTTACTCAAGGTGGTATTTCTCGAATGTTAACTCGTCTTGAAAAAGAAGGATATATAGTACGAAAACAAGATTGGAAAACGAAAACAATTAGTCTTACAGAGCAAGGGGAAGCCGCTTTAGAAAAAGCACTGCCAGAGCAGCTTGCATTTCAATCTTCGTTTTTTGATGATGTATTAAATGAAAAAGAGCAGAAAATATTATACGAGCTAATGACGAAAGTGCATAAACACAGTGAAAAAAAAGAATTACCTCAAGAGTAATTTTTTTTACAGTATCAATTGACTAATCAAGTGAAGATGTAGGTAATAGGGAGATACATTTGACTTACCAACGTTTTAAAAAGAGAAACGAATAACATTTCATTAAAGGAGAGATCAACTATGGAAAAATACCGTATGGATACAAGTAAAGGAATGGAGTTTGGATTATATTCAATTGGGGATCATGTTTTAAATCCACATAACGGAGATAAAATTAGCGCAGAACAAAGAATTCATGAATTAATTGAAACAGCAAAGTTAGCGGATGAAGCTGGACTTGATGTATTTGCTGTCGGTGAAAGTCATCAAACACATTTTACAACGCAAGCTCATACAGTTATTTTAGGAGCTATTGCACAAGCAACGAAAAATATAAAAATTGCGAGTTCAGCTACGATAATAAGTACATCTGATCCGGTACGAGTATATGAGGACTTTGCTACAATTGACTTAATTTCTAATGGACGTGCAGAAATTGTGGCTGGTCGTGGATCTCGTATTGGGGGATATAGTTTACTTGGTTATGACGTGAATGATTATGAAGAGTTATTTGAAGAGAAGATGGATCTTTTATTAAAAATTAATAACGAGGAACATGTAACGTGGAATGGGCAGTTCAGAGCACCGCTCGCACATGCATCGGTTATTCCAAGAGCGAAAAATAATAACTTACCAATTTGGCGCGCAGTTGGTGGCCCACCAGCTAGTGCGATTAAAGCAGGACGGGCGGGTGTGCCAATGATGATAACAACACTAGGTGGTCCAGCTATTAACTTTAAAGGGTCAGTAGATGCTTACCGTGAGGCTGCTGCGCAAAGTGGGTTCAATCCAGCAAGTTTACCAGTTGCAACAACGAGTTTATTTTATACAGCAAAAAATTCACAAGATGCATTTAATGAATACTATCCTCATATTAATGCTGGTATGCTTACACTGCGTGGTGGTGGGTATCCAAAACAACAATTTACAAATGCAGTAGATTATCGTGATGCATTAATGGTTGGTAGCCCGCAACAAATTATTGAAAAAATGCTTTACCAATATGAATTGTTTGGACAACAACGTTTTATGGCACAAATTGATTTTGGTGGTGTACCACTTAATAAAATTGAGAAAAATATCGAACTAGTTGCAACTGAGATTTTACCGGCTATTAGAAAACATACAGCAAATTAATTTAAAAAATACCGAGAGTCTAATCGATTCTCGGTATTTTTTATGTATGAATGTAGTTTGAAAAAGTGACAATAAAATGAATTTTTATTCTAGAAAGAGGGAGGGTGTTTTCTATTTTTGAATAATATTATTATGTGTTTGAATTTTTAAAATACATTTTTCTCTTGACAAAAAACTCACTGATTCCTTCGTTGGTTCAGAGGACATTTTTTTACGTGAAAGTCAAGTGTATAAAGAGAAAAATGATTATTTTATTGATATGAAAGTAAGTCTTATATTAAAAAAATACATTTTATTAATGAGAAAAATCTAATTCAAGAAAATGACAAAAGACATATTTCAGACAAAATGATGTCAATAATACGTCAAAAATAACCTGAATTTACTATGCAGGTATATTATACAATTCGATTAACGAATAAAACACTACTGAAATAGTGAAAAGGTAAATTTTATGAGAAAGTTCTTTTGTAATTATCTTGAAAACTGAAAATTTATATTTTCTAAAAGTACATAAACAAATTTATCTTTCTACATTTCTAAGATTTGAGTTGTTTTATTCATACAACTCAATTGAAATTACGATATAAAAAATTATGAAGGAAGTGATTGTAGTATGGAAACGCTCGAATTGGCACGAATACAATTCGCATCAACAACGATTTTCCATTACTTTTTTGTTCCGCTGTCTATTGGTTTAGCTTTTATCATTGCGTTAATGCAAACGTTATATGTGGTAAAGGGACAAGAAATTTATAAGAAGATGACGAAGTTTTGGACACAAATATTCCTTGTTAACTTTGCGGTAGGTGTAGTAACTGGTATTTTACAAGAATTCCAGTTTGGTATGAACTGGTCAACCTATTCACGTTTCGTAGGTGATGTGTTTGGTCCATCACTTGCGATTGAAGGTTTATTAGCATTTTTCATTGAGTCTACATTTTTAGGTTTATGGGTATTCGGTGAGGATAAATTACCGAAGCGCATTCACCTTTTATGTATTTGGCTCCTTTCAATTGGAACAATGTTATCAGCATTTTGGATTTTAACTGCAAGTGCATTTATGCAATCACCGGTAGGATATGAAATGGCAGCAGATGGACGTGCACAAATGAATGATTTCTTAGCGATCATTCAAAATCCACAATTATGGGTACAATTCCCGCATACAATTACAGCGGCAATTGCAACGGGTGCATTCTTTATTGCAGGTGTGAGTGCATGGAAAATAACGAAAGCTCAAGAAACGGAAGTGTTTAAAAAATCATTCCGCATTTCTATCATTGTTGGAACACTTACAACGGCGCTAGTATTATTCTTCGGTCATGCACAAGCGCAACAATTAATCAAAACACACCCAATGAAAATGGCGGCTGCTGAAGCGTTATGGAATACGAGTGAAGACCCAGCGCCATTTACAGTATTTGCGAAAATTGATGCAGAGAAGAAAGAAAACTCGTTTGAAATTCAAATCCCTTATATGCTAAGTCTATTATCATTTGATAAATTTAGCGGTCAAGTAGAAGGGATGAATCAAATTCAAAAGCAATATGAAGAAAAATATGGGCCTGGAGATTATATTCCGCCAGTACACACGATGTTTTGGAGTTTTAGAGCTATGGTAATGAGTGGAACATTTATGCTTCTTCTGGGAGCGTACGGTTGGTTCTTATCAAGAAAAGACCGTTTAGCTGAAAAAACTTGGTATTTAAAATTAATGGTGTATGCAATTTCACTACCGTTTATCGGTAATACAGTAGGATGGATTATGACTGAAATGGGACGTCAGCCTTGGGTAGTCTTCGGTGTTATGAAAACGGAAGATGCTGTATCTCCAAATGTTACGTTCGGAGAAGTATTATTCTCTTTAGTTTCGTTCACATCACTATATTTAATTATAGGAGGAATTACTGTTTACTTATTCGTTCGTATTATTAAAGGACATGAGAATAAGAAAGCGAAACAGGATTCTCAAAGCCATGATCCATTTGATAAGGAGGATGAGTATGTTATCTCTTAATGAGTTGTGGTTTATCATTATTGCAATTTTATTCGTAGGCTTCTTTGTACTTGAAGGTTTCGATTTCGGTGTAGGTATAGTTTCAAGGTTTTTAGGAGAAAACGATTTAGAGAAAAGGATTTACTTAAATACAATTGGCCCATTTTGGCATGCGAATGAAGTATGGCTTGTTTGTGCAGGTGGCGCTATGTTCGCGGCATTCCCGCACTGGTATGCAACTTTATTTAGCGGGTTTTACATTCCGTTTGTATTTATGCTTGTCGCTTTAATTATAAGAGGTGTTTCTTTTAAATTCCGTGCGAAAATAGATAATCATAAATGGAAAGGTTTTTGGGATTGGGGTATGTTTTTAGGGAGTTTACTACCTCCTATCCTTTGGGGAGTTGCCATTGCTAACTTTATGGTAGGTATTCCAATTGATGAGACGAAAAATGCTGTAGGTGGATTCTTACAATTACTTCATCCATTTGCGTTACTTGGAGGAGTTATGTTCCTTCTGTTATGTATTGTTCACGGATTGCAATTCCTTACTATACGTACAACAGGTAAGTTAAGAGAACGTGCACGTATTGC
The DNA here is from genome assembly GCF_002571225.1 of Bacillus sp. AFS059628. Classification (GTDB taxonomy): domain Bacteria; phylum Bacillota; class Bacilli; order Bacillales; family Bacillaceae_G; genus Bacillus_A. The sequence continues at coordinate 35,054 of NZ_NVEC01000004.1, read as the reverse complement.
TGCGTTGAAAATTGCACCACTTGCAATTATAGCACTTCTTATTTTTGCCGGTGTAGGGTTATGGAAAACAGATATTTTCACTGGTCATGGTACAGAGTGGATTATGGTTCCGATTGGAGCTTTTGTAGCGTTATGTGCGTCAACATTATTAAATAAAAGAAGAAGAGATGGTTGGGCTTTCTTTATGACAAGTTTAACAATCATTTTACTAAGTGCGAGCGTGTTTGCTGGCATGTTCCCACGTGTTTTAATTAGCTCGTTAGGGTCAATATACGATTTGACAATTTATAATGCAGCATCAGGAGATTATGCACTAAAACTGATGACGTATTTTTCAATTGCTATATTGCCATTTGTATTGGGAAGTCAAATATGGAGTTTCTATGTGTTTAGACAACCTGTTAAGTCAGATAAAGATTTGGAGTACTAATGAAAAGAAAAAGAGGACTTCCGTCGTATCCTGGTAGCCGAGTTTTATATGTAGTGTTAACACTCATTAGCATGTTAGAAGCTTTTAGTATTATTGCACAAACAGTGTTTTTAGCGAGGGCTATTACGTTTTTATTTCAGGGAGAAACAGTGCAATCTGTATTAAATGAAACGATTTATTTGGGAATCACGTTTGCAGTACGTCACATGCTAGTTCGAGTATCGCAAATATTAGTGGAACGTTTCGCTGAAAAAACAGGATCGCTACTGAGAAAACAATTAATAGAGGCGTATTTCACATTAGGTCCACGATATGTTCAAACTGCTGGAACAGGTCATCTGGTTACCTTATCGATAGAAGGTATTGAGAAATTTAAAACATATATTGAATTAACAATTCCTAAAATGATTAGAAGTAGTATCGTACCGGGACTAATTGTACTATATGTTTTTACACTAGATATTGAGTCTGGAATCATTTTAGTTGTAACGATTCCTATCGTAATTATTTTTATGATCCTACTAGGATTAGCAGCGCAGAAAATGGCGGATAGCCAATATGAAACATATCGTGTTCTTTCTAATCATTTTGTAGATACGTTAAAAGGATTAGAAACATTAAAGTATTTAGGTCAAAGTAAACAACACGAAGGAAAGATTGAAAAAGTAAGTAAAAGATATAGAAAAGCAACGATGCGTACTTTGCGAGTTGCTTTTCTTTCTTCATTTGCATTAGATTTCTTTACGAGTTTATCAATTGCATTTGTAGCGGTCGGATTAGGGATACGTTTAATAGATGGGACAATTGTACTATTACCAGCCCTTACGATTTTAATTTTAGCTCCGGAATACTTCTTGCCGATTAAACAAGTTGGAGCAAATTATCATGCTACGTTAGATGGACAACTTGCAATGGAGCAAATAGAAGAGATTTTACAGCGACAAAAAGAAATAGGGAAGAAAGAATCTAATGTAGACTTAATATGGAATTCAACTAGTAACTTGAAATTACAAGATGTAAAAGTAAAGAATGATGAATCTGAAAAAGCTATATTAGAGGGAATTGATTTTACTTGGAAAGGCACTGGCGCTATAGGTGTAATTGGTGAAAGTGGAGCAGGGAAATCAACGTTAATCGACGTATTAGCAGGATTTTTAACTCCTTCAGCTGGAAAGATGATTGTAAATGGTGTGGAAATTGACGGGGCTACTCGTGAAGAGTGGCAAAAGAATATTGCTTATATTCCGCAGCAACCTTATATTTTCCCGCTTTCATTAAAAGATAACATTTGTTTCTATGAAACAAATATAACTGATGAAGAAGTGGAAAGAGTTATTAATGAAGTCGGTCTTCGTTCACTTGTTACATCGCTTCCAAATGGAATGTATGAAAGAATTGGAGAAGGTGGGCGTATGCTTAGTGGCGGACAAGAACAACGTGTCGCAATGGCGCGAGCCCTTTTAAGTAAAAAGCCAATTATTTTATTAGACGAGCCTACGGCCCATCTTGATATTGAAACTGAATTTGAAATAAAGCAAGCGATGTTACGTCTGTTTGAAGGTAAGTTAGTATTTCTTGCAACACATCGTCTTCACTGGATGAAGCAGATGGATCATATTCTTATTTTAAATAAAGGGGAAATGATAGAAAGCGGAACGTATGAAGAACTTTTAAAGAATGAAGCATTACATTTTCATAGGAAAGAGAGGGGATAGAGATGAGTAACTGGATTAAACCGTATATACAGCAAAATAAAGGTAGAATGACTGTAACTATTTTCCTTGGTCTTCTTGGAGTTAGTTCAGGTGCGATGTTACTTTTCATTTCAGGTTATTTAATCTCTAAATCTGCTCTTAGACCAGAGAATGTAATGGCAGTTTATGTACCTATCGTTGCAACACGTGCGTTTAGTATAGGACAAGCGGTATTTCATTATTTAGAGCGTTTAGTTGGACACGATGTTGTATTGCGCATATTAGAAAAGATGAGAACGAAACTATATGGGATAGTAGAACCACAGGCGTTATTTTTTCGTTCACGATTTCAAACGGGCGATATGTTAGGCGTATTATCCGAAGATATAGAGCATTTGCAAAACCTATATTTACGTACAATATTTCCTAGCATATTAGCATTAGTTGTATATAGCATATTCGTAGTTGTTATTGGTACATTTGACGTAGTGTTTGCACTTATTGCAGGGTGTATGCTAGCGATTATCGTTTTTCTTCTTCCATTTGTATCATTGCTTTTAATGAAGCAACATCATGTTATTTTAAAGCAAGGAAGAAGCCGTTTGTACCAACAACTAACAGACGCTGTTTTTGGATTATCTGATTGGCAAGCAAGTGGTAGAAAAGATGAATTCATTCATAAGTATGTAGAGCAAAATACTCAATTGCTAAAAACGGAAAAAAGAATGAAGCGCTGGAATCATATTCGAGACAGTATCATTCAATTGGTAGTGGGGATTGTAGTTATTTCAATGATCATATGGACTGGAAATGAGGCGGCAAGTGAACAAATTGCACCTACCGTTATTGCGGCTTTCGTCTTAATGACGTTATCTGTCACAAACGCGCTTATTCCTCTTTCAGATGCCATCGATCGTATTCCATCATATGTAGAATCTGCTCATCGTCTAAATCAGGTAGAAGGTAATGATATTTTACAGGATGAAAAGGAATTACCTAAACATAAAGATTATGTTGCATCAAAACATATAGACATTGAATTAAATCATGTATCGTATAGTTATCCGGATAGTAATGAATTCGTATTGAAAGAAGTATCACTACAAATAAAGGCAGGAAAGAAAATTGCCATTTTAGGAAGAAGCGGAACAGGAAAATCTACTTTGTTAAAATTGTTAACAGGTGCGCTAAGCCCGTTACATGGTGAAGTTTTATTGAATAGTGAACATGCTCATACGAATCTTTTATCAAAATATATTTCTGTATTGAATCAAAAGCCGCATTTATTTGATACGACAATTGGAAATAATGTGCGAATCGGCAAACCAGAGGCTACGGATGAAGAGATATGGAAAGCTTTAGAGAAAGCACAATTAGCTTCGCATATTGCTACTCTTCCAGATGGATTACAAACAAAAATGCATGAAATGGGAAAAAGGTTTTCTGGCGGGGAGAGACAACGAGTTGCTTTTGCTAGAACGCTAATGCAAGAAGCACCGATCATTGTACTTGATGAGCCGACGATAGGCTTAGATCCAAAGACAGAATTGTCTTTAATAGAAACAATGTTTTCTGCAACGGAAGAAAAGACAGTAATTTGGATTACGCACCATCTTGTAGGAATTGAACATGTAGATGAAGTTATCTTCCTTGATCGTGGTAAAATTGTGATGCAAGGAAGTCATGAACAACTTCTGAAAGAAAATGAGAAGTATCGAAAGCTTTATGAATTAGATAAAGGAATATAGTTTGAATAAGTAATAATTGTAAAATAGCTACGCCTAATGGTGCAGCTATTTTTGTTTTGAAATGAATATTCTATTCTTCTTTCATGTTGGATTGCAGATGTATATGATTGTTACGAATGAAAAATGAATTTCATATTATACATATAATGGAGGGGATATACATGAAGGAGCAGTATAAAATTATTGTTTTCTGTGATGAATTATCAGGGGGGAGGATTCAAAATGCATTAGACAAAAATAAATGTAAAACAATAGTTCATGTTGTAGACGTTTCAGCTATTGTTCGTATAGAGAGTTCTTTTCAATATATAGTTATTTGGAGAGTGGATGCAGAAAAACTTGTAAATGAATTAATAAACAGGGGCGTGCAAAGTTCAAAAATTATTAATTTAACAAAATACATGTATGAATGGAGGAATAAATTAATTTCTATCTATCAAATAAATCCGGATCTTATGTCTTTATATATTGCTATGAAAAAAGCAAAGAGTGATCCAACGTATGAATTGTTTGCGACAGGTTTATCTTACCCGCATTGTGGTATAAGTACGGAGATCCTCTCAAAAAAGTCAATAAAATTTACACTTCCATCGCAAGACCTGTACTATGATTATTTAATAGCGTCACAACTGCTATCAAACGATCATTCCTTTCAATATTGTTTGATAGGAATAGCCTATTTCTCTTTTTACTTTGACATGTCGTTATCATCTGAAGCATATAGAATTCACAAAGTATATTATCCATTGTTTCAAGACGGTCATCATACTGTAGTGCATTCTCCTCTACCCACTGATGGATTCTCACATCTAGATACCCCGAAACCACTTTCTTCTATTTTTAATTTGCATTTTGAATATATTTTATTAGACGAACTAAAAGATGAATCATTGATATTGCCCTGGATAAATGCTGAATGGAATATTACTCCCCTCCACACTCCTTTTGAAGAACACGGAAAAATAAGAGCAGCTTCACATGCTAAATTATCATATCCTCATACTTTAGTTGAATATAAAACGATTTTCAAAAAATATTTAGAACTACTGTTAAAACATGATATAAAACCACTAATTGTTGTATTCCCTGTTACTTCACATTATTTCAATTGTAGTAGTAAGAAATTAAAAGAGGATTTTTATAAAGTTATAAATGATTTTCAAACTCAATATTCTTTTCGGATTATTGACCTATTTGATTCACCATTATTTTACGATGATGATTTTTATGATAGTGATCATATGAATAAAACAGGTGCTAATAAAATGTCTGCGTTATTAAATATGTTTATTTAGGAACGAAAAGTATGATATTTTGTTTCATGTTTGCATAAAAGTATATAGGTTCCATACAGTTAAAGTAATGTGATTTTTGTGTCGCGTATATAAATAATATGCGAAGAGGTGAGAGAGTAAAATGAGAACTCGAATGGAAAGAACTGAAGAGGTCGTAGATCAACTTCCTTTGGTAAGTGTTTTAATTCCTACGTATAATCGTCCTCACTACTTTGAAGAGGCATTATGTAGTGTGTTAGAACAAACGTACCCTAATATAGAAATTATAGTTGGAGATGATAGCACGAATGACGAAACAGAAAAGGTGTTACAAAAATACTTATGTGATCACTCAAATATTATTTATATAAAAAACAAGTCAACTCTCGGACAGTTTGAAAATGCGCTCATGTTATTTAATGAAGCGAACGGTGAGTATATAAACTTTTTAATGGATGATGATTTATTTCATGTGAATAAAATTGAAAGAATGATGAAGTATTTTTTCAATGATCTAGATAATGAAATTAAGCTTGTAACATCTCATCGTCAAGTAATTGATGATAAAGGAGAAGAACTACGTCATATTTATTCAACTGTTCGTTTATTTGAAGAGGATATGATTATAGAGGGAACAGAATTAGGGAATAGGGTAATTGTCGATCAAAAGAATTATATTGGAGAACCGACCACAGTTTTGTTTCGTAAAAGTGATTTACAAGAACCGTATGGAATCTTTGATAAGAGGAGGTATCTATGTAACGTAGATATAGCTTCATGGTTATCTTTATTAAGTAAAGGAAAAGCAGTATATATAGCAGAGACACTTAGTTACTTTCGATTACATCAAGATCAACAGTTAAATGAATCTAATAAAATGATGGATGGATTAGAAGATTTTTCACATAGTATTCTAGCAGGAGAAAAGTATGGTTTTTTATCCATCGAAAAAGATTTAGACAAAGCGATAACTAATTTTCTAGATTACGCAAGAAGGATAGTTCCATCATCGATATTATATACATTAGACTATTATCAAAAAATTAAAGAAAAGAAAATAAACATAGAAAAGAAAAAACAACATATAAATAATAATTCTCTTTTACCGAAAGTAAGTATACTTATTCCTGCGTACAATAGACCTTATTACTTGGAATTGGCACTCAACAGCGCTCTAAATCAAACTTATGAAAATATTGAAATTGTTATTTCTGACGACAGTACAAATAATGAAGTCAATGCTATGATTCAACCGTATTTACGTGAATATCAGTGTATTACATATGTTAAAAATGAAACGCCGTTAGTTGCTGAAAACTTTAATAAGTGTATACAACTTGCGAACGGTGAGTATATAAACTTTTTATTAGATGATGATTTATTTCATCATGAAAAGATCGAGAAAATGATGAAATACTTTTTGACGTTAGAGAATATTTCATTTGTGACGTCATATCGTGAACTGATTGATGAGAATGGAGAGATATTACCACCTTCAACATTAAATATGAAAATCGCGAAAGAAACTACACTTTTTGAAGGGAAAGAATTAGGGAATTATATGTTGAAAAAATTGAAAAATGTAGTTGGTGAGCCGACAACTGTTTTGTTTAATCGGGAATTGTTTGAAGGGAAGTTTGGGTATTTTAAAGGAAAGGCGTATTCTGCTATTAACGATATTGCAACATGGCTAGATATGATGAGGAAAGGAAAAGTAGTTTATATACAAGAACCTCTCAGTTATTTTAGACAACATATTGGACAAAATCAAAAACAAATGCATTTTATTTTAATGACAATTGAAGAATGGATTGAATTAATTATTGATGCGTATAATAGTGGATTTTTAAGTTCTGAAAGAGATTATAAAGAGAGCTTATCTTATTGTTTAGAAAATGCGGGATTTATAGTTAAGGATGCAGTAAGAAATGGTGAGCTAGATCGAATTTATAATGAAAAGATAAAAACAGGGTTAAACAAGCTAGTTGCTCATATATTTGAGAAAGAATGTTGTTATTGTCAATATTGCAATCAACAATTTGAAAAATTTTCCCCTTGGCCAGCACATTATGATTTTCCGAAATATAAATTTGAGATGTGGAATAAAGATACGGGGATATGTCCAGTTTGTAGTTCAATGGATCGTGAAAGGTTGTATCGTGCGTACATTGAAGCGGAAACGGACTTGTTAAGTAAAAAATATACAATGCTTCATATTGCACCTGAAGAAAAGGTAAGAGATTGGTTTAACGAGTATAGAAATATTACTTATGTATGTGGGGATTTAGAACCAAAGGACCCATTAATGAAGGAAATTGATGTTACAAGCATTACATATGATAGTAATACTTTTGATGTAATTTTATGTAGCCACGTATTAGAACACGTTCTTGATGATGACAAAGCAATGCGAGAGTTATATAGAGTTTTAAAGCCAAATGGATGGGGAATTATTCAAGTACCAATCGTAATAAATGTAGATTCTATTATAGAGAATGAATTAATTGTAACACCACAATTGAGGAAATTAGCTTTTGGTCAAGAGGATCATGTGAGAATATATAATCAATCGGGATTCATTCAACGATTAATGAATGCAGGATTTAAGGTGGAATTATATAACATAGCTGAAAGACAAGGAATGAAAAGTGCTAGGAAATTTGGATTGTCTGAAACAGATATGCTCTATATTGTCCGAAAATGATAGGAAGGAATAGATAGATATGGAGAATATTCCTTTTTTACGTGCTTCAACTGTACCTGTAATTGATTATTTGGAAGAATTGAAGGAAATTGATACATCTCATATATATACGAATTATGGACCTATAAATCAACGTTTTGAGGAAACGATTATGTCGGATTTTTTTCAGAACAGGGGAGCTGTTACAACAGTAGCAAACGCAACGTTAGGGTTAATGGCGGCCATTCAACTTAAGAAAAGAAAAAAAGGAAAGTATGCCCTCATGCCTAGTTTTACATTCCCTGCGACTCCATTAGCAGCTATTTGGTGTGGATTGGAACCTTATTTTATTGATATTTCAATAGATGATTGGTATATGGATAAAACAGTACTTTTGGATAAGATTGAAGAATTAAAAGAAGAGGTTGCGATTGTTGTCCCGTACGCAACGTTTGGATCATGGATGAACTTAGAAGAATATGAAGAATTAGAGAAGAGGGGTGTTCCGGTTGTCGTAGATGCGGCACCGGGATTCGGATTAATGAATGGAAGTATGCATTATGGACAGGGTTTTAGTGGAATGATCGTATATAGTTTTCATGCAACAAAGCCTTTCGGAATTGGTGAAGGAGGGCTTATATATAGTAAAAACGAAGAAGATATACACTGTATTAAAAGGATGGGTAATTTCGGATTTGATAAAAATCGTGAATGTACGATGATGGGGTTTAATTGTAAAATGTCTGAATATGCAGCCGCTATTGGGATTGCAACTATGAAAAAATGGGATAAAAAATTAAAAGAACGCACCCGTATTTCTGAATGGTATAAACAGTTGTTACAAAGTAATGGATTCATAAAAAAAGGGTGGCAACTCCAAAAGACAGACACAGTTATTCAACAATTTATGCCTATTCTTTGTCCAGAAGAAGTTCGCAACAAACAAGTAATAGAAGACCTGAAAAAACAGAAAATAGAAGCTAGATTATACTTTTCGCCATCTTGCCATCAACAAGTTCTTTTTAGAAATTATAAGTCTACAGATTTAATAGAAACGAATAAAATAGCAAAACGAATAGTAAGTTTACCTTTATGGGAAGGAATGACGAAAGAAATAGTAGAACAAATTGTAAGATGTTTAGGTCAGAGGGCGGTGTCGGCAGATGAATAGTTTTTATAGCCAAGAAGAGCTAAAGAAAATTGGATTTTTATCAATTGGGAAGAATGTATTGATTAGTAAAAAAGCAAGTATATATAATCCAGGTGTTATATCAGTAGGTAATCATGTAAGGATTGATGATTTTTGCATTTTAAGTGGCAAAAGTACAATTGGAAGTTATTCGCATATATCAGCGTATACAGCGTTATATGGAGGGGAAGTTGGGATTGAAATGCATGATTTTGCAAATATCTCAGCTAAAACAATCGTATATGCAGTACTTGATGATTTCAGTGGAAATACTTTAATGGGACCAACTGTTCCGAGTCAATATAGGAATGTGAAAACAGAAAAAGTTATTTAAAAAAAACATGCGATTATTGGTGCTAATTCTATTATTTTTCCAAATGTAACTATAGGAGAAGGAACGGCAGTCGGTGCGATGAGTATGGTAAAAGAGAGTTTAGATGATTGGTATATTTATGCGGGAGTTCCCGTAAGAAAAGTAAAACCTCGTCAAAAAAAGATGCTAGAGTTAGAAATTGATTTTTTAAAAAGCATTCATTCTTAATAAAAAAGAATGAATGCTTTTTATTTTTATTCTGCTATTTGCCGGGCAGTAAAACCTCACCCAAAAATTCAGCGAGAGCAAAGAAGTTAGGTTGGGGACTCGCCGCCAGTAAAAAACCGATTGGTGAGGGCTGATTAAAGTTTCACTTTATGATAAAGCAGAATGTATCTTAATTTATTATGTTTTAAATTTTGCTGACCAAGGCAATACTGAGCCATAGTGAATGTAAAGTTGGAGGGCGAGCGTATATGTTTGATGAGGATGGGATTGTTTTAATTATGGAACCAGCTGATGAAAGGAACTTGAGGAGATTTATTTTTTCAGTGCCAAAGTCAGTGTATGAAAAGAAGGGGCTTACATTACACTATGGAACAGCTATAGGACAAGGATATATGGATATAATTGAAGATATTATTAGCGTACATATAGAAATAGATGTTGTAACTGTAATCGGGCATGTAAGAGGATAGATAGCTATTTGAAAAAGGTTTTAAGTAATTTAGCTAGAAGTTATGATAGAAAAAATTGCAGACAATTATAAAAATGAAGGGAGCCTACAATGAAAATAAAATCAATTTTATTAGCATGTATAGTCTCAATTGGATTAATGGGATGTTCACTAGTAGAACAAGGAAAGAACTCCATAGATTATGCGCAAAAAGCGACAGGCTATGTAAATGAAATAAGTGCATTTGCAAATGATGCACCAGCATTAGCAGAAAAGGCTGTTAATGATAGCGAGGCTCGAAAAGAATTAGAAACGAAGCTTAGTGAAATTAAACAAGACATACCTGCATTCAATGAATTAACGCCACCTGATGTAGCGAAGGATCTTCATCAGCAAATTGTCGGATATAACGAAAAGTTAAATACATTAATTGATACGGCGATGACAAAGATAGAAGAAGGAAAAGTGGATGTAGAGCAATTTAAAAACTCTGAGCTTATGCAGACGGTAGATCAAGTTCGAGATTTGAAAGATAAGGTGCAAAATTTAGGTCAATAGTAAAAAGCTCCGTTNNAACGGAGCTTTTTACTATTGGATACAATAAACGATTACACCAACGATAATAATCATGTTGCCGATGAGTTTACGTTTTGTTATTTTTTCTCCTAGGAAATACCAACCGAAAATTAATATGATGATATAACTTAAGGATTCTAATGCTGATGCTTGTTTTAATGCCATGCCCTTCATGGCAATAACATTTAATCCAGCGTTAATTACAAATAAAGAGTAGCCGATAATAACATAAGGATTCACATATTCTTTTATTCTAGAATCGTATTGTTGCAAAGTAGCTTTTTTTAATAATATTTGTGAATAATTAGCTAAAATTATCCCGAAAATAAATAATAATATATAACTATTCATCTTTTGTCACCACCACAATTCCGACGATAATAATAGCTGCACCAAGTAAATGATTCCACTGAATCGTATCTCCAAATAGAAATACTGACCAAAGCATTGACCATAATATAATAATCCCGCGATGTGAATATGCTTTTGATATTTCGAAATGTTTAATTACTTGTTGCCATAAAATTGCATAACCAAATAAAAGTATAACTAGTCCGAAATAAGCAATAAAAAATGAGATTGAAGCAATGGGAAATTTAGCCGCCCATTTCATGTAAACCATAATGATAGAATATATCAAAAAAGCTACATGTAAAAATAAGTAATTTTTAATAGTTGGTTTCATTTATTCACTCTCTTTTACATATAAATATATATTTATACCTAATTTTTCTAATGATAGGTATTGGAACGTATTTAGTTTAATCTTTCACATTCCGAATTATATAGTATCATGGCTTTTATTGTAAAACAATAGAAGCCATGTATTCATTTTTTCCAAGATTCTACGATATGTATCGTTTTATTTGTTGCATCCATCTCTACTTGAACACCGATAGGCATGGTGATCATTGGATGTGTATGGCAACAATCGAAGTCTGCTAGAAAAGGAATTCTTTGATTTTGAAGTACTTCTAATAGTATTTCAAAAGGTTTTCGATTTGTACCACAATTATCAAATTGCTCATGTTTTCCAAGAATGATCCCTGAAATTTTATCGAATACACCATTAATTTTAAGGAATGAAAAGCTTCTTTCAATAGTAGCTGCATCTTTTGAACTGTCCTCAATAAAGAGAATGTCACCTTCTTGAATATGTGGCATATAAGGGCTACCCCAAATTCCTTGTATCGTGTTTAAATTCCCACCAATAATACGTCCAGTAGCTTTTCCGTCAATTACTGAAATCCAATCGTTTGGTCGAAGTTCTTTCTCCTTCGTCTTTTCTTCCCAATTAATAAATTCATCTGACCAAAATAATGGTTGTTTTATATGATAAGGAAGGGAATGATCATGTAGTAAAGTTTCAGCAAAATATTTGTATGTGCAATCAACAAAAGGTTCAAATTCGCCAAAAGAAGGGACGAGAGCTGGTCCATAAAATGTAGGGATGCCTGTTTTGGCGTGAATTCCTAGTAATAAAGCAGTTGCATCTGAATACCCAATCATTATTTTAGGGTTATTTAGATAAGCATCATAATCAATATAAGGTAATATTGAATTTGAATTCATGCCACCAATTGTTGACATGATACAAGAAACATTAGGATTTCTTATTAAAGCATTCAGTTCCTCAGCACGCTCTTGTATACTACCCGAACGATAGAAATCATATCGGCCTGTTAATGAACCTTCTAATATATGAAACCCTTTCTGTTGTAAGTAAGATTTTGCTCGTTCAAATCTTTTTGGAGAAGTGTAGGTTACTGGTGAAGAAGGGGAGTAGATCCCAATTGTGTCTCCGTATTTTAATGATTTTGGAAGTAGCATTTGTATGAATCCCTTCTATTAAATAATTTATCCCGCTTTAATGGGCAGTAAGACCCCCACCTCAGAATTCAGCAAAAGCAAAGAAGTTAGGTGNNGGGATGAAGAAAACCCCCACTGATTAAAGTTTCACTTTATCTCGCTATTTGACGGGTATCCCGATTGGTGAGGGTGATTAAAGTTTCGCTTTATTTACGAGATTTTATTGTTGAATATTCTTACGTTTCAATATTGTAAGTTTAACATAAATAAATTAAAATAATCATTGCTTTATATGAATAAATATACCTTTTACCTTGACTATATAAAGGAATTATTGTTAAGGTTAAATGTGAGTGTATAAAAGGTTTGCTAAAGGAGTTTTGAAATGAATCGGTTAAGATGGGGAAGGATTACAGTCCTATTAGTCATTATTTTAGGGATATGTTGGTTCTTATTCCAAGGAAATCAAAAGAGCGTAGCGAATGTAGAGGGAAAACCTTTGCAAGTGGCAGAACTACCTAAAGCAGGATTTACTGAAAAAGTAGTCCCGCCAAAGTACATCCCACCAGAAATTGACGCAAAAGCGGCTATGATTATCGATGCGAGTGATGGAGATATTATTTATCAATATAATGAAAATGAAGCTTTTGCACCGGCTAGTATGTCTAAGATGATGACAGCGTATCTCCTACTAGAGAGTATACATAACGGGAAAGTTCGCTGGGAAGATCCAGTGAAAATGAGTGCGAAGGCGGCACAAACAGAGGGAGCGAGAATCCCAGTACAAGTTAATGACACATTAACTGTTAAAGATTTATATCATGCATTAATGATTGAGTCAGCTAATAATGCAGCTGTGGCTTTAGCAGAACATATGGCAAAATCGGAGAAAGATTTCGTTCAGCTTATGGATGCAAAAGCAAAGCAGTTAAAAATGTCGGAACATGCTAAATTTGCAAATGCTTCTGGATTACAGGAGCCAGATGGAAGTGAAACAAAAATGACGGCTGGTGATGTAGCAAACTTGGCGTATCATCTTATAAAAGATTACCCGGAAATATTAGAAGTGACTCACTTACGTCAAAGTCAGTTAGCATTTAATAATATTAATGTTATAAGTACAAATGATATGTTAAATAAAAATAATAAAGCTTTATATATAGAAGGAATAGACGGATTAAAAACAGGATTCACAGATAGCGCAGGGTATTGTTTTACGGGTACAGCAAAACAAGGTGATACTCGTATTATTACAGTTGTTATGGGAACAAAAGGTAAAACGAAGCGTTTTACAGAGACGAATAAGCTAATGTCTTATGCGTTTGGCTTAGTTAATTAAGTAAAATATTGAGCTGTATCATCATATAAGAAAGGCAATTTGTTGTTACGTACTATCGGTAACAACAAATTGCCTTTTATTTTTTAGCACTAATAAAGTAAAAAGGTAAAAAATGTGAGTGTTATTATTTGAGTTTATTATTGTTTGTTTATATTATAAAGTTAGAAACTTATTAATGATAAGTTTTGAGGGGCATATGATGTGTACATAGGAAAAAGCCTCAAATGAAAATTGGAGGGAATTATGATGGCAAAAGATTTTTACTCAGCAATTGAAGACAGAAGATCTATTTACGCAATTAGTAAAGAACAAGTAGTTTCTGATGAAAAAATTCAAGAAGTGATTTATCATGCTGTAAAACATACACCTTCAGCTTTTAACTCTCAGAGCGCTCGCGTTGTCGTCTTGCTTGGAGAACAACACGATAAGTTATGGGATATTACGAAAGAAACGTTACGAAAAATTGTACCTGAAAATAACTTCGCTTCTACGGAAGAAAAAATGAATGCATTTAAAAGTGGTTATGGAACAGTTCTATACTTCGAAGATAGTGAAGTGGTGGAAGAACTGCAAGAAAAATTTGCATTATACAAAGAGAACTTTCCAATTTGGTCTCAGCAATCCTCTGGAATGTTACAATTTGCAATTTGGACAGCTTTAGAAATTGAAGGATTTGGTGCTACATTGCAACATTACAATCCGTTAATTGATGAAGAAGTGAGAAAAGAATGGGGAGTTCCAGAAAATTGGAAGCTTATTGCGCAAATGCCGTTTGGTAAACCGGTTGTACCTGCAGGTGAAAAAGAATACCAGCCTTTAGAAAACCGTGTGAAAATTTATAAATAATGTAGGAGCGAGTGGGGGAATTGTTTATCCTCCACTAATTATTAGTTGAACCAATCGGGTTTTTGCCACTTATAAAAAGGTGAACAGNNCTGTTCACCTTTTTATAAGTAGTAAGGATTTTTTTGATAGGAATTTTTCATCTGATTTTTTAATTCTTTTTTACGTGTTTCAATAGTTGATATTTTTTGTAAGGTAATAATTGAAATGAATTGAAAAAAAGCATAGTACAGTTCTATATTTTTATTTATAGGATCATCTATTATGTTTTTCATAAATATACCTCCCTTTTGATTCCACTATTTGCAAGCAATAAAACTCTCATCTTAAAATTCAATTGCTTTCCGTGTAGGGTAAATAAAATGTGTATAGATTAAAACGCTACTATATATATGATAATATAAATACCCTATAAATTCCATAGACAGTTAAAAATGGGTAGCGGAATGTGTACTTTCGTCAAATTAGAACAGAATTTTTGAAGATAAATCTTACAAATCGTCAAATCTTTTAAAAGCGATAGATAGTATCGAAAATAGTTTTCTAAAAATATTATGCTATTGATAAAAAAAGCATTTTTTGTCATGATAAGAGTATGCTTCATAGAGGTGACTTTACTAGGAGATAGACTCTTTGCATTGTATTAGATTAATAGAGTTTTTCCGGGGAGATAGGAGAATGCATATTAAGATAATAAATGGAATGTCGAATTTTCAATGAAATACATAAGAAATTTGAAAAAAACATTGCAAAAACATTAAGTTTAATGGTAAAGTTCACATGAAGTTCACACGGATTTCACTTCATTCATTTAAAATGAACTCTGTGTGAAAAATAAAACTCTTGTTAAAAAATGGAACTTAATGAATATTTTACTTTAATAATATTGTAAAGTATTAAGTTTATAATTTTTTTAAAGAGGATAGTAGGGAAAGGAAGTAAAGACAACTTATGAAAAAAGTAATTGCAGGTTTAGCAGCAGCTTCTGTAGTGGGTGTTGCAGTTCCAGGTATGGATTCTGCTCAGGCACAAGTTTCAAATGAGGCGCTAAAAGAAATTAATGGACAAAATCAAACTCAAAATCAAACGACTGTAACTGAAACAAAAACTGTAGAAACAAAATCTGATTTAAAATACACAGTAAATGCTGATGTATTAAATGTTCGTTCAGGTGCTGGTACAGGACATAGCGTGATTTCTAAAGTGAAATCAGGTCAAGTACTACAAGTAATTGGACAAGAAAACGGTTGGTTCAAAGTAACTGTAAACGGTCAAACTGGTTATGTAAGTGGTGACTTCGTAACGACTGGTGGTAAAACAGGAACTACTGTTCAACAAGGAACTGGTACTTATACAGTAAACGTTTCTTCACTAAACGTACGTACAGGCCCAAGTACATCTCATACAGTATTAGGCTCTGTAAATAAAGGTAAAACAGTACAAGTTGTTGGAGAAGTACAAGATTGGTTTAAAATCAACTTCAATGGTGGAACTGGATACGTAAGCAAAGACTTCGTAACAAAAGGTGGTTCTGCTGTATCTAACCAAACACAACAACCAACTACAAACAACAACAATACTACTACAGTTCAAACTGGTGGTTCTTATGTTGTTAACACTGGTGCTTTAAAAGTACGTACAGGCCCAGCTACATACAACGCTGTAATCGGTGGTGTAACAAACGGTACAGTATTAAACGTTACTGGCGCTGAAAATGGTTGGTACAAAATTAACCATAACGGCCGTACAGGTTACGTAAGTGCAGACTTCGTTAAGTTTGTAAAAGGCGGAGTAAACAACGTTACAAATAACAATAACGTTACAAATAACGTTCAACAACCAGGTAAAGACGTACAAAAACCAACAACAGGTGGAGATACATCTTCAATCGCTGGATTCGCTAGATCTTTAAATGGTTCACCATACAGAACTGCTGGTACAACACCTGCTGGTTTTGACTGCAGTGGATTCATTCACTACGTATTAAATCAAACTGGTCATAAAGGCGCTCGTCAAACAGTTGCTGGATACTGGAGCTCTAAAACAAAAACTAGCAATCCACAACCAGGTGATTTAGTATACTTCCAAAATACTTATAAATCAGGTCCTTCTCACATGGGCGTTTACTTAGGAAACGGTCAGTTCATTAGTGCAGAAACTGATGCAACTGGTGTACGTATTAGTTCTGTAAGCAACTCTTACTGGAGCAAGCACCTATTAGGTTACACAAAAGCATACTAAGAAAAAGTAGTTTTATATACTTTTCGTATAGAGAAAAGGCTTTCCAGGGAAACTTGGGAAGCCTTTTTATGGTTGAATAAATTGGGAGTGTAGTAGTTTTTACTGTAACTTCCCATTTAAAAATCGAGCGTATAGGTCATGAAAGTAGTTCGGACGAAACAAGTTAGCTGCATGTCCTGCAAGCGGTATTTCTTTATATAAAACGTTTGGAAGAATAGACTTTAAATCAAAAAGGCAAGATTTATAGAGATGATCATGTTCACCCATTACCCATAGAATAGGATGGGGAAGTGATTTTAATTTCGATTTCAAATCGAATTCTAATCGGTGTCGTAATGATTGGGCAATAATTGATGAATGTAATTGCAATCCGAAACGGTAATAAATATTTCTTGAAATGACTGCGAACGGATTTGCTTTTAGTATGCCACTTGGAAAAATGGTATTTGCGTATTGAGAGAGCCATTTAGAGTAATCGTCTCCTCGCTTCTCCCAAAATTTTTGAAATACGTTATATAAAATGGAAGGGTTATTATAATGTCCGCCAATATGACAAATGCTCAAAACTTTTTCTGGATGCATTTGTGCAAAAATAGTAGAAATATAACAGCCGTAGCTTAAAGCACAAATATGAGCCTTTTGAATGCCTTCTTTTTCGTATAAATTCAATAATTGATCTACGAGACGCTGTAATGAAAATTCGATAGCTTCTCCTTTATCATCGCCGTGACCTAATAAGTCATAAGTAATAACGTTGTAAGAGGCGGAAAATCGTTTATGCTCTTTTTTGAAGGCACGACGATTGCCGACTAATCCATGAATAAAAATAATTGTTTCCTTTTCGGAATGTATATTTGTTTGCAAAAAGGATACTCCTTTCAATAACGGGAGATTTATATAGTATTGTAAATTGATTATTTATCATTCACATAGAATAACATTTAGCACTAGGTAATAATATCAGATATTTATATCTGTTGTAAAGATGCGTTTGTATGTATATTTTGTAAAAATAGAAAAAGTGTGTTTACATTCAGTTTACATTCGTATTGTATTCTACTTTTAGAAAGAACAGTTTGGTTTAACACGAGGAGATGAACAGGAATGGAAGTTAAAAATGAAATGAAGAAAAAAGGGAGCTGGAGGCAGTTTTTACGCCTTATTCAAGATACAAATCCTCCGAAAGGGATATTAATTTTTGCGTTATTCATGAGTTTACTTTCTACAGGAGCAAGTTTATTTATTCCGATGTTAACGAAAGGGTTAGTAGATAATTTTTCACTTTCGTCAATTAGTACAGGGCAAATTGTTGGGCTAGTTGCATTCTTTATCATGCAAACTATAGCTGCAGGATTATCTATATATTTATTAAATTATATTGGGCAGAAGATTGTAGCTGGACTGAGAGAACGTTTGTGGAAAAAGGTGCTTATTTTACCGGTAACTTATTATGATCAAAATAGAACAGGCGATACAATTAGTCGTATGACAAATGATACAGGCGTTGTGAAAACGTTAATTTCTGAGCATTTGTCAAACTTATTAACAGGTGGTATTTCAATTGTCGGATCTTTAATTGTACTATTTGTTTTAGATTGGAAAATGACACTTTTACTTTTAACGGTTATTCCATTATCAGTACTTATTTTAGTTCCACTTGGACGAAAAATGTATAAGATTTCAAAAGCACTTCAAGATGAAACGGCTTCTTTTACTAGTGTATTAACACAAGTGTTATCAGAAATTCGTTTAGTGAAATCTTCGAACACAGAAAAAAGAGAATATGAAACTGGAAATAAAGGTATCGAAAAGTTATTGCAATTTGGTTTGAAAGAAGGAAAAGTGCAAGCGTTAATTTCACCAGTTATGTCGTTTGTTTTAATGGCATTGCTTGTTATTATCGTAGGGTATGGTGGAATGCGTGTTTCTAGCGGTGCATTAACTACAGGTGAACTTGTAGCGTTTATTTTATATTTAGTTCAAATTATAATGCCGATGAGTCAATTATCTATGTTCTTTACACAATTCCAAAAGGCAATTGGTGCAACGGAAAGAATTAATACAATTTTAGAATATGAAGTAGAAGATCATGAAACAGGTGTGAAAGTCACAAATGCTAAGCAGCCAATCGTTCTTGAAAATGTTCATTTCGAGTATAACGAAGAAGAGCAAGTGTTAAAGAATATTGATTTCACAATTGAATCAGGAAAAGTAACAGCGATCGTAGGACCAAGTGGTAGCGGGAAAACGACGTTATTCTCATTATTAGAACGTTTTTATGAACCAACTAGCGGTGCCATTAAATTAGGAAAAGATTCAATTAAGAGTTATTCACTACAATCATGGCGACGTCAAATCGGTTACGTATCACAAGATAGTCCGTTAATTGATGGAACGATTCGTGATAATATTTGTTACGGTGTTGAGGGTGAGGTGACAGATGAAGAAATTGAAAAAGTAGCAGCGATGGCATATGTTGATGCGTTTATTCATGACTTACCGAATGGATATGCAACAGAAGTCGGAGAACGTGGTGTGAAGCTTTCTGGAGGACAAAGACAGCGAATTGCGATAGCCCGAGCGTTACTTCGAAACCCACAAATTCTTATGTTAGATGAGGCAACTTCAAGTTTAGATAGTAAGTCCGAGTCCGTCGTTCAAAAAGCATTAAATAACTTAATGAAAGGGAGAACAACGTTAGTTATTGCACATAGACTTTCTACTGTTGTAGATGCAGATAAAATTATCTTTATTGAAAAAGGGAATCTTACAGGAAGTGGTACGCATGATGAATTACTACAAACGCATGATATGTATCGTGAATTTGCAACGCAACAATTGAAAATTAAAGAGGGTGCATTATAAAATGAATCATCAGTGGAGCTTATACTCCGCTGATGATTCATTTTTAAAAGTTATATAAAAGATGCTACGTAGAAAGGAGATGGCTTCTTTGATACCAAAAATTTTAATAGTAGATGACGATCCACATATTAGAGAACTCGTTTCTGTATTTTTAGAGCGGGAAGGATTTCAAACATATGAAGCAATTGATGGACTAGATGCACTTCGGAAAATAGATGAAGTGAAAGTCGATATGGTTATTCTTGATATCATGATGCCGAATATGGATGGATTTGATTTATGTTTTGAATTAAGAAAGTACTATGATATTCCGATTTTGATGTTAACTGCTAAAGGGGAAACGTCTCAAAAAGTAAAAGGATTCCACCTGGGCACGGATGATTATCTTGTAAAACCGTTTGATCCGATGGAATTAGTAGTGAGAGTTAAGGCTTTATTGAAACGTTACCAAATTACAGTGTCGCAATCAATTCAAGTTGGAAATGTACTGTTAAATCGTAAAACATTTGAAGTTACAATTGGAGAACAAACTGTTACGTTGCCGCTAAAAGAATTCGAATTGCTCTTTACTTTAAGTTCTAAAGTAGGAAGAACTTGTTCGAGAGAGCAATTAATTGAAGATGTATGGGGATATGATTTTGAAGGAAATGAACGTACACTAGATGTTCATATAAATCGGTTACGTGAGAAGTTTCAAGAAGAGAAGTCGAATTTTAGTATTAAAACAATAAGGGGTTTAGGATATCGCTTAGAGGTAAGTAAATGAGGAAAAGAAAACAAATGAGTAAGTTGAAGGTGTTGAAAGTAACGGGAGCGATAGTAGCACTCTTTTCTTTTCTTACTATCATTTGGTCTACAGCTTTTTACGTATCATCTAGTATATTGGAAGCCCTTGAAATAAATCTATCTCCTTTTGTTACGTATCTCATTAGTGACATACTCAGTTTTGTATTTATGATTCTTCTTTGGATATTAATTGCAGTATTAATGAGACCGAAGCGACAGGCAATGATTTGGACAATTATTGAACCGATACAAAAAATTGCAAAAGGGGACTTCTCCGTAAAAATACGAAATGAAGAAAAGTATGATGGGGAAATTGGTGTACTCGTAAAAAGTATAAATGATATGACAGATGAACTAAACGCAATGGAGAAAATGCGTCAGGAATTTGTGTCGAATGTTTCTCATGAAATACAGTCACCATTAACGTCTATAAAAGGATTTGCTAGAGCACTACAAGACGATAATCTTTCCGAAGAAAAAAGAAATCATTATCTTACCATTATTGAAACAGAAACGACGAGATTATCTAAACTAAGTCAAAATTTACTGAAACTAACTCTTTTAGAGTCGGAAGAGTACATACCAGAAAGAGTAACTTATCGATTAGATCAACAGCTAAAACAAGTTGTATTAAATAGTGAACCGCTTTGGGCTGAGAAAGAAATTGAATTAGACCTTGATTTAGAAAAAGTGCATATAACTGCTGACCAAGAAAGTATGAGTCAAGTTTGGATTAATTTAATTCATAATAGTATTAAATTTACTCCAAGCGGTGGTACGATTACTATTCAGTTAAAGGAACATGAGACAGTAGTGGAAGTGCGTATCCGTGATTCAGGAATTGGTATATCAGAAGAACAGAAACAACATATTTTTGAGCGTTTTTATAAAGCGGATTCTTCGCGAAATCGAGCCTATGGAGGAAGTGGTTTAGGTTTAGCTATTGTAAAGAAAGTACTCGACCTTCATCATGGGGAAATAAAAGTTGAGAGTGAGGAAGGAAAAGGTACTGAATTCATTGTGCGTATGCCAAATCATGAAGAGAAATAGTGTTAGAAGNNCTTCTAACACTATTTCTCTTTAAAAATGCATTTACCGTTACTGCAATTATATTGATAAGCTTTTCCTTCGCTATTCATACGATATGAGTAATCGGATTCTTTATCTTTCTTAAAGTCAACGTATGCTTCCGCACCGTTTTTATCGTCATCTATATCAATGAATTGAACGTGTCGTATAGAATAATCTTTCTTTTCTCTTAAACCTCTTCCTTGCAAGTTTGTATGAATACCATCTACTAACTGGTCAAACAACGACCAGTTTAAATTAAGATGTTCAAATGACTCAGTATGTCTTCCTAAAATGCCGTTGTCTTGTATTATTTTTTTATTATTATCGGATGTATAAGAGTATGTAAAATAAGGTTCGTCTTTAAATACGACTTTTGCATAATAGCCGATATTATAAAGAGGAGTATATTTTCCGGTTATGCTTTGTATTTCTTGTTGCTTATATCCTTTTATAGTATGGAGATATTCGTTAGTATCTTTTTCTATTACTTTATAATGTAGTGGATTACCAAATATAAAGTACATAGCCAAAAATATGATGCATAGTCCGACTGCAGTTAGTGACAAGAACCACTTTTTTCTTTTCATACACATACACCCTCCTACGTGAGATTTATTTCTGTTTTATATTAATTATGGAAAAACATGAGAATTATAAATAAAAAATTTCTATAGTTACCTACAAGTAACCTACGCACATGAAAGTGCATCATTGCCTTTTTACATAAACATAGATACAATTTTAATATAATACATAACTGAGATGATTAAGGAGTGTTATACTTGGCAGAATTATTACAAGGTAAAAATGCTTTAATTACAGGAGCAGGTAGAGGGATTGGTCGCGCTGTAGCAATCGCATTAGCGAAAGAAGGCGTAAATGTAGGCTTATTAGCTCGTTCAGAAGAAAACTTAAAAGCTGTAGCGAAAGAAGTAGAAGCAGAAGGTGTAAAAGCTGTTATTGCAACTGCTGATGTTTCTTCATACGAAGAAGTAACGACTGCGATTGAAACGTTAAAAAATGGTTTAGGATCTATCGATATTTTAATTAATAACGCTGGTATTTCTAAATTCGGTAAGTTTTTAGAACTAGACGTTGCTGATTGGGAAAAAATCATTCAAGTAAACTTAATGGGTGTATACTATGCAACTCGCGCAGCTTTACCAAGCATGATTGAACAACAATCTGGTGATATCATTAACATTTCATCTACAGCAGGACAAAAAGGTGCACCTGTAACAAGTGCATATAGTGCTTCTAAATTTGGTGTCCTTGGCTTAACAGAATCGTTAGCGATGGAAGTTCGCAAACATAACATTCGTGTAACAGCTTTAACTCCAAGTACAGTAGCAACTGATATGGCTGTAGATTTAGGATTAACTGATGGAAACCCTGATAAAGTAATGCAAGCAGAAGATATTGCAGAATTTATCGTAGCGCAGCTGAAATTAAATAAACGTACATTTATTAAATCTGCTGGGCTTTGGTCTACTAATCCATAGGAATTAAATTTAACTTTAAAAGAAGGGATATCTATTCTGTAAGGGGTAGATGTCCCTTCTTTATTTTTTGTATTCGAGACAGAATTTTCGGTATAATTAAAAGTGAATGGTAGAAAGCATTGGGAAATTGAAAGGGATGGCAGTTGTAAAAGAGTGATGTAAGGAGGAAAAAGGGATGAAAAAGAAGTTTCAAAAATTATAACGTGTATCGTGTATAACGAGATTAGCTCGTGGACCTCCAGTATACATAACACCATATTGTCTATTAAAAAATTGGAGGCTATAAGTAGATGAGAACTGAAAAAGAAATGTTAGATTTAATTATAAATACAGCAATAGAGGATGAAAGAATTCGAGCTGTCATCATGAATGGATCGCGTGTAAATCCAAATGTAAAAAAAGATTGTTTTCAAGACTATGATATTATTTATGTTGTAAAAGGTATACGCTCTTTTACGTCTAATCATAATTGGATTCATAGATTTGGAGAAATAATGATTGTACAAATGCCAGAAGAAATGTCGTTAGTTCCACCAGATGAAGACGGAAAGTTTCCATATTTAATGCAGTTCATGGATGGCAATCGGATTGATTTAACGCTAGTTCCAGTTGAGTTAATAAAAAAGTTCGTTGGACAAGATAGTTTAAGTAAACTGCTTCTAGATAAAGATAATTCTCTGGAAGCATTCCCACCAGCAAGTGATAAAGATTACTTAGTAAAAAAGCCTACAGAAAAAGAGTTTTTAGATTGTTGTAATGAATTTTGGTGGTGTAGTACGAATATCGCAAAAGGGTTATGGCGAGAGGAACTTTCTTATGCAAAAGGAATGCTTGAAGGACCAGTGCGAGATATGTTCATCGTAATGCTAGAATGGCATATTGGTATGAAAACAGACTTTACAGTTAATGCAGGTAAATTTGGAAAGCATTTTGAGCAATATTTTGAAGAAGATATGTGGGAGCAATTTAAAAAGACATTTTCTAATGCAGATTATGAAAACATATGGGAATCATTCTTTGTCATGGGTGATTTATTTAGGAAAGTGGCGAACAAAATTGCTAACGCTTATGGATATTCGTACCCGCAAGGTGATGATGACAGAGTGACAAGTTATTTAAAACATGTAAAAGCTTTACCGAAAGATAGTACATCGATTTATTAATAATAGTCAGTAGTAAGACTGTCCAAATGACGGACAGTCTTATTTTTGTTCATGAATAGGAATTTCTCTAACAAAGTGCAGAGGAATCACATATGAAACTTTAGGGAGGTTTTTATTATGTCTTATTTTTATTCACCAAAAATGTTTGCTCCATATCAATGGGGACTAGAACGAGATGTTTTGTACGCTTATATGCCATATCACTCATTTTATTATGGAGACTATATAAGCTCATTACCATACGCATATATCCCTCAAAATTATGAAGTACAAATGAAAGTAGATGAGCGTGGATCGTGGACACCATTTTCTTGGGTCGAAAAATATGCGTACGCATTTTCAGGACCGTATAATAAAGCGGAAGTTGCTCTTACATTTGATGATGGGCCGGATTTAGAATTTACGCCCAAAATATTAGATAAGTTAAAACAACATAATGTAAAAGCTACTTTTTTCCTGCTTGGTGAAAATGCAGAAAAGTTTCCGAATGTAGTAAAGCGTATTGCGAATGAAGGGCATGTAATTGGCAATCATACGTATAGCCATCCGAATTTAGCGAGAGTAAATGATGCTGAGTACCGTAATCAAATTATAAAAACAGAAGAAATATTAAATCGTTTAGCTGGTTATGCACCGAAGTTTATTCGTCCTCCGTATGGTGAAATACTTGAAGATCAATTGAAGTGGGCAACAGAGCAAAATTTTATGATTGTACAGTGGAGTGTTGATACAGTTGATTGGAAAGGCGTAAGCGCTGATACAATTACAAATAATGTGTTAGGGAATTCATTTCCTGGAAGTGTTATCCTTCAGCATTCAACACCAGGTGGGCATTTACAAGGATCTGTAGATGCATTAGACAAAATCATTCCGCAGTTAAAAACGAAAGGGGCGCGCTTTGTAACGCTGCCAAGTATGTTCCAAACATCGAAAGAGCGGAAGTGAATGTGTTGTTAAATTGGAGAAAACAGGATTATGTCGTATAATGAAGCTGTAGGTTGTTAGGAGGGGATATAATTGATGTATGCACTAATAAACATAGGGATGAGTATTTTAATAGGTATTATATTTATACTTGCGGCGATTGTCCTTCAAAAAAATCCACCGATCGATATTAATGCGGCATATGGTTATCGTACGAAACGATCTATGAAAAATAAAGAATTATGGGATGCAGGTAATAGGTATAGTGCAGAAGTGATGAAGCAAAACGGGTTCATCATGATGTTAATTGGAAGTGTTGTTAGTATACTGTTTAGATATCCACATACAATGATAGCGATTATGGTGATTATGCTGTTATTAATCATTCGTTTATTTATACGAGTAGAGAGTAGATTAAAAATACTTGAACAATAATGAAAAAATAGGACTTCATGCAATATAATACTAGGAGTCCTATTTTATTTATAAACTATTATTTTCTAGTAAGTCTTTTCCTTGTTCAACAACAAATTCATAGTATGCAAGATCATATGGATAAATATCATCAAAAGTTATCGTTATCGGTTTATTGTTCAAAACAGAAGTAGCTGTAAAAGATGAAATCTCTCTTTTTAGTAGTTGTAGAAATGAAGCGGCATGTACTTTCATCACATCGTCTACTTCTTCACCTGGTGCGAATGGAAGTGGATTGATGACATTGTGGAAATACATATGACAAAACTCGCGATCCGTAAGATTTGAAATTTCATAATCTATTTTAAAGATGCCCTTGTATGCTAAATCAGTCGTTTGGAAAGAAAGGCCTAATTCCTCTTCAATTTCACGAAGACCACCACTTTGTACATCTTCATCATGCATAATATGTCCGGCTGAAGTAATATCCCAAATGTTCGGAGCTTCTTTTTTATTTTTAGAGCGTAATTGGAAATATAAAAACATATCTTCATCATCTTTTTCTACAAACCAACAATGAAATGTTTCGTGCCAATCACCGTCACGATGCACTTCATCACGTAATTTCTTCCCAAGTATATTTTTTTCAGTATCAAATATTGTTAACCACTCTGTCATTTAAATTCCCCTTTCTGCAAATTTTATTATACAATATTTGTATTGAATTTTGGAAAAATAAAGAAAAAGGAGAGGGTATAAGTGGGGATAGAGAGCGCGGAAATAAAATCAATTATTTCAACAGAGGAAGAATTACGGAAAATATTAGGGCAACCAAGTGAGAGAGCTTTGAAAAAGGTTATTTCATCATTAGACTATCATTGCGTAGATTTTCTGTCTAAATCTCCTTTTCTAGTATTATCTACTGCAAATAAATTAGGAGAGTGCGATGCTTCGCCGAGAGGAGATGCACCTGGATTTGTTTACGTATTAAATAATAATAAAATTATTATTCCAGAAAGACCAGGCAACCGCCGTATAGACTCCATTTTGAATATTATTTCAAATCCATGTGTAGGGTTACTCTTTTTTATTCCAGGTCTTGGGGAGACACTCCGAATAAATGGCCGAGCGTATATAACAAACGACGAAGAAATTTTGCAAGAAATGCAGGCAAATGGACGCAATCCGCTACTTGGAATTGTTGTTGAAATAGAGGAATGTTACATTCATTGTGCAAAAGCTTTTATTCGTTCGAAAATGTGGGATCCAGAATCTTGGTTGAATAAAAAAGAATTACCTTCAGCAGCAAAAATGTTGCTGGAGCATGCGAAAGTAAATACTTCAGAAGAGGATGTTGCACGTTCTTTAGAAGAAAGTTATACGAAAAGATTGTATTAAAAAAGTTTTATTTATATAGTTTTGTAAGGTGAATATGTAAACATTTTAGAATGGGACATTTCTATATGAACTATTGATTTATAAGGAGTAAAAGCAAAAAAGTAGGTAAATTGATTGGTAGTGGTATAATGTTATTGTAAAATATAATAAAAAATGATTTTGAAAATAGATAGTAAAAATAGGCTTGCTTTTTAAAAAATTGATAACTATAATAAGTTAACAAATAGACATGAACGAAAAAGTAACGATAAGGACACGGAATCATTTTTACGGTTTACAGAGAGGGAAGCCAAGGGTGTGAGCTTCCTAACACGAGAAATGATTTTACCACCTTTGAACTTCAATAGTGAACGAGTAATCTAGTAATTATTGACGGAATCAGCCGTTATCTGAACTTGAGCAATCTAGGGAGAAATACGTCTAGGTTGGAACAAGGGTGGAACCACGAAAACACATTCGTCCCTTTCCTAGGGATGAGTGTGTTTTTTTATTATTTTGAAGGGAGGTGCAGTAACATGAAACGATTTGTACGTACGGAAATAACCACCACCTGCATGATTGAAAAGCAGAACAAGGTGATTGATAGAGATAAATAATAAAATTGTAGGAGGAGATTAGAAGATGAATAACGTTATTAATGTTGGGGTGTTAGGATTAGGTACGGTCGGAAGTGGTGTTGTCCATATTTTGAAAGAACATTATAAAAAAATTGCACTTGATACAGGGTATGAAGTGAAAGTGAAGACAGTCGTTGTACGTGATTTAGAAAAAGAACGTGATGTTTGCATTGATGGAATCGTAGTAACAAGTCATGTCGATGAAGTTCTAAATGATTCAAATATTGATATTGTAGTAGAGGTAATGGGCGGAATTGAAGAAGCGAAGCAGCATATTGTTAAGGCTTTACGAAATAAGAAACATGTCGTGACAGCAAATAAAGATTTAATGGCTGTATACGGTGCAGAGCTTCTCCAGCTGGCGAACGATAATGATTGTGATTTATGTTATGAGGCAAGTGTAGCGGGCGGTATTCCGGTGTTAAGAGGGTTAACAGACGGATTAGCATCAGATCAAATTGAAAAAATAATGGGAATTGTAAATGGTACAACAAATTACATGTTAACAAAGATGAGTCAAAATGGATGGTCGTATGAAGAGGCTTTACAGGAAGCGCAAAAATTAGGTTTCGCAGAATCGGATCCAACAGCGGATGTAGATGGGCTAGATGCAGCGAGAAAGGTAGCGATTCTTGCAAACTTAGGTTTTTCGATGAATGTTTCTTTAGATGATGTGCAAGTAAGAGGGATTCGAAAGGTCGAAAAAGAAGATTTACAAATGGCTGAAAAGTTAGGATTTACTATGAAATTAATTGGTAAAGCGGAGAAACAAGGATCAGCTATCCATTTAAGTGTAGAACCGACTCTTTTACCTAGTCATCATCCATTATCAAATGTAAATAATGAATTTAATGCAGTATATGTTCACGGGCAAGCAGTAGGGGAAGTAATGTTTTACGGACCTGGAGCTGGGAAGTTACCGACTGGCTCTGCTGTAGTAAGTGATATTATTTCAATCGTTAAAAATATGAATCAAGTTCCGAAAAATAAAAGTGCGTTAAAAGAGCCAGAACCGTATGAATTACAGGGAGATGAAGAAGTTGTTTCGAAATATTTCTTACGTATTTCATTACGAGACGAACCTGGGATGTTGCAAAAAATAACAGAATGTTTCGTTAATTATTCTGTAAGTTTAAAAGAAGTGATTCAGTTACCTTTAAATCGTGAACTTGCAGAAGTCGTTGTTGTGACACATCAAACTTCAAAGTATCAATTTGAACGAGTTTTAGGAGCGATAGAAGATGTCGCAAGTGAAATAAACAGTTATTACATTATTGAGGAGGAAAAACAATATGTATAAAGGATTATTAAAACAGTATGCTTCTTATTTACCGGTGAATGAAAATACACCTGATGTGAGCTTAATGGAAGGGAATACACCGCTTATCCCGTTATTAAATATATCAAAACAATTAGGAATTCAGTTATACGGTAAGTATGAAGGAGCGAATCCGACAGGTTCTTTTAAAGATCGTGGTATGGTAATGGCAGTCGCAAAGGCGAAAGAAGAAGGTTCAGAGGCAATCATTTGTGCGTCAACAGGTAATACGTCAGCATCGGCCGCAGCATACGCGGCACGTCTTGGAATGAAATGTATTATCGTAATCCCAGAAGGGAAAATTGCACATGGAAAATTAGCGCAAGCAGTTGCTTACGGAGCTGAAATCATTTCAATAGAAGGAAATTTTGATGATGCACTTAAGGCTGTAAGAAATATTGCTGCAGAAGAGCCGATTACATTAGTAAACTCAGTGAATCCTTATCGAATTGAAGGGCAAAAAACAGCAGCGTTTGAAATTTGTGATCAGTTACAAAGTGCACCAGATGTGTTAGCGATTCCTGTTGGGAACGCTGGAAATATTACAGCGTACTGGAAAGGATTCTGTGAATATGAGAAAGAAAAAGGCTATAAGAAGCCAAGAATTCACGGGTTTGAAGCGGAAGGAGCAGCTGCTATTGTAAAAGGACATGTCATTGAAGAACCTGAAACAATTGCAACAGCGATTCGCATCGGTAACCCAGCAAGTTGGTCATATGCAGTAGAGGCTGCTGAGCAGTCTCACGGTGAAATAGATATGGTATCAGATGAAGAAATTTTACATGCGTATAGATTATTAGCAAAATCGGAAGGAGTTTTCGCTGAGCCGGGATCAAATGCTTCATTAGCTGGCGTAATGAAACATGTTCAATCCGGAAAAATCAAAAAAGGAGAAACAGTTGTGGCGGTTTTAACTGGAAATGGCTTAAAAGATCCTGATATCGCAATTTCTTCTAATACATTGGATATTGCAAGTGTTTCAAATGATATAGAACAAATTAAAGAGCATATTAAAGGGGTGATTATGTCGTGATACCATTCAGTATTCGTGTTCCTGCTAGTACAGCGAATGTTGGACCTGGATTTGATTCAGTAGGAATAGCGTTGTCATTATATTTACATGTAGTAGTAAAGGAGAAAGCTGATAAATGGCAAGTAATCCATTCCTTTGATGATTCAATTCCGATAGATGATAAAAATTTAATTGTTAGTACGGCATGTAAAGTATGTCCTTCTTTATCACCCCATATAATAGAAGTTACTAGTAACATTCCGCTAACAAGAGGTCTAGGAAGTAGTGCATCAGCAATTGTAGCTGGGATAGAGCTTGCGAATCAACTAGGCAATTTGAATTTAACTACGAATCAAAAAGTACAGATTGCTACAAATTTTGAAGGACATCCTGATAATGTTGCTGCTTCTATATTAGGAGGGACTGTAATTGGAGCACTTGATGGAAAGAATGTTTCGGTTGTAAGAATTGAAAGTAAGGAATTAGGCGTAATTTCTCTTATTCCGAATGAAGAGTTAAATACAGATGAAAGCCGGTCTGTATTACCAGATATGTTTCCGTTTCATGAAGCTGTTAAGGCTAGTGCGATTAGTAACGTATTAGTAGCGGCATTTTGTCAAAAGAAATGGGAAGTTGTAGGTGAAATGATGGAAAGAGATCATTTTCACGAGCCCTATCGTTTAGAGCTTGTACCGTTATTACCATCTATTCGTAAATGTGCAAAAGAGTTTGGCGCATACGGCACAGCGCTTAGCGGTGCAGGACCATCCATTTTTATATTAACACCATATGAAAAGCGCCGAGAAATTGCTGAGCAATTAGCGAGAGTATTTACGTCTATGAAAGTGTGTGAGCTAGAAATCGATCATAAAGGAATTACTGTAAATAAAGAAGAACATATAGAACTATAAAAAAGCTAGCATTGCTAGCTTTTTTTGTTGTAAATAGTTTTTTAGTTGGCATATAAAAGAAAAGTAATAATGTATAATTTAGTAAAGTGTGTATTCATTTGGAGGTGATCCTATGAAGCAAGAGTCACCGGAAGAAAAAAGAGAACGTATAAGGCAAAGTGAATTGAAAAATAATCCTACTGGTTCTTTACATGATGGACTTAACAGAGCTGAAACAGGTAGCCCAGTTGATATGGCAGGTGGTATGAATTGGAAAGGCACAGCGCTAGTAATTTTAGTGCTAGCTTTAGGCTATATTATATACACCTATTNNAATAGGTGTATATAATATAGAATGATTTGCTTTTATAAGTAGTGAGTATAAAAAAACACGGTTATTGTACTACATATACTTTATGCAAATTATAGTTGTCCATATGTAAAATAGAGCTAGTTTATGCTAGTTCTATTTTTTTGCCACATTCCTGTAACAAAGCCCCTGTATATTCAGTGGTGGAGGTGCAGAAGATGAAAAAAATGATAGTAATATGTCTTCTTACAACGATGTCATTTTCGACTTTAGTCGGGTGTGATGTAAAAGGTAGTAGTACTGTTCAAGAGTCTAAAATAAAGAAAGCGACGTATAAAGAGTTTACTTATGATGTCAATCCAGAGACTTTCACGTTAACTGTAGAACATGATGGTGTAAAGGAACAGGCGTCACAGCCGTTACCGAAAATGAAGGTGTCGAATGTAAAAAAAGACAAGGGTCGTACATCTTGGGAATATCCAGATCAAAAAGTAAAAGTGAATGTAGAAAAGAAAAAAGATCACTTAAATATTGAAGTGGAATCAATTGGTGCAGAAAGCTTCACATGGCCGAAAGTACAAGCTGAAAATTATACACTTCCGTTATGGGAAGGGAAGAGAATTCCGAGTAATGATGAAAATTGGAAGAAGTTTTTAAAGGATGATGCATATTCATTTGCTGAATCATTTTCTATGAAGTTTTTTGCGTTAAATGGTTCGAAATATTCCATTGTATATATCGCAAACAATATGTTTAATAATGAATTAAAATTTCATTCGGATCCGAAAATAGGATTTGATTTTATACATGAATTCCCGAGTATAAATAAAAGTAAAACATATGGATTTCAATTATATGTGACAAATAATGATGCAGTCAGTATTGCTAAACTGTATAAGGATAATATTGCTGGAAAAGGTGAATTTAAAACATTACAAGAAAAGGCTAGAAAAAATAAAGAGATTGAAAAACTTTATGGTGCGGCTTATTTTTATTTTTGGAACCAAAATGGTTTGTCTGACAGTAATGTAAATTGGCCAAAGATAAGAGAGCAAATAAATAGTCCTGTATTTAGCCATATAAAAGAACTTATTCAAAAGAATAGTTCGGAGCCTGGGGAATTGAATGTATTTGATCAAGTAGGTAAACAAGATTTCATTGATAAGTACCAAAAAAATGTTATTTTGCGTTATGTAAATGAAGTATTATCAATGAAGGGATTTTATAAAGAGGATATTTTCCAAAACGTTGATCAGGAAGCTAGTGCGCTAATAAAAAAAGGTGTAGGTCACTTAACGAAGACAGAATTGTATAGCTTAAATAAGCATTTATTAAAGTCGCTACTGGGTGATGCGGTTGAAGAGATAAGTAAATGGGATAATGCAGATGGAACGGACATATTAAAGGAAATGAAAGAGGCAGGAATAGAAAAAGCGTGGATTGGTCTGCCGAACTGGGAACAAGGATTTATGCAACCTAATTTCGTGACAAAAGCTAAGGAAACGGGGTATTTAGTTGGTCCGTATGATTCATATCATTCCATTCACGAAAAAAGTGATAAAAATTGGAACACAGCATCCTTTAATGACCCATCATTATACGAAGAGGCTACTGTAACGAAGAAAAACGGAGAAAAGGTGCAAGGATTTTTAGGAAGAGGTCGCAAGTTAAACCCGACTTTATCGCTGCCTAGTGTAAAGGAACGTATGAATGATATATTACAAAATGGACCTAAATATAATTCATGGTTTATTGATTGTGATGCGACAGGTGAAATTTATGATGACTATTCGGTAAAACATATAACAACACAAGAACAAGATTTAAAAGCAAGACTGCAACGAATGGATTATATTGCGCAAGAAAAAGGTATGGTAGTGGGCTCAGAAGGTGGAAATGACTTTGCAAGTAGCACGATTGCATTTGCGCACGGCATTGAAACACCTGTTATTAAATGGGACGATGAAGATATGAGGAAAAACAAAACAAGTCCGTATTATGTGGGGGGATACTGGTCACCGAATCAAAATGTTCCAGAAAAATATGCAAAACAAGTACCGTTAAAAGAAGAATATAAACAAGTGTATTTAAATCCTGTATATTCAGTACCATTATATAAATTAGTATACAATGATTCTGTGATTACAACGCACCACTGGGAGTGGGGAAGTTTGAAAGTAAAAGATGAGGTCGGGAACCGTATGCTATACGAATTATTGTATAATGTTCCTCCGTTGTACCACTTAGATGAAGTAGAGTGGAATAAGCATAAACAAGAAATTACGCAGCACCTGAAAGTTTGGAATGATGTTCATGAAAAGGCAGTAAAAGAAGAAATGACGAACTTTGCGTATTTGTCAGAAGATAAATTAGTTCAATCTGCTTCTTATGGAAAAGATATTAAAATTATTGTGAATTTCTCAAATGAAGAGATAGAAATAGAAAAGACGAAACTAAAAGCAAAATCCGCTTTCATTAATAATCATGGGAAGAAAACAATGTATACACCGTTTGAGAAAAAATAATATGAAATGTACATTACTATACTCATACGGATTGTATTGCTAATTTTGTTCTTTATTCTTGCTGCCTTTTTATTCCGCTTTATGGAGAAATTGAACGATTTGAAATGAATGAATTTATAAATCGGTAATTTTGGGAAATGCGAAATGCTAAATATTTGAAGTTGAAAAATAGTGACTTGCCAAAAATAAGCACGAGAGTATAATGTGAAATGGAATACATATTGGATTTATCATGTAACCTTACAAAAATGTAAGGTGATTGAAAGGAAATTCAATATGAAGATTGCTAGACATACATTATACTAGGGAAAGAGAAAGAGAGGCGAATGAAAATGAGCTCTGAATTAGAACAAAATACGAGAAGCAGTAAAAAACGTTCTAAAAGAAAGTCAATAAAATGGTTCATTTTAATTCCATTTTTCCTACTTATTTTTGGAGGAGTAGGATATGGATCATTAATATATAATAAAGCAAAAGCTGTTGTAAGTGATGCGTATGCACAAATTGATAAATCATCAAAACGAGATAAAGAAGTTGAGCCTTTAAAGGATAACATTTCTATTTTAATTATGGGTGTAGACGGCAGCGAAATGCGTAAAAGCCAATATGGTGAAGCTGTTCGCACAGATGCACTCTTATTAGCAACAATTAATAAAGATGATAAATCAGTTAAATTAGTAAGTATTCCACGTGATTCACGTGTATACATTCCATCTAGAAAGAAATTAGATAAAATTACACATGCACACGTATTTGGTGGTGTTGAAAGTACACGAGATACGGTGGAAAGATTTTTAAATGTTCCTGTGGATTATTATGTGAAGTTTAACTTTGAATCATTCGTACAAATCGTCGATTCACTTGGTGGTATTGATATTGATGTACCAGTTACTTTCACTGAACAAGATAGTAAAGACCAAGCGGGTATGATTCATTTAGAGAAAGGCTACCAACATTTAAATGGAGAACAAGCACTTGCGCTTGCAAGAACTCGTAAAATTGACAGTGATGCAATGCGTGGTCAAAGACAGCAACTTGTAATAGAAGCAATTGCTAAAAAAGCGATGTCTGTTCAATCTATTAGCAAAATGGGCTCTTTACTTGATGCGGTTGATAAAAATATGAAAACGAACTTAACTTTTGATGATATGCTTGCTATTACAAAAAATATGGCAGGATCTAATTTGGAAATGGAAAAAATGCAAATAGAAGGTACGGATAAACGTATCGGAGGTATTTATTATTACATTCCAAACGAAAAAAATGTAAAAGATATTTCAAAAAAATTAAATGAGCATTTAGGTGTAACGCCAAAGCCAGTTCGAAATGAATAATAAAAAAAGATTGGCCTTTGCCAATCTTTTTTTATCGAGATGGATTTGTAACTTTTCTGTAACGATTTTTTATCCCACTTTAATGGGCAGTAAGACCCCCACCTCAAAAT
>NZ_NVEC01000049.1 GCF_002571225.1 Bacillus sp. AFS059628 | reverse complement strand
CCTAACTTCTTTGCTTCCGCTTAATTTTGAGGTAGGGGTCTTACTGCCCATTAAAGTGGGATA
Organism: Bacillus sp. AFS059628; assembly: GCF_002571225.1. Classification (GTDB taxonomy): domain Bacteria; phylum Bacillota; class Bacilli; order Bacillales; family Bacillaceae_G; genus Bacillus_A. The sequence continues at coordinate 97,378 of NZ_NVEC01000049.1, read as the reverse complement.
AAAAAAGACTGCCATATTTCGGCAGTCTTAGTCGATAAATTCAAATTCATATTCAAGAATTTTTACAATATCTCCGTCTTTCGCACCACGTGCACGAAGAGCTTCATCAATACCCATTCCGCGCATTTGACGAGCGAAACGACGTACAGATTCATCACGTGAGAAGTCTGTCATCTTGAATGTTTTCTCGATATCGTAACCAGAGATAACAAACGTGCCATCACTTTCACGTGTAATTTCAAATTTAACACCTTCAGTGTCAAGTTTGTACATTACACTTGTATCAGACTCATCTACAACTTCATGTATTGGGAATTCTGGTGTTGTTTCTATTAAGTTCGCTACTTCAAACAGTAAGTCACGAACCCCTTGTTTCGTTACAGCTGAGATTGGGAAGATTTTTACTTCGTCTCCCACTTTCTCTTTAAATGCTTGTAAGTTTTCTTCTGCATCTGGCATATCCATTTTGTTTGCAACAACAACTTGTGGACGCTCCGTTAAGCGAAGATTGTATTCTTTTAATTCATTATTAATCGTTACATAATCTTCATATGGATCACGGCCTTCTAAACCAGACATATCAACAACATGCACGATTACACGTGTACGCTCGATATGACGTAAGAATTGGTGTCCAAGTCCGACGCCGGCATGTGCACCTTCAATTAGTCCAGGAAGGTCAGCCATAACGAAGCTGCGGTTATCACCAGTTTCAACAACACCAAGATTTGGAACGATTGTTGTGAAGTGATACTCTGCAATTTTCGGACGTGCTGATGATACGACAGATAATAATGTAGATTTACCTACACTTGGGAATCCAACAAGTCCAACGTCTGCTAGTACTTTAAGTTCTAGAATGACATCACGCTCTTGACCTGGTTCCCCGTTCTCAGCGATTTCTGGTGCTGGATTCGTAGCTGTTGCGAAACGTGAGTTACCACGACCACCACGGCCACCTTTTGCAATTACAGCAGTTTGTCCATGCGTTACTAAATCGGCAAGAATTTGACCAGTTTTTTCATCTTTTACTACTGTTCCTGGCGGAACCTTTACAAGTAAATCTTCAGATTTACGTCCGTGCTGCCCTTTACTCATTCCGTGCTGACCGCGATCAGCTTTGAAATGACGTTGGTAGCGGAAGTCCATTAATGTACGTAAGCCTTCCTCAACAACGAAAACAACATCTGCACCTTTACCACCGTCGCCACCTGCTGGGCCACCTTTTGGAACATACTTCTCACGACGATACGCAACCATTCCGTTACCACCGTCGCCGCCTTTTACATATATCTTGACCTGATCTACAAACATTATTTCACCACACTTTTTTCAATTGGTTGTAATATAACTGAGACTTCTTCGTCTCTTACTGTATAAGAAATGGAATACCATTTATTGTTTTGGTTCGCAAGCCAATTCTGTAGTTCTTCTACACTCGTTAGCTTACCACGAAAATCAAAAAAGAAACGAGCATTCTCCGCGTCACATTCAATTGTGATACAAACATAATTTTCAACATATACGTCTAAACTATGCTGAAGCATTGAGAAAAATTGATTCGTCCATGTACATACAGTCTCATCTAAGTGAGATAAGTTATGTAATTTCCCTAATACTTCGTACTCCAATAAGCACGGCTGCTGTTTCCAATTATATGTTAAAATCCACTCTGAAAATAAAGGCATTGATAGCCCCATCAGATTGGATTCTTGTCTCGCTTCTTGGACAAAACGATCGATGAGACTATGAATTTCTTCCACTTTTCCAAGGGAAAGGTTTCCTTTCACCATCTGCATACGATTGAGCCAATCATGTCTTGAATGGCGCAATGCATCTATAATTGTCCATTTTTCATTCATTTAGATACCCCTTAATATAGAAAAACTCTAACCTGCACTCAGGTTAGAGTTTTCCGTGAGTTCTTATGCTTCTTGAGCAACAGGATATACGCTCACTTGTTTGCGGTCACGGCCAAGACGCTCGAAGCGTACTACGCCGTCAACTTTCGCGTATAAAGTGTCATCGCCACCACGACCAACGTTAACACCTGGATAAATTTTTGTACCGCGTTGACGGTAAAGAATTGAACCACCTGAAACCGTTTGACCATCTGCGCGTTTAGCACCAAGACGTTTTGACTGAGAGTCACGACCGTTCTTTGTACTACCTACACCTTTCTTAGATGCGAAAAACTGAAGATCTAATCTTAACATACGTTACACCTCCTGCACTTTTTCTATTAAACGGATATACTTTCCGTAATCAAGTTCGATCGTCTTAAGCGAAACAACCAATCCTTCTAAAAGTATCTGTGCTTTTTCCATTGTATGAACGTCTAAATCATTAGGCAATTCATACGTTAAGAATCCGCCATCACTTCCGAGTTCAATAGTTGCCTGCACATTACAAAGTTCTTCCACAGCATTTATGGAACCAAACACAACCGCTGTAGTTCCAGCACAGACAAGGTCTTGTCCATGTGGCGCATAATCGGCATGTCCAGTCATTTTAAATGATTGGATACTTCCTAATTTCGTGCGACTTATCGTAATTTTAATCATGTTAACCAGAATTAAGCGTTGATAGCTTCAACAACTAGCTTAGTGTAAGGTTGACGATGACCTTGTTTCTTACGATTGTTCTTTTTCGCTTTGTATTTGAAAACGATGATTTTCTTAGCGCGACCGTGTTTCTCAACTTTCGCAGTAACTGTTGCACCTTCTACAACTGGGCTACCAACTTTCACGTTTTCTCCACCAACGAAAAGAACTTTGTCAAAAGTAACAGTTTCACCAGCTTCAACATCTAATTTTTCAATGTAGATTTCTTGACCAGCTTCAACTTTGATTTGTTTTCCACCTGTTTCGATAATTGCGTACATACTTGCACCTCCTCTTAATTACTAAGACTCGCCAAAAACGAGGTAGACATACATGCCTTTAAGGAACCTGTCTTGTGCGGTTGTAGCATATAGCCGTTTAGGTGCTATAAACTATAACATAAAGATGTTACCATAATTCATTGACTATTGTCAATGAAACTTCTACTAACTATTTTTTCCGTTCTATAATTTCTGTTTTACTTCCAAAACGGATAATAGCGTACTTTTCGATCATATCATCTTTGAAATAAATTTCAAATGGAATATTTTTTTGTAATTCTTTTTGCAAAAATTGTTTTTGCAGTTCTTTAGGTGCAGCGATTAATACAGCCTCATCTTCTATATTGCCATATGTAATTAACTCTCTCTCTAACTCATACGCAATTGTTTCATATGACATCACATAACCCGTCGCTTTGCACGGTACACACTCTTCTAGTAGTACGTCGCGTAAAGAATGTTTTTTACGTTTACGTGTCATCTCTAAAATCCCTAACTCTGTAAACCCAAGCACTCTTGTATATGTGCGATCATTTTGCATAGCAGCGATGAGACATTCTCTTATCTTTTCTTTATCTTCTCTTCTTTTCATATTAATGAAATCAATTAATATCATACCACCGATATCACGCAGTCTTAATTGACGTGCAATCTCTTCAGCTGCCAATTCATTTGTACAAAGGACTGTATCTTGTAAATTCTGTTTTCCAGTAAACTTGCCTGTATTCACATCAATTACAGTCATCGTCTCCATTTGTTCCACAATTAAATACGCACCATTCGGAAGCCACACTATCTTTTGAAGTGCTTTCTCGATTTCACGCTCTATTCCAAAATGGCTAAACATTGAAGATTTTTCATTATAATAAGATACTTTTTCTTCCCCAATTTTTTCTTCTAATTCTTTTACTATACTTCTTGTATCTACAACTACTTTTTCAATCGTTTCAATTGGATTTTCTTGAAATACGCGATCTAAAAAGGTGGCCGGTCGATGAAGTAATAACGGTGCCTTTCCTTGCCCCTCTTTTCTTTTTAACTCTTCATATAACTGCTGTAACTTTTGCATTTCAGCTTGTATTTCTTCAATTTCTCCTTTTTCAGAAGCAGAGCGGAATATGTATCCACCTGTCCCTTCTACTTCAATTTGGAGTAGTTGTTGCCTTCTTTTATTATCTTTTATTTTCCGAGAAACCGCACGCATTTCATCATACGGCATATAAACGACATATTTCCCGGTAAATTCTATATTCGCTGTCAATTTCGGTCCTTTCGTATCAATTGCCTCTTTCACAACTTGTACGAGTACCGCTTGCCCTTCATGTATACGATAAGAAGACGGTACATCATCGTATGAAAGATACGCATGTTTTTCTAAACCAATATTTACAAAAGCTGCGTTCATTCCAGCAATCGTTCTTACGATACGTCCAACATAAATGTGCCCAACAATCTCTTGTTCTTCATTTCGCTTCCATAAAAACTCAACAATTTTTTTCTTCTCTTCAATTGCAACGCGTTTTTCCGATCCAGCGTAGTTCATATATAACGTTTTCAAAATTCTTTCCTCACTTTATAATCATCTTTGCTTTTACAATAATAAAAGGTTAGTGCTATCGTCAACACTAACCGATTAATTCTTCGACAGATGAAGTTGTTCGTTTTTCAGTAAAATACGCATAGAGCAGTTCATTTTCATCCAATGTGTAATGCTCTTTATATTTTCCACGGACGATTATAGAGTGCTTATACCCTCTACGAAATTTTGTGAATATCTTATATAAATGATCTTCTGATTGCACTTCAATAGGTGCGATCTTTTCAATTCCTCTTTTGTTCCCGTAATAACGTTCTAATAAAAAACGCATAAAGGCATACCGTCTTTGTTTCCACTCTTGATATAACGACACCGCTAAAAATATGAGTAACACCCACATCATAATATTGTTACTATTCCAAAGTAACTGCCACACTAGTATTACACTAAAAAAAACACATGATAATTTCATCATCTTTTCATGTGCCTGTAAATAAGGAAAACGATATGATAATACGTTAAACAATACTTTCCCACCATCAAGCGGCCAAATAGGCAGTAAATTAAACGCTAAAATAATTATATTATTCCACATAAAGAAATAATATAAATCCGCATGAAGCCAACCAGCTTCAAACAACATATAACCTACTACCATCATCCAAATGTGTTGAATAGGTCCTGCAATTACGACGACAAGTTCTTCTTTCAATGATTTATTTCCATGTTCCTCGAGCTCAGCTACACCACCAAACGGTAAAAGTTCAATCTTTTTAATACGCCAATTATAATGTGCCGCTGCAAAAGCATGCCCAAGTTCATGAATGAGAACGATACAAAATAACAGTAGCAACTCTTTAAAACGAGCCGTAAAAATACCAATGACAATAATAACCCAAAATAACGGATGCACTGAAATTTTCGTTAAAACATCTCTATATTTAATCAAACGAAATCACCTGAATCGGATCAATAAATTTTTCATTCTTTTTTATAGCAAAATAAAACTTACCATTTTTATTATTTGCATCATTATTTACCGTCCCAATTTTTTGTTTCTTTGAAACGTAATCATATAATTTCACTGACATATCATTTAAGTTTGCATACCATGACTCCGTGCCGTCTGCATGCTGAATTTGAACTGTATTACCAAGTTCCTCCTTCTTGCCTGCAAAAACAACTAGCCCTTCATTTACTGACTCAACAGTTGCATTTGTAGCTGTTTGGACAAATACACCTTGGCCATTTTTTTGAAACCCCTGCATTACCTTTCCGGAAGCAGGAATTGCATAATCTTTTTGCTGAATCGTTCCTTCTTTTTTCTCATTTGGCGAATAAAATAAGAGAGGTTTTCCAAACTGCTTTTCGTACCATTTCGCTACAGTAGCAAACTGAAACTCTTCTTTCATCACTTTTTCTGTAACAGCTTTAGCACCGTCAAAAGAAGAGGGTGCATTCTTATATAAAATAGCGATAGAAAGAACTAATATTGCTGATAATAAAACTTTGAAGAAAAACACTTCTTTTCGAAATAAAGGATGAATTTCCTTTTCTCCATCCTCAATAAATACTGTTTCATTATCAAAATTCCCTCCAGCGAAATACTGATCTTCCTCCATCCTTTCTTGCTCTGCCTTCCTTTTCGCAATCCGTTTTTTAATTTCTTCTACACGTCTATTCTTCATACTGTCTCCTTTCCTTCATTAAGCTAATTTAAATAGAAACAGTTGTATACAGTTTGTACATATGTATGAGCTAGGAAAGGAAGATATTCGTGTGAAGAAAAAAGAAAGCACTCCGCAAATATGCGAAGTGCTTTTAACGGATTCCAAAGAAGTTTTTCACCTTTGTAAATACCGATACCTTTTCTTGTTCAAATGCTTGTAATGGGACATTCTCGCCCAACAAACGTCTTGCAATATTACGATAAGCTAACGCTGCTTTTCCACTCGGTTGCAACGCTACAGGTTCACCTGTATTTGTAGCACGAATAACTTCATCATCATCTTCGACAACACCAAGAAGCTCGATTGACAATGTACGTACGATTTCATCAACATCTAACATATCCTGTTCATGAAGCATATGACTACGCACACGATTAATAACAAGTTTCGGTGGTTCAATATCCTCTTTTTCTAAAAGCCCGATGATACGATCCGCATCGCGCATTGAGGATACTTCTGGCGTCGTAACAACAATTGCTTTATCCGCACCAGCTACCGCGTTTTTAAATCCCTGCTCAATCCCTGCAGGACAATCAATTAATATGTAATCATAATCTTGACGTAATACTTGTATTAATTCATCCATTTGTTCAGGTGTTACCGCTGATTTATCACTCGTTTGTGCTGCAGGTAATAAATAAAGATCATCAAAACGTTTATCTTTAATAAGAGCCTGAGGTAAACGACAACGCCCTTCAACGACATCAACAAGATCAAATACAATACGATTTTCCAGCCCCATTACTACGTCTAAGTTGCGAAGACCGATATCTGTGTCAATTAAGCACACTTTCTTTCCAGATAACGCTAGGGCTGTACCAATGTTCGCAGACGTTGTAGTTTTACCTACACCGCCTTTTCCAGATGTAATTACTATTGCCTCTCCCACAGCTATACAATTCCCCTTTCTAACTTTGTTAAATTAGGTCTAAGATGAGTGAGAAGTTGCAGTCGATCGACAACAATGTGATTGTTCTCATTAATATACGCACATTCTGCCGCCTCCGCTCCGTCTTCTTTCTCTTCCGGAGCCCGCATTGCCACATCACTAATTCGAAGTTGCATCGGGTTCATAACAGATGCAGCGATTACAGCATCCGAATCCCCATAATACCCAGCATGTGCAATTCCTCTTAATGATCCTACGACAAAAATATTCCCCCCAGCGATAACCGTTCCGCCTGGATTAACATCTCCAATTAACAATAAATTTCCTTTTACATGTAAAACTTGTCCAGAGCGAACAATTTTGGAAATAGGGACAATTTCTGTTTCTTCTTTCCAAGCTATTGCTTCCGCTTTCGTTATAACATCACTTTCAATTGAATCCACAACAAGATTCTTTTTATTACGAATTAACGTACGAATCTCTTCTTGTTGGACTTCTGTTAAATAACGATTTCCCACTTTCACATGCACTTCAATTAAAGAGCGCCCATCACCATCATAGTAATGTGTAGAAAGCTTTTCATCCAGTTCTTTCAGTAACTCAGAGAATGAACAACAATCATCTAAATGAAGTGTTATTCCGTCTTTTGTCCCCTTTATTATTACATTTTGTTGCTTTTTTTCTTCCACTAAAGTTCACCCCACCGATTCAATTCGACATAAAATTAGAAAATCCTTTTTTCTTTTTCTTCCATCGCTTTTGAAAGACGCACTAAATATCGTCTCAGTGGGAAACAAACTATCAATAAGAAAATTGCATTTAGCAATAAAGTAGACAGGAGACGATCTGTGAAAAAGACATACGCCGACATATGAGTACGTCCTAACAAAGTTAAAAATCCATACACATAATACTCTAATGCTACTATGCTAGCTAGTACGATAGAAGCAACAATAAACAAATTCAATTGTAATATCTTCATCACACTATAAACTAAATAAGCTAAAATCGGATACGCAAATATATATATACCGACAAGTTCTGTGTATACGGTATCAAATAAGAACCCAAATAATAGTCCGTAGTAAATCCCTTGGACCGGACTATAGTACACAGTAACAAAACATAATACAATTATAAAGAAATGAGGTGCTGCTATACTGTTTTTCCAAAAAACTGCTGTTGGAACAATAGTAGCAAACATATTTTCAAATAGAAAAACAAAAAGGAGCAAAAGAGGAAGAGCTGCTCTTTTTAGAATCTTCATCATCTCTTCTCCCCCTCCTATTCTAATGGCGCTGAAGGCGTTGCACGTTTCGCAACCATAATATGCTCTACGTCATTCAAGTCAGCGGCAGGTTTTACATAAGCTGTTTTTGTTAAACCGTATGGATCTGGCTGAACATCAACGATTTTTCCAATTACAAGACCTCTTGGGAAAATATCACCGAGTCCAGATGTTACTACTAGTTGATCGGGTTTTACATCTGCATCAGAGCCAATCTTTGTAAAAAGAAGCAAGTGCTTTTCTTTGTCGTAACCTTCAATCAATCCAAAGATTTTCTCATTTCCTTGTACGATAGCAGAAACACGATTTGTTCGGCTCATAGAGCTTAGCAACTCTACTGATGATGTAAACTGAGATACACTTTTCACTCGTCCAACTAAACCTTGTGAAGTTACTACAGCCATATCTTTTTTAATTCCTTGCTGTGCCCCTTTATCAATTCCAACTAAATCGTACCATTTATCCGGGTTACGAGAAACGACAGTAGCTGGAATTTCAGTATATTGGCTATTCAACTCTTTTTTACCCGTTAACTCTTGTAACTTCTTGTTGTCATCTTCTAATTGTTTTACTTTCCCTGATAGACCTGCATAATTATCTAATTTTGCTTTTAATTCTTTATTCTCTTCATACGTGCGCTTTACATCCTCTACATTTTCGAAGAATCCAGCTACGTATTTCGCTGGCTTTTGGAATACACGTTCTACAACACCGACAGTGTCTTTCACAAACTGCTCTGGCCATGTTAAACTGTTCCGTTCTTTCAATGAGATTCCAATCAATGCCACGAGAAGAATAATACTAACTAACAAAACAATTAATCTTTTGTTTAAGAAAAACTGTGGCACGTTCACACCCTCTTAATTTCATTGATTTTTATTTTGCAATATTATCGAGCAGCAGTTTTGAAAAGATCGATATTGTCTAATGCTTTACCCGTTCCAATTGCTACGCAATCTAATGGGTCTTCTGCAACAAGAACTGGCATATTTGTTTCTTCACTAATCACTTTATCTAAATTACGTAGTAATGCTCCGCCACCTGTTAATACGATACCACGGTCCATAATATCTGCCGCTAATTCAGGTGGAGTTTTCTCTAACGTATTTTTAACAGATTCTACAATTGCATCTACTGTATCTTTTAATGCATCTGCAATTTCTTCTGGTTGAATTAGTACTGTTTTTGGTAAGCCACTTACTAAATCACGACCGCGAATTTCCATAGGCTCGATACCTTCTGGTTCGCCTGCAGAACCGATTTCTAATTTTAATGCTTCAGCTGTTCTTTCACCAATCATTAAGTTATAGCTTTTCTTAATGTACTGAATGATTGAATCGTCCATATCATCACCAGCAACACGAACTGATTGACTTGTTACAATACCACCTAAAGAAATAATTGCAACTTCTGTTGTACCGCCACCGATATCAACAACCATACTACCAGTTGGTTCCCAAACAGGTAAGTTTGCACCAATTGCTGCTGCAAATGGTTCTTCGATTGGATAAGCATCACGTGCGCCCGCTTGACGAGTCGCATCGATTACTGCACGTCTTTCTACAGCTGTAATACCAGAAGGTACACATACCATTACGTAAGGCTTACGTGAGAAGAATCCATTTGATTTTTGAGCTTGTTGAATGTAATATTTCATCATTGTTGCTGTCGTTTCGTAATCAGCAATTACACCGTCTTTCATCGGGCGAAGTGCCACAACGTTTCCTGGTGTACGACCAATCATTTGTTTTGCATCGCTACCTACAGCAACGATTTGTTTCGTATCAGTTTGTAACGCTACTACTGAAGGTTCACGTAAAACTACACCTTTTCCTTTTACATATACAAGCGTGTTCGCAGTTCCTAAGTCTATTCCAAGATCGCGAGTAAAGCCACCAAATCCAAACATATTATTTATCTTCCTTTCTTGTTTTCACGGACTCATTTTTTCTTACTTTATATTATAAAAACAGTACGTTTTTTATATCTTTATCCTTTTTGTAGATAAATTTCTACAAAAAACTCATAAATCACATTATAAAACAAAATAAGTAAAAAGCATAGTCTTAAATATGACCTTTTTCCTTTAAACTCACGAATTTATGGTCGCCTATTATAATATGGTCAAGCACTTCAATTCCGATAATCCGGCCGCATTCTACTAAGCGTTTTGTTACTTCAATATCTTCTCGGCTCGGCGTGGGGTCTCCTGAGGGATGATTATGAAGACATATGATAGAGGCTGCTGCACGGCGGAACGCTTCTTTAAACACTTCCCTTGGATGTACAATTGATGTGTTTAAGCTTCCAATGAAAATGGTTTGCCTATGTATAACTTGATTTTTTGTGTTCAAATATAAACATACAAAATGCTCCTGCTGCAGAAAGCGCATTTCTTCCATCATATATCTCGCGCAATCTTCTGGGCTTCGAATGCTATATCTATTTTGATATTCTAAACGCACCATTCTTCTACCGAGTTCAAACGCAGCTATAAGCTGGGTCGCCTTCGCAACCCCAACACCATGTATACTGACAAGCTCCTCTAACGTTGCATCTTTCAACATACGTAAACCGTCAAAATGATGTAGAATTTTATCTGATAACTTTAAAACTGTTTCTTCCTTAGAACCTGTTCTGAGTAACACTGCAAGAAGCTCCCGATTCGATAAACTTCCAGCTCCTTCTAACAATAAACGCTCCCGTGGCTGTTCTTCTTTAACAACATCACGAATACCGTTCATTTTTCCACCCCTTTTATTTGTTCTCTCAAAGAAAATCCCATGCAATTTTACGCATGGGTTATATCAGTATCAAATTGTTTTAATTCCCGAACAAGACGTGCAATGGGTAACCCGACTACACTATAGTAGTCCCCTTGAATATGTTGAACAAAAATAGCCCCTTTACCTTGAATACCATAACTTCCAGCTTTATCAAGAGGCTCTTTTGATGCAACGTATGCGTCAATTTCTTCTTCTGTTAATTCCCAAAACGTAACTTCTGTACGCTCGTAAAAAGTGACCGTTTTGTTTTTTGATATAATTGCAACACCCGTATACACTTCATGTGTTTTCCCTGATAATAATTGCAACATTTCTTTCGCTTCCGCCTCATTAGAGGGCTTTCCAAGAATACGCGATTCATATGTAACAATTGTGTCTGCACCTAACACAATATAATCACCGTTATTTTCTGCTACTGCAGATGCTTTTTGCAGAGCAAGGGACATAACAATATCAGAAGGTGAGGAATACGCACCAATCGTTTCTTCTACTTCACTTACAATGATTTCAAATGGTACACCCGCTAACTCAAGTAATTCCTTCCTGCGAGGTGATCCTGAAGCTAAAATAATTTTTCTCATATTTTCTCCTTCCTTTCTCACATGAAGCCGAATCATTTACATCAATCGTATCAAAGGAATAGTTTGTCCACAAATGAAAGAAATATTATTTTCTCTAAACAAAATAATATTTCTTTACTAGCATACGATTATATTCCTGCCATAGAGAAAGCACTTTGCTCTAAATTCAAAAGAAAAGAAAGAAGTACCTATACTTCTTCCCTCGTCATTTCATTATCCTATCATTTCGCCTTTTGTGATACAATTTTTTCATATGAAAGCATACCGTCAATAATAACTTGATTTAATTTCGCCAAAGATTCCTTATCACCTTTTCCATCCTTCACTGTTTGCACAGCTACTGACGTATACATATACAATTTCTTTGCTTCTTCTTGCTTCATACTTTTCCCTTCTTTTTCAATCGCTTTCCACTCTTTTTCAATCGCACCTATATCTTTCGCATCACTTTTCCCACTACCTTGTACGCTAGAAGCATATTTTGCTAAATGAGTATATAATGGCTGTACTTTTGTTAAAAACGACCCAACTTCTTTATTATCTTTCAGTAACGCTTTATCTGTTATATCCCAGTCCTTTTTCAATACGGAAACATTATCATTTTTATACTGCGTCACTAATTGGTTTACGCCTTGTTCATCGCTAGCAATACCAACAACTAATGCATACTTATCACCGCTCGGTTTTAAAGCTGCAACGCCTCCATTACCTTTCCACTCTTCAAGAGCGGCCTGTCCCTTTTCTTCAGAAGAATAAACCCCTCCTTGAACAAAAAATAATTTCATTGGATTTAATGACGTTCCTGTCTGCGCTTTTTGTTTTTCCTCTTTTGGTACTGGTGTTTGTTCTGCCGTTCCACCCGCCTTTGATTCTTCATTTTGCACCTGCTTTGAAGCTGTTACTTCGTTTCCACCTGTCGCACCTTGTCCTTTCAGTAACTGTAGCATCCCGATCCCAAACGCCGTACCAATAATAATCGCAGTTGCAACAATTGCAATTAACGTATTGCTCCACTGCTTTCGTTTTTTTTTCGTAGACATTACTTTCGCTTTTTGAAATGGAACAACGTTTTTCGGTCTTTCACTCTCTACTACCATCCATTCAAATTCATCTTTCTTCTTCTCCTCATACTTCGCTTCTGTTCCATTCACTTTCACTGAGATCGTTCGTGATTGCTTGTCCATACACTCACACCTCACCTCTTATCGTTGTCCGCATCATACCATATTCATTTCACAAAAAAACGAGATATTTGTCAGAGGAATTCGCCAAATAACCCTATATATTTATCTTATATGTATGCATTTGACTTCATTTGTAGAACAAAAAACTAGATAGCAAAGACTATCTAGTTTTTCTCGCGAATATATTTTCGAACTTCCGAAATGAAGTAAAGAGAACCTGTTATAATAAAAACATCATTTTCTCCAATCATTTCAATCTTCTTATCAATTGCTTCTTTCCAATTTTCAAAAACTACCTTTGATTCTTTCTTTGAATACGACGCAAGCTCGCCTGCTGAAATCGCGCGATCAAAGGCGAATGTTGTAAAAACAATTTCATCGGCGATGGTTTCTAATTGACCTACCATATTATGCAATTGTTTATCACCAAGAGCAGTAAATAAAACTATTACATTTTTATCTTTGTAATGTGATTCTACCGTTTTTACAAGGCTTTCAATACCTTCTGGGTTATGAGCACCATCTATAATAATATCTGGATTACTTTGCAATTTTTCAAAGCGCCCAACCCAATACGCTTCCTGTAATCCCGTTCTTATTTCTTCTTCCTCAATAAAAAATGATAAATATGTTTTTACATACATGACTGCCATAAGTGCAAGTGCTGCGTTCCCTACTTGATGGCTGCCTTTCATTGTGATTCGCACATCTTCAAAAAAGACGAAAGGACAAGTGAAATCAAATTGTTCTCCATCTTCACTAGACTGTTTATGTAACACTGTAAAATGATTGCCCATCTCATATAAGTTTGCATGATTTTCCTTTGCAACCTTTTGAATGACTTGCAACGCTTCCTCATCTTGCACACCAGTAATAACCGGAACGCCAGACTTAATAATTCCCGCCTTTTCATATGCAATTTCTCCTAGTGTATTACCTAAAATATGCATATGATCATGGCCTATATTTGTAATAATCGTAAGAACAGGATGAATCACATTCGTAGAATCAAAGCGCCCTCCAAGCCCTGTTTCAAATAAAACAACATCACAGAAATTAACTTTACCGAAATAACAAATTGCCATAACAGTAATAATTTCAAACTCGGTCGCTTCCCCTAAATCTGTCTCATCTAGTTTTTCAACGACTGGCTTTACCATCTTTACAAGTTCAGTAATCTCTTCATCTGCAATTGGTGTGCCGTTCACACTAATGCGTTCGTTAAATGTCTCAATATAAGGGGAGGTAAATGTCCCTACCTTATATTTTGCGTCTTCTAACATGTAGCGCATATATGTTAACGTTGAACCTTTTCCATTTGTACCAGCAAGATGAACACATTTTATGTGACGTTCTGGATTTTCTAGTTCTTCTAGCATCCATCTCATTCTTTCTAATCCTGGTTTAATACCAAACTTCAATCGGCTATGAATCCACCCTATCGCTTCTTCGTATGTATGTATCACGTATGCTTTCCCCTTTCAAAAGACAACCTTCATACCCCTATTATACGCAAAGAAAAGAGACTCACCAATATAGTGAGTCTCTAAAAAGCATTTTATTTCTCCAGATCTGCTAGACGTTGGCGAACTGCTTCGCGTTTTTCTAGGTAATCTTGCTCTTTCGCACGCTCTCCTTCAATAACTGCTGCAGGAGCTTTTGCTACGAAACCTTGGTTTGAAAGTTTCTTCTGTACACGTTCTACTTCTTTGTCGAACTTCTCAAGCTCTTTCTCAAGACGCGCTCTCTCTTCATCAAGATTGATAAGATCAGCTAACGGTAAGAATAACTCTGCACCTGTTACGATTGCAGTCATTGCTTTTTCTGGCGCTTGTAAGTCCGTTTGAATTGTTAATTCGCTTGGGTTACAGAAACGCTCAATGTAAGAGCTGTTTTTCGTAAGTTGAGCAAGTACAGCCTCGTCTTTTGCTTTAATTTGCATTTGAACTTTTTTGCTCATTGGCGTATTAACTTCTGCACGGATGTTACGAACAGAGCGAATGATATCAACTAGAAGGTGCATTTCTGCTGCAGCTTCTGTATCTTGTAAATCTTCGCGAACTGTTGGCCACGCTGCTACTGTAATAGATTCGCCTTCGTGCGGTAAATGTTGCCAAATCTTCTCTGTTACGAATGGCATGAATGGGTGTAATAGACGCATTGTTTGGTCTAATACGTAAGCTAAAATAGAACGAGTTGTTTTCTTAGCTGCTTCATCTTCACCGTATAGAGGAAGTTTCGCCATCTCGATGTACCAGTCACAGAAATCATCCCAAATGAAGTTGTATAATGAACGACCTGCTTCACCGAACTCATATTTATCCATGTTACGTGTTACGCTTTCGATCGTTTCATTTAAGCGAGTTAAAATCCACTTGTCTGCAACTGATTTTTCACCAGTTAAATCGATTTCTTCATACTTCATATCATCCATGTTCATTAATACGAAACGTGATGCATTCCAAATTTTATTAATGAAGTTCCAAGTAGATTCTACTTTTTCCATGCTGAAACGTAAGTCTTGACCTGGTGCACTTCCCGTTGATAAGAAGAAGCGCATTGCATCTGCACCGTACTTCTCGATAACTTCCATTGGGTCAATACCGTTACCAAGAGATTTACTCATTTTACGTCCTTGCTCATCACGAACTAAACCGTGAATTAATACATCTTTAAATGGACGCTCGCCTGTAAACTCTAAACCTTGGAAAATCATACGAGATACCCAGAAGAAGATGATGTCATAACCCGTTACTAGTGCATCTGTTGAATAGTAACGTTTGAAATCTGCTGCATCTTCATTTGGCCAACCAAGTGTTGAGAATGGCCATAGTGCTGAGCTGAACCATGTATCAAGTACGTCGTTATCTTGATTCCAGTTTTCAATATCTGCTGGTGCTTCTGTACCTACGTATACTTCACCAGTTTCTTTATGATACCAAGCTGGAATGCGGTGTCCCCACCATAATTGACGAGAGATACACCAGTCGTGAATGTTTTCCATCCAACGTAAATATGTGTTTTCGAAACGCTCTGGTACGAACGTTACTTTCTCTTCTTCTTTTTGCTGAAGTGCTACTGCCTTCTCAGCAAGTGGAGCCATTTTTACGAACCATTGTGTTGATAAATAAGGCTCAACAACTGCACCACTACGCTCACTATGACCTACTGAATGCATATGAGGCTCGATTTCTACTAATACGCCCGCTTCTTGTAAATCTTTTACTAAAGCTTTACGGCATTCGAAACGATCCATGCCGTTATACTTACCAGCTTTTTCGTTCATCGATCCATCTTCGTTCATTACTAAGATACGTGGTAAGTCATGACGGTTACCTACTTCAAAGTCATTTGGGTCATGGGCTGGTGTAATTTTTACAACACCTGTTCCGAAATCTTTTTCTACATACTCGTCAGCAATAATCGGAATCTCACGGCCTACGATTGGAAGTGTAACTGTTTTTCCGATTAAATGCTTGTAACGATCGTCTTCTGGATGAACCGCTACTGCTGTATCACCAAGCATCGTTTCTGGACGAGTTGTTGCAAGACGAATATGACCAGAACCATCTGTTAACGGATAGTTCATATGGTAGAATGCACCTTGAACTTCTTTATGAATTACTTCAATATCAGAAAGAGCTGTGCGTGTTGCTGGATCCCAGTTGATAATATATTCACCACGGTAAATTAAGCCTTTTTCGTATAATTGAACGAATACTTTATTAACCGCATCAGATAAACCTTCGTCTAATGTGAAACGTTCACGAGAATAGTCTAGTCCTAAACCAACTTTTCCCCATTGTTGACGAATGTGAGAAGCGTATTCTTCTTTCCACTCCCAAGCTTTTTCAAGAAATTTCTCACGGCCAAGATCGTAACGTGAAATACCTTCTTCACGAAGTTTTCCTTCTACTTTCGCTTGTGTTGCGATACCCGCATGGTCCATTCCTGGAAGCCATAATACATCGTAACCTTGCATACGCTTCGTACGAGTTAAAATATCTTGAAGAGTTGTATCCCAAGCGTGACCTAAGTGTAACTTACCAGTTACGTTCGGAGGTGGAATTACAATTGTATACGGTTGTTTCTTCTCGTCTCCTGTTGCTTCAAAATATTTGCCTTCTAGCCACCACTGATAAAGGCCTTCTTCAACGGACATATGATCATATTTAGTTGGTAAATTTTTTTCCATGTTTGACATTATTTTCCCTCCTTAAAATAAAAAATGCCCCTCATCCAAAAAAGGACGAGGGACATCGCGGTACCACCTTTATTTACAAACAAATTCAGAATTTGCTTATACTCTTAATTTGATAACGGACAAATCCGTCTTTTCCTAATAAGAACTATTCCGTTCAGAAAAGATGCTCCAGGGCTACCTTCTAACATAACTATCTAGAGAATCTCCCAGCTAATGATTCTCCTCTCTGAAGACGTTTCTTGTTATACTCTTCCCCTTCAAGGCATTTATATGATTGTTAATTATTATATACAATAGTGTAAAAAACGAAACCTTATTCGTCAAGATAAATTTAAGACTACGAATTTTTTGAAGCACAAAAAAGATAAGTAGAGAATGCTACTTATCTTTTTACCCGTTCCCTTGCTGGGCAGCTTGTAGTTGCGAAAGGAAATATTCTATATTGCTAACGAGCCAATGTGCTTGTTGCAAACTCTTTACTCCGAGAAGTTCATTTTCCTCATTACGGCTCTCTCTTCTTTTTTTATAAGACTGGATTTGCCGAATAAATTGCGATGGATACGTCATATACGCAAACATGAGTAGTTGCTCTTCTTTCGTAAAAGGGAAATTTTTTTGATACATTTGATACCATTCAAACCGATCACTTCGCGCAATTGGATATGTGTTTAACGACCGAGAATAGAACCCTACAATATCTTGCACTGGTGTTGCAAACTTCGATTTTTCTAAACTAATAAAATAGCCATTCCGTTCATAATCAAATAAAAAATGATTAAGTGATACGTTGCCATGCACAAAAGTAATACGTGTTTTGTCTTTTTCTTTCATCGCGTCGTTCCACTCTTTTAATTGCTTCGTTGCAAACTCACGGGCTCTCATTACATGATGATAGTACGTACAATATTGCAATTCAAACGGAGACATATACCATTTCGCTTCCGATTCTACAAGAAACTCTTCTAACATCTCACCATCGTTTTCCCAGCGATCGGATATATTCGTATAATGTTTCTCTAAATCTTCTTCAGTATACGTTTCTTCTTTTACCGTTTTTTGATGCAACGTTCCGAGAGTCTGAAACATTTTATGGTATTGATCATTATCTTCGCCGTTTCCTTCCGCACGTTCTAACCACGGCATTAAATAATAGTTATACGTACCATCACTTAAAATATAATTTCCATCCGTCGCATGGTATATAGGTACATAATTTGAGAAACCTTTCTCTTTCAAATATTGAATATGGTGCAAAAAGTTATTCCGCTCTAACTTCCTGCCTTCTATTTTCTTGAGCGCATATGGACCTTGATTCGTATAAATTTTCGTTACACTTCCGTGCTCTTCCATATGCTGCGTATCCAATTTATATTGCCTTACAATGGGTTCATAGCGATTTCGTAATTCCATATCCATACGAATAACCCTTTCTATTCAAAACATAGCCTTTAGAAAAATAAGTGAGTGAAACCACTCACTTATTTCGTTTTTGCTCTTGAAACAGGAATATAAATAATTTGTCCTGTAGTTAAATATATATCTTCTGTTTGATTGACACGGTATAAGTTTTGTACAGATGTTTCATAACGTTCTGCAACAGATTCGATCGTATCTCCTTCTTGCACAAAATACATTCGTAACTTTGTAAATTCTTCTTCCGGTTCTTTCGTAAATAATTTCGTTAAATAAAGCGCATTTTCATCGCGCTGTGAATACGTTTCCTCTTCTTGTACTTCTTGTTTTTTCGCTTGTTCTTTCTTGAAATCTTTTCGTCCGAACAATTCAAATTGTGGCGTTGTTTCTTTCTCCTCTTCACGCTCTACAAATTCATGTTCTTCTATTTCCTCTTCTTCTACTTCCTGCTCTTTTCTTTCTTCTAGTTGGAACGGTTCAAATGCGTAATCTTCCCACTCATCTGATTCCTTATAGGCTGGCTCTTCGACTTGCGGCGTCGGTCTAGTTTCATACTCTTGAGCTGAATCATCCTCTAACTCAGCATACGCCGTTTCTTCCTCTTCATCCTCAATTCTTTCTTCATCACATAAACCTGTAATAGATATATCCGCTAATAATTGTAAGCAACCATTTTCCTTCAGTTCATAATCAAATTCCTCGATAGATACATATAGTTCTTCAATTACTTTCACACGGTTTCTTGGGATTGATATTTCAAGCGGAAAGGAATGAACAAGTTCATTAACCCCATCTTCTCTTGTTTCTACATAATCAATGGACTTAGCAGGCGATAGATCTCTTAATGAATAATCTGAATCATCTTGCCGTGCAACATACTCTCCCGTTAAATCTAATTGCCCTCTCACAATAACCTCATGATCAAGCTCTTCTATCTCAACGTCTGGATCTAACGAAATTGACAAAAGTTCTTCGACTTCCTGTCCTTTTTGGAACCAAACAGATTCTTTTAATGAAAAACGTAATGAATGATCTGTTGCCACTTCTTTTCCCCCTCCCAAACTATATGTCATTACAGATTTATGTACGGAATGCTGACTTTATGAATAAAAAAAATCGCTCCCCTTATGGAGAGCGATTTTCTTTATTCAATTAAGCTTTTAATTTTGACATTGCAATTTCAGCCGCTGCAATTGTCGCCTCAATATCTGCATCACTATGTGCTGTCGATAAGAATAAACCTTCGAATTGGGATGGCGGTAAAAATACACCTTGTTCTACCATTTCACGATAGTAAGCCGCAAAGAATTCTAAGTTTGAAGATTTTGCTGCATCGTAATTAATAACTGGTTCATCTGTAAAGAAGATACCAATCATAGAACCCGCACGATTAATATGGTGCGGAATGCCATGTTTTTCAGCCGCTTTACGTAAGCCAGCTTCTAACATTTCAGCTTTACGCTCGAATTCTACATACGATTCTGGCGTTAACTGTACTAACGTTTCATAACCTGCTGCCATGGCTAGTGGGTTACCTGATAAAGTACCTGCTTGATAAATCGGTCCGCTCGGTGCAACTTGGCGCATAATTTCTGCTTTACCACCGTATGCTCCTACCGGTAATCCACCTCCGATTACTTTACCTAAACAAGTTAAATCAGGTGTTACACCGTAATAACCTTGTCCGCAATTATAAGCAACTCGGAATCCTGTCATAACTTCATCAAAAATAAGCAATGCACCATTTTGCTCTGTTACTTCACGAAGACCTTCTAAAAATCCTGGTTGCGGAGGAACAACACCCATATTTCCTGCTACTGGTTCTACAATGACACAAGCAATATCATCACCGAATTGTTCGAAAGCGTATTTCACACTTTCTAAATCGTTATACGCTACAGTAATCGTATTTTTCGCTACACCTTCTGGTACACCAGGGCTATCTGGTAAACCTAGCGTCGCTACACCAGAACCCGCTTTAATTAATAACGAGTCACCATGACCGTGGTAACAACCGATAAATTTCAAAATTTTGTTACGGCCTGTATAACCACGAGCTAAACGTAGCGCACTCATTGTCGCTTCTGTTCCAGAGTTAACCATACGTACAATCTCAATTGATGGTACGCGCTCAATAACAAGTCTCGCTAATTTATTTTCAATTTCCGTTGGGGCACCGAAGCTTGTACCTCTTTCAGCAACAGCTTTTAAAGCTTCCACAACACGATCATTTGCATGACCATGAATTAAAGGACCCCATGATAATACGTAATCGATGTATTCATTTCCATCGATATCATATACTTTAGAGCCTTTTCCGCGCTCCATAAACAACGGATTCATACCAACAGACTTAAAGGCACGAACCGGGCTATTTACGCCACCAGGCATTAAATCTTGAGCCTCTTCAAATGCCGCAATCGACTTATCAAACTTTTTCATTATTTAGCGCCTCCTTCTTGTAACCATCTTGCTGCATCTTTCGCATGATACGTAATAATCAAATCTGCTCCTGCACGTTTCATACTAATTAATTTTTCAAGTACAACTTCTTTTTCATTAATCCAACCATTTTGCGCTGCCGCTTTAATCATCGAATACTCACCACTTACGTTATAAGCAACGACTGGTAAATTAAAGTTATTTTTCACATCACGAACGATATCTAAATAAGAAAGAGCTGGCTTTACAATTAAGAAATCTGCCCCTTCCATTACATCTGATTCTGCTTCACGGAATGCTTCCATACGGTTCGCTGGGTCCATTTGATATGTTTTACGATCACCAAATTGCGGTGCACCGTGCGCTGCGTCACGGAATGGCCCGTAAAATGCTGATGAATATTTCACAGCGTACGACATAACTGGTACATGTCCAAAACCATTTTCATCTAATGCATGGCGAATTGCTGTTACAAATCCGTCCATCATATTTGATGGTGCAATAATGTCCGCTCCTGCTTTCGCTTGACTTACAGCTGTTTTTGCAAGAACTGCAAGAGACTCGTCATTTAAAATAATACCATCTTCAATTACCCCGCAATGACCATGGCTTGTGAATTGACATAAACATGTATCCGCAACTACTACTAGGTCAGGGAATTCACCTTTAATTTGCTGAATTGCACGTTGCACAATTCCATGATCACAATATGCTGATGATCCAACTTCATCTTTTTCAGCAGGTAAACCGAATACAATAACAGAGCGAATACCTAAATCAACAACTTCTTGCATTTCAGCTTGCAACAAATCTAAAGACATTTGATATACGCCTGGCATAGAAGGCACTTCATTACGAACATTTTCTCCTTCTAATACAAAAATAGGGTAAATAAAATCTTCCGTATGTAAAAACGTTTCACGTACAAGCGCACGCATATTACCACTTTGTCTTAAGCGACGATGACGATTAAATTGTAAAGAGTTCATAGATTTCTATCCCCATTCTTTTATTTTATCCCGCTATTACGGGCAGTAAGACCCACTAATTAAAGTTTCACTTTATAGACTCACTAATGCATTGTAGTAATGCTTCTACAGTGTACTCTTTCGGCATAATAATATGCGGAAAATAAAGGCTCGCCTCTTTTTCCGTAATAGGCCCTATACAAGCAATTGTACATTTTTTTGTCCATTCTCTCCAGTTTGTACCCTCAAGTAAATGAACAAAACTAGTAACAGTTGAAGGGCTCGTAAATGTAATAATGTCTACTTTCCCTACTTCTAAAGCTTCTATAAGCTCTCTCTTTTTCTCTACATTTTCTTTCGTACCATATACAATGAGCTCATCTAGAGAAACACCTATTCCGCGAAGTGCAGCTGGGATTACATCTCTTGCTAAATTCCCTTTCGGAAATAAAATGCATTCGTTCCCAATTAATCTTTTTACAAACTCTTCTGCAAATACTTCTGCCACAAATGAAGTTGGAACAAAGTCCACTTCATAGCCTCGCTTTTCTAACTCTAACTTTGTTTTCACACCTACTGCAGCAATTTTCATCGTTACAGGTAGCTTCTTTCTCAAACGATCTAGAAAAAAAGCTACGCCATTTTTACTCGTAAAAATAACCCAGTCATACGAATGCAGCTGCCCTGCTATATGTTGAATTTGCCTATGAGACATACCTTCCATACGCAAAAGCGGAATTTCCAATGGAATTCCGCTCTTTTCTTTCACCGCTACACTCATTTGTTTTGCTTGATGCTGGGCACGTGTAATCAATACCGTTTTGCCAGCGAGAGCGTTCATATTTATTGTTGCTCCTTATTTGCAGCAAGAATTAGTTCTTTTGCGCCTTGTTTAATTAAACGGTCCGCAGCCTCTAATCCTACTTCCTCTGGATTCGTTCCTACTACTGTCTCTTTCAATAAAACAGAACCGTCCATAGATCCGACAAGAGCTGTTAATTCGATTGCATCGTTTTCTGTAAGAGTTGCATATCCAGCGATTGGAACTTGGCATCCACCTTCAAGTTTATGAAGGAATACTCGTTCTGCTGCCACTGTTTTTTCTGTTACTGCATCATTCATATGCGCTAACAACTGTAGTAAATCCTGATCATCTTCACGACACTCAATCGCTAATGCACCTTGCCCTACAGCAGGTACACATAACGTCTCATCTAAATGCTCTGTAATAACTTCATTATCCCAGCCCATTCTCTGTAATCCAGCTGTCGCTAAAATGATAGCATCGTAATCTTCTTCTTTTAATTTACGTAAACGTGTATCGATATTTCCGCGAATCCACTTCACTTGTAAATCTGGTCTCGCAGCTAACAATTGTGCACTACGTCTTAAACTACTTGTACCTAAAATAGCGCCTTCTGCTAACTCATTAAACGACGCTCCGTTTTTTGAGATAAAAGCATCACGAGGGTCAACACGCTTCGGTATACAACCAATCATTAATCCTTCTGGAAGTACGGCCGGCATATCTTTCATACTATGTACAGCCATATCAATTTCTTTCGTAAGCAACGCATGTTCAATCTCTTTCACAAACAAGCCTTTTCCGCCTACTTTCGAAAGAGTAACATCTAAAATAACATCACCTTTTGTGACGATTTCTTTCACTTCAAATTCATATGGTAAACCTAGTGCTTTTAACTGATCAATAAACCAATTTGTTTGCGTTAATGCTAATTTACTCTTTCGTGACCCTACAATAATTTTGCGCATAATTTTCTCTCCTCATTATAAATACCAAAAGTGGAAGTTGGATAAACTGCTTAATAGAAAAATATTAATTAGCATTACGAGAAATGCTCCGATGTTCCACTGTACGATTTTCTTCCCTTGCAACACATCTGCCGCTCGTAGGTAAAGACCCGCACAATATACAAATAAAACGACAAAAGACCCGATTACTTTCGTATCATACCAATGGAAATTGTCCAATTTTGTATATCCCCATATGCATCCTAATAAAATAGCTAGTAAGAAAAATGGAACGGAAAATAAATTTAATCCGTAAGACATTGATTCTAGCTTCGGTAAATTTCCTAACCTTCTTAATCTCGCATTCCATTTTTTCTTTTTTAATAGGCGATATTGCAATAAATACATAATAGAAAAAATGAACGATACAGTGAAAGTTGCATAAGAAATAATAGCCATACCGACATGTACGTATACAAGTTCTGAAACTAATTGCTCTGCAAGTACCGGCGACATCTTTCCGAGCGGTGTAAAAATAGAAAAAGCGCTTACGCCAAATGCGACAACATTTGTAAAAAAGACTAAAAAATCGATTCTCATAAATCGATTAATGACTAAAGACATCGTAATCAATAGCCAAACATAAAAATAAATCCCTGATAATAAAGTTAAAAGAGGGTTCGTTTCTGAATCTGTAGCTCTAAGCAACATAAAAATAGAATGCAGAACCCACACAATCGAAAGTAACCAAAAAGCAAATCGGTTCGCCTTTCGGTTACTTTGGAAATAATCTATAAAATATAAACTAATGCTACAAGCATATAAAATAATTGCAATATGATAAATAATACTGTTATTTAAAAAACTCATCCGATCATCCTTCCAAATTATAAAGATGGAACGGATGGTGTCCACACTCTTTTATGTTCTACTTCTTCCGCACGGCTCTCTACGTCTTCCATTTCTAAATCGAAAATCTTTGCAAATAACGCTAATTTTTCGTCCGCTCCCTCTTCAGCAGCTATTTCTTTCGCTACTAAAATTGGGTCTTTTAATAATTGATTAATAATACTTTTCGTATGCTTACTAATTACTTTTCTCTCACGACCACTAAGATTCGGTATTTTTCGTTCTAGACTTTCCATCGTTTCACTTTGAATAGCAAGCGCCTTATCACGAAGAGCTGCTATTAACGGAACGACACCAAGTGTACTTAACCACGTTTTAAATAAAACAATCTCCTCTTCAATCATAAATTGAATTTTCTCTGCTTCTTTCAAACGCTCTGCACGGTTCGCTTCCACTACTCCTTGCAAATCATCAATGTCATATAAGAAAGAACCTTCTAACTCATTAATCGCTGGATCAATATCACGCGGCACTGCAATATCAACCATAAATAATGGACGACCAGAGCGCATTTTCTCTACCTTTGTCATCATCTCTTTCGTAATGACATAATCCGATGCACCAGTTGAACTAATTAAAATATCAGCTTCTAATAATGCACATTGTAATTCACTTAAAGGTTTTGCATGTCCCATATATTTCTCAGCCATTACTTCAGCTTTTGAAAGCGTCCTATTCATAACTGTTACTTTACGAGCGCCGCTTCCATATAAGTTTTGCAATGCAAGTTCACCCATTTTACCAGCGCCAAGAATAAGCACGTGACAATCTGTTAACTCGCCGAATATTTTCTTCCCAAGCTCAACAGCAGCATAACTAACAGACATCGCACTTTCACCAATTGTCGTTTCTGAGTGAACACGTTTCGCTAACGTAACCACTTGCTTAAATAATTCATTAAAAATTGTGCCTGTCGCTTTTACTTGCTGCGCTTCTAAAAAGCTATCTTTTATTTGACCTAAAATTTGTGTCTCTCCAACTACCATAGAATCTAAACCGCACGTTACGCGGAATAAATGATCTATTGCACCGTCTTGTTCAAAAATAGTTAAATACGGTGCGACTTCTTCTATTTCAAGCTGAAACCAATCAGCTAAAAACTTCTTAATATAATACCGTCCCGTGTGTAATTGATCGACAACAGCGTAAATCTCAGTGCGATTACAAGTTGATACAATGACATTCTCTAACACGCTCTTTTGATTTTGTAATGTAGTCATTGCTTGCTCTAACTCTGCTGCCTGAAATGTGAGTTTCTCACGAAATTCTACAGGGGCTGTTCGATAATTTACACTAACAACAAGAATATGCACGCAGCATGTCCCCCTTCACCCGTTTTATCACTTTATCTACTATCATAATACAACTTTCCTCTTATAAATCTGACAATCGTGTGAACAACCGATTATTTTTTAAATTATTCTCCGTATGTAATAAAGGAGATTCAGTAAAACGAATAAAAACTTTCTACTTTATAATGATTATAAAATAATAACTCTATTTGTACGTTACCAAAAAAAGTCCTCATAATCAAGTGATGGAAACTATTCCATATGAATTATAACATCATCTTTCCTATCTTCTTTCATCATGAAGGAAAATATGTATGATTGTTCCAAATTGTAGCACAAACTTTCTCAATACAATGCATTTGACATTGCATTTCTTTTTCGTTATATTAGTTTTACAAAATTGAATTGCGCACAACTTAATAAGGAAGGAATTATGTATGACAGAGGATTCTTTACATCTAGATAACCAACTTTGTTTTTCTATTTACGCCTGTTCTAAAGAAGTTACCCGCTTTTATCGACCCTATTTAGAAGAAATGGGTATTACGTATCCTCAGTACATTACTTTACTCGTACTATGGGAGCAAGACGGATTAACAGTAAAGGAAATTGGAGAACGTCTATTTTTAGATTCCGGTACGTTAACACCTATGTTAAAGCGGATGGAATCATTGCAACTTGTAAAACGTGTTCGTTCCAAAGAAGACGAGCGCAAAGTTTGTATTGAATTAACAGAACAAGGTAAAGATTTAAAAGAGAAGGCTTGTTCATTACCAACAACAATGGCTACAAATTTAGGAATTACAGAACAAGAATATCGTTCTTTATTAATTCAATTAAATAAACTAATTGAAACAATGAAAACAATTAATAATAGAAAAGGGGAATAAACATGGATAAATTATATACTGCTTCAGTAACTGCTACAGGTGGAAGAAATGGAAAAGTCGTTTCAGATGATGGCATATTAAATCTTGATGTAAGAATGCCGAAAGCACTAGGCGGTGCAGGCGGAGAAGCAACAAATCCAGAACAACTATTTGCTGCTGGTTATGCTGCTTGTTTTGATAGTGCATTACAACTTGTCATTCGTACGAAGCGTGTGAAAGTAGAAAGTACAGAAGTAACTGCTCACGTTTCTATCGGAAAAGATACAGATGGTGGTTTCGGCCTATCTGCTGTACTTGATGTACATGTTGCCGGCGTCTCTCATGCCGAAGCACAAGAACTTGTAGAAGCAGCTCACGGTGTATGTCCTTATTCGAAAGCAACGAGAGGAAATATTGAGGTTACATTAAACGTAAAATAAAAAATGTAGTAAATAAAAAACGCGCGACATTCGTCACGCGTTTTTTGTTTTTGTCATTTTATGAATAGCCTTCCATGCTTCTTCTTTTCCAAGTCCTGTTTCAGAAGAGAATAGAACAATTTCATCGCCAATTTCAACAGCAAGCGTTTCTTTTACAACTTTTAAATGCTTCTGCCATTTCCCTTTCGGAATTTTATCGGCTTTCGTCGCAATAATAATTGTTGGGATTTCATAATGCTTTAAGAAATCATACATCATCACGTCATCGCTTGTTGGTTTGTGACGTAAATCAACTACTAATACAGCTGCGTCCAATTGTTCACGCGTTGTAAAGTAAGTTTCAATCATCTTGCCCCATGCTGCGCGTTCTGATTTAGATACTTTCGCATATCCATAACCTGGAACGTCAACAAAATGCATCATTTCATTGATTAAGAAAAAGTTCAACGTTTGCGTTTTTCCTGGTTTAGAAGAAATACGAACTAACTTTTTACGATTTAAAATTTTATTAATAAAGGAAGACTTCCCGACATTTGAACGACCTGCTAATGCAATTTCCGGTAAATCACTGTCTGGATATTGTTCTGGTTTAACAGCACTAATTACAATATCTGCTTTTGTTACTTTCATTGTTTCACTCCTACTAATGCGTGCTCCAATACTTCATCTAAATGAGATGCAAGCACAAACGTAAGGTTTTCTTTTACGCTTTCTGGAATATCATCTAAATCTTTCTCGTTTTCTGCTGGCAAAATAATTTTTGTTAAGCCTGCGCGGTGAGCACTTAATGTTTTTTCTTTTAAACCACCAATCGGTAATACTCGACCACGAAGTGTAATTTCACCTGTCATCCCTACTTCTTTACTTACAGGAATACCTGTTAGTGCAGAAATAAGTGCCGTTGCCATCGTAATACCTGCTGACGGTCCATCTTTTGGAACTGCTCCTTCTGGAACATGAATATGAATATCATTTTTCTCATGGAAATTCGGATCAATCTTAAGCTCTTCTGCACGAGAACGAATATAGCTAAACGCTGCTTGTGCGGATTCTTTCATAACATCCCCAAGTTTCCCTGTTAAAATTAATTTCCCTTTACCTGGTGCTACAGACACTTCAATCGTAAGTGTATCGCCGCCCGCTGCTGTATACGCTAACCCTGTTGCCATACCAACTTGGTCTGTTTTCTCAGCTTGCCCATAACGGAATATGTGCTTGCCAAGTAAATCAACAACATTTTTCTCTGTTACTACAATACGCTTACGCTCTGCTGTAACGATAATTTTTGCTGCTTTACGACAAACTTTTGCAATTTGGCGCTCTAGTGTACGAACACCAGCCTCACGTGTATAATAACGAATAATTTCAAGTAGCGCTTCATCACGTACT
This sequence comes from Bacillus sp. AFS059628, assembly GCF_002571225.1. Taxonomy (GTDB): domain Bacteria; phylum Bacillota; class Bacilli; order Bacillales; family Bacillaceae_G; genus Bacillus_A. Next base: position 68,821 of record NZ_NVEC01000049.1, on the reverse strand, counting down.
TGTAAATTACCTTTTCGTAAGCCATGCTCTTTTAATTGTTTCGGCAATAAATGTTCACGGGCAATGTGTACTTTTTCAAGTTCAGTATAACCGGCAATCGAAATAATTTCCATACGGTCAAGCAATGGACCTGGAATACTTGAAAGTGTATTTGCAGTTGCTACAAACATAACCTTCGATAGATCATATGGTTCTTCAATGTAATGATCACTGAAGTTATGGTTTTGTTCTGGATCTAACACTTCAAGTAATGCTGCTGATGGATCTCCACGGAAATCGTTAGACATTTTATCAATCTCATCTAATAAAAAGACCGGATTAACTGATTTCGCCTTTTTCATACCTTGAATAATGCGTCCTGGCATTGCTCCAACGTACGTACGGCGATGACCACGAATTTCAGATTCATCACGTACACCACCAAGGGATACACGGACAAAATTACGATTTAATGATGTTGCAATTGAACGCGCTAACGAAGTTTTTCCGACCCCAGGAGGGCCTACTAAACAAAGGATAGGTCCTTTTAATGAATTCGTTAACTTCTGTACCGCTAAATACTCAAGTACGCGCTCTTTCACTTTCTCAAGACCGTAATGATCTTTGTTTAAAATCTCTTCCGAATGAGCAAGATCAATCATATCTTCCGTTGCTTCTGTCCACGGAAGTGCTAATAACCAATCAATATAATTGCGAATTACACCGCTCTCCGCAGAACTTGCTGGTAACTTTTCATAACGATCTAATTCTTTCTGTGCAGCCTTCATTGTTTCTTCAGGCATTCCCGACTGTTCAATTTTCTCACGAAGCTCTTCAACTTCCCCGCCCTTACCTTCTTTATCGCCAAGTTCAGTTTGAATCGCCTTCATTTGCTCACGTAAGAAATATTCTTTTTGCGTGCGCTCCATTGAACGTTTCACTTTTTGTCCAATTTTCTTTTCTAAACTAAGTAATTCTTGTTCATCTTGAATAATTGAAATAAGTGTATGTAATCGTTCTTTCACAGATATAATCTCTAAAATCTCTTGTTTCTGCTTCGTTTTAATTGGCAAGTGAGAAGCAATTAAATCAGCTAATCTTCCTGGCTCTTCTACATCAGCTACCGTTGCAAATGTTTCATTTGAAACTTTTTTCGAAACTTTAATATATTGTTCGAAATGCTCTAGTAATGTACGCATAAGAGCTTTCTCTTCTAAATCAGCTTCCACTTCTTCCGTTACCGTTTTAATAGAAACTTGTACTACATTTTCTTCTTCTATAAATTCTACTACTTCTGCTCTATGTAAACCTTCTACAAGGACACGAAGCGTACCGTTTGGCAATTTTAACATTTGCTTCACTTTCGCCACTGTACCTACACTATATATGTCATCTTCTTTCGGATCATCGATATTCATTTCTTTTTGCATTGCTAAAAAGATAATATTTTCATCCATTGCCGCCTGCTCTAGTGCTTGTATCGATTTATCACGTCCTACATCAAGATGCAGAACCATCGTTGGATATACGAGAACGCCTCTTAATGGTAGGAGGGGCACGATTCTTTCATTCGTATTCATACTAGACATAGCACCTCCATAATAAATTAAACTCCTGTTCAACTATTTTATATTACAATACATCTAGATGCAATTGCAGAGATTTTCCGCAATTGTAAATCCCACGTTTTTTCTCCTTTATAAAAAGGAAAAAAGACTCCGCTTAAGCATACAAACTTAAACGAAGTCTGGCAAATTTTATTATCGTACATTCTCACATTGATTGTGCATCTGTCTCGTCCACAGCAGTATGTATATCAAGCTCTCGATGTATATTTTCTTGCATAAATGTTAGCTCAAATACTTCTTTTAACTTACGAACAGGAATGATTTCAATTCCCTTTATTGTATACAAAAACGGTTGCATGTTTTCAGCAGGAATGATAACTTTCTTAGCTCCCGCCTTTTTCGCAGCTTTTATTTTCGCGTACACACCACCAATAGGTTTCACTTCCCCGTGTATACTAATCTCACCAGTCATCGCTACTTCATTATTCACATACGTACGATGCACCGCTGAATACACACCTGTTGCCATCGCAATACCTGCCGAAGGCCCATCAATCGGTATACCACCCGGAAAATTAATATGTATATCGTACCCTTCTGGCAATACATCTAGAGAACGAAGTACTGTTAATACATTATCTACAGAACCTTTCGCCATACTTTTACGGCGAATTGATTTCGTTTGACTTCCAATACTTTCCTCTTCAACAATTCCGGTAACATTTACCGATCCTTTATCTTTCGCCTTGATTGCTGTTACTTCAATTTCTAATAATGCACCTGTATTTGGTCCGTATACAGCAAGTCCATTTACAAGACCGATTCTCGGAATAGGATAAATGCGCTTTTCGTACTTCGGCGTAAGTTGACTAGAGTGAACAACCCACTCTATATCTTCATCTTTAATGAATGGGCGTTCTTCATTTATTGCCATTCCTGCAGAGATTTGTACAAGATTAATTGCTTCTCGCCCATTTCTCGCATACATCCCAACCATTTCAATACCATTTTCACCGATTCGCATTTCCACTTTGTCAGCTGCATTCTTCGCTACTTTTTGAATTTCTTCTGTATCTAACTCACGAAAGAACACTTCTAAACAACGCGACCGAATAGCAGGAGGGATCTCCTCTGGCGAACGTGTCGTCGCCCCAACTAAGCGAAAATCGGCTGGTAAACCTTTTTGAAAAATGTCATGTATATACGTTGGAATCATCGTATTCTCTTCACTGTAGTATGCACTTTCCAAAAACACTTTCCGATCTTCTAGTACTTTTAACATTTTGTTCATTTGAATCGGATGTAGTTCACCTATCTCATCAATAAACAAAATACCACCATGTGCATCTGTTACCGCACCTTTTTTCGGTTGTGGAATACCTGCTTGCCCCATCGCACCGGCACCTTGATAAATTGGATCATGTACCGAACCGATTAAAGGGTCTGCAATACCACGTTCGTCAAACCTTGCTGTCGTCGCATCCAGTTCAATAAATGTTGCATTTGTGCGAAATGGAGATTTTGGATTTCGTTTCGCTTCTTCTAATACAAGACGTGCTGCCGCTGTCTTTCCGACACCTGGCGGACCATATATAATCACATGTTGCGGGTTCGGACCACAAAGAGCCGCTTTTAACGACTTAATCCCGTCCTCTTGCCCTACAATATCTAAAAAGGATGTAGGACGCACCTTTTCCGCAAGCGGCTCTGTTAAAGAAATCTCGCGCATTTTACGAAGCTGTTCTAATTCTTTTTTTGATTCTCGATCAATTGAAACTTTTTGTGTTCGCTGATTTCGAAGTAAATGCCAAAAATACAATCCGACAATTACACCAAAAACAAGTTGAACAAGTAAAAATATATTTGTCCAGCTCATCATTTATTTCCTCCCGCAATGTTTTATCTCTTAGTATTTCCGCGGAGGAACATAGCTAAACATAAAGAAAAACAGCAATTATAAAAATTGCTGTTTCTCCTTCGCATTATGCAGATGTTTTTGTATCAAGTACAGTACCGTCTTGTAACACCAATTTTGGCGCTGCATTATCAGCTACTGTTTCTTTTGTAAGAATACACTTCTCGATATCTTTGCGAGATGGTAGCTCGAACATTACCTCAAGCATTAAGCCTTCAATAATAGAACGAAGTCCACGAGCACCTGTTTTACGTTCAATTGCTTTTTTCGCAATTTCAATTAGTGCACCTTCTTCAAACTCTAACTCAACATCGTCAAGCTCCAATAGTTTTTGGAATTGCTTAACAAGTGCATTTTTCGGTTTCGTTAAAATATCAACAAGAGCATCTTCATCAAGTGGCTCTAGGTTCGCAATAACTGGAAGACGACCGATAAACTCTGGAATTAAACCAAATCTTAAAAGGTCCTCTGGTAATACGTGAGATAAAACATGCTTCTCATTTACATCAGCATTTTTCTTCTCAGAACCAAAACCAATTACTTTTTCACCAAGACGACGTTTAATAATTGGCTCGATGCCATCAAACGCTCCACCACAGATGAATAAGATATTCGTTGTATCAATTTGAATAAACTCTTGGTGCGGATGCTTACGACCACCTTGAGGTGGAACGCTTGCTACAGTACCTTCTAAAATTTTCAGAAGTGCCTGCTGCACACCTTCACCAGATACATCACGTGTAATTGATGGATTTTCGGACTTACGTGCCACTTTATCAATCTCATCAATATAAATGATTCCTTTTTCCGCTTTCTCTACATCATAATCAGCTGCTTGGATTAATTTTAGTAAGATGTTTTCTACATCTTCCCCAACATATCCAGCTTCAGTTAAAGATGTTGCGTCCGCGATTGCAAATGGAACATTTAAAATACGCGCTAACGTTTGTGCCAGTAATGTTTTACCACTACCTGTTGGCCCGATAAGTGCGATATTACTCTTCGCTAATTCTACATCATCAATTTTGCTGTTAGAATTAATGCGTTTGTAATGGTTATATACCGCTACCGCTAGTGCTTTCTTCGCATTATCTTGTCCGATGACATACTCATCTAAGATTTCACGAATTTCTACCGGTTTCGGTACATCTTTGAATTCTACTTCTTCGTCTTTCGCAAGCTCCTCTTGTACAATTTCAGTACAAAGTTCGATACACTCGTCACAAATGTAAACACCTGGACCTGCAACTAACTTTCGAACTTGCGTTTGTGTTTTACCACAAAAAGAACATTTTAATTGCCCTTTTTCATCATTAAATTTAAACATATTTTCACACCCCTTACAAAGTGCTAACCTCTTGCCTTCGTATGTACACGATAAATGTATCGTATGTAAATACATATTATGTCACTACGTGGCGAGAAATACAAATAATATGACTAGTTATGTACAAATAAAAAGTTTTTAAAACTTTTGAAATATGTATATTCGACTCATTAAGGAAGTTTTCCTTCTTCATCGAAAAGTTTTATAAATATATTTCTATATTTATAAAACAAGGCACGATTAAAATCGCGCCTTGTTATTTTATTATGCAGCGTTTTCTACTAAGAAATCTACAGCTTTACGCACTTTAAGATCTTCAGCTAAAGCGTCTACGCTTCCAAGAGCTTGCTTGATAGCGTCTACTGGCATACCGTACATTTCAGCCATTTTTTCAACTTCTGCAGTTACTTCTTCTTCAGTAACTTCGATGTTTTCAGCTTCAATGATAGCTTCAAGAACAAGGTTGATTCGTACGCGTTTTTGAGCGTCTTCTTTCATTTGCTCTTTTAACTTGTCAGCATCAGTACCTGTGAATTGGTAGTAAAGCTCAAGGTTCATACCTTGTTGGCTTAAACGTTGCTCGAATTCACGAACCATACGATCTAACTCAGTGTCGATCATAGCTTCTGGAATGTCGATTTCAGCGTTAGCAGCAGCTAATTCTACTACTTCGTCACGTACTTTGTGCTCAGCTTCGTGCTTTTTGCCTTCTTCTAAGTTTGTACGAAGTTTTGCTTTTAATTCATCAAGAGTTGCAACCGCTTCGTCAGCTTCTTTAGCGAACTCGTCGTTTAACTCAGGAAGTTCTTTTGTTTTGATTTCATGAACTGTTACTTTGAATGTTGCTGGTTTGCCAGCTAATTCAGCAGCGTGGTACTCTTCTGGGAATGATACTTCAACGTCTTTAGACTCACCAGATTTAAGACCAATTACTTGCTCTTCGAAACCTGGGATGAATGTACCAGAACCGATTGCTAGAGAGTAGTTTTCGCCTTTTCCGCCTTCAAATGCTTCGCCATCAACGAAACCTTCGAAGTCGATTACAGCTGTATCACCGTTTTCAACAGTTCCTTCTTCTTTAACAACTAGTTCAGCTTGACGCTCTTGTAAAGATTTTAATTCGTTCTCTACATCTTCGTCAGTTACAGTTGTTTCAACTTTTTCTACTGCTAAACCTTTGTACTCACCTAATTTAACTTCAGGTTTCACTGTTACTTTTGCAGTGAAGATAAGGTTAGCATTTTTTTCGAATTTCTCGATGTCGATTTCAGGATGAGCAACTGGGAAGATACCAGCTTCATCGATCGCTTCACCGTATGCTTTTGGTAAGATGATATCTAAAGCATCTTGGTATAAAGATTCGATACCAAAGCGTTGTTCGAATAACGGACGAGGCATTTTTCCTTTACGGAAACCTGGTACGTTGATTGTTTTTACTACTTTTTTGAACGCAGCGTCGATAGAGTTGTTTACTTCTTTAGCATCAACTTCGATTGTTAAAACGCCTACGTTACCTTCTAATTTTTCCCATTTTGCAGCCATTTATTCTTTCCCTCCAACTATAATAATGTATGCACATACCTCTATAGATTAAGATCTTCATTATCTCTTTTTTGAAATAACAAAAGTACAAATAATCCTCTAGCAAAAGCTTTCAGATATAATGTTCCAATCTACTAATTGCCTAAAAGACAACTACGGTATATTTTGTTCGAGAATAATATGAAACATATTAAGTAAGAGAATTACACTTCTCTTCTCTTACAAACAGGCAGATTTCTGCCTTTTGCAACCCTTACATTATAACATAGAATATGCTCGTTTCAAGAACCGAACGATTCTTTTTCATAATTATACGGGCAAATATCCTTCTCTTTCAACACGTAATAACCATTGATAGGCAATATGAAACTCTTCTAATTCAATATTATACGCTGTCATAAGCTCTTCTTCATCAATAGTCAATCCGAAACGCTTTCTTCCAATTCTCTCTAAAACAGCAGCCCAAATCTCCACCTTATCCATTAATAGAGCGAATGGGAAAACGCTAATTTGCAATTCTTTCCAATATGTAACCATCGCATCAAATATATCAGGATACTTTTGTTCTAATCGACTTGATAATATATGTATAATGTTATTGGATTGCTCCTCATTATGAACTGTAAATGCTGGAATTACCTTGATCGTATTCCCAAACTTTTCTACCTCTATCTCTTCTTCTATTTGATTTTCTATCATTTTATACAAAATAGAAGTTTTCAAATAAGGATGCTGTTTTTCGTCTATTAAAAATTTCTTTAAAATAGGTAATGCAAAATCCAGGTCTTTTAACGAAAGTTGCTGAATTGCTCTTAGCTTTTGTCCAAAGTTTTCTCCAAACATTTCATTAGTAAACTCATCTAATTCAAAATTCGAATCGACTAGTGACGTATCTACTTCATTTAACATACCTTCTGCAAATAAAGCGAGCTGTGCTAATTTTTCTTTTTGCTCAGGCATTACATCTTTCGTTTGCAAAACTTTTTCAACGGTTTCAATGACACCTTCATAATCATTTGTTTGAACTAAAATCGTCACATATGTTTCCAGAATATCACCAAATAATACAGCTCCCGTTTCAAGTAACTGTTCACATTTGTCTTTCGCTTCTTCCATATGTTTCAATTCCAACAAACAAATAACAGAAGCGAGTTCCGTTTGTTCCGTTTCTGCATTATACTGACGTAATATTTCAAAGCAGCGCAATGCATCTTCGAATTTCCGCTCTTTCAGCGCTAAAAAACCTTCATCAATATATCGCTCTGATAACTGCGGAAACAATACGACCGTATTTTCTTTTTTATCCATACGTCCGCCTCTTTTTCTAGATTTTAATTATCTTTAAAGTAAATATATCAAATGAGTAATGAGAACACAACATCCCAAAACTCTTTGTTTTAAATATACAAATATTTAATTTTTACATTTCAATACAAGCAAATCCCTACTCAAAATTAAAAATATGCAAATAAAAACCCTCAGCAATTCAAGCAGAGGATTCATCATTAATGGAAAGCATTTATAATAGTGGGGTATATAACAAGGGTAATAATTTGGAGAACAATAATTGCCATAACAATCATGCTAAAATAGAAGATTGGTTTACTTCGCTTCATTAAAAACATAATAATAAGCATCGTACAAGCAAACAAACTTAAGAAGAACAAACTCGTTGTCGAACTAAGTATACCACTTGGGACAAAGAACAATAACACTACACTACAAGTACCTATAATTCCAAATAACCATTCCATTCATTCACTCATTCCCTTTCCCTCTCATGGCAGTTTTTTACTAAGCGATTAAATGTTTTACAACATCAACTACATATGTTAATTTCTCATACGCTACAAATCCAAAAGCAACCGTTAAACCCGTTACGATTAATCCTTTCATCATTTCTTCCTCCTCGTTTTATCGTTGTTACCTTCATTATAGTTGATTAGCAATTTGTTACCATCGAACTACCTTACAGTTACCTTACAGAATTGTAAGATTTCAAAAAAGGATTAAAAAAACACCTCATATCGCTTAAGGTGCTTTCACGGAATTTCTCTATAATCACTTGCAAAATTAACTTTTTTCTCTTGGTTATTTTTCGAAAAACCCACTCTTAAACTAATAGATTTACTAAATAATTTTGGATTAAAATAATAACAAGAATCCGTTTAAGGACAATATACACAATACACATCTATTTCTTCTTTATTCACTTCTTTTGTAGCGACTCCGCTTGCAGTAGAATAACTAGAACGAAATCTTACTTCTAGTATCCCTCTTGCATTCAATTCTCTATATTTCACTTGCACTCTCTTAAACAATCCATCTTTGTACACTACAAGATCAAACGGAGAATGCTCTGTTTGTGGTATTAAAATCATATATCCTTTTTCGTACAAATCAACTTGCGCCTTTAAAACAGCTAAATCCCCCTTTGTTTTTGTATGATGGTACACTTTTTCTCAGCACCTTTTTACATATTTTTAAAATAACATTCGTTACTTTTCTTAACTTACCTCCCAATATTTTCTCATTAAAAGAAAATTCTTTGTTAAAACCATGTTAATATATTTTTGTACAATTAAGAATTTAATTTACAAGGGGGATTATATATGTTCAAAAAAGTAGCTGCCGATGTTTTGGGATTAAGTGATGTAGGTTCTGTCATTACACCGAAAGATTACGATAAGGTGGATGCTGATGATTACGTGATGCATGAAGATGGGGAGAAAATTTATTTTCTCATTAAATCGAAATCAGATGAATATTGCTTCACAAACAAAGGATTACTCCATCTAGATGGTACAAGTGCGACAAGTAAAAAACGTACACTACGCCACTTTAGCTATAGTAAATATCAAATTAAAAACGTAGCGCTTGAAACTGCGGGAACGATTGATTTAGATGTAGAAATTAAGTTCCAAATGGGCGATGAGCACTATTCAATTGATGTCCATAAAAAACATATTGAAGAATTAAAAGATTTATATAAAGCTTTACTTAAAATAGAAGAAATCTCATACGACAACGATATTACATTGCAGTATGCACATAAAAGTTTAGATATGGCATCTAACGCTTTTAGCCGTATTTCAAACGCACAAGTAAATTTAGCAGAACAGTTTAAAGAAATGAACGAAATCGCTTTTAACTGGCTCGTTGATACGAAAAAACAATATAATGTGAAAGATTATGGTTTTGTGTTTGAAAAGTTTATTAATAACTAAACAAGAAACCCTTGTTATCAAAAGATAACAAGGGTTTCTTAGCGTCCCAGGAGAAATTCAAGCTCCCACTCCGCTCATTTCCGTACTATTTTATATATTTTGATCGCAGTCTTAATATATCTTCCTCTTCGCGAATGCCTGCCGATCCCTTCCTCACATTTTTTACGATAGTCCAATTCGGGTTAGTTTCATCACCGATGTTCTGTACTGTAAAATTGCCATCACCATATTTTCGGTGACCTTCTGCCAATTTCTCCGTTAAATCGTTCTCATTTGATCTCGCCATCTTTGCGCCATCTCCCTTTTTTATACAACCTTCTTAAACTGTCTAACCAATCACAGGTCCAGTCAATTGGAGATTCTCGTTTTCCGCTTCTATTAATTGTAACACACTGTCGGGGATAAGTTTCGATAACTGCTGCTCAATCGTACTAGAATGGTAAAAAGTTTTATAATACTGTAAGTGAACAGTTAGGAGAATCTGGATATGGATTTGAGTTCCATCATAAACCTATTGATTCTTGAAATTAAATACTATGAGGAACAGGGTGCTAAACGGCGCTCCTTTTATTTAAGAAAAAGAATTACATATACAACTTCTTAATATCTAAGGAAAGGTTACAGATATTAAGAATGAGCTACAATTATAACCCAAACTAGACGCGAAACTTATAAGTAATCACTTCTTGCGATAATCTTTCACTCGTATTAATTATGCTATTTCATTCCTACCCCCATCTCTTACACCAAAACATCAATTTTTAGCGTCCCAGGAGAGATCCGAACTTCCGGCCCACCTATTATCTACAATATATAAGAGATTCTTTCATCGCTTGTTTAACATACACTGGCTAATGTATAGATATGGTATACTTTTCTTGTAAAAATATTATAGGAGAAGCAGGGATGGTATGGTACAAATAAAAGTAACACCTGAACGTCTAGAGCAAGTAGCCAAGACGGTAAAGAACGTACGGTACACCTTAGAACAAATACATAATGGTTTATACAATCAAACAGAACATATTGCCGCAAACTGGGCAGGAGCAACTAGCCAACATTTCTATCAAATGTTTAACGAAGCTAAACCGAAAATGTTCACAGTTTTAACGGAATTCGATAAAATAGCTGACGAATTAGAAAGAGTTGCGGAAAAATTCCGCATGGCAGATGCTGAGTACGACGGCAATCTAGTTGAAAGTGAGATTATAGCTAATACCCCTTCTTCAGAAAATAACAACACATCGCCTGGTGCATCTTCTTCGAAAAAAGATGGTGAAAGTTTAGAGAAAGTTACTAGGGATCTAGTGGGCGAGTTATCGGGAGAATACGATGTACGACGTGTTATAGAAGGTGTTGATCCCGATACTGGCGAAAAACTTTCATGGTGGGAACGCACTGGTGCTGGTGTCATGGTTTTTGCGGGACTTACGCCTGTTGGTAAGGGAATAAAAGTAGTCAAAGGTGCAAAAAAAGTTTCCAATGCAATAGATGCAGCAGCCACACTAGAAAAACAACGGAAAACTTTAAAAGCTAATAGCTTAGCAGGTAAAGAATACGAAACAAAAATGTTCGAGGTTATAAAACAACAAAAACCTAAATCTGAATTGAATGAACAAATAACCGTACAAACAAAATCGGGCGTACGCACTCGTATAGATATAGGAGGCAAGGACGCAAATGGTAAGATTGACTTAGTAGAGTTAAAATCTTCACCTACTGCACCTCTTACTAAAAATCAGAAAAAAGCCTTCCCTGAAATTGCAGAATCAGGTGCAATAGTTAAAAGTAGGAACAAACCACCATTTGAACATTTAGAAGAGATTCCACCAACGAAAATAAATGTAATAAGAAAAGAATAATGAGGAGGCTTTTATATGGCATTACATGATACGGATCAAGTCGATTTAGTTTTAATAGATGAGGATAATAACGATAATGTATACTTAGCAATCTTTGATGCTTTAGAGTGGAATAAAAGCGAAGAACTTGATGATGAACACATTTTACTTTTACAAGACAAAATCAATACATATTTAGGATTCATTGAAAGTGATGAAATCTATGAAAAAGTTCCAAGTACAATAGGGAGAACACAATTCATTATACAAGTGTATTCGCAGAATGAACCTAGTTTTTATGGGAAAAAGTTTTATAATATTGTAAGTGAACAGTTAGGAGAATCTGGATATGGATTTGAGTTCCATCATAAACCTATTGATTCTTGAAATTAAATAAGAGGAATAGGGCGCATAAATGGCGCTCTTTTCTTAATGCACTTTAATCCGTTACACATAATAATTACCATATATTACGTTACATTTTTTACACCTTTTGCACATACATCAATTTGTAGACAAACAAAAAACCTTGTTACCAAAAGATAACAAGGTTTTCTTAGCGTCCCAGGAGAGATTCGAACTCCCGACCGACGGCTTAGAAGGCCGTTGCTCTATCCTGCTGAGCTACTGGGACATGGAGCGGGTGAAGAGAATCGAACTCTCGACCAGAGCTTGGAAGGCTCTTGTTTTACCACTAAACTACACCCGCATATGTTATTTCATTTTCTTCGTTAGCGCTGTTGCCCTATCGACAATATTTATTATATGTATAACCATACATAAAGTCAACACCTTTTTTAAAAGAGGATAATTTTTCTTATCCTCTTTTAAAAATTGCTTGTTCAACTAGCTGTCCGTCTAATGTTTCAAAACGAACTTCAATTTGATTTTCATCCATTTCTAATAAAGCAAATGTCTTTTCTACACGCTGACGCGGCAATAAAATGCTGCCTGGATTAATAAATAAAACGCCGTCGATTAATTCTGCACCTAATACGTGAGAGTGTCCGAAGCACGCAACTTGCGCCCCTACCTCTTCTGCATGGTACGCTAATGTTTGCAATGTCATTTTCACGTTATGACGATGTCCGTGCACAACTACAAAACGAATGCCCTCTACATCAGTTACAATTTCATCTTGAAAGTTAGCATAATCACAATTCCCTTTTACAACATGGAAACCTTGCAGCTCTTCATGAGCAGGCGTTAACTCCGAATCACCGCAATGAATCATGATATCTACTTTCCCTTCATATTTCTCTTTTAACTGCTGTAATTCCTTCCCAGAGCTATGACTATCGCTTACGATTAAAGCTTTCATCAATCTCTCTCCCTTATTCTCCTAAAAACCATTCCGGGATTTTTTCTTCTAATTTACGAAGAGCACGTCCACGGTGGCTAATGGCATTCTTCTCATCTGAACTTAGTTCCGCCATCGCTTTTTTATATTCTTCCACATAAAAAATCGGATCATATCCAAAACCGTTTTCCCCGCGGCGCTGTTCTAAAATATATCCTTCGCACGTCCCGTTTACAATGACAGGCTTTTTATCACCTTCAGGAAAAGCTACTGCTAATGCACAGTAGAAGCGAGCTTTACGCTTATCAAACGGTATTTCATTTAATTCTTGTAAAACTTTATCAATATTCGCTTGATCATCTTTTGGCTCTCCAGCAAAACGAGCTGAATACACGCCTGGCTTTCCATTTAAAGCATCTACAATAAGACCTGAATCATCCGCAATTACGATTGCATTCAGTTGTTTGCTCAGACTATCCGCTTTTAAAATCGCATTTTCTTCAAATGTTTCACCAGTTTCTTCGACTTCTTCAATATGAGGAAAATCGTGTAATGATTTTACTTCTAAATCAAATCGCTCAAATAACTCGGCAAATTCACGTACTTTCCCCATATTTTTTGTCGCTACAACAACTTGTTTCATATTTTCCACCTCTACTCTATATGAGATACGATGTCGCCTAACGCTTCTTTTTGCATGTCAATCAGTTGGAAAATACCTTGTTCCGCAGCATCAAGTAATTCATTTAACTGCGCTCTGCTAAACGTCGCTTCTTCTCCAGTTCCTTGTACTTCAACAAACTGACCTTTTCCAGTCATAATTACGTTCATATCAACGTCTGCTTTAGAATCTTCTGCATAGTTTAAATCTAAAACAACACCTTGCTCTTCAACAATTCCTACTGACGTTGCTGCTAAATAATCTTTCACTGGAATTTTAGATACTTTTTCTGCTTGTAATAACTTCTCAAATGCTAATACCATCGCTACATATGCACCTGTAATAGAAGCTGTTCTCGTTCCACCATCCGCTTGAATAACATCACAATCAATCCAAACCGTTCTCTCACCAAGTGCTTCTAAGTCAACTACCGCACGTAATGCTCGTCCAATTAAACGTTGGATTTCCATTGTACGTCCTGTTACTTTCCCTTTACTTGACTCCCTAATTGTACGTTGTTCTGTCGCACGTGGAATCATCGCGTATTCAGCTGTTACCCAACCCTTTCCTTCTCCACGCATAAAAGGCGGGACACGCTCTTCAATTGTCGCTGAGCAAATTACCTTTGTATCCCCAACCTCAATTAATACTGATCCTTCTGGATGTTTTAAATAATTCGTATGAATATGTATATGGCGTAATTCTGTTTTCTCTCTACCATCTACTCGCATAAAAATAACCTCCTCATAACTACTTGTTAGTATAGCCAAATTTAAATGTATGATATGTATACAATAAAAGAAGAGGAACCCAAAAAGCAATTCCCCTTTCTTACTTAAGTATATCAAATTATTGGCGATTAAAAACTACCTGTATTCACGTTTTCTGGACGATCTACAGGTTTTATTAACTTTTCACCCTTTTCATCTATAAGATTTGCTTTGCCATTTACTTCAATAGAAACACTTTTCACGCCTTTCTTTTCTGTTAAAGATAAAACTAATGACTTCAATACGTAATTTGAAATCATATTTTTATCTGGGTTTATAAATATATTTTCATTAAAGTTTAATGTAAGATTTCCATCTTGTAATTTCGGATTCGTAATCAGCTTAACTCCTGGATTGAAATCGTTCAGAAGAGATTGATGAATCGGCCCTTTTACAAGTTCATCTACAATTGCTGCATAATCATTTTCTTTTCCTTCTACAACGCGGCGTGTTACTGGTACGTAGTATTGCTGTTTATTATTATTTTGCGCCATAAAATAAAGTGTTACTGGTTTTGTGTTTGTTACATCCGCTACTTGCTCATCATCGAAGTTAATACCGTTAGCACGGCTCACCCCTTCACCAAGCGGTGTACCACCAACAGGCATCTTCGCCAATTTCTCACCATTTATTTGGAACTGCACTTGTTTTACTTCTTTAAATTGCGTCAACGTCCACGCTATTGACTCAACGATTTGACGCTCTTCTTCTTTTGCATAGTTTTTCATTTCTTTAGAAAAATCAATGACTGCCGTCCCATCTTTTTTCAAATCTAGGGTCATCGATGTATTCGCTGGAATGACTGCGCGGAACCCATTCGGTAATAAATTCGTTACCGGCCCATCTTTCACAAGGTACTCTAACGTTTGCTGAATAACCTCATTTGCTTTTGGAGTAGATATAGCTAACGTTTGTGGTACAACATAGCCATTTTTATCAACAAGGTATAGTTCTCTATTCACCATTTGTCCTTGCTTATCTTTCTTAGCTACTTCTTTCTTTCCACCCTCTGTATACGTAACTTGTTTTGGCGGATCAATTTGTTCCGTTACTTTCTCCTGATTTATAAAGCCACACCCTGTTAGTAAAACAGCACTCACAGTAGCACCAACAACCCATTTAAAAGTGGATTTAGGCATGCCATTCCCCCCTAAAATCTAAGTTTGTACTATTATGTATACGAGCTGTTTCATGTTTTAGAACAAGCTGTGCTTCTTACAAACAAAAAACTCCTGATTTCTCAGGAGTTTACTTATATGAGTACTACTATTATTCTTTTTCTAAATGAATATGTTTCACATTTTCAATCGGTTGACCGAACCATTTTGATGCAATTTCTTTAAATAGACCTATTTTTCCTGTTGTTAAGAAGAGATGATCACTTTGTTCCTCTCCCTCATTCAACATTTTACTATGGTATAAAATCGTACTTACTTCACGCGCTGTTTCATCACCTGAACTAATGAGTTGTACTTTATCTCCCATTACTTTTTTAATAACAGGACCTAAAATCGGATAATGTGTACAACCTAAAATAAGTGTATCAATATCAGTATTTTTCAGCGGTTGCAACGTTTCTCTTACAACTTCATATGCCATTTCACTTTCAAAATTGCCACTCTCTACAAGCTCAACGAAAGGCGGACACGCTAAGCTTTCTACCATAACACGGTTATTAATAGACTTTAACGCTTCTTCGTATGCACCACTTTTCACCGTTCCAATTGTTCCAATAATCCCAACATGATACGTATTTGTCACTTTTAAAGCTGTACGTGATCCTGGGTGAATAACTCCTACCACTGGAATTGGTAATTGTTTCTG
Source organism: Bacillus sp. AFS059628 (assembly GCF_002571225.1). GTDB lineage: Bacteria > Bacillota > Bacilli > Bacillales > Bacillaceae_G > Bacillus_A. The sequence continues at coordinate 52,867 of NZ_NVEC01000049.1, read as the reverse complement.
CATCTCTTCTAATACAACCGCAGTTGCTGTATTACACGCAATAACTAACATTTTGATATTTAAATCTAGTAAACGCTCCGTCATTTCCCACGTAAATTGACGCACTTCTTCTCGAGAACGCGGACCATAAGGGCAACGTGCTGTATCCCCTAAATATATAATGCGCTCTTTCGGCAACTGACGAATTAATTCCTTCGCTACTGTTAAACCACCAACTCCTGAATCGATAACACCGATTGCTCTATTCAACTTCATCACCCGTTTTCTCATTCATCATCTTATTTTATCATTATATTTTACACACTTTAAGTTCGCTCACTTAAACTGCTTCTGTATGAAAATTTTCATTTGTACCTGTATAGACTAGGACTTTTTTATTTTGCTCCTTTTTTTCATAATTTGCAAGACAGAAAAATAACCGGCCTTCTATATGAAAGTCGGTTTCTTCTATATAAAGCACGTATTTATTGCTCCATCTTTTTTTGGAAAGAAGACATTCCAATTAATAAGAAGAAATGAGCAGAAATTAACATAACGATTAAAATAAAATTCAAACGATAACTATCTGTAGATTCCATAATTTTGCTCGCTACAGCTGGTCCAAATGCCATACCGAAAAAGTTAATTAAATTATATAAACCAAGACCGACTCCAACTTTAGCTACATGTAATGTTTTCGGTATAAATGTGTTCAATGATACTTGAATGGTAGAATAACTCATAAACGTTAAAATAATCGCTAATACAATAACGACTATACTTCCATTCGGAATAAAGCCTAAAATTAAAAAGCCAACAATCATGATGACAGACGCCACATTAATCATATTCACATTTCCAAACGAAGGGATAATTTTTCCAGTAATAAAACTAGACACAATACCGAAAAGTGATGCAACAAATAATACAATTCCGATAACAAACGACGACAATCCGTGTACTCTTCCTAACAGTAATGGCAATAATAATAAATTAGCACATAACGCCACATTAATTATAAATCCGACTGTTATTAAACGAAGAAATGGTTTATTTGTAAACAACTCAATATCAATAAATGGATGCTCCGCGTTCTTCATACGGACCGTGAATAAAAATAAGAAAACAACCGATAACACAAATAGCCAACCATTAATATTTACACCCAATAAAACAGTCGTAATGAATGCAAATAACAACACCGCTCCGATGTAATCAAAATGAAACGCTTCAGCCTTATGATGCGCTTCTTCTGGCATAAATTTCATAAGCAGAAAAATCCCAACTACTGAAATAATCATAAATAAAAATAAATATGGCCACCCTAATGTATTTGTAATTGCTCCGCCAACTAAAGGACCAATGCCTATCGCTAATGCAATAGAAGAACTAATCATCGCTAAAGCGCCAGGCTTCTTAGCAGGAGCGACTAATTTTGCTACCGCAATCATACTAAGCGCAATAAACGCTGCGCCCCCACTCGCCTGCACTAATCTTGCAAAAATGACAATCGCATAAGATTGATTTACAAATCCAATAATGGACCCAGCTACAAATATGATGATTGAAATAATCAATAGTTTTTTTACACTATAACGATCAGCAAGCTTCCCATATATCATCGAACCAATACCGACAACTAAGGAATAACCTACTACAACCCAACTTACCTTCGATTGACTAATGGATAAATCATGAGCCATATCCTCTAACGCTACATTAAATAAAACCGCATTCATCGGTCCTAATAAAACGATAAAATATAATGTGAAAACAAACCATTTTGAATGGTTGCTTATATCTTTCCCCATGTGTAACACCTCTCCTAATTGTAGTAACAAATAAAGTTGTTCAGCGCCTCTATCACTACTAAACAACTTCATCAAATGTATACATTTGTCGCGCGACAAATTGAATCTGAAACGAAACATGTACGTTGTTCGATATTCATGGAACTATCATAGTTTCAGCATTACAGTTTGTCAACGAAAAATATACAAAGTAAACTATTTTAGTGTTTTTAGTTTACTTTGTTCAAAAATTATTATACACTAATTTCGAATCCGATATAAGGAGGACTGACATGATTATTCAAATTTGCAATTTCTAACTTAATAAAGCCAAATAAATAAAAAACTTTTATATAGAAGAAACATTACAGGAGGATCATGATGAAGAAAAAAATGTTAGTCGTATTAACGAGCGTAGAAAAATATCCAAATTTAAATCGAGCTACTGGTCTTTGGCTTGGTGAAGCTGTCCATTTCGTTAAAAAAGTTGAAGAAGCTGGTTACGAAGTAGATTATGTTAGCCCACAAGGCGGCTATACACCGATTGATCCACATAGTTTAGCAATGGCGGAGAGCATCGATTGGGAATGGTATCAAAAGAAAGAATTTATGAATCGTCTCGGTTCGACAATGAAACCGAGTGAGGTGAATCCAGAAGACTATGCTGTTATTTATTACGCAGGTGGTCACGGTGTGATTTGGGACTTCCCTGAAAATAAAGAACTCCAAATGATTAGCCGTAACATTTATGAAAATGGCGGAATTGTTTCCTCTGTTTGTCACGGAGCTGCCGGTTTATTTCATATCACGTTAAGTAATGGGGAACGTTTAATTAGCGGTAAAAAAGTAACAGGATTCTCAAATGAAGAGGAAAAACTAGCTGAATTAGATCAATTCGTTCCATTTTTAACAGAAGATGAACTTATTAAAAATGGAGGACTTTACGAAAAAGCTGCGCAACCTTGGGAAGCTTACGCTGTAGAAGATAATCGTGTTATAACCGGCCAAAACCCAGCTTCAGGTGGTCCAGTAGCTGAATTAGTATTACAACACGTAAACAAATAACAAGTAATAAAAAAGCAGGTTTTCCATTACTATAGGAAAACCTGCTTTTTTACGAAATCATTTGCAAAATAGCAATAACTTCTTTTTCAATTTCCGAATCATCAATTGCATCTATATACTCTGGTTTAAACAGTTGATACTTCTTTAGTTGATAAAAATCAAGTATCGCTTTCTTTAACGTAATATCGTACTGAATACAAAAAGAATGATCTATAATACGTCTTAACATCACATCATCTTGCACCATAAATAATTGTGCGTTCATTTTATTAAAGTAGCCTTGTTCCATACCTGCTTCAAAAAACATTTGCAAATTATGATTACGATTTTGTTGTGCAGCAACTAACTGATCAGATAAGCGCGGATATGCCTCTTTCAAATCTTGTAAAAAGACATCTGAAATATACGTCACACATTTTAAAGAATGAATAAACGTCTTTTGGAAACGTTCTGTAAAAGACATACTTTCATCTTGATTATCCGCATCTCCTTCAAGAAGGTAGTTTATAAAATCTTCTACCACAGCTTCAATAATCTCATCTTTTGAAGAAAAACGTTTATATAAAGTAGCTTTACTAATATCCATATACTTCGCAATTTCATCTATTTTCAATTGACTAAAACTCGTTTTTCTAATAACGGGCTTTATTTTATTAATATAAGTGTTTGCACATGCAACTTTTCTCATTAAAAGAGCCTCCCCTTTTGTCCATACAAAATAGTATAGCAAATTCACAATTAATTATAAATGAAGTCACTATACTCAATACATCTTTTCAGTTTAAGGGGTCATTTATGCTATAGAAAAAATGCCCGCTACCTTTATAAATAAGGAGCACTTTTTCTATACTTTATTTACAGCTCTTCTTATAGCTTTCCCTATTTCCATACTAGACTGCGGATTTTGCCCTGTAATTAAACGCCCATCTACTACGACATGCGGCGTGAAATTTGGAGCCACATAAAACAAAGCCCCTTCTTCTTTCAATTTACTTTCTAATAAAAACGGCACTCGCTTTTCTAAATGCACAGCTTTTTCCTCATCATTCGTATAACCTGTTATACGCTTACCGGTAACAAAAAACGAGCCATCTTTATTTTTCACACCGACTAAAGAACTTACTCCGTGACACACAGCCGCTACAATCCTGTTATTGTTGTACATATTCACAATTAAATTTGCAACATATGAATTACCTGGAAAATCTACAATCGCCCCGTGCCCACCACCAAACAAAACCGCATCATAATCTGAAAAATGAACCGTTGAGATCGGCTTCGTATTTTGCAACAAAGACGCAACATGCTTAAATTCACGAGGTATCCCGTTCGGAATAGAAACTCTATCAATAGGTACTTTACCGCCCTGTATCGACACAATATCAACATCGAACTTAGCCTTTTTAAATACATGATAAGGAGCTGCGAGCTCTTCCAGCCACAAACCAGTCGGGTGTCCATTCATATCATGAGCGCTTGTTGAAACTAACAATATCCTTTTCAACATATCCCCTCCTTACTACCTATTTATGTATGGAGTGTTCTTATCATTCTTATAGAACATGAAACAGACAGAAAAATAGCCGACTCTTCATAAAAGTCGGCTTTCTTTTTATAGTTCGAGCTCTCCCATGCGAAGAAGCTCAACAACTGCTTGTGAACGTCCTTTAACCCCTAGCTTTTGCATTGCGTTTGAGATGTGGTTGCGAACTGTCTTTTCACTTATAAAAAGTTCACCTGCAATTTCCTTCGTTGTTTTATCTTGAACCAGTAATTCAAATACTTCTCTCTCTCTCTTTGTGAGTAAAGGTTTAGATTGATACGCTTTTTCCTTCAACTGGTATAACCCTCCTTGCTTAAGCCAGAGCTGTGTATGTGTAAGTTGGGTGTTTATTTAGTCAAGATATTGTATGAACGAAATGTGCGGGTGGTGAATGAAAATGGGCTTTATTTCACATGTTATTTTAGACTTTTATACAGTGCAGACACTCCTTGTATCCACTCACTTTTCAGTACGCCATATTTGTTCTAGTAAAATGCTAACAACGGTACCTACAAACAAACCATTTCCAAATATATATTGCATAACAGACGGTAAGGATTGGAGCGCTCCAGACGGTAAAAACATAACACCACTTCCAAATAATACAGCAACTCCTAAAATCGTTACATTTCTTTCGCTCATTGGTACTTGTTTTATATTATGAAATCCAATTCCAATTAGCTGTACGAACGACGCCATTAAAACGGCAGATGCGACAGCCGATGGTAAAGATGCTAAGTAACGAATAATACTCGGAAACAGCGACATTACGACTAATAACATACACGCTAGTAAGAACGATCGTATATACTTTTGTTTCGTTAAACGTATAAATCCTGCCGTTGCTGGTAACGGCACGACACCTACAGTTGAAAATATAGAAGAAATGATATGTGAAATCCCTCCAACCCACGTACCATCCTTCAACTGTTTCTGCTCAATAGTCCCTTTTTGAATGGTAGCTTGATTAATTGCTATAATCGCCGCCACTGTATTTGAAACTAAAATACATACCATAACGAAACTCGATACAGCCATACCTGTATTCCACTTTGGAAGTCCCCAAGCAAATATTTGCGGAAGTTGCACAAAATGAGTTACTTGAGCTGGAATTGTCACTTTTCCTACAATGAGAAAGAGAATCCACCCACTAATTAATCCTATTAAAACTGCATAACTTTTGACAAAACCTTTTCCGAAGTTAGATAGTATGATAACGAAAAGAAATATGCTAAACGCAATTACCGCTGTAAATCCATCGATTTGAGAAACAGTAGTAGTAATTCCTAGCATTCCTTTTAAAAATACACCGCTTAATTGTAAGCATAATAAAAGTAAAAACGTCCCTGTCACAATCGGTGTAAATAAAAATAAAATGCGCCCGATAAAACCAGTTACCCCTAATCCTATTAAAATAACACCGGAAATTATCATTCCTAATTCTAAAATTTGCAACGTACTATGTAATTGATCTTGTCCCACTGTTGCATAAGCAAGTACGGTAAATACGCCAACCCAAGATCCAGCTGGTCCATCCGCAATTGGCAGTCTATGCCCAAGCCACCCTTGTAAAAAAGAAGATATACCAACTACAAAAAATGTACGCTGCATTAAATAAAATATTTCTTCCGTCGTAAGATGAAATAATCCGCCAACGACAATTGGTAATGCGATTGAATTCGCTAATAAAAATATAAACCATTGCAAGGTTCCCATAATATGATTGTGGTTATGTTGATTGTCCAAATTTTTCACCCCTTCTAGCTTCCTATAAAAAATATATTGTAAGAATAAAAAAGAAGAGTTCTATACTCACAATTAGAACCCTCCTCAAAACATGTAAACGATTCTTTTACACAAGATTATTTAATTTAACCTCACTTAAACTTCCAACAACAACATTCCCCTTATGCACGACTAAACGCTTCTCTGTTTGACGCGCTACTGCTTCAGCGACACATGTTGCATTCGTCAAAACAAAACTCGCTTCATCTCCTACATTCGGCCAAGCTCGCTTCCCTTCACTGTTTAACGTTTCTTTTCCTCCCGTAATAAAGCGAAGTGCTTTTCCTAAAGACCTTTCGTCACTCCATCCGAAACGTTCGGCTAATCGATTTGCCTTTTGTAGCATATCACCTGTCCCAAACGGTGACCAATGATCTGTAATACTATCATTTCCTAATGAAACTTTCACACCTTTTTTATCTAATAACGGAATTGGAATTACTTGTTTCCCAATTGGTACTGTTGAAGTAATATCAATATGTAAAGCAGCTAGTCTTTCCGCCACTTCTTCAGCTTCTTTATCTGTAACACCACCAAGTCCAAGCGCATGACTAATCGTTACGCGACCTTGCCAACCCGCCTCCTCTGTTAAACTTGCCAACCTCTTCATCGTAAAAGTTCCAAGATTATTCGCATCATGTAGATGAATATCAACATCCGCATTAAATTCTACTGCGATATCCATAATGGTATGTAATGATTTTTCAATATCATTATCCACTGTAGCTGGGTCCACACCACCAACTAGATGCGCGCCCATCCGCATCGCATCTTTCACGAGTTGCACAGAATTACTGCGTAATAATCCATGTTGCGGAAAAGCAACGATTCTACCAGAAACCTGATTTTTATATGTTTCCAACGCCGCTAACGTCGCCTCTAAATTACCAAGTCCAATAATTGGATCAACATTACAATGCGTTCTTATATTCGTTGCACCATTTTGAAGCAATAACGCTAGCATATTTTCCGCCCTATCTTGAGCTGTTGCTAATTGCTTCGGCAAAATTTCCTTTTCTTCATGAAAACGTGTAAAAATGCTTTCTGCTGGCATACAAGCTTTCCAAGGACCACTATAATACGTCTTATCAATGTGAATATGCATCTCTTCGAAAGCAGGCAAAATCAATAAACGATTAGCATCAAGAATTAGTACCCCTTCCTCTTGAACAGCCCCTGCTATCATTTTTTTAATTCTTCCATCTTCAATGAGTAAACTACATACCTCTGTTTCTGTTTTGGAAATTCTCCCCTCTTCATATGTATAGCCTGATTCAAGCATTACATTAGTCAACCAATATACTGTCATCTCTATCCCCCCACCCTTTATTAAAAGTTACTTCTTACTATAAGTTTAATATCCACTGAAAATTAAGACAATTAATACGACTGTTCTCTAAAAAAATGTCATACAACTTCATAGTCTTCTCATAAATTCCCATATAGAATAGAAGTATATAGTTTGCTAAAAAAGGAGGGGATTGGAAGATGTCAAAAAGGTTATGCAAATCCGAAACTGATAAAATGCTATTTGGTATATGTGGTGGTTTAGGAGAATATTTTGATATTAGCTCTACTCTCATTCGCATACTTTGGGTCATTGCTGTTTTATGTTTTGGGACGGGGTTTTTAGTTTATTTTATTTGTTTATTACTTATGCCACGCTCCTACTAATAACAGTCTTGCATCTATTTGAGCATAGCGTACAAAAAATCTCCTATAGAAAATCTATAGGAGATTTTTTCATGAAGAATATTTCATCGTTAAATGTAATACTGCAACTTCATCTTCTTCATTCTTATAACTATGTTTCTTATTCGCTTCAAATTGAATAGAATCAAACTCATTCAATTCGTATACATCGTTTTCCACTTGAATCGATACTTTTCCCTTCATGACCGTTACAAGTTCAATAGCACCTTCATGATGAGCTTCTGGTTCATATATACTATTCGATCTTAAACAAGCACGGTGCATTTCCATTCCCGTTTCTTTCGTATAGCGGAACATCGTTTCTAAGTGCCACGCTTGTCCTGCATCTACTGCAAATCCTTCTCCGCAGCGCGCAACAGCTACTGGTTCTCCAACAACCATCAATCTCGATAAAGGAATCGATAATCCTTTCGTTATTTTCCAAATGACAGCTAACGTCGGATTCGTTTCGCCTCTTTCAATCTTTCCTAATGTTAATTTACTAACTCCTGTTTTTTGAGCTAATTCTTCTAAACTTAATTTTTGTTCATTTCGAATTTGTCTTAATAGCTGACCTACTTGCTGAATGACTTCTTTCGTTTGCATATCTTCATGTTCTTTCATCTATAAAACCACCTTAAAGTATAAAATAGTTTACTTTTATGTTTTTAAAGTATATTATACTATACATAATCATCAAATTCCGAAAGGAGTGCTATACTTTATGCGCGCAATTTTATTAGGCCTTTTATCATCAGCCTTTTTTTCCGCAACCTTTATTATTAATCGAGCGATGAATGTATCTGGAACGAGCTGGGCTTGGACAGCTTCCTTCCGTTTTTTATTTGCTCTCCCTATTTTATTCCTTATCGTTTTATTTCGCAAAAACTTACGGGGTTTATGGGAAGAATTAAAGAAACATCCATTAGCATGGATTGGATGGGGTTCCGTTGCTGGTATTGGTTTCTATTCTTTATTAAGTTTTGCAGCTGTTTTTTCTCCAGCTTGGCTCGTTGCTGGAACTTGGCAAGTTACGATATTAGCAGGTTTACTTTTATCACCATTATTCTTCATTAAAATAGAAACGAAATCAGGCACAAAACTTGTACGTGGAAAAATTCCACTTCGTAGTTTATATGTCGCATTATTTATTTTACTTGGTGTAATTTGTATGCAAGCAACTGCAGCAGGTCATATTACACTAACTCAGTTCATTTCAGGATTTTTACCTGTCGTGTTAGCCGCTTTCTTATATCCATTCGGCAATCGTAAAATGATGGAGCTTGTCGGCGGACGTCTCGATACGTTCCAACGTGTATTAGGAATGGCAATCGGCAGTCTTCCTATAACAATTTTGCTTGGCATATACGGATTTTCTACTACTGGTATTCCAACATCAAGTCAAATGTTGCAAGGGTTTTTGTTAGCATTATGTTCTGGCGTAATTGCAACGATGACATTTTTCTTTGCTACTGACTTAGCAAAAGATAATCTCGCTCTACTTGGAGCTGTTGAAGCAACACAAGCCGGAACGATGGTCTTTACCGTGCTTGGCGAAATTGTTTTCTTAAATGGTTCATTCCCTGGTGGTCTTTCCCTACTTGGAATGATTATTATTATGTTAGGAATGGTTGCAAATAGCATTTTAAACCGTTCTGTTCCAATCGTTAAACAGAAAAAAACAGCGTAAAAAAGAGTATGGTTCTAGAACAAAGAACCATACTCTTTTTTTATTGTCCCCCTATTTCGCCTTATCAGAATAGTATTTTATTAGCTGTTTATACTAAAACCTATGTTATAATACGTTTCATGTGCAATAATAGGAGGTAAATTATGTTAAAAAAAGCAATCGCTGAATTTATTGGTACATTTGTACTTGTATTATTCGGAACTGGAGTAGCTGTCATTGGCGGCGGAATTGAAGGAATTGGAACATTAGGAATCGCTATGGCTTTCGGTCTATCTATTGTGGCTATGGCATATAGCATCGGAACAATTTCTGGATGTCACATTAACCCAGCAGTATCAGTAGCTATGTTCATCAACAAAAGAATGAATGCTATGGAACTTTGTTATTATGTATTAGCTCAAATTTTAGGTGGTTTATTAGGAACTGCAACGTTAGTAACAATTTTACGCTCTGCTAAAACACCTTTAGATAATTTAGGACAAAATGGTTTTGGAACCCTTGGTTTATCTGGAGCATTTCTAGTTGAATTTATTTTAACTTTCGTATTTGTCTTAGTTATCGTTGCTGTAACAGGTAAAAAAGGAAGTTCTTCTCTAGCAGGATTAGTAATTGGTTTCACATTAGTTTTAGTTCATTTATTAGGTATTCCGTTAACTGGAACTTCTGTTAACCCAGCTCGTAGTATCGCACCAGCTTTATTTGCTGGCGGAGAAGCACTTTCTCAACTATGGGTGTTCATCGTTGCACCAATTCTTGGCGGTATCGTAGCAGCTATCGTAGGTAAATTTATTTTAAATACTGAAAAATAGAATTTTCAATATTTCTGCATAAAAAAAGGCGAGCCCTCATTATGAGGTTGCTCGCTTTTTTAATCTTTCATTTTAGACTTTAAGTTTGTAACTAATTGATCTACCGTTACATTTGCAAGTACGTTTTCCATCGCTTCTTGCGCTTGCATTAAAATAATTTCTAATACTGATTGAATATTAGCTCCTACTGGACATTCAATGTTGGGATTTTCATGGAAGGAAAATAGCTGCCCTTCTTCTACAACTTCCACTGCTTTATATACATCAAGTAATGTAATTTCTTCTAAATCACGAGCAAGTGTCGTACCACCTTTACCAGCTTGTACATCAACAAGTCCTGCTCTCTTCAACATTCCTGTAATGCGACGAATCACAACCGGATTTGTATTCACACTACCAGCAATCCATTCAGAGGTACAGCGAGAGTTTCGATCAATCGCAAGTAACGTCAACATATGAACACCTACTGTAAAACGACTACTAATCCCCATCTGCACACCCTCCTTTTTATTCATTCTATTAAAAGACGACTCTTATTATTATATACTATTTTTAATTTATACATAAAGAAAAAGCATGATTTCAATAGGAAATCATGCTTTTTCTCATTATTGACGCTTTATAAATTTCGCTAAATCTTTAAATTTCACTTTGTCTGAGTAATTCATTACGCCGTTTACGTAAATGCGGCTTGTAATAGCACTTAATATACCGATTGTCGCTAAAAGAACCGCCATTGTTATCGTAATTTCTAATATACCAGCTTCACCAGCTACAAAGCGTGAGAATGTAATCATCGGGGTGAAGAACGGAACGTAAGAACTTACAACAACAACAGTACTATTTGGATCACCTAGCGATTTAATACTTATAAAGAATGCTGCCATTATTAAAATCGATACTGGTAAAATAACACCTTGTAAATCCTCAGTCCTAGAAACAACCGCACCAGCAGCCGCATACATCATTGCATAAAGGAAATATCCCGTAACAAAATAAATAAGGAACATACCGATAACTTGTGCATCTATCTTTGTAAAATCAATTGGTGCTCCAAATAATGAACCGTTTTCTAAATCTACCCATCCTAGTAACCAAGGAACCAAGTAACCACATGCCAATATGGCAAGTTGTAATAACGCCGTTGAAACAACCGCTAAGATTTTCGCATACATCATCGTCAGTGGTTTTACTTTTGGAATCATAACTTCCATAACGCGAGAAGCTTTTTCAGAAGCAATATTCATCGCAATTGTACTTCCGAACATGACAATAAACATATACAAAGCAAATGTAAAGAAATATGCAATTCCTGCGGAAGCAGAGCGATCTTTTATCGCTTCTTGTTTCACAGAAATTTCGGTTTGCAATTGCTGTGCAATTTCTGGTGAAACATTATGTTTAGCAATTGTTGCCGCCGTATATTGTGCTTTTAAATAACTAGCTATAATTGTAGAAGTTGTTTCACTAGGTAACTTATTAAACATATACTTAACTTCTGGAACTCCATTCTTTTCCGTTACATGAAATAAACCATCCAGTTCACCATCTTCTACTTGTTTATGTAGTTTATCAAAATCCCCTTTTGAACCGACAGTTATTTTTGCTGATGGTAATAGTTTCGTTAATTCTTCTTTTTGTACTTTATATGTGGAACTCTCTGTCACAACTGCAATTTTATCTTTATCCTTATTTTTATCATTTTCTGAAGTAAAATGATTAAATGCAAAAATCCCAAACACAACTAAAAATAAAATCGCACTTGTAATTAATGATTTTTTAGATAAAAACGCTTCTCTAAAATAAAATGAAAATACGTGAGAAAATTTACGCATCGTTATTTCGCCCTCTCTACAAAAATTTCGTTTAACGTCGGCTCTAACATTTTAAATTGTCGCAAGGTAACACCTTGTTGTTGCAACTGTTGTAAAATCTTTAGAGCTTCTGCATCATCTTGTACTCGCACATAAAGAAGGCCTTGTTGTTTTTCATACGACACATGAATAGCCGCTAATCCCTTCTCATTCTCTTCTGTATCTTCAATCGTTAAATTGCGGAAACCGTATTCTTTTTTAATATCACTTAACTGGCCTTTTACGACTGCTTCGCCTTTTTTCAAAATACATACATGTTGGCAAAAAGCCTCTACTTGTTCCATACGATGACTTGATAAAATAATCGTCTTTCCGCTCTGTACTTGTTCTTCAATAATGCTAGCTAACATTCCAGCATTCACTGGATCCAGTCCGCTAAATGGTTCATCTAAAATGAGAAGTTCAGGATTATGAAGAAGAGCAGCAATTAATTGGATTTTTTGCTGATTTCCTTTCGAAAGCTCTCCTGCCGTTTTAAATTTATATTCCGGTATCGCTAATCGCTCTAACCAGTGATCGATAGCAAGATCTACTTCTTTCTTTGTCATTCCTTCTAATCTACCAAAATATCGTAACTGGTCTATTACTCTACTTTTTGTATATAAACCTCTTTCTTCTGGTAAATATCCAATCGTTACCCCACTAGTCCCAAATGATTTTCCATCCCATGTAATAGAGCCTTCATTAGGCGTTAATAATCCGAGAAGCATTTTAATTGTCGTTGTTTTCCCTGCACCATTTCGTCCAAGTAATCCTAGCACTTCACCTTTTGGTAACGAAATTTGCAAGCCGTTAACTGCTTTTGATTCCCCAAATAGTTTCGTTAAGTTTTGAATTTGTAAACTCAAAGTATAAAGCCTCCCCTTTAGTATCATTCATACTCTCTTTCAAAGACTATGTTTATGCAGGATAAAATATAGCACTACGCTTTATCCCCTTAATCCATCATTTGTTCCATTTAGTTAAAATTGTAAATAATATCACATCGTTTGTCAATTATAATTGTCATTACGACAATTATAATTGACAAAATAATTCCCATCATTTTTTCTCATCTTTCTAATATAGGACATACTACTATATATGTAAAAGACAATATGCAAATGTTCATACAAAAATTATTATTTTTCGATATATAATATTAACTGATTTTCTAACATCAAGGAGGATACATATGAAGATGAAGAGGGGCATTACCACTTTATTATCTGTAGCGGTTCTATCTATATCGCTTGTAGCATGTTCAGGAACACAAGAGAAAGCAGTGGCGAAAGAAGAGAAAATAAAATTAACAGAACAGCAACTAATGGCTGATTTATGGTATCAAACAGCTGGTGAAACGAAAGCACTTTATTACCAAGGGTACAATATCGGTCAATTGAAGCTTGATGCAACTCTTGCAAAAGGGACAGAGAAAAAGCCTGCTATCGTACTTGATTTAGATGAAACTGTTTTAGATAATAGTCCTCATCAAGCAATGAGCGTAAAGACAGGAAAAGGCTATCCGTATAAATGGGATGACTGGATTAATAAGGCTGAAGCTGAGGCTCTTCCAGGCGCAATTGATTTCTTAAAATATACCGAGTCTAAAGGTGTAGATATTTACTACATCTCAAATCGTAAAATGAACCAACTAGATGCAACAATTAAAAATCTTGAGCGTGTAGGCGCCCCTCAAGCAACGAAAGAACATATATTACTACAAGACCCGAAAGAAAAAGGAAAAGAAAAACGCCGTGAACTCGTTTCTCAAACACATGATATCGTCTTATTCTTCGGTGATAACTTATCTGATTTCACTGGTTTTGACGGAAAGTCTGTAAAAGATCGAAATCAAGCAGTAGCGGATTCAAAAGCACAATTTGGTGAGAAATTTATTATTTTCCCGAATCCAATGTATGGCGATTGGGAAGGTGCTTTATATGATTATGATTTCAAAAAGTCAGATGCAGAAAAAGATAAAATCCGCCATGACAACTTAAAATCATTTGATGCAAAATAAAGAGGATGGCATACACCATCCTCTTTATTGCATATTTCTCGTTAAAGGTAAAATAAACACTTCTACTCGTCTATTTTTCGCCTTTCCTTCTTGCGTATCATTTGGAGCAATTGAGCGGTATTCCCCGTAACCAATTGCACTAAATTTTTCTGGTTGTAATTCTTTATTTTGTAGTAATACTTGCATAAAATTAACTGCCCGCTGCGTACTTAATTCCCAGTTCGATGCAAACTGCGCATTGGCAATAGGGACATTATCTGTATGACCAGATACTGTAATTTCACGAGGTGATGCTGAAACAAGTAAGCTAGACATCTCTTTTGCAATCCCTAGTGATTCTAACTTCACATCTGCTTTCCCCGAATCAAACAGCACATTCTCTAATATTGTCACCATTAATCCCTTTTCAGTTAATTTAGTTTGAAAAGAAGAGGATAATTGTTTCTCATTAATATATTGATCAATCTTTTTTTGTAATGCTTTCAATTCATCCATTTCTTTTTTTTCTTTTTCTTTAGCTTCTTCTTGTTTTTTTATTTGTTCTGCCTCAAGGCTACTTGCTGATAATTCCTTTTCATCATTTGGCTTCTGATCACTTAAAAATTCTTTGTTTCCTGTTCCACCGGCTAATTCACTTCGAAAAGCAACTGCCATCTGTTTAAACTTCGCAGCATCTATACTACTCATTGCGAATAAAACGATGAACAATGCAAATAACAACGTTAACATATCAGAATATGGAATTAACCACGTTTCGTCGATATGCTCATCATGCTTTTTCTTTTTACTTCTTCTATTTTTTTTACTCCGCATTTTTTTCTGCCCCTTTTTCAAGCTTTTTACGCTCAGTTGCAGACAGTGCACCTAAAATACGGTTCTTCATAATAAACGGATATGTACCTTCTTGTAACATTAATAGACAATCAATAATTAAACGTTTTTTCTCTAATTCAGCTGCAGATTTTTGCTTTAATTTATTAGCAAATGGATGCCATAATATATAACCTGAGAAAATACCAAAAATCGTTGCAATAAACGCACCCGAAATAGCGTGTCCTAACTTTTCAATATCAGTTAAATTACCAAGTGCAGCCACAAGACCAATAACAGCACCTAAAACCCCTAATGTCGGTGCATATGTACCAGCTTGAGAAAAAATTGCAGCTCCTTTTGCATGCCTTTCTTCAATTGCTTCTAATTCAGCTTCTAAAATTTGTTCTAAATCTTCTGCAGATACGCCATCAATCACAAATTTCATACCACGCAAAAGAAATTCATCTTGAATTTTGTCTAATTGTTGCTCTAAAGACAGAATACCGTATTTTCTACTTTCAGATGTCCAATGAACAAACAATTCTAGCAACTGTTCATAACTTAAATCTTTTTTATTAGAACCAAAAAGAACTTTAAATAATTTTGGAATCTTCTTTAATTGATTCATTGGAAATGCTATACATACTGCAGCAAATGTACCAACGAAAATAATTAATGCTGCGGCAGGATTAACTAAGGCCATTATGTCAGCGCCCTTGACGACCATCCCTACTACTACCGCTACTACTCCTAAAATAATTCCAATAAGTGTTGCAAAATCCATTCCCATTCACTCCTAGTCTATACAAGAAGTTCTTTATTCTCGATAATCGCTACATCTTCTTATGTATATATATTACATAAAAAATGAATTTCATGAAAGACAAGAAATGAATTATATAAAAAAATACTACAATTTCACACATTTTCTGACATTTTCTTTGCATTTCTATTACGTTACGACTCTTATATTTCTTTTTCAGTAAACTAGACTTATAATAAAAAACAATACACATTTTATTAAGAAAGGACTGTGATTACAAGGCATCATGAAAAAGATAATTATTATTTCTGCCACTACTATTGTAATCGGTATCACTTCTTTCGCTTACTTTAGTTCTAAATCACCACTACAAAATAATGCGAAAGCTGTCGAAAGTCAACAGCATAGTAACCACCAAAAAGAAGAGATTCCCGCTTTTCCAAAAGCTGATCATAATGCAAAAAAGCTAGACAATGATTTTTCCGTTGTAACAAATCTAGAGTCTAATCTTGTATTAGTAAATAAACATCGAAAACTACCAGACGGATACATACCTGAAGACTTAACAAGACCAAACGTACCATTTACTAGCCCAAAAGATAAAGAAAAAACATTGCTGCGCAAAGATGCTGCAAATGCGCTTGAAAATATGTTTGAAGCGGCAAAGAAAGAAGGGCTTGAACTTACAGCCGTATCTGGTTATCGTTCATACAAACGCCAAAAATCATTACATGATACATACGTTAGACGTCAAGGGAAAACTGAAGCTGATTCAGTAAGTGCCATTCCTGGTACGAGTGAACATCAAACTGGTTTAGCAATGGATATTAGTTCAAAATCTGCTAAATTCCAATTAGAGCCTATTTTTGGAGAGACAGCCGAAGGAAAATGGGTTGCAAAACATGCTCATGAATTTGGTTTTGTCATTCGTTATTTAGAAGATAAAACCGAAACAACAGAATATTCATATGAACCGTGGCATTTACGCTACGTTGGAAATCCATACGCTACATACATATATAAACATCATTTAACGTTAGAAGAAGCGATGGAAGACAAAAAATAAGAGAGCAAATTGCTCTCTTATTTTCTTTCACTCTATCATTGTAGTAGTTTTTTCTTCCACTCTTCAGGCCACGGTTCGCCTCTACCCGTTTTTTTCGATGCTTGAACCATCATTCCACGACCAACTAAGCAAGCTTCTCCTGCTGCGTTTTTCACCATATAATGCAAATCTAAAGAAGAATTCCCAACCGATCCCGCTTTTACATACACCTTCAACTGTTCATCAAAATAAATTTGCTTAATAAAATTACATTGTAAATCTGCAACAACAATCATCGTTTCTGAAGATTCATGCGTCCATTCTTGCATAAATCCAAGTTCTTTAAACAATGCAATACGCGCTTCTTCAAAGTAGGTAAAGGCAACGACATTATTTACATGCCCAAACATATCTACTTCGCCAAAACGTACTTTTACAGGGTTGTAAAATGAAAAACCACTTTCCCATTGCTCAAAGTCTTCAATATAAGAAATCTTCTTCATTGTTCCCTCTCCTTTTCGTTCCTTCAATATACAGAATAAACAGAAAAATAAAGTTATAAATATTGCCTCTTCATGTTGAAGAGGCAATATTTATTAATAGTTATTGTCGCTACCAAAGAAATCTTTGAACGATTGAATTGTTGTGTCACGGTTTAATGCCGCAATTGAAGTTGTTAATGGAATACCCTTTGGACATGATTGCACACAGTTTTGAGAGTTACCACAGTTTGCAAGTCCTCCATCACCCATAATTGCACGTAAGCGATCTGCTTTATGCATTTCACCCGTTGGATGTGAGTTGAATAAACGAGCTTGTGATAACGGTGCTGGCCCAATAAAGTCAGATTTGCTGTTTACGTTTGGACATGATTCTAAGCAAACACCACATGTCATACATTTTGAAAGCTCATAAGCCCATTGACGTTTCTTCTCTGGCATTCTTGGTCCTGGTCCTAAGTCATACGTACCATCAATTGGAATCCACGCTTTAACACGTTTTAGAGCATTAAACATGCGACTACGGTCAACTTGTAAGTCACGAACAACCGGGAATGTCTTCATCGGCTTTAAGCGAATTGGTTGTTCTAATTGATCGATAAGCGCTGTACATGATTGACGTGGTTTTCCATTAATCACCATCGAACATGCACCACATACTTCTTCTAAGCAGTTCATATCCCATGCAATCGGAGTTGTTTTGTTTCCTTTTGCATCAACAGGATTACGACGGATTTCCATAAGCGCCGAAATAATATTCATATTCGGACGATATGGAATTTCAAACTCTTGGTCAAACGCTTGCGCGTCTGGCCCGTCTTGTCTCGTAATGATGAGGCGGATTGTTTTCTCAGACATGTTGTTTATCCCCCTTCTCTTCACTCTTAGCAGCTACATCATGTTTTGAAGAATAATCACGTTTACGTGGTTTAATTAATGAAATATCCACGTCTTCGTAATGGAATGCTGGTGCATTTCCTTCTCCTTCAAATTTTGCCATCGTAGTTTTTAAGAAGTTTGCATCATCACGATTTGGGAATTCAGGTTTGTAATGTGCTCCACGGCTCTCATTACGGTTATATGCGCCAATTGTAATAACACGTGCTAACTCAAACATATTTGCAAGTTGGCGTGTAAATGAAGCACCTTGGTTACTCCATCTCGCTGTATCGTTAATGTTAATACGTTTATAACGAGCCATTAACTCTTCAATTTTTGCATCTGTTTCTAATAACTTTTTATTTTCACGAACTACTGTAACGTTATCTGTCATCCATTCTCCAAGCTCTTTATGAAGAACATACGCATTTTCGTTACCATCGAGCGTTAAAATATTGTTAAATTTCTCTGTTTCGATCAATTCATTTTGTTCATACACAGTAGATGAAACAGCATCTGATGATTTAGTAAGACCTTTCATATATTCAATTGCATTTGGTCCTGCTACCATACCACCGTAAATTGCTGATAATAGTGAGTTCGCACCAAGACGGTTACCACCGTGCATAGAATAATCACACTCACCTGCTGCAAATAAACCTGGAATATTTGTCATCTGCTTATAATCAACCCATAGTCCACCCATTGAATAGTGAACAGCTGGGAAGATTTTCATTGGTAGTTTACGAGGATCATCACCTGTAAATTTCTCATAGATTTCAATAATTCCACCAAGTTTAATATCTAGTTCTTTCGGATCTTTATGAGAAAGATCTAAGTAAACCATATTTTCACCGTTAATACCTAGTTTTTGCTCTACGCAAACATCAAAGATTTCACGCGTTGCGATATCGCGAGGTACAAGGTTTCCGTAAGCCGGATATTTTTCTTCTAAGAAGTACCATGGTTTACCATCTTTATATGTCCAAACACGTCCACCTTCACCACGTGCAGATTCACTCATAAGACGTAATTTATCGTCTCCAGGAATTGCCGTTGGGTGAATCTGAATGAACTCACCGTTTGCATAATATGCACCTTGTTGATATACAGCAGAAGCTGCTGTACCTGTATTAATGATAGAGTTAGTTGATTTTCCGAAGATGATACCAGGGCCCCCTGTTGCCATAATCACGGCATCAGCTCCGAAACTTTTAATCTCCATTGTTTGTAAGTCTTGTGCAACGATTCCTCGGCACACACCTTCGTCATCAACAACAGCTCGTAAGAAATCCCAACCTTCATATTTCGTTACAAGTCCTGCTACTTCGTGACGACGTACTTGCTCATCTAATGCGTATAGTAATTGCTGTCCAGTTGTTGCAC
This sequence comes from Bacillus sp. AFS059628, assembly GCF_002571225.1. GTDB lineage: Bacteria > Bacillota > Bacilli > Bacillales > Bacillaceae_G > Bacillus_A. Next base: position 33,252 of record NZ_NVEC01000049.1, on the reverse strand, counting down.
CAGCAAATGCTGTACGGTGATGTTGCGTTCCACCAAAACGACGGAAATCAAGAAGTCCTTCTTCCGTACGGTTGAACATAACACCCATACGGTCCATTAAGTGAATGATACCAGGTGCTGCTTCACACATTGCTTTAACCGGTGGTTGGTTCGCTAAGAAGTCCCCACCATAAATTGTATCGTCAAAGTGGATCCATGGAGAATCCCCTTCACCTTTTGTATTTACGGCACCGTTAATTCCACCTTGGGCACATACAGAATGCGAACGTTTTACTGGTACTAAAGAGAACAGTTCAACATTTACTCCTGCTTCCGCCGCTTTAATCGTTGCCATTAAGCCAGCCAAGCCACCGCCGACTACTATAAGTTTCCCTTTCATGCTCTCCCACTCCTTACTGGTTTGCTAGCTGTGGATCGATGAACGCTAATAATGCACTCACACCTACATAAGATAGACCTAAGAAAATAGCTAATGTTACATAAGTAGAGATTCTTTGTGAACGTGGAGATACTGTAATTCCCCAGCTGATGCAGAATGTCCATAGTCCATTTGCAAAGTGGAAAATTGTTGAAACAACACCAACTAAGTAGAATGCAAACATAGCTGGATTATTTAAAATATCTGCCATCATATCATAGTTTACCTCTTTACCTAACATTGCTTGAATACGAGTTTCCCAGACGTGCCAAGAAATGAAGATCAGCGTAACGATACCTGAAATTCTTTGGAAGACGAACATCCAGTTACGGAAATAACCGTAAGAAACCGCATTGTTCTTAGCTGTAAATGCAATATATAAGCCATATATAGCATGGTACAGTATTGGTAAAAAGATAATGAAAATTTCTAGCGCATACCGGAATGGAAGGAGCTCCATAAAGCCTGCAGCTTTGTTAAAAGCCTCTGCTCCTCTTGTTGCAAAGTTGTTTACAATTAAATGTTGCGTCAAAAAGACACCAACCGGGATGACCCCCATTAATGAGTGCCACTTACGAAACGTATACTCGCGGCCTTTCATGTCCCCATTACCCCCCTTGAATGATTGACTGCTGTTTTCAGATTAGTTTATGGCAATAATGTTTTTTCACTATTGGCATAAGAAAAACTGAAAAAATTATTCGAAATATTTCAGCATAATTTGATACCAAGTTCATTTTACTCCTATTTTTGTCGAAGCGTCAAGAAAACGTATACATAATTTGCATATAATTTGGCGATTCTTTTTTTCTTCTTATATATTCAGATTTTCCCAAAGAAAAATCTGTTTTTATAAATGAGAAATGTTATATAATAATCCCTATAGAAAGAGGGGAATATTGTGAGTAAAAATACAATCGATACAACATCTTTAGAAGATGTTTCATTGAACGCCTTCGCTTATGAATTGCTACGTGAAGAATTACTACCTGATTTAATTGGTAACGATTTAGATGGTATTTTATACTGGTCCGGTAGAAATCTTGCAAGAAAATATCCACTAGAAACAATTGAAGAAGTCATTCAGTTCTTTGAAAAAGCTGGCTGGGGCACTTTAAGCATTATTGAACATAAGCGTCGTGAAATGCAGTTCCAACTTAAAGGCACTCTTATTGCTGAACGTCAAAAACAAAAAAGACATTCTTCTTATCAATTAGAAGCTGGATTCATCGCCGAACAAATTCAAAAGCAACGAAACGTCGTTGCAGAGTCCTACGAAGAAAAGAAAAAACGTTCAGACTCTATTACATTTCTTGTGAAATGGGATATAAAAGATCTCATTGAAGTGTAGCATTACCTACAGTCAACTAGACATATAAGTTTAGTTGACTTTTTTGTATTTTCATTCAGATACATTTATTTTAAATCTTCAGAAATTATACCAAAAAATAGAAGACGTTGTAAACTACAACGTCTTCTTATCTGCTAAATAAGTATAAATCGTCTCTGCGACATTTTTCGGCATACCAGCTTCGACAAATTCCGTTACCGAAGCCTCTTTCATCTTTTTTAGCGACCCAAAATGTTTCAACAATACTTTTTTTCGTTTATCCCCGATTCCAGGAATATCATCCAACGCTGATTGAATGACAGATTTCCCGTGTAATTGACGATGGAATGTAATCGCAAATCGATGCACTTCATCTTGAATGCGCTGCAATAAATAGAATTCTTGGCTATTTCTCTCAAGCATCACAGGTTCAGGTGGATCTCCAATAATTAAATGGGATGTTTTATGTTTGTCATCTTTTACAAGCCCTGCCATCGGAATGTATAAACCGAGCTCATTTTCTAGAACATCACTTGTAGCCGCCAGATGACCTTTCCCTCCATCAATAATGATTAAATCTGGTAAAGGTAAGCTCTCTTTCAGCGCTCTTGTATAACGGCGTCTCACAACTTCTCTCATAGACTCATAATCATCTGGTCCTTGAACCGTTTTAATTTTATATTTCCTATATTCTTTCTTAGCTGGTTTTCCATCAATAAAAGCAATCATTGCGGAAACAGGATTGGTCCCTTGAATATTTGAGTTATCAAACGCTTCAATACGATAAGGCGTTTCAATTCCGAGCTGCTTCCCTAAATTCTCTACCGCTTTAATCGTTCGCTCTTCATCACGTTCAATTAAATAGAATTTCTCTTCAAGAGCAATCTTCGCATTTTTATTTGCCAATTCTACAAGATCTTTTTTCTTACCGCGTTTCGGCTGTGTCGCTTCCACTTCTAAAAAGCGCTCTACTAATTCTGAATCGATACTTCCTGGAACGACGATTTCCTTCGGTTTAAAATGACTACTGTTTTCATAAAATTGGCCGATAAACGTTAAAAATCCCTCTTCTGGTTCATCGTAGATTGGAAACATAGAAACATCACGTTCAATTAACTTTCCTTTTCGAACAAAGAAAACTTGAACACACATCCAACCTTTATCAACCGCATAACCAAATACATCACGATCCACTAAATCACTCATAATCATCTTTTGTTTTTCCATAATCGCATCGATATGTGCAATTTGATCACGTAACTCTTTTGCACGTTCAAACTCTAGTTTCTCTGAAGCTTCATACATTTTTGTTTCTAATTCTGAACGAACTTCTTTATGTCCACCATTTAAAAACTTAATAATTCCATCTACAATTTCTTTGTTTTGTTCTTCCGTCACATCTTTCACACAAGGCGCTAAACATTGACCCATATGATAATATAAACAAACTTTATCGGGCATATTTGAGCACTTACGAAGCGGATACATACGATCTAACAGTTTTTTCGTTTCATGAGCTGATTGTGCATTCGGATAAGGGCCAAAATACTTCCCCTTATCCTTTTTCACATTTCGCGTAATAAGTAATCGCGGCTGTTTCTCAGCTGTAATTTTAATAAAAGGATAAGTTTTATCATCTTTTAATTGAATATTATATTTTGGATCGTGTTTTTTTATTAAGTTTAACTCTAAAATAAGAGCCTCTAGATTTGAGGAAGTTACAATATATTCAAAATCTACAATTTCTCCGACTAGCCGAAGTGTTTTCCCATCATGGGAACCAGTAAAGTACGAGCGCACACGATTTTTAAGCACTTTTGCCTTTCCGACATATATAACCGTTCCTTGCTTATCTTTCATTAAATAACAACCAGGTTGATCTGGTAAAATAGCCAATTTTTCTTTTAAATGTTCGTGCACTCGTTACCCTCCATTTCTACATGCTTAGCATTTTTATTTTCACATGAAAACATACTATGCCAAAACACCCAACATACGTTCTTTTATTGTAACGGAAAGGTGTAAAAAAGGAAAATAAAAAAGCTACCAAATGGTAGCCCTTTATTTTAGAAGTGTTTAGAAACTAATTCTACTAACGCTTCTTTCGGTTTGTAACCTAACGTTTGATCAACTACTTTACCGTCTTTTAATACGAAAAGAGCTGGAATGCTCATTACTTCGAATTGACGAGCAGTTTCTTGGTTTTCATCCACGTCTACTTTTACTACTTTTACTTTTTCGCCTAGTTCTGCATCAATTTCCTCTAATACAGGAGCGATCATTTTACAAGGTCCACACCAAGGTGCCCAGAAATCTAATAATACAACACCTTCGCTAGTTTCAGCTGCGAAGCTTTGGTCATTTGCGTTTACAATTGCCATTTTATTTCCTCCTTCAAGTATATTCTACCAAGAGTATATCATTAACTTATATACGTGGCGAATAATATGTATCGTTATGTATTGTAACAAAAAAGTGTTCCTTTATACTATATAAAAATATGGATTAAATACTAAAAAGATGAGAGACAGGGGATCTCTCACCTTTTTCTATATATAGGGGTACTTCACTTGGAACTCAAGGGTACTCAAATCATGAATGTACTTTTAACTTTTTAAACTCTTCTGTTAAAAGAGGTACGACTTCAAATAGATCACCAACAATACCATAGTCAGCTACTTTGAAGATACTTGCTTCTGGGTCTTTATTAATCGCAACGATTATTTTCGAGTTAGACATACCAGCTAAATGCTGAATCGCACCAGAAATACCACATGCAATGTATAAGTCTGGCGTAACAACTTTACCAGTTTGACCAATTTGTAATGAGTAATCGCAATACTCAGCGTCACAAGCACCACGAGATGCTCCAACAGCGCCGCCTAATACGTCAGCTAACTCTTTTAATGGCTTGAATCCTTCTTCACTCTTCACACCGCGTCCGCCAGCGATAATAACTTTCGCTTCAGAAAGATCAACCCCTTCTGCTGTCTTACGAACGACATCTTGAATGATTGTACGTAGGTCTTTCACATCTACTGTAATAGAAGACACGTCACCACTGCGAGACTCATCTTTTTCAAGCGTCGCAATGTTATTTGGACGCACTGTCGCAAATAAGATGCCGTCTGTTACAATCTTCTTCTCAAACGCTTTACCAGAGTAAATTGGACGAGTGAAGATAACATTTCCACCTTCAACTTCTAAAGCAGTTACGTCAGAAACTAGACCAGCTTCAAGCTTCGCTGCTAATTTTGGTGATAAATCTTTACCAAGTGCTGTATGTCCAAATACAATACCTTCTGGATTTTCTTCAGCATATACAGCTAAAAATGCTTGCGCATAACCGTCAGATGTATATGATTTTAATTTATCACTTTCAACTGTCACAACGCGATCTGCACCGTAATGAATCAATTCATTTGCAAAAGAGGCAACGCTGTCTCCAATTAGAAGACCTACTACTTCACCGCCTTCTGCAATTGTTTTTGCTGCTGCTACCGCTTCAAACGAAACGTTACGTAGCGATCCATCACGAACTTCACCCATTACTAATACTTTACGAGCCATAGATTTTCCCTCCTGCATATATAATTTCGTATTTTATTAGATTACTTTCGCTTCTGTATGGAGCAACGATACAAGTTCTTTTACTTGATCTTGCAGCTCGCCTTGTAACACTTTTCCCGCATCTTTCTTAGGAGGCAAATAGATTTCAATTGTTTTTGTCTTTGCTTCCACATCATCTTCTTCTAAATCTAAATCATCTAATTCTAATTCTTCTAATGGCTTTTTCTTCGCCTTCATAATACCTGGAAGCGATGGATAGCGCGGTTCATTCAAACCTTGCTGTGCTGTTACTAACACTGGTAATGAAGTTTCAATTACTTCTGTATCACCTTCAACATCACGCTCAATCTTCACGTTTGTACCGTCAATTTCAAGTTTTGTAATTGTCGTTACGTACGGAATATTTAACGCTTCAGCTACACGTGGACCTACTTGTCCAGATGCACCATCAATTGCAACGTTTCCGCCTAAAATTAAATCTGCATCTTTATCTTTTAAATATTCAGCAAGCACTTTTGCTGTCGTGAACTGGTCACCATTTTCTACATCATCTTCAATATTAATTAATACTGCTTTATCACAGCCCATCGCTAATGCTGTACGAAGCTCTTTCTCACTATCTTCGCCACCGACTGTTACAACAGTAACCTCTCCACCTTGTGCGTCTCTTACTTGAATTGCTTCTTCAATCGCATATTCATCGTAAGGGTTGATGATGAATTCCGCTTCGCCGTCGTAAATTGCACCGTTTTTAATTACGATTTTTTCTTCTGTATCAAATGTTCGTTTCATGAGTACGTAGATGTTCATTCCATTTACCCCCTTGTTTTTCAGAAAGATTCTATCAATTTTAATCTTCTGTTAATTTATATTAAAAAAATAATTGAACTACCTGCCGCTAAATGAAGGCTTGCGCTTTTCTAAAAACGCCGCTACACCTTCTCTTCCATCTTCACTCGTAAATACTTCCCCAAAGATTTGAGCTTCGCGTTGTACACCTTCATAATAATGAGACGATTTCGTCGTTTGCAATAACTCTAGTACAGCACGAGTCGTCGCTGGGCTTTTTCCAGCAATCTGTTTTGCAACTTTAAGCGTATCATCTAAAAATGTTTCTTCAGCAAAAACTCCATTAACAAGTCCCCATTTTAATGCTTCTGCACCAGTAATCGGCGTACTTGTTAACATCATTTCACAAGCTTTCGCTTTCCCAACATAACGTGGTAATCGCTGTGTACCTGCAAATCCAGGAATTAATCCAAGTGTTAATTCAGGTAAACCAAGTTTTGCACTTTCAGTTGCAAAGCGCATGTGGCAAGACATAGCAAACTCAAGGCCGCCGCCAAGTGCCGCTCCATGAATTGCCGCGATAACTGGTTTTGAACATTTTTCAACGCGCTCAAACGTAACTTGTCCAAGCTGCGCTAATTCAGTCGCTTGCTTCGCTTCAGTAACAGATGTAAATTCTTTAATATCTGCTCCCGCCGAGAAGAAACGCCCTTCACCGTGAATAACAACAACACGAATGTTATCATCCTTCTCTACTTGATCAATTAATTCAGTAACGTCATGCATAACTTGTGAAGACATCGCGTTAGCTGGCGCATGATTTAACGTCGCCACCGCGATATGATCTTCAACTCTTACAGATAGGAATTTCAACATGATCCCTCCCATTATTGACGATAACCACAGGCTGCAATAAGTAGCCCATGTACCGTTTTTGAAAGTGCGACCAGATCATACTTATGATCGCTCATTACCCAATTGGTCACAACTTCATCTACTGTTCCAAAGATCATTTGTCTTGCCACGCGAACATTTAAATCTGCTCGAAATTCACCTTGCTTTATCCCTGTCTCTAAAATCTCATCCATAACTTGTAAGTAGCCTTTTAATACTTCATTTATTTTCAGGCGTAAGTCTTGATTGGACTGTCTTAGCTCTAATTGCGTAACGATAGCAAGAGGATCATTTTGCGATAACAGCAAGAAGTGCGTTTCTACCAACATGAATAACTTCGATACAGCGCTTTCAATTCCTGCTGTTTTTTGACGAATTGTTTCGACAAATTCTCCCATCTTCTCTTGGAATAAGGATATTAATATATCTTCTTTATTTTTAAAATATAAATAAATCGTGCCATCAGCTACCCCAGCTTGCTTTGCTATTTTAGAAACTTGCGCTTGGTGGTACCCATTCTCCGCAATCACAATGACTGCCGCATCAATAATTTGATTGTATTTAGGTCTATTTTTCTTCACTTTACTGTCCCCTTCAAGAAGATGACTGAATGAATAGCCATTCATATTCTTATAATACTGACTATTTAGAAAAGTGTCAATCCTATTTTTTCAAAAAGAAAGGGCCTTAGCCCGTTTGCTCATCCTCATTCTTTCTTTTCTCTTCATCAATTAGAACACGACGTAAAATTTTTCCGACTGTCGTTTTCGGCAGTTCATCTCTAAACTCATATACTTTCGGCACTTTATAGGCAGCTAAATATTTACGTGCAAACTGATTTAATTCTTCCTCAGAACACTCCGCACCTTCTTTTAACACAACAAATGCTTTCACTGTCTCCCCTCGGTACGGATCAGGAACTCCAATCGTCACTACTTCTTGCACTTTTTCATGCTCGTATAATACTTCTTCTACTTCACGAGGATACACATTAAATCCACTCGCAACAATCATATCTTTCTTACGATCTTTCACATAGAAAAATCCATCTTCATCCATGTAACCAACATCCCCTGTATGGAGCCATCCATCTTGTAATACAGCGGCTGTTTCTTCTGGCTTATTCCAATATCCCTTCATAATTTGAGGACCTTTTACTACAATTTCACCGATTTCTCCTGGTGGTAATGCCTCGCCAGTTTCAAGCGACATAATCATTGCTTCTGTATCTGGCCATGGAACTCCAATGCTACCTGGCACTCGCCTTTCCCATAAAAAATTACTATGTGTAACCGGAGATGATTCTGTTAAACCATACCCCTCTACTAGTTTACCACCTGTAACTGTTTCGAACTTTTCCTGTACTTCTACTGGCAGTGGTGCTGAGCCACTAATACAAGCACGAATAGAAGAAATATCGTATTCTTTTAAAAGCGGGCTATTTAAAAGTGCGATATAAATAGTTGGTGCTCCTGGAAACAACGTCACTTTATGCTTCTTAATCGCTTCAAAAACCATTTTCATATCAAACTTTGGAATAAGAACCATTTTATATCCTTGCATAATACTTAAATTCATAACAGCTGTCATACCATAAACATGGAAAAATGGAAGAACCCCAAGAACGACTTCTTCTCCTTCTCTGCAATTATATAACCAATGAACCCCCATCAACGTGTTGGATACGAGGTTCTTATGCGTTAACATAACGCCTTTCGGAAATCCAGTTGTTCCTCCTGTGTACTGTAAAAGAGCTAAATCATTTTCAGGATCACAAGGCACTTCAACATCCGTATTCACTTCTTTTTCTACTGAGTTCCAAAGATGAATCGTTTCACTCTCTGATACTTTCACAACTAAATTCGACTGTTTTTTCTGCACAAATGGATACAATAGATTTTTAGGGAAGGGTAAAAAGTCCGCAATACGAGTTACGATAATATGTTCAATTTTTGTTGCAGATTGAACATTCGTTACTCTTGGAAATACTAAATCGAGGCAAAGAATTACTTTTGCTCCCGAGTCATGAAGCTGGTATTCTAATTCTCTTTCTGTATATAGTGGATTTGTTTGTACTACGATACCCCCCACAAGTAATGTACCGTAATAACCAATTACAGCCTGCGGACAATTCGGCAACATAATAGCAACTCGATCACCCTTTTCCACACCGAGCTTTTGAAGATAATTTGCAAACCTCTTCACCTTATCATGGAAGTCTGAAAATGTAATATCCTTCCCTAAAAAATGAAGCGCTTTCTTTTCTGGATAGCGAGAAGCCATCTGTTCTACATATCTATGAAGCGGCTGAATATCATAAGAAATCGTACTCGGAATTTCCCCTGGATAACTTTTCAACCATGGTTTTTCCACCTTCATTCCCCCTTCAAATACATAAAAATAAATGAATGTTCATTCATGATGGTTGGTTTCATTATATTATAGTCACCATAACGTTACAATCATAATATTCTGACTTTTATATAACTATGCTTCACTCCATTAACTTCTTATTATATGTACAAACTCTCCTAATCTATAAAAAAATAAGAGAGTTATGCTTAATCTTATTATCGTTAACACAGCTCCTGGTGTAGTTGTTGATAATGTCGCAACAGCTAACAAACCAAATAATTGCAAACTAATAGCATCTCCTGCTGCAAGAGTTGTAATGATTGTTGCGCTAAATGATGTAGTTGCTACCGCAGAAGAATTAATCGTCCCAGCAAGTGGTGCTCCATTAATTGTAATCCGTGAACTGACTAATAATGAAGCTGTTATATTAATCGTGTATGAAATGTAATAATTCCCAGCATTTGCAACCGTAAATACTGTATTTCCCCCGGAAACCGTAATACCTGGACCGATGTTTTGATTATTTGGAAGTGGGACATTTGTTCCACCGAGAAGTACCGATATCGCTGTTCCCGACGTATTATTTGCAAATGCATACGTCGCCGTGATACTTGTACCTGTTACTCCCGTTGGGCCTGTCGCTCCTGTTGGACCCGTTGGACCTGTTTCCCCTGTTGCTCCTGTTGGACCCGTTGGACCTGTTGATCCTGTTACTCCCGTTGGACCCGTTGATCCTGTTACTCCCGTCGATCCCGTTGGACCCGTTGATCCTGTTACTCCCGTCGATCCTGTTACTCCCGTCGATCCCGTTGGACCTGTTGATCCTGTTACTCCCGTCGGACCGGTTGGACCAACCTTAGGCACTGTCCCATCACAACTAAAACAGCATGAATCAACATGTACACCATTTTGATTATTACAACTACAATATCCATTTGTATTATTGAGCCATGAAGACATGTTGATCACTTCCTTTACATTCGATCTTTTAAGTACAATCAACGAGTTAGAAAACAACTATCTAAATAACAAAGACATACTTTACCTAGTGGGGATAAACACAGATTTATTCCATACATTCTAGTAATTATTACATGCGATTCTCACTCCTTTTGCTTGTACTTTCGCCTTCTTGCCAAAACGAAATTCTTTTTCTCCATTCTGCATATACATATAAATTTCAATCCAATTGGTGTATTCATCGGCAGATTACTTGCAGGTGGAATTGTACTTTTCTTTTCATGAAAATTAGGGTTTAGCTCAACACCCCTTACTTTAATAGGAACCGGTATTTCAGCTCTCGGCTCAGCAATTATTCCCCCCTTTATTGTTAACACAGATTTGAACGTTGCTGTACTTGGAGCACCTTATTTCTTATGGCTGATGAGGAAGAGTGGGAAGAAGGGTAATTAAAAGAGAGGCTTCTTATGTGAGAAGCCTCTTTTTTAATTCATTCTCATAAGCCTAAAGGAAACTATCTTTTTTTCACGAATTTAACCTATGAACATAACTAGGGGGGATAACAATGTATCAAACACTTGAAGGCTTCTTGCAATCATGGACATACGAGGCTGAGTCTACTCAAAAGATGCTCGATGCATTAACAGATGAGTCTTTATCACAAGAAATTGCACCTGGGCATTGGACGTTAGGCAGAGTTGCTTGGCATATCGTGACGGCAATTCCTGTTATACTGTCTGGCACAGGGCTAAAGTTTGAAGGAGAATCGAAAGATTATCCTGTTCCAACTTCTGCAAAAACAATTGCAGATGGGTATCGTAAAGTGAACGCGGCTTTCGTTGAAGCACTTCAAAGTAAATGGACTGATAAAGATTTAGCAACTATTAATGACTTCTTTGGTCGCCCTATGCCGAATTCTATATTTTTAATGACACTTATTAATCATCAAAATCACCACCGTGGACAAATGACGGTTTTAATGAGACAAGCTGGCTTAACAGTTCCTGGCGTGTATGGACCCGCAAAAGAAGAATGGGCTGCTGCTGAAATGGAAGCACCTAAAATGTAACAACAGAAAAAGACAAGGTGTTTACATTAAATAGACTAAACTAAGAAGAGGATATTATGTTCAATATATGAGCATATATCCTCTTTTCTTATACATATTAGATAAGTTATACAGATATTAAAAATACAGTTCAATATGTATACAATGTTCAGAAAAGTATGTATCCTTTAAGAGGGAGAACGTAGCCCCTAGCGGGATGCGTAGTGAGGTCTTTAGACCGAGCGTTAATATTTTTTTAGGGGTGAAATGCTATGAGGGTGCAAGAGGTTGCCTTAGAGAATAACAGCAAAAGATACATATTACTAGATCAAGAAGGATTCCCTGTAATGCCAGTTATGAAATATATAAAGTATTTAGATAAGACAGGGAAAAGACCTAATACTCAAAAAGCATATTGTTATTCTTTAAAACATTTTTATACCTACTTAGAAGAAACAAACAAAGATTACAAGTTTATTAGATTAGAAGATTTAGTTGACTTTGTGGGGTGGTTAAGAAGCCCCTATCAGAGTCCAAATGTCACCCCTCTCCAACAAAAGAAGGCAATGCGAACGGAAAAAACAATTAACCATACAATTACCGTTATAGCAAACTTCTATGACTACCTCTACCGAAATGAAGAAGTACAAAATGACATGATGAAAAAGTTAATGAAGCAAGTATTTACAAGAGGACATTCACGTTACAAAAGTTTCTTACATCATGTTAATAAGGAAAAGCCATCAATCAGAAACATATTGAAGTTAAAAGAACCACGCAAAAGAGTAGAAACACTTACAAAAGAACAAGTACAACAAGTATTACAAGCAACTACTAATATACGAGATAAGTTCTTAATTCAATTGTTATTTGAAACGGGATTGCGTATTGGAGAAGCTCTCTCTCTTTTCATGGAGGATTTTGTGTATGATCATCAAAAAGGTCATCGGATTCGTTTAGTAGAACGAGGGGAATTAGAAAACGGTGCGATGTTAAAAACAGGAGAGCGTAAAATTTATGTATCACAATCCTTAATGGATTTATATGATGATTACTTGTATGAAGTGCTTGATGAATTAGAATTGGATTCAAACTTTGTTTTTGTAAAACTGAGAGGAAAAGATGTGGGAAAACCAATGGAATATTGGAACGTTGAGTCTCTATTTAAGCGTTTAAAAAAGAAAACAGGGATAAACCTATATCCTCACCTATTTCGTCATACACACGCTACAATTTTCTACCAAAAAACAAAAGATATTAAGCAAGTACAAGAACGATTAGGACATTCTCAAATTCAAACTACAATGAATTTGTACCTACATCCTTCGGATGAAGAAATTCGTGAGAATTGGGGAAAGGCTCAACATGCGTTTCAGATCACCCCAAAAACAGGAGATGATTCGAGAAAATGAGGATTCAACAAAACCATATCCATGACGAATTAGGTTTTCATGAACAATTACAGCAAGAGTTATCGACCTATACAGAAAAAAATATTCACGAAGATGGAAAGGTAACAAACAATATCGTGCAAAATCCGTATTTCTTAGTCAATAATACATGGAATGTTAACGTAATTGGAATGATTCCAAACTTTATAAAACAGTTTTTGAATTATACACATACAAATAAAAATCTAAAATTCGAAATTGAAAGTCCTTCAGTTAATTTAGAACTCAAGTACGTATGGTACAACAAGTTATTTCGGGATGAATGGCAGTTGACGAGTGCTTTTACGGGACAAGTTCAACATCTTAGAAAATTGACAGCATTCCTCAATGAAAAGTATCCTGCATTACATTCCCTACTTGATTTGGAGATAGAAAATGTAGAAATGGAGTGGATGTTTTGGTTGTCTGAAAAAGGGGTGAAAATAAAATTTATCAAAGAAGAGTATCATGGGGAATACACAAATAAAACACCAACAGCAAACTTTTTAGGTGTAATTCACTCTTATCTTTTTCAATTAACTGACACTCGTGAAGAATGGGAAAAAGATCGTTGGGATATTCGGATTTTAAATCAAACATATGGTATAGAGTACAACAAAAGCATGAATCATTACTATATAGATTTTAAAAAAATAGAGCATCAATCTATTCGGAAACAAGTAAAAAAATATACAAAACAACGTTTACTTAGTAAAAACAATTTTTCTTGTGGCACAGCACAAACATATTTAAAGTATTTGCCTTCATTTATTAATTTTATATTATCATTAGAGCCTACATGGAATGATTTAAAACAATTAAAACGTTCACATATGGAGCAATACATACAATGGTTGCACAAATATACACAGCATCAAATAAATAGAAGAAATGCAAATCCTGAGAGTTATATTTCTCATGTTTTGGGTATCATACAAAAATTTTTAGAAGATATTCAACGATACGAGTATGATATCGCTCCCCAAACACATGTCAAGTTATTAATCATCCCAGAGGATAGACCAAAACAAAAAAGGAAATCTATTGACCAAGTAGACTATATTCCTGACTCCGTTTTAGAGCAACTTTTTACTCATATTAATGATTTACATAAAGATTTCGTTCCTGTCATTTGGGTTGCTTTTAAAACAGGGCTTAGAATTTCAGATGTATTAGGTTTAACTAACAATTGTTTAGTACAACTCAACAGTCAATATTCTATTGAAACGGATATTGAAAAAACATATGTTAAAGGACATCGAATACCTATTGACGAAGAATTAGCAAGAATTCTTGCGGTTCTAATAGAAAAATCAAAAGAACTTAGCAATCAAGACAATAATCCCGAAGGGTATATTTTCGTTCGTTATCGTGGACAACGAAAAGGAAAACCATATAGCCAACATTTTGTTAGAAGAAAAATAAATATTTTGGCAAAACAAAAAAACATTACTGATGAAAATGGCAACTTATTTCATTTCAAAACCCATCAGTTCAGACATACTTATGGAGTGAAAATGTTAAATGGTGGTGCCGATATTTTAACTGTACAAGAGCTATTGGCTCATGCATCCCCTGAAATGACATTAAGATATGCCAAGCTTTTAGATGATACAAAAAGAAAAGTCTTTGAGTCGGTAATAAAGCAAGGTGTTTTTTGTTTTGACTTAAATGGTGAAGTACAAGAAATTAAAGCAGGTGAAGATATTCCGACAGACATATTGGATGCTTTGTGGCAAGACCACAAGCTAAATGCGATGGACAACCCTTATGGAACGTGTCACGCTCGTCTAAACGGAAATTGCCCTCATATGGAAGCACCACCTTGCCTAACTTGTGGTGACAATCAAACTCCGTGTAAAGACTTAGCAGTAGGTTTTTCGGAATTAGATAAGGAAAAATATGAACTTCACATTAAAACAACTGTAAAAGCTATTGAAATAGCAAAGCAAAGAGGTCGAGAAGATATAGCTGAGAAAAACGAAAAGAATTTACAACGTTATCAAAACATTTTCAATACCCTACAAGAAGGTAATGTTATCTTTGGTAGGCAAGAACGGATGAAAAGAAAGTTAGGTGTTAAAAATGACTAAGTATGATCGTTCTATCCATTTGAAATCCATTCATACCAAGCGTAAAGCTGATACCTATCAAAAAGTGAATGAAGCTATTAAAAGGCTTTTAAAAGCAAATGAAAAAATAAATTTTAACAGTGTAGCCAATGAAGCTGATGTGTCCAAAGCAACGCTCTATAACAACAAGGACTTCCGTTCAAGAATTGACACGTTACGAAATCAACAATCACAAGTACCTACACTGAAACAAGTAAAGCGAGAAATGAATGAAAGTAATAAGGATGCCCTGATTGCCTCCCTAAAAAGAAAAAATAAGAAATTAGAAGGTGAAAACAAGAAATTAAGAGAACAACTGAAAATAGCTTACGCAGATGTTTATAGAAAGTTGTAGTCAAACAGAGAACGCTGTTCTCCTTCTTCGACTATCTGGCTAGTTTATTAAACAACACCTGTAGATTAATTAGTTATATTTTATCTTTTTTCGACGATTTTCGACACATATAACATTAGATATCTTTTATACTCAATACAATACAATATACTAATTAATGAAAGGAGTTAAATATGGATATTCAAAAATTCGAAGCACTATTTGGACAAAAAATGAGATCTAATAAAGATAAAAGATTGTTAGCAATCGAAGAATATCTAGCTTTTAACCATGATATTGAAATATCATTTGAAAATGATACTGAAAGATGTTTAGCATTCATTTTACAGATGATTAGAGAAGAAACAGAAATTAGTGATGTTGTCTTAGGAGATATCGCAGATATAATAATGGAAAGATATTCAGCAGGTCAGCCATACGCAGTTTCAGAATTAGAAACTGAATTAAACTTAGAACAAATTAAAAAATTATTAGAAACACTTTTATTAAAAGATTGTTCATATGAAAATCTTATTTTCTCTGATTGCCATGAAGTAACTATTGATAATATTACCGAAATCGTTGAATTTAAATGTAGATATACAGAGTTTTATGTTGATCCGAGAACAGGTGACCTAGGACGTGAGATTCAAAGTGGTACGATTCATGTAATGTTTGACCTGAAAAACAAGCTATATATAACATCAATGGTTGGTTATAATAAAATAATCAATAAATTAATCGATTTAATTAAACATAATTTTCATCCTCAGATAAACATTAAACCATATTATTTACAGCAAAACATAAGATATATTAAAAATGCTGCAACTAGCGATTTTGCTTCATTAACCTTACTGGTAATTAACTTAATCTTTAAGAAGTTCAATGACATGGGATATATCGTACAAAGTGTGGATTCATTATCCTTTAACAATGAAAACGCACCGAGAATTAAAAATGCTAAATTAACTGGTACTGACCTGTTTAAAGACCCAGATGTTGTAGAAAGAATATATAGTGCAGACAAAATAACTAAGTTCACTGTAAACATTATGAAAATGATTGGTGGCAATGCTGCACTCCTTACGGATTTAACTATTGATTTTAGAGGAATGATAAAGTTCATTTTTGATAATCAGAATGAAAGAACCTTTACCGTCTCTCAAGCATGCGTCGATCTTTTTAATGGTATCAACGAATTAATGGATGACGAACATACTATAGAGATAGGTCAAACGTTATTAAAAGAGAATATGCAACGTTTAGCATTTGATACTAGACCGCAATTTAACGCATTTATGTATACATTAAAAAATGAGTTAACAGATTTACTTCCAGATAAAGCCGAGGAGGTCAAGAACTTTTTTCAAAGTACCTATAATGTCTCCGATTAATAATACAAAGGGGAGAAGAATATGTTTTTATCGAGTTCATGTATTATTGTAAAAGCTAATAGTGTGACACCTATTGATGAATTTTTGAGGAATAGTCATTTTACTCAACCCAAAAAAGGGATAGATGATTATGCTTTTTATTCAATTAACTTTTATAATCCAGAAAAGACAATTGGTGAAATTCATTGGTCCGAATCCTTTCATTACGGTAAAATGAACTTGATAAATTTCATGAGAAAAAATAACACATTTATTCTTTTTACCTCATCTGTTCAAAATTATAAAATATTGAGTTATATATTAGAGCAACTATTCAGTAGCAGTTTAGAAATTGAGATAGTTAAAATTCCATTAGAATATCAATTGAATGAACATGGAATTAAGGAAATTGTTAGTATAGAATCTCAAAATGCTTTTGGTATAAGTGTCATTTTGAATATTGACGAAAAGTATAGTTTGTTAAAAATCTATTCGAATGGACTAATTACTTATAGCATGACTAATGATCAAATTACTATTGAAAAAATTATTGACATTGCATTAAAGATAATTGAATTACTAAAAGTTGGTGATGAGTTTTAAACATGTGCAAAGCTTGTGAAATAATAAGAAGTCTTGATAGTTATTCAGTAGAATACCTTGGGTGGATAACCGCAATTGTTGGAGGAATAATAGCATTAACAACAATAATTTTTACACATTATAACGAACGCTCCATAGAAAAATCTAACGATATTGTAGAAGAAATTAAATCAATTCTTCAGAATAATAAAGATAATAAACAAAACATACCGTATAGTGAGTTAAGTAATAAATTTAATAAAATAATACACGTTCTATCAAATAACCGTGTTTATAATATTACTTTAATCTTTTTTGAAGTTATACTTTATGTTTTAGTAGTACTATGGTTTTTTGGATCTTTAGGATATGCACTAAATGCAAAAACTTGGACTGAAAGAATATTAATTATGGTTGCTTCTTTTATACTCATAGCAGTATTTTTGTTTATACCAAAAATTATTAAGATGTTCAATAAAAATCAGTCATTAATAATAACTAAGAATAATAAATGTAGCTACAATGAATTATTAAACTTTTTTCGATTTAACAATATATTAACCAAAAATGACACTATAAAAAATTTAATTAGCCCTTCACTGAGGATATCAATTAACACAAGAAATCAAATCATTCTAGAATACAATCAAAAAGTGTCTATAACAGATTATTCTATAATCTTTAAACTATTAAACGGTAACGAAGTAATATATATTTGTTTACATATTAGTAGTGATAAACAATCAATACAATTCTCCACAGATTCAAATAATGGGATGACATTTAGAGGGTTATTTGATTTGATGCGTACTTCAAGAAAAATAAAAAGTAACATTTTCATATCTGACACAATATCTGAAAATAAGGTATTCAAAATAAATAATATACCTAATGATGATGGAGATATAATTCTTGAGATTAGCAACCAAGAAACAATAACAAATAACTACGTTAACGACATGTTACAACAAAAAAAATCCTTAATTAGAGTTGTTAAGGGCTCACCAAATGACGAAATAGACTATCAACTTACCATATTTGAATAAAATATCCAATGATGAACTGCCTATTCAATTGTCAGATACCAATCTAATAATTGAATAGGCAGTTTTTTATTAAATATCAATTTAAAGATAGATTAGAAAAGTTGTTTTTTTATAGAATGAACACAAGGATATAAGTATTAGAAAAATACTATTCAGACTTAGTATCAAAAATAAAAACTCCTAACATATTAGTCATATATAGTATGTTAGGAGCTTCATATTTTAAGCATTTTTTGCATTTAGGTCTTGATAAGTGTACCATCTTGTCTTTTTCTGTAACTTGTTTCATGTGAAACTATTTTTTTAAAATGGTTGTTTTATGGAATATATAGGTTAAAATGAATACATATTACGAAGAGGAGTAACCAAATTGAATACAAAAAATAAAAAAAATAGCTATGGGAACTATTTTACTAACTTCTATTATCGGAGTTATCAGTGTGTCTCTTTATTGCACAAGTTATGGTACCCCTTGGGGAAAACAAACAGCAGTTACGGAATCAAAAGAATATATTACAAAATACTTTAATCTAGATGCGGAAGTCAAAAATACTTCTTACGATGCTAAAATGAATAGCTATGCAATCTCCTTTGAAACAAGTAAGGACGGAGAGTTTACTATTGAATATAAAAGCCCTAATAACTTTAACATTTCTCCAGGAGTTCAAGAGTATTTAAGCAAACACTCTAGATTTACAGAGTAATAACGAAGCATACATATACAAAAAGAGTTGGTGTAACGCCAACTCTTTTTTACGTATTCTTGTCATACAGTTACATCTTCCTTCTCTATATTTTTAATTCCGTAACATGCAATCACAACTCCAATTGCTGCCAATGCTAGTTGAAGAGGAAGAAAAGTTGCTACAGAAAACGTCGTGCTATTCATTGCAATTGATACAACGATAAGAGATGAAACAATTGTAGTTGGCACCGAACGTTTACGCATTCCGAAATATAGTGGGATTAAACTTATTCCCGCAGTTGCAACGGCTAAAGGAACAAGATTTATCCCTTCTCGCATCAATTGATCTACTGTGAATGAATTAGGAAGAAGTGAAAAATAGCTATCTATCCCAAAGAACACTCCTACTACTAAAATATTAGATAAAATAACTGTTATAAATGTTAATGTTGCTGTAATAACCAACTTACTAACCATCATTTCCTTTCGGTTAATTGGATAAGAAAACATAAGTAGTATTGTTTTGTTTTTATATTCACTAATTATTAACCTTGCGATTAACACACTACCAAAAATAATAAATGTTGCTCTTACTAATGTACTAGCCGTTAACAAAATCATCTGCGGATCTCTTATTTCTGGATCTCCTTCTATTTGTGCAATGAAACTAACAAAGATTAATAATGCCAGTATAATGATATTTGCAATAATTGCTCCCCTCACATACCATCCAATCTTAAATTTCTTCAGTTCTAGCTTCATAAGACGTAACATAATAGTCCTCCTTTCATTTACATTTTAATCGATATAAATTACCCCTGTTTTACTTAAAATCTCCACTTTGTTTTTGGCATCACCAATCGTTCCTACTTTTATTTTTTCTGTATTTTTATCTTTCTTAAGTTCTTTTAAATCCACTATTACGTCAGCCGAATTACTTTTAGCCATAAGCTTCAATGATGCCGGGACACCTTTATACCGTACGCCAATATCCCCTGATTTTGTTTCTACCAATAACAATTTTCCTTCTTTCATATCTTTCAGTAATACTTCACCGGATGTTGAAGTGATGTTCATATTTTCGTTTTTTATATTTTTCACATAATTATCGCCAGTAGTAGAAGTTATATTTACTTCTTGTAATGAACTATCTTTTAACATTAAATCTCCGCTTTCGGATGTAAATTCACCCTTCTCTGCCGATAGTCCTGTAATCATTCCATCTCCAGACTTGCCTTTTGTCACGATACTTTTTACTACTATATCCCTTATTTTCACATCACCCGATTTATTATTTAATACAATTTTATCTATTCCTTTCTTCGGAACAGCTATCGATATACTATTTTTCTTCCTAAACGTAAAACCATTAAAGAATTGGGTCGCCTTTTGTTTTTGCTTAACTATAACTTTATTCCCTTCATGCTCTATTTCGACAGGATCTATCTCTTTATCCACTTGTTTACCTTGAGCAGAAATTACTATTTTATTAGCTTCTGTACCTTTAAATTCAATATCCCAGTCTTCATTTTTCACTTCTATTTCTTTTATATGATTTATCTCAAAAGACTTTTCTTTCTTAAAATCTTTCCCCTGAAATACCTTAAAGCCAAAAATCACACTAGCAATTGTCAAAAATAATATTGCAATTACTATTATTTTTTTCACCATTCATACCCCAGTTCGTTTTTGTTTTAGGCTTGCTTCACGCCACATCGATCTTGTCGATTTTACGAAACGATAGATAACTAATAAAAATCCCTAATAAACAGAGCACTATTGGGATAGCTATAAAATCAAACATACTTACTTGATTGCTTTCAGCCCCAACGTTACCACTAATCAACATACCAATTATTACTGCCGAAGTAATCGTTGTCGGTGTTGATTTCTTTCTCATCCCAAAAAATAAGGGAATTAAACTTATACCAGATATCATAAATGCACTTATAATAGTATTTGGAACGATAGCTATTATTTCACCTATCGTAGCTGGCGTTTCAATCAGTCCCATCATTGGACTCACAAAATATACGAGCAAACTAATAATGAAAGTAGCGATAATCGTGCTCACAAAACAAAAACAAAAAACAATTGTTAATTTCGCTCTCATTAACATTTTCCTTTGTAGCGGATACATAAATGATAGTTGGATCGTTTTGTTCTTATACTCATCAATTACTAAACGTGATAAAATGACCGAACTAAAAATAATGAACGTTATTCTAATAAAAATATTTGCTAAATCCATGTTCTGTTTGAAGTCAGAGAAGAGCACGTCTCCCTCAGCTTTCATTCCCCATGCCATAAAGCTTACTACAGCGAAAATTGTTATAATACAAATTGCTACACTTTTAAAGTAACTAGATAATTGATGTTTCTTCCATTCGAGCTTCATTAATTTAAACATATAAACCACGCCTCCATTCTTTATATAACTGTCTCTACATTGCTAACATTCTAATTCCCGCAGTAACGAAGCTTAACATTCCTATCACTAGTAGAATTAACAACCATTTCCGCCCTGGTTTCCTATAATATAAAATCCCACTTATGAACATTACGACCAATCCACTTACTAGATTTACTAACAATCCATTAAGCATGAATGCCCTCTCCATCCATTACATTTAAGAAATATTCCTCTAAGGAACTATGTTTCTTATTAATACTTTCAATTTCCACATCGTTCATAATAAGTGCTTTTGAAATGGCTTGCTGAGACACTGCCGTATCATACACACGAATCATTTTTCCACTCATGATTTTATAATTTTTTATACCAAGTTTATCTTCTAGAATATAAGTTGCACGCTTCACATCAGGAACAGTAATTTCAATGTACTCTGTTTGTTTTCCGTTAATACTCTTCATTGAAACTTCTTTTATTAGTTTTCCATTTTGAATGACACCAATTGTATCCGCCATTAATTCCATCTCACCTAAAATATGACTAGAAACTAATAATGTAATGCCATATTCTTTGCAGAGCATTTTAAATAAGTCTCGTAACTCTTTAATACCAATTGGATCTAAACCGTTAATTGGTTCATCTAAAATGAGCAATTCTGGCTTTGTCACGATTGCCCTTGCAATACCAAGTCGTTGTTTCATTCCCAATGAAAAATCTTTTACTTTTTTATTATCTATCCCTTGTAGCTTCACTAAATGTAATGCATGGTCAATTTCATTTTTGTCGTAATAGCCCATATATTCACAATGTAATTCTAAGTTTTCTTTCGCCGTTAATTTATCATAAAAAATTGGATATTCAATAATTGTCCCCATTCTTTTTAATACTTCATAAGATGTGTCTGTTAACTTCTCACCGAAAATTTCAATCTCACCGCTCGTCGGTTTTATTAAATTTGTAATCATTTTCATAATCGTTGTTTTACCAGCACCATTCGGTCCTAAGAAACCGTATATTTCTCCTTTTTTTACATGCATGTTAACGCTAGAAATAACTTCTTTCCCTTTAAACACTTTCGTTAACTGATTCGTTTTTAATATATAGGTCATGTCACTTTCTCCTTTCGCACTACTTTATATTTCTATAATAGACAACGGAAATCTCTTTTTCCTTACCCGTTTCTTACAAATTCCTTACGCTGCAAAAAAGCTTGTAGAATCTACTTATCTACAAGCTAAAACTGCATCTTCTTTAATGCAACTGTAAAAATTGTTTTTTCATACGGCTTACTAGAAAGATGAATTTTTCCATCCATCGCTTCCACCAGTCTTTTCGTAATCGTTAACCCTAAACCGCTTCCTTGGTACAATCTATTTCTCGAATCTTCAAGTGTGTACATACGCTCAAACACTTTATCAATATGAGATTCATCAATCCCTTTTCCTTTATCCCATACGTCTATATACACATTCGTTTCATCATCTCTTAACGTCATACCCAGTATCTTTCCATCGTCTCCATATGTAATCGCATTTGATATTAAATTGTTCAATACCCTACCTAATACTTCTACATTTCCAAGTGCATATATATTTCTTTCTGGTATATCAATATGAACTTGAAACCCTTTCGCCGTCACTAAATCATAAAAAGATAAAATCTTCTCACGACAAACTTCATTCATATTTACTTTTGTCATCTCGATTGCCTTGTCACCAGATTCTAGTTTTGCTAAGTCAAAAAACTTATGAATTAGTTCCATTACTTCTAGTGTTTTCACATGCACCTTTTCAAGTAATATTTGTTGTTCTTCTTCACTAATCGTTTTATCCTTATTTAACATTTCTGTATATCCAAGAATAACTGTTAGCGGTGTTTTCAAGTCATGTGAAATATTTGAAAGCATTTTTCTCATCGAAATTTCTACTTTCGCATGATCTGCATTTGTTTTCTGTTTTGCATCTAATAATTGATTAATTGCCACTAATAATTTTTGCAATTCTAGATCATCTGTCATAACGAGTAACTTCTCGCCTGTTTTTTCATTAACAATACTTTCTAATTTTTCATATGTGTATCTCAAATTTTTATTACTATTTTTCCTCATTTTATATTGTATATAAATGACACATAACAATATAAAAATAATACTTATTAACAAATTGACCATATTACATCACTTCCAACTTATAACCGATACCCCATAACGTTTTAATGTATTCTGGATTAGATGGATCACTTTCGATTTTCTCACGCAACCTTCTCATATGAACATTAATAACGTTATCGTCACCGTAATACTCTTCGTTCCAAATTAGCGTATATATTTGTGCTTTTGTAAATACACGATTTTGATTTTTTACAAACAGTTTTAGAATCTCAAATTCTTTTAAAGTAAGTTTGAGAGGCTTCCTGTTTTTTTCCACAGTAAAATTAATTGGATCAATCGTTAAATCACCAATTTGAATCATCTTTTCTGTTGTTTCTGTAGCCGAATATTTCGTAGACCTCCGAATACCCGCTTTTACACGCGCGGCTAATTCAATCATAGAAAATGGCTTACAAATGTAATCATCTGCTCCAAGTCCTAATCCGACAGCTTTATCAACATCTGTATCTTTTGCCGACATCATTAAAATCGGAACGGCACTTTTTTCTCGAATGATGCGTACAACCTCTAAGCCATCTAGCTTTGGCATCATAATGTCGAGGATAATCAAATCAAATGAACCTTTTAAATATGTGTTTACCCCTTCTTCTCCATCAGATGCGATTGTAACTTGAAAGCCCTCTTTTATTAAATACTTTTCCACCATCTCTTGAATTGAGAGATCATCTTCAACTAATAAAATATGATGTGACATATGTCTATCCCCTTTTTACAAACGTTAACAACTCAATTGTATCGTAACTACTACAGACTGGAAACAATTATATGAATTTTCAAACCAACTTCCCTTCCTTCCATAACAATGATATGATGAAATTTACTACGATAGTTCATAATTAACTTTATATAAAGGAGACTTATCATGTCAGAAAACAAAAAAGTAAGCTTAGCTGATTTAATGCGCGAACAACTTGCAAAGAAAAAGCAAGGTAACGGTAATGGTCAAAATGCAAAAAACCAAAGTCAAGAAACAAAAAAACTACAAAACCAACAAACGAAAAAGACAAACAACCAACGTAGACGTACAGGTGTATAAATGAACGGACAAAAACGTTCTAATATCGCACCCGGCCTTGAAGTTGATATTGTATTAAAACAAGATCAACGCACCGGCAAATTAACACGTGGAATTGTAAAAGATATTTTAACGAACTCCCCTTCTCATCCGCATGGCATTAAAGTGCGATTGCAGGACGGGCAAGTCGGTAGAGTACAAAATATTGTTCAATAAGAACAGGAGCTCAAGTAAACTCGAGCTCCTTTTTCTTTATTATCCTTTTATTTTCTCGATGAAAACTACTTTTAAATAGTCTCCTTCTTTAAATTGATCAATTGTACGGAAATCTTCTGGTAAAGAATGTTCTTCTAATATTTTATATTTACCATTCATTTCTTTAAAGGCTGTATCGATAAAGCCTTTAAACTTTTTCATATCGAATGCACTACAATTTGTAGAAGCAACGATAATACCATTATTTTCTGTAATGGCAATTGTTTCTTTTAATAAATTTTTATAATCTTTTGCTGCACTAAATGTATATTTTTTCGAGCGTGCAAAGCTTGGAGGGTCTAATACAACCATATCGAACTTCATCTTTTTCTTCTCTGCATATTTAAAGTAAAGGAATACATCCTCTACGATAATATCTTGTGCTTCATAATCAATTTCATTTACACTAAACTGCTCAATTGTTTTACTTAAACTACGATTTGCAAGGTCGACACTCGTCGTTTTACTCGCCCCACCAAGCGCTGCAAATACAGAAAAAGCACCTGTATAAGAGAACATATTTAACACGGTTCTTCCCTTCGCATATTTATCACGAATTTGTTTTCGCACGTTACGTTGATCTAAAAATACCCCAACCATCGCTCCGTCATTTAAATAAACAGCGAAGTTCACACCATTCTCTTTTACAATAAGCGGGAACTCACCGCGCTCTCCTGCTACGAAATCGTCGCCTTCAATGTATTTCCCTTTCGTATCAAAACGCTTCTTCTCATAAATACCTTTAAAGTTTGCTACTTTTTGAAGAGCTGCTATAATCTCATCTCTGAAAGTATAAATCCCTTCACTATACCAGCTCACTACATAATAACCGTCATAATAATCGATAATTAAGCCGCCAAGACCATCACCTTCACCGTTTAGGGCGCGGAATGCTGTCGTATCACTTGATTTGTAAAATTGCTTTCGTTTATGTAAGGCAGATTTTATTTTACTTTCAAAGAAAGATTGATTAATTTGTTCACTCTCTTTTCTCGTTAAAATCCAACCGTATCCTTTATTTTGTTTTCCATAATAACCTTTTCCGACAAAGTTGTTCTTTTCATCTACTACTTTGATGATTGTCCCTTCTTCACGAACATCGTTTAGATTTTGAATCGCATCTTTTAAAATAAGCGGATATCCACTTTTAATTTCTTTTATAAATTTCGGTTTTATTTTTACAGCTACTTCTGATCGCATATAAAAACTTCCTTTCCATTTGCATGCTTTCTCTATAGGAAGCACTTAAAAAACGAGACTGAAAAACAGCCTCGTTTCACTATACCATATTATTGCTTTGCTAGTACAACTAGCTCATCCCCTGGTATAACAGCTATATATTTATACAATGTTGAAAAAGTAAGACTACCATCTCGATGGCGAATAAATAATATTAAATCCTCTGAATCGCTTTCTTCTTTATTAATTTTTTGTTCTTCTGCAACTTGTATCGTTTTAAACGTATAACTATCTTCAATTTTTCTATTTAACTCTTCATAAATTTCATTTTCACCAAACAGTAAATGCGCTTTTTTCGAAAGGGAAATGCGTTCTTGTTCAATCTTTTCCACATCATGGATTGGAAGTAAAAATGTATTATGATGTCCAAACTGCGGTACGTATGTATTTGCGACTAATACATTATAAGAATCCGTATCTGTAACTGCAATTAAGTATTCGTACTGATTCATATCAACTTCAAATTGTAATTGTTCAGAAAGAACTTGGCCATTATATGTATTAAGCCCTTTCACCTTTGCACATTGCAAATGCTCTTCTGACACATCTACAATTAAGCTCGGAACACCCATCTCTTTACAGTGCAATGCAAAAGCAGATGAGAATGTACTTGCACCTGAAATTAAAATTCCTGGTGGCTCCGTATTCGCCAATCCTAATTTCTTCGCTAAAAATCCAATTGAAAATCCGTGAGCACAAACGGTCGTAATAACAAGTGCAAATGTAAGTGCTGTTAATATAGAAGCATCTTTATAACCTTCTTGTAATAACTCCGTCGCGAAATAACTAGAAACTGTTAATGCAACAATACCTCGCGGCGCAATCCAGCCAACTAGCGCTCGTTCTGATTTTGTTAATTCTGTACCGATTGTCGATATCCAAATCGATAAGGGACGCACAACAAATAGCATCATAAGTACAAAACTTATAATAGGCCAGCTGAAAATCTCCATAATAGTTGTCCTTGGAAGCGATGCTGTTAATATAATAAAAACTGTTGACGTTAATAGTACTGAAATATTTTCATTAAAATGGCGAATATCACCGATAGAGGAGATGTATCTCTTCATTCGCGCAAGTGTAATCCCCATTACTGTTACAGCTAGCATACCTGTTTCATGCATCACTTCATCTGCAATACCGAAGCATAATAGTACCGTAACAAGCAAAATTGGTGCCTTTAAATATTCTGGTACTTTTCCCATTAAAATCATATAGCTCATAAAAATACTGAACGCATACCCAAGCACCATTGCAAATAACGAACCTGCAAAGAAATACAGCAACGTATGTAATTGTACACTTTCTTTCGTTAAGAAATTTACAATTTGAAATGCAAATACAGCAAGCAAAGCTCCAAATGGATCAACAATAATACCTTCCCATTTTAAAATTGCAGCCGTCCTTGGCTTTAATCGCGCTTGGCGTAACAACGGAATAATTACCGTTGGGCCTGTCACAATAAAGAGACCTCCAATAATAAATGCAACTGCCCAATCTAATCCAGCGACGTAATGAGCTGCAAGCGAGCCAGCAATCCAAGCAATAAACGCACCAAACGTAACGATACGAAATACTGGTTTTGATAGTCCTCTCAGTTCACGTATGTCTAAACTTAAACTACCCTCAAACAATATAATCGCAACAGAAAGTGATACGAGCGGACTAAAAACATCTCCAAGTACCTCTTTTGGATTAATAATACCGAAAACTGGACCAATTAATAATCCAGCAACTGCCATAACAACAATAGCAGGGAGCTGGAAGCGCCATGCAGTCCATTGCGAAGCAATACCCAACGTAATAATAATAACAATACTAAGTAAAAGTGATTCGACCATAATATTCTCCTTGTTCATAGTATTGCGACAGCAAAGTATAAACATTCTTTACTTCTACACATTTTCCATTGATTCTATTTACATAATATATAATCAAGTTAAATATATAGTCAACACATTCAACTGAAGGACATCATACTTACATAAAAATAGTATCATAATGTAAAATTACCATTGACATTGATAATGATTTTCATTATCATTTAATGTATATGAATTCTCGAAAATACAGGCTACACTTAATAGGAGGAATACACATGATTATTGTTACAAATACAGCTAAAATTACAAAGGGAAATGGACATAAATTAATTGATCGTTTTAATAAAGTAGGTCAAGTCGAAACAATGCCAGGCTTTTTAGGATTAGAAGTTCTTTTAACGCAAAATACCGTTGATTATGATGAAGTAACAATTAGCACACGCTGGAATGCAAAAGAAGATTTCCAAGGTTGGACAAAGAGCCCAGCATTTAAAGCTGCTCACTCACACCAAGGCGGAATGCCAGATTATATTCTTGATAATAAAGTCTCTTACTATGATGTAAAAGTTGTACGTATGCCGATGGCTGCAGCACAGTAAACATATTTCTTTTTTAAAGTATAGAATATGAGAAGNNCTTCTCATATTCTATACTTTTTTAATTACTTTCTTTTTACTAGTTTCGCATGCACAACTAACCTTCCTGCTTCCGGATCAAGTGCATAGTCACACGTCGAAAGTGTTACGATTTGATCGCTTGCTGTCAATTTTGTATCCGTTTTGTACTGCGATTTTTCTTGAATTTTCTCCAAAAATGAGGCGTATTCTGTATCATTACTAAAATCCGTTTCAATATAATAAAAATCAGTTGTTGTTGTATACACCGAGAACACTTCAAGATCATATCCTTCAAATAATGTATCGTAATATAATTTACGATGTAACAAGAAGAAATCCTCATCTAACATTTTCTTTAAACTTCCAAACATAGAACCATCTTTCATACGATGACCATATAAAACAGTATTTCGATTTTGAGATTTCACATCATTACGATAGTCCATAAAGATGCTTCCTGCTCTCATATCTTCACCTTTATAATTACGGAATAAATAGTAATCATTGTCTTTCGCTTGAACGATTGGATAATTAATTTGTGTATCATCCATCGTAATCCATCCAACTATTTCTTCGTTAATTTGCTGCAGAGCTTTGAACTGTTTACGCACTTCCCCGTCTTGTGATTGCTCTTCCATCGGACTTTTTTCATAAATATCTTGTGCTTCGGCCATTACTTTACGATTTTCATAGTAATCCATGAAAATACCACCTAATTCATATACTGAATAGAAAAAGGTACCTAAAAAAACAACTGTAAGTATTCGTTGAAAAAAAGAATTCTTCTTCCGTTCTTTTTTACTACTCAAATTATCACCTCAAAACGGATTGTTCGCATATTTAAATACCCATTGGGACCATATACAACCCTGTATCTTCATCTTGCTTTACGACGACATCTACACCGTATATCGTCTTTATCATACTTTCTGTCACAACATCATTCGGCTTACCTTTCGTAACAATCTCGCCATCTTTCATAATGATGATATGATCACTATAGCGAATCGCCTGATTAATATCGTGTAATACCATAACAATTGTCAATCCATGGACTTCATTTAACTCTTTTACTAGCTCTAATATTTCAAGTTGATAATAAATATCTAAATATGTTGTCGGCTCATCTAAAAAGAGCATCGGTGTTTTCTGAGCTAACGTCATTGCAATCCAAACACGTTGTCTTTCTCCACCAGATAAAGCGTGAATCTCTTTATCACGTTTACTTAGCAAGTTCGTACATGCTAAAGCCCTTTCGATTGCATCTCTATCTTCATCAGTTTGCGAGGAAAAAATGTTTTTATGAGGCATACGACCAAAACTTGTTAATTTCTCTACCGTCATATCTGCTGGTGCTTCATTTTGTTGATGGACAACGGCTAATTTTCTAGCAAACTCTTTCGGTTTATATTGGCTAATAGCCTTTCCGTCCAGTATTACCTCTCCGCTACGAGGATCGTGATTTCTTGACATCACGCCAAGTAATGTCGATTTCCCGCATCCATTCGGGCCAATAATTGTTGTAATTTTACCAATTTCTATTTCACTACTAACCGACTTTAATCGATCCGTTACATTATCATACGAAAAGGTTACATTTTTAATTTCCATGAACTTTATCACTCTTTCTAAGCAAGAATATTAAGAATGGACCACCAATAACTGCCATAATCGTCGCCGCGGGAATTTCATTAGGTGGCACAATTAACCTTCCAATCGTATCCGCCGTCAAAATTAATAAGGCTCCTGCAAGAGCAGAAAATGGAATTAATACTTTATGATCTGAACCGACTAGTTGTCTTGAAATATGCGGAACGAGTAATCCTACGAAAGCAATAACACCTGCAATCGCCGTTGATACTGCCGCTAAAAGTACTGCAATAGCAGAAATAATAAGACGAACTCTCGTCACGTGCAAACCTAAGTTTTTCGCAGTCTTATCTTGTAGCGATAATAAATTACACCAAGCTCCTACAAACAGAGCGAGGATAAGGCCAATCGTTCCATACGTAACCATTATTTCTACATCGTCCCACGTCTTCATCGTTATGTTAGAAGTCGTCGTTTGCTTAATACTCTTAATGAAATATCCGCAAATTGTAATGAACGATTCATTTAAGCCAGTGAACATCGCATTAATAGCTATACCAACTAAAATAATGCGAAGTGGGCTTAGCCCTGACTTCCACGAAAATGCATAAACGAGATAACATGCAAACGCACCACCTAAAAAGGCGAATACTGGTGTCCAGAAAAAGAATTGCGGGAACAACGTAATAATAACAAGTGTCATAAAACTTGCTCCTGAAGATATACCGATTACTCCAGCATCAGCGAGTGGATTTTTCATAACAGCTTGAAAAAGCACACCTGAAACAGCAAGAGCTGCCCCGGTGAACAGCGCAATAATAATACGCGGGAAACGCAAATCTTTAATTACTTCAACATCTTCATTAGCCCCTGTAAATATCCCTTGTACGAGGTCCACTATCCCTATTTCTAAACTCCCTTTCATTGCTGACAATGATGTCATAACAATAAGTAATGCAGTAACAATGAGGAAACTCCAAGTTTTTTTATTCATTCCACTCTTCCTTTATATTAAAATGCATCACGGATACATCATTTTTTTCAATTCATCTAACGCTTCAATTGCTGCTAAATTGCCTGTCGTTCCAAATAAACGCTCTTCTAAATCGTAAACACGGTTATTTTTAACTGCAGCGAAGTGTTTCCAAATATCATTTGTTTTAAATTCTTTATCAAACATTTTTACAACTTCATCAGGCATACCATGTGCTGCTCGTAAAATAATGTCTGGATCTGCTTTTTTTAAATACTCTGTATTAGAGGCTAAATACTCTACTTGCTCACCTTGTACAATATTTTTACCGCCTAATTGTTTCACTAAATCGCCAATGTAAGAATTCTCTGTTGCTACTAAATAACTCCCCGGTACACCTAATAAAATAAGCACTGTCGGTTCTTTCTTTCCCTTTACTGCTTTTTTAATCTCTGCAACCTTATTATCTAACTTCGTTACAACTGCTTTAGCCTGCTTTTCACGCCCATATTGCTTACCTAAATTACTAATGGAATTTTGCATATTTTTTAAACTAGTTAAGTCTACAAAGTTTGCTTTCATACCTACGCCATCAAAAACTGGCTTTAATTCATATTCAAGTGTTGTCACGGATAATACTTCTGACGGTCTTAATGACTTTACCTTTTCCATATCAGGACTCATCGGATTCCCGACTTCAGGTAAACCTTTATATCTCTTTGGTAGATTTTTCGTACTTGTTGGAACACCAACTAAATCTACTTCTAACGCATCCATAATTTCAGTAACAGCGACTGTCGTGGCAACAATTCGCTCTTTACTTTCACTCTTTACCTGCTTCGCTGTTTCTTTTTTAGGTGATGAGCATCCAGCTATACACACTAATAAAATGATAGCCATTAGTACACTTGCAATTTTTTTCACTCTCTATCACCACTCCTTTCCAAACAATATGAAACAAGTCTTGATGCATGCGAACATGCATCAAGACTCCAAAAATTACAATCTACCTGCTCTATATTTACGAACTAGTAAAGCAAGTGAACCTAGCAGTAACACCATGTATAAACCAAGTTGTGCTGTATCTGCAGTTTTTGAGTTTTTCTCTTTTTTTGAATCATTTTTTTGCTCTTCTTTTTTCTTCTTATCATCTGCATTTCGGTTGAAATCAGGAGTACTTACTGTTTTTACATTATCTACTTTCGATGTAATCACTGGTTTGTTCGGATCATTTTTCGGATCATTTTTCGGATCTTTTTTTGGATTCTCTTTAATCGTTCCTAATGCACCAATATTATTTGTATCAAATTGAATTTGGACATCGTAGAAATGATGGTAGTTCATTTCATTAATATCAACTTTCACTTTTGCATTTAATTTTGCAAATAAATCACTTACTTCAAATTGCACTACTCTCGTGTTTGCATTTTTATCTTCACTCACTAGTTTTGCATCAGCAAATAAACCATCTTTTTCTGTTTGGAATTTCGTAATCCACGCACTATTTTTCAGCGTCATCTCAATATACTTTTTACCATCTTTAACGATTAATTTGGCTGGATGTACAGTATAGTCATGCATCTTTGAAAGCTCATTTGTTTTATCTTTTAACACTTTAAATGGAATATCATATTGACCATCTACTAAATTTTTCGGATCAACTATTACTTTTGGTTGATTATTTCCGCCTTGGTTATCGTTTCCGCCTTGGTTGTCATTTTCGCCTTGGTTATCGTTTCCGCCTTGGTTATCGTTTCCGCCTTGGTTGTCATTTCCTCCTTGGTTGTCTAACGGTTTAATACTACCTTTATCAAATGCAAATTGAATGTCATAAAAATGGTGATAATTCATTGCATCAATATCTACTTTTACTTTTGCATTTAATTTTTTCGATAAATCATCTACTTCTAACTCTATTACTTTTGTATTTTGTCCTTTATTCTCACTTAACACTTTTGCGTTAACAAAAGAACCATTCTTCTCAAATTCAAATTTTGTAATCCATGCACTATTCGTTAATGTAAACGACACATACTTCTTACCATCTTTCACTTTTAGTACAGCTGGACTCTTTGTATATGTGTTCATCATTGAAATTTCTTCTGTTTGATCTTTTAACACTTTAAAGCCAATGCTGTATTCACCATCTTTTAATGCTTTTGGATCAATGGTTGTGTTATTACCTTGGTTGTCGTTTCCGCCTTGGTTATCGTTTCCGCCTTGGTTGTC
>NZ_NVEC01000048.1 GCF_002571225.1 Bacillus sp. AFS059628 | reverse complement strand
CTGCTGACTCTTCCGCTTCTTCTGGTATTTCCACAATGATTGTTTCTTCTGCTTTGACGATCACTGATTCTTCTGGAGATTGCTCTTCTACTTCAATAGTAGGTTGTTCTATTTCTGTATTACGTTTAATTTCTTCTGATAATATTGTATCCTCGTGCTCTACTTTAGAATCTACTAATTCCTCTTGTAGAATGTTTTGGGCCACTACATCACTTTCTTGCTTCGCATCTTCCATACGCTCAGCACCTGTTTCATGAAGTAATTCAGCCGCTGGAACTTCCTGCGGTGCACTCATTTCTTGAACCACTTCTTTTTCTTCTACTATAGGCTCTTGGCGTTCAATTTCATAACCGTTTTTCTCTAACCATTGATCGACAACTGACTTTTCTTCCTTTTTACTTTGTTGATCTTGCTGATCAACTCCTTTATGACTGGAAGAAGTCTGTGCTTGTCCTTCTGAGAAATGAGATAATGTATATCCTTTTTTCTCTAACCATGCATCAACGACTGATTTTCCCTCTACAGATATTTCAAGGTCTTCTCTTTCCTTTTCTTCCTCCTGTTTTTCTACCTTTTTCTCTACTGAAGGACGATTATATCCGTAAATTGGCGAAATCATTTCTGTTGGACGAAATGGTCTACGGTTACTTTCTTGCGTAGGTGCAGATACTTTCTTTACGACAGGCTCTCGCTCCGGTTCATATTGAATTTCCGGCTCTTCATATGTAGAAACTACCTTCTCCACATACTGTCGTCTACTTCTTTCCACTTTGATTCCTCTTGGAATAGGCTGATTTTCATATGTTACAGCTTGAACAGGTTGTTCTTCAAAATGCCCTGTTTCTATAACATCCTCTTCATCGAACCCATTATCCGGTACTAATGGAAAACGGCATTTACCTGCATTCCTACTTGCCATTTGTGCTTCTCTTGCTTCAGTGTAGTGGTTTACACGAGGAATTTTCGGCTGACTTTCAACTTGCTTTGGTACTTCTTTATTCATCGCTGTTTGTTCTTCCTCTTTGTTAAACAGCTTTTTCATCCAATCTAACATGCTTACCACTCTTTCTACTAAATAGTAACATCCTTTATTGTATCAGCATTCGGCAAAAAGTGCAGGTAAAATTAAGCATGTCATATTTATCCATAATATTCTAATTTACGAGTGTTTTCATACGAAAAAACGCACCCTTACATGTAAG
This sequence comes from Bacillus sp. AFS059628, assembly GCF_002571225.1. Taxonomy (GTDB): domain Bacteria; phylum Bacillota; class Bacilli; order Bacillales; family Bacillaceae_G; genus Bacillus_A. Next base: position 131,636 of record NZ_NVEC01000048.1, on the reverse strand, counting down.
ACTGCGCTTAAGCTTTACTCTTCCGATATTCATCTACACTATCCGTTACACTTTGCAATAAAGAATTTACATACTGCGGGTCAGATAATTTTTTATCTTCTTCATGGTTTGACATAAATCCAAGTTCTAATAGTACGCCAGGTACTTTGGACCAATTAAATCCAGAAAGATCATCCCTAAATTTAATTCCATTTACTTTCACTTGCTGATTCTCTCTCATTTTATTTACGATCGCTTGAGAGATTTGAAGACTTTCCGCATAAATCTCTTTCGTATACGGACTTTCTTCTGCCGGTGTCAATACAGCAAATCCACTTTGATTCGGATTTTCGGAACCATCTGCATGAAGACGTAAAAATAAATTCGCCTTATGATCATTCGCCAATGTCGCACGTTCTTTATTACTTATATCAACATCTTGTGACGTTCTCGTCATTAATACTTGCATTCCCTTTGCTTCTAACTTTTCTTTTAATACGAAAGCCATTTCTAATACAAGGACAGCCTCTCGTTTTTTCGTCACAACACCAGTTGTACCATCTGTCACTTTATATTTTTGCGTCGCTGCTCCTGGCCCAATCGGTTCTAACTTTAAATTCGCTTTTTGTTGATGCCCTGGATCAATAACAACGAGAAACTTTCCTTGCTTTTCATTATTCTCTACTTTTTGTTCATTACTTTGTAGCGGTTTCTCAGTTGGCTGCACTGGCGTCGATTCCTCTTTCTTTTCTTCGGTCGGCACTTCCTCCTGCTTCTGCTCTACTTGCTCATTCGTTTGAACCGCTTGCGGCTCTTCTTTCTTTTCTTGTTCTTCTTTCTGCTTTTCTACCGGTGCGTCTTCCTTGTTATCTTTGATTTTTTCCTTCATAGAAGATGTCACTTCTTTTTTCGGCTCTTCTTGCGAACAACCTCCCATATATATTCCAATGCATGCAATCATGCTCATTATTTTTATATACTTCATGCTTTTCTCCCATCACTTTGCACCGGTCTCAAAGTTTTTATAATTGTTTTATAATCTCATCCATATTTCCGATATGAACGGGTCGCTACGTTTCTGTACCACGCTCTGCCGTATAAACGAAATACGCATCATCAGCCACATTTACGAAAACCGGATCCCCCATATCTGTTTCATATCCGAGAACAATCCACTCTTCTTTCCATTTTCCATGTTCTTCACTTATTAATGAATTTTTATGTTTATCATATCGATAACCGATTTGTCCTTTTTCTAATTCATTTTCACTAAACAAATATATTTCATAAGAACCTAATTCGATATCTTGCTGTTTTGAAGTTTCAATTCGTTTTAGAAGCTCTGCGATTTTGGGTTGTTGTTTCATATATCTATCCCCTTCTATTTTTCTAAATTTTAACTATTTTGTTTATAAAACACAATATAGATTTTAAGAAAAAAAGTGACATCCTTATGAATATGAATGATTTCCTGAATAATCTATTACAACTCGCAATATATCAATGGTTCGACACAGGATATCGATTTACTGACAAAAAACGAAAAGAGAGGTTGTCCAAAAGGACAACCTCTCTTTTCTTATATCAATTAAAATTTAAACTCTTGTCCAACTTCAAAGCTATCTTCTAATACAAGAATACCTTTTTCTTGTGGAGCATCTGGAAGCTCTAATTCACGTGCTGAGCAAATCATTCCAGCAGAAGGAACACCGCGAAGTTCAGCTGGTTTAATTAACATACCGCTTGGCATTACAGCGCCGATTTTTGCAACGACAACTTTTTGTCCTGCATCAACGTTTGGTGCGCCACATACGATTTGTAATGTTTCTGTACCGATTTCTACTTTACAGATGTTTAGCTTATCAGCATTTGGATGCTTCTCTTTTTCAGCTACATAGCCTACAACAAATTTTGGAGAAAGATCTGCTTCTACTTTTTCTTCAAAACCGTTCTTCGCTAAAATTTCGTTAATTTTTTCTACAAGTTCTTTCGTTAATGTTAGGTTACCTGTTTCTTTTACTTCTAAGTAAGAAGATGCATTAAAGATGTTGAATCCTGCTGTTTCGTTACTTTCACGATCGTATACGCGTGCAACATCTCCTTTGCGATCAAAAGTACGGTTCTCTAAAGTAATATCTTGTAAGGCAACAATTAGAGTATCACCAATTCCTTCAAGGTTGTAAAAAACGTTCACTTCGTTCATCCTTTCTCTTTTCCATCTGTCTTCTTCCGATTTTTCGCTAAAATAAAGATTGGTTCAAAGTCCCCATCTTCATATACGAATGAAAGTGATGTAATCGGAACATGCCCTTCGGCAAAAAATTTCATTGTCATTTGTGCAATAATATCATAACCGATTTCGTTGACGATATCAGCAATAATTAATACATCTTGGTGAGGAACAGCAACAACCATGTCACCAGAAATTTTTTCACGCATCGATTGTAGTAATGATTCGTTTAAAATACGCGTCGCATCATACCCATCATTTGTGTTTAAAAAGTAGAATGTATTACCTGCTACTGTATCTTGTTTAAATTCATAACCTAATGAGCGAGCGTTGAATAACGCCATTTCACGCACTTGTTGCTCTGTAAGCCCTAATTTTTGTAATAAACGCTCATCAATTAAACGATATGTTTTATTCGAATCTAGCGCATAGTAAATACGTGTTTCCGCCGTATGGTCCGTCATAATGAACGGATTTCCTTCTTCTGCTTGTTTCGGGAAAGAAGTAGAGCGAATAACAGGTAAAATTTTCGCCGCGCTATTTTCTTCTTTATGCATCGCAATTAACGCTTCTTGTACGTAATAGGCAACCTCTTCAATCGCCTTTTCTTTATTCACTTCCCATTTTGCCACAACTCCTGGAAGCGATACGTTAATACCCTTTTTCGAATCTTTCTGTTCTATACGTAGAACTTCTTTCTCGCTATCATACTGAAAGTCCCATTCCGGGCGAGATAATTTCTTCATTAACTCGTCTTTCATCTTTTTACTTGTCATCTTCATCTCTTTTTCCTCCCTTCCAAAAAAATAACCTCCCCCGCGAAGGTAGAGGTTGTTTTACAATTCAATTGGCAAATTGCCTTATTTTAAACCTTCAATGAACTCCTCGATTTGTTCTTGTGTTTTACGATCTTTGTTTACATAGCGACCTGTTTCTTCACCTTTATTGTACGCTACAAAGCTCGGAATGCCAAATACGTCTAATTTTACGCATAGATCAATAAACTCATCACGATCTACATAGTAAAATGAGAAATCACTATATTTCTCTTCTACTTCTGGCATAAATGGGTCTACAAAACGGCAGTCTGGGCACCATTCCGCTGAGAACATAAAGACTACATTCTCTTCATTTTTTAATTGTTGGAATTGTTCCATGCTTTCTAATGATTTCATCTATATTTCCTCCTCTAACGAGTGCAGTTTTTCATGTTATAATCTTTCTTTTATACTACCATACATCGCGCACGGTGCAAGGTTTATGCTTGCTTTTCGTCATACTTATATTGCCCAACAAGTAACTTAACAACGTGTACAAATAATTCCGTACGGTCGACATAATCATCTGTAAAAATACCAATCGCACCTTCGTGACTACGAATATCTTTTCTCTGCACAAACTCTTCCATCACTTCACTTAACTCTTTGCCCTCTTCAAGAGGTGCTAAAAAATCATCTGGTAACTTAATACGTGCCCCGCCGGCAACGAATGTTTTACCGTCACTTGTTGCTAACGCGCCCCAATTACACATAAATAAACCGTGCTCTGTTTTCATTACGCCGCCTTCTAATCCAATACCAATTTGAGCTTCTCCTTCTTGCAACGCTCGCTTCGCTCTATTAACCGCTCCTTGCATCGTCTCTTCATCTGAAAACGGCTGGTTTGCTACTCCTGAAGGAACAGAAAGAGATGTAATTATAGCATCTTTCCAAACCTTCTCCACAGCTCCAACTTTCGTTTTATTCTTCGATCCAACTACTACTTTCATTTCGTTCACCTCTATAAAAATTCATCATCTTACTTTAATCAAGTTATTCTTTATACATGGGAGCACCGCCACCACACACCACTGAGTCATCTCTTCTACCTAAAAAAGAAGACGGATTCCCTCACCATTGCTGTATTCGAACTCAAAATGCAGCCTTCATCTCACTTCCTACCCCAGGTTTTAATACCTCACGTGAGAATCAATTGGGCACTAACCGCTTCCACACATGGATGGGTCATCTATTCAACCTAAAAAAAGAAAGGCTCTTTAGCCCTTCTCTCTACGCGTTATTCTTAATTGTTTCTAACGTCGTTTTATCCGTTGTTCTCACAAGCTTCGTAATGAGTTCTTTCGCTGCTGCATAGTCATCAACATGTAAAATAGAAGCATGTGTATGAATGTAGCGTGCGCAAACACCAATTACTGCTGATGGGATACCCGAATTACTTGTATGTACACGGCCCGCATCTGTACCACCTTGTGAAATAAAGTATTGGTACGGAATGTTGTGTGTTTCTGCTGTATCTAAAATGAATTCACGCATTCCTCTATGTGTTACCATCGTACGGTCATAAATACGAAGAAGAGCACCTTTTCCTAATTGACCGAACTGCGTTTTGTCACCAGATGCATCATTTGCTGGACTTGCATCAAGCGCATAGAAAATGTCTGGTTGAATCATATTTGCAGCAGTTTGTGCACCGCGAAGACCTACCTCTTCTTGTACAGTGGCACCAGAGTATAATGTGTTTGGTAATGTTTCATCTTTTAATTCTTTTAGTAATTCGATAGCAAGGCCACATCCGTAACGGTTGTCCCAAGCTTTCGCCATAATTTTCTTTTCGTTTGCCATCGGCGTAAACGGGCAGATCGGTACGATTTGTTGTCCTGGTTTTACACCAATTTCAATCGCATCTTCATAGCTATCTGCACCTATATCAATTAACATATTTTTTATATCCATCGGTTTTGCACGTTGCGCGTCACTTAATAAGTGAGGAGGAATAGAACCAACAACTCCAACAACAGGACCATTCTTCGTCATAACTTGTACACGTTGTGCTAATAGTACTTGGCTCCACCAGCCGCCTAACGTTTGAAAACGAAGCATTCCGTTTTTCGTAATTTGCGTAACCATGAAACCTACTTCATCCATATGACCTGCTACAAGAACACGCGGGCCAGTTTCGTCCCCTTTTTTCAGACCAAATACGCTACCTAAACCGTCTTGTACAATTTCATCCGCATATTTGCTTAATTCTTGCTTCATAAAACGGCGTACATCATGTTCGAAACCTGATGCACCTTGTAATTCTGTTAACGTACGAAATAATTGTAATGTCTCTTTATTCACGAAGTCCCCTTCTTTCAAACCTTAGTAGAATACCTCTTTTATTGTAACGAAATTTTCGAAATGTTTCTAGTTTCTTCTTTTTTAGCTGTATTTGCTTTATAATTATTATCGGTACACTATTTTTATTTTATAGAATTGAGGTGAATATATGAGCTGGAAAGGTTTAGTAGCAGGTCTTGGCGTTGGATTTGCAGCTGGTTATCTCGTTGCAAACAAAGTCCAAGAACAATCCCATATTTCTTCAGAAAAAGCATTGAAAATGGTGAAACAAGCATTAAGTCATAAAGGTGAAATTACTGGCTCTTGGGTACATATGGTTCCAGAGACATTTGAAAAATATGATGTCGCATATGAAGTTTATCGCGGCGGTCTTACAACGATGTTAAATGATATACAAGAACGATTTGAATTTTTAGTTGATGCTAAAACAGGTACTGTTTTAGAGGTTATAGCAGCATAAAAAGGAGGGTTCCCATTAGGTGAACCTCTTATTTTTTAATCACCGACAATAAAAAGAGGCTGCTCCAACAAATATCCTGGAACAACCTCCTATTTTTATGCTTCTATACTCGTTTTCCGCTCTAGTTTTTCTATGATATGCCCTTCCTCATTCCACTTTACTGCACGGTAATACGCGTCATGATAAAACGTAAACCAAGCATCGTTTTCAGCGCCGTATTTCATCCACTTTTGCTTATTTTCAATTGATGTCATCGGATAATCATCATAGGCCATTACCCATAATACATTTTGATGTGCGTGCGTCGGTAATAGGTCTGCTAAATGAAGCATCGTTTCCCCTTGGCTTTCTAAAGCAATAACTGCATGTCCATCACTATGACCACCTGTATGCGCCATTTTTATTTCATCTGTAATTTCTATTTCTTGCTGGAACGTAACAACTTGATCTACAATCGGCTCCCAATTTTCCTTCCAATATGTATTACGTGATCTAATATTTGGGTTCCTCATTTCATTCCACTCTGTTTCACTTACGTAAACTTTCGCGTTCGGAAACGCTGGTACAAGATGATCACCTTCCCATTTTGTTAAACCAGATGCATGATCAAAATGAAGGTGCGTCATTAAAACATAGTGAATATCTTCTGGCTTTAATCCTAGTTTTTCTAATGATTCATAAACCGATGATTCTTCTGTTACACCTTGATTCCGCTTCATCTTCTCATTCAATTTACCGTTTCCTATTCCGGAATCAATGAGCATATTTCCGTCTTTCGTTTGCAAAAGTAACGGATCTGTTCGTAAATAAATATGATTTGTATCATTATGTTTATACTTACGTGACCAAAGTACTTTCGGCACGACACCAAACATCGCTCCTCCATCTAAATGTGTGTTTCCGCCTTTTAGCCACGTCACTTTTATATCTCCAATTTGTAACTGTTCCATTACACATCCCCCTTTTAAATTAATATTAACATAAAATTCCGATTATTTTAGATACAAAAAACCTATGCATTACTGCATAGGCTCTGTACGATATTTCGCTTCTACTCGGTAAATACGATGACCCTTACTAGAGAACTTCTCTTCGTATTCAGTCATAATGTTTCCTTCATAATCACTATTATGAAGATCTAGGCTAAGGTAAGTTAATAACATACCATACTCAGCCATACTCATAAGAGAGTATTCAAATAAACCTTGGTTATCTGTTTTGAAATGAATTTCTCCGCCTTCTACTAACACTTCTTCATAATTGCGTAAAAACGTTTTATACGTTAAACGACGCTTCGTATGACGTTTCTTTGGCCATGGATCTGAGAAGTTTAAATAAACGCGATCAATCTCACCTTTTGCGAAGAAAACTGTTAAATCTTCAGCATCTTTATTAATTAACTTTAAGTTCGGTAATTCTTCTTCAATTAATTTATCAAGCGCATCTACAACAACACTTGTGAATTTTTCAATTCCAATATAATTAATATGAGGATTTGCTTTTGCCATATCATACATAAAGCGGCCACGACCTGTACCTACTTCAATATGAATTGGTTGTTCATTTCCAAATACTTCTTTCCAGTTACCAGCGCGCTCCTCTGGGTTTCCAATTACGATATGTGAATACTCATTAATTCGATCCATTGCATATGGTTTATGTCTTAAACGCATAGATGTCTCCCTCTCTTTACATAGCTATTTTAAAGGAATAATTCCTTCTTTCTGTTTTTAATCAATCTACCAAACAAAAAACCAAGTACGTACGAGCACTCGGTCCGTTTCTTTCAAGTATAAGATGTACCATTTTGATAAAAACTACATACAGCATTAAACATTCCATGACGAAACAGCTTTTTCTCTTACTTTTCTAAGAAGAGAAAAACAATCGAAAGGATGATCCGTTCATGCCAATTAATCAACAACATCAATTAGAAGTGCTGAAAGATATTTTAGTCAATCACCAAAGTGATTGTTGCGGGACAGTTTCTGAATGCGAGCAATTAGAGCGTCTCATTCAATCGTTACTCGCAAACGATAATGTAAGTAGTGACGCTAAAGCAATGCTAAACGATGTATATTCTTATAGTCAATCGGGTAAATCTTCCTCTAATTTGGACAACCACATTTCCAATAATCAAGAACAACTTACTCAGTGGATTGCTGGAATGGACAATTTTTCTTAAGTATTACTCTGAAGCAAGTAGTTGCTGTAAATATTGATGCCAATATTCAGCTTCTGCTTGCTGCTTTTTTGTTGTATGCCATTGAATAGACAAAATCGTTTGTGCTATCACATACCATCTCATACGCTTAAGCAGCGATTCATCCATTTCAATATCATAATAACCGAGCCATTCACTCCATTCGTGGCGCGGAATGTACCAATATAATAACATACCAAGGTCTAGAGCTGGGTCAGCAATTACAGCTCCATCCCAATCAATTAAAAACAACTCATCTTCATCCGACAATAGCCAGTTGTTATGGTTTACATCACAATGGCATACAACGAATTCATTGTATTCAATCTCTTTTAATGAATCCATTAAATATTGAAGGCCTTGCTGAATTGTTTCATCATCCCTTATATCTCCTCTTAAAACGAGTTGCAGTTGTTGTAATAACTCTTGTGCGTGAAGCGGCTGCTTCCCAAGTCTTTGAATCATTTGTACAAGTGCTTTAGAGGAGTGTATTTTCTTCAAAAGTTTCGCAACACGTTCTAGTTTCATATCCTCTGGCTCTAGCTTCTGTCCCGGAAGCCATTTTTGAGCAGAAATTACATCACCGTTCGTTACCCTTCTTGTCCAAAGTAATTTTGGAACAATTCCTTCTGCTGACAATACCGCTAAAAAGGGCGATGTATTCCGCTTTAAAAATAACTTCTGTTGTCCGTTTTGCGCAATATATGCATCGCCCGTTACTCCACCAGCCGGTACAAGACTCCACTCTTTTCCTAATAATTGTTCCAACCATTCCATATTCATTACCCGTTAACAAATCCTTATCTTTTATAGTTATGAAAAGAAAAACCGCAACATTTCTACACATGTTGTGGATTCATATATATTTTACTGTAAATGAAAAGAAATTTTGGCATAAGCCAAAAACTCTCTATTTTATTTTACAAAACCAGTCATAGAATGACAACTTATCAAAATCGTCACCTTTGTCAATTCTACATTTATTACATTCTCATCGTCAAGTAGCGATTTGTCACATTATCGTCAATATATACGTGCTAATTGGAGCGAGTCTAAGTTCCTTTCCTCTAAATGAAGAAATTGGCTCTATTTTCGCTTGCTTTTCGTTTACTAACACATGCCACGTTTCTTCTTTTGGAAGTTGCACCGTTTTAGCTTCTAAACCGCTATTAAATAAAACGACAATCTCTTTCCACGGTCCGAACGATTCTGCATGCTCTAGGTGATATGCAAGTACTTCTGGAGATGTTTGCAAAAAAGTCATGTGTTTTTTTATAAGGTCTGCGTTTTGTAATCGGAACGCTCCGTGCTCTTTACGAATTGCAATTAAACCTTTTATATAGTTAACAGTCTCTATCTCTTCCTCTTTTCGATCCCAATCTAATTGATTAATTTCATCATTTGCATTATAACTATTTTCATTTCCTTGCTTCGTACGATAAAACTCTTGCCCAGCATGTAAGAAAGGTATACCTTGTGACAGAATTACCATTGCACTCGCTAGCAGGTGCCGTTTTTTCAAAATCTCTTCTGACTCTTCATTACTGCGCATTAGTTTATCCCACATCGTCATATTGTCATGACATTCTACATAGTTAATGCTTTGCACAGGCTCTAAAAATAAACCTGTTTCTTTCATACTCAAAAGGCTTCCTGCTACTATATACTGCAAATGATTACAGTCTACATGCCCACCAAATGCAAAACCACGCTTATTTATATGAAAGGTACTCCCTTTTATTCCATCACGAAATTGATCATTAAATTGCGCAATATGTGGCATTTTCTTTGCATTATTTAGCGTTGCTTTTTCCTCTAGAGGAAGTGGGGTTTGTAGATCCCATCCTTCTCCTAATAGCAATGCATCTCGTTTTATGTTTCGCACTTCTTTTTCTATTATGTTCATTGTATCAACATCTAAAATTCCCATTAAGTCGAATCGGAATCCATCAACATTGTATTCAGTAAGCCAATATAAAATAGACTCTACAATGAATTTTCTCATCATTTTTCGTTCAGATGCTATATCATTCCCGACTCCCGTCCCATTAGAAGGCATACCATTTTCACCATGACGAAAATAATATCCTGGGACAAGCTTTTCAAATGATGATAGCTCTCTTTCATAAACATGATTATATACAACATCTATAATTACTCTAATGCCGTGTTCATGAAATGTTTCAATTAACTGTTTACACTCTATTATCCTGTTATACGGGTCAGAGGGATTTGTAGCATAATATCCCGTTGGTGCATTGTAATATAATGGATTGTACCCCCAATTATAGGCAGAAGAAGGATTCGCCTCATCTACACCACCGAAACAATATAAAGGCAATAATTCAACATGTGTGACGCCTAAATCTTTTATATGAGACAAACCTGTCAATGTCCCATTTCGCCCTGTTGTTCCTTCTTCCATTAGCCCTTTATACGTTCCTTTTTTACTCACTCCACTATTCGGATGAATAGTAGCATCACGAATATGCAGTTCATACAATATGGCATCTGTCATTGCTTGTAATGGTGGTAATTGCTCTCGTTTCGTTACAGTCGTCTTTTCTAAATCAATAACAATGCCATACTTCCCATTTACAGTTACTGACTTTGCGTAAGGATCCACCGCTTCGTTCCATATTAAATTAATACAAACAAGAAATGTATACTTTTCCCCGGCTAAATCGCCCTGTAATGTATGAGTCCAAACCCCATTTTCTCCTCTATACATTTCATAATCGGTATATTCTTTATCACTTTTATAAATTCTTACTTTCGCAAGTCTCGCAGTTGGAGCCCACACTTTAAATGTCGTTGCTTCCTTTTGGTGTACTGCCCCTAAATCGGTACCTTCGTAATAATACTTTTCATCAAAAATTGCAGTTCTTATGACAGCACCTATTTGTAAATCCGTTTCTTCATTCCGTTCATCTCGTACTGTATAATATTTCCCCACATCCAGCGGCTCTTCTATAAAGCACTCATACTTCGTTGCATCCGGAAGCGCAATTGTATGAGCAATCGGTAAATCTTTCACGTTACTTCCTTCTTGCAAACGAAATGTCCGACTTGTTCCATACGCATGTGGGAGCAAAATTGTAATTTTATTCATTTCATCTAAATAGGCATCAAATGGACGTTTTACTTTCAACATAAAAAAATCACCATCATTCTTAAAGTTAAATGAAACGAGCTGCAAATGATAAGGCCATTCTTATCAGCAAGACTCTATACAGTAACACATTATTCTTTATAGTATATTCACCTGTATAAAAAACGTTTTCATACATTCTATTTTTGTAATTTTATTTCAGCAATTGCTTTATATTTCGGTGTCTCCTTCACGTGAGATTCGTATAAAGTAATTGTATCCGCTTGGAATAATATTTCAGGCACTTCCTTTATATGTTCTAAATCGAACTTTTCTTCTCCTACCCATTTACGGGCAACAGTAATATGCGGATGATACGGGCGCGTTTCTAAAGAAAATCCATTCCCTTCACAAATAGCATGTACTTGCTTTTGCACTTGAAACAAAGCTTGACTCTCGCTTACCTTCGCCCAAAAAATACGTGGCCTATCTTCCATACCGAACGTTGAAAATCCTTGTAACTTGAACGAGAGTTCCTTTGTTTCTGTAAGTGTTTGTAATCCATTCTTTATTCCTTCTAATTGTTCCTCTGTCGCACTCCCTAAAAATGAAAGGGTAATATGATAGTCTTCTTTATGTACCCATGAGCGAAATGGTAATTCTCCCTGCATTTCTTCTTTATAGTTAGACAACACTTCTTTTATATGATTTGGTAAAGTGATTGCGAAAAAATAATGCGGCTCCATGTACATCTTCTCCTTCTTTCTATTGTTGCTTTTCTTTCTTATCTCATTCCATTAAAAAGAATCCAACTTCTCTACAAGTCTAACCAAGTTCAGGTCGCGGTAATAGATGAATTTATATCGACATTTCGACAAGGAATAGCGGCTTAACAAACAAACGGCACGTAATAGAAAACCGTCCCAAAATATGTATCGGGACGGTCTTTTATTATTTATATATCCATTACTTCGCTAATTCATGAATTGCTTGCGCGTAAATTGCTGTCGCTTTTAATAAGTCTTCAATTTCAATATATTCGTCTTTTTGATGCGCGAGTTCTTCTTTTCCAGGGAATAGCGGACCAAATGCTACACCAGCTTTCAATGAACGAGCGTAAGTGCCGCCACCAATCGCTAATAGCTCTGCCTTTTCTCCTGTTTGTTCTTCGTATACGCGCTGCAACGTACGAATTAATACGTGGTCTTTATCAACGTGATGAGGACGAGAGTTAGAATAATCCGCTACTTCAAATCCATAAGTACTAACGTATTCTTTTAACTTCGCAATCATCTCTTCGAAGTTAGTTGTAACTGGGTAACGTACGTTTAATCCTAAATTGCCACCATTTTCTTTCGTATAAGAAAGACGACCAACATTCACTGTTAACGGACCACTAACTTCATCTTTATAAGCGATAGTAGCCTTTTCACCATAAATATCACCAATAAATGTTTCTGTTGCAAATGTTGCAAACGAAGCTCCCTTTCCATCAAGAGCGACTTTCGTTAAGAAGTTTGCTAGTAATAAACCTGCATTCTCCCCCTTTTCCGGAGTAGATCCGTGAGCTGAAATCCCTTTAATTTGCAACGTCAACGTATTACCTTCTACAATTGCTTCACCTATTTTTTTAGCAGTTTGTAAATACTCTTCATATGCTACTGTAAGTGCATTTACATCTTCTCCAGTAATAATCGCTTCTGCAAAATCAGGAACCATGTTTAAACGGCGACCTGACTCAAACGAAACAAGTTCATATGTACCTTTCTTCTCTTCACTACCATTTTGCACAACTTGTATGTCAGAAATACCTTTTTCTGCATTAATAATTGGAAAGTCCGCGTCTGGCGCAAAACCGATTGTTGGCATTTCTTCATTTTTAAAGTAATGATCTACACATTTCCAATTGCTTTCCTCATCTGTCCCTAAAATCATACGAACGCGTTTTGAAAGAGGTAAACCTAATTCTTTCACAATTTTCATCGCATAATAAGCTGCCATCGTTGGGCCTTTATCGTCAATTGCACCGCGTGCAAAAATCTTTCCATCGCGAATATCCGCACTATATGCAGAAGTCGTCCAGCCATCGCCTTCTGGTACAACGTCAACGTGACAAAGAATACCTACTAATTCTTCTCCTTGCCCCATTTCAAGATGACCTGCATACCCTTCTAAATTTTTAGAAGCAAAACCTTCAGTTTCTCCTTTATGTAACATGAAAGATAAAGCTTTTTCTACACCTTCACCGAATGGTGCGCCTTCTTTCGCCGATTCTTCTTCCCATACACTTTTAATTTGTAAAAATTGTTGTGTATCACGAATTAAATCATCTTTTCGTTTCGCAACTTCTTCTGTCCAATTAATTGCTGACATCACGCATCCATCCTTCACTATATTGTTTCTTTCATCATAACAAACCGAAATCTCTTATGCCATACACGAAAACTAAATACCGAACAATTGTAATATTTCAGATATTTCTTATTAGTTTTTCTTTTATTTTTCTAAAAAAATTTGCAGGAATTTGGCGCTTTACGTAGAATTTTATGTGTTAGTTGACTGACCATATATACAATGTCAACTACCAATATTTTTGTATATGAATATTTGTTAAATTTCTGTAAAATTTAAGTAGATTAAAGCATGAATTTTATCATGTAGAGTACAATGGTAGTAACGACCTTCTTTCCTGAATGGGGTCAAAAAAACTAGTAGAGGAGTGGTTTTCTCTTGAAACCTACAACTACTCGTATGCTAACACGCATTAAATCAATTTATATGTACATCAATGAAAACGGAACGGTAACGACGAAAGACCTTGTAGATGAGTTCGGGATCACACCGCGAACGATACAACGTGATCTAAATGTGTTGCAGTTTAATGAACTCGTGTATAGCCCTTGCCGCGGTAAGTGGACAACAACAGGAAAGAAAGTGAGAATGACCTCATAACGAAAAATAATTGTATGTAAATAAATACATACCCCTTTCTAACTCATTAGAAAGGGGTCTTTTCTGCGCCTAAAAACAGCACTATTTTTCAGTATCTACTTGATATGTTTTTAACATCTCTACTTCTTCATCTGTTAGCTCTCGGTATTGTCCAAGTTCTAGCTCTTCATCTAATACTAACGGTCCCATCTCTGTTCTCTTTAGGTAGACTACTTTTTTCCCTACTGCTTCAAACATACGCTTCACTTGATGGAACTTTCCTTCTGTAATGACAAGCTCGATTTCAGAAATATCATCGCTTTTTAATATTGTAAGTGCACCTGGCTTTGTTTCATAGCCATCATCTAAAATAACACCTTTAGCAAACTCTTTTACATCTTCTTCTGTTACTACTCCTGCAACGTGTGCATAATATTTTTTCGGCACATGCTTTTTCGGAGATAGCAATTGATGCGATAACTTCCCGTCATTTGTTATTAATAAGAAACCTTCCGTATCAATATCAAGTCTTCCAACTGGGAACGGATTAAAGATCGCATCTTCTAACTCTAATAAATCTATTACCGTTTCATGATTATCATCTTCTGTCGCTGAAATAACGCCTTGTGGCTTATGCATCATTAAGTAAACAAACTCTTTATACTCCACAACTTCACCGTGAATCATAACTTCTTGTTCTTCTACATTTACATGAACCTTTGCATCTTTTACTGGTGTTCCATCAATTTTTACAACGCCGTCTTTTAATAATTTCTTTACTTCTTTTCTACTTCCATATCCCATATTTGCTAATAATTTATCTAATCTCACGCTTTTCACCTTCTTTGTTTATCATAGAAAAGGGGACGTAATTACGCCCCTTTTGATTTCAACTTTATTTTGAATCTATTGCCAAGTTTACGCTGGATTTTCTCTAACGCTTCTCCGCCAAATACTCTTTCAAGTACTCCTGTGCGAATTGCTAACAATCCGTAAACAAGACCACCAATACCTGCACAAATCGCAACTGTAATAAGAGCACCCATTCGGCTATCAGGCGAAATCATGAAGGATAGAATCCATTGTGATAATTTCACAGTAACGACCATTACAAATGTTAATACTGCAATTTGGAATGTTCTCTTATATACAACACCAAATGAATAATTTGCGTATTTTTTAATTTGTTGGTTTGTGTACCAAACAGAAGCTAAGAAACCAACAGCTGTTGCTAGAATCGCTCCTACTGTACCGAAGTAACGAATAAAGATTACGTTACATACAAATTTCAAAATAACACCCATGATAAGCGCGATAATCGCATGCTTTTGTTGGTTAATACCTTGCAGAATTGCCGCTGTTACTGTAAATAAAGCAAATAACAACGCAACCGGTGCATACCACATTAATACTTGTCCACCTAGTGGATCTGAATCGTAAAACGCAGTATAAATTGGATAGGCAAGTGATGAAATACCGACAACTGCTGGCAATGTTAAGAACATATTTGCCTGGAATGTTTGTGTAATTTGTAACTTTAAATAACGGTATTGTTTTTCAGTAAATGATTTTGTAATCGCTGGTACAAGCGTTAAACTAAACGCTGTCGCAAGTGATACAGGAATCATAATTAATTTATGCGTCCACATTGTGAAAATACCGAGAGCTCGCTCTGCAATATCTCCTTGACCAATCGCTTGCATAATTGAGTTAAATGTCAATGTATCAATTTGTTGATATAAAGGAATTGTTAACCCAATTACAACGTAAGGAATCGCATATGCAAATAATTCTTTAAATAATTGAACAGTGCTCACTGTTGATTCAGGTGCAGTTTGTTCAATTAAATATTGATCCAAATGTTTTTTACGTTTTAACCAGTACCAAATTAAGATGCCGAGCGCTCCAACTGCTGAAACGAACGCTGCAAATGTCGCTACTCCTACCGCTGTTGCAACTGTACCGCCAAGTACTTTAATGACGATAAAACTACCCGCTAATAAAAAGACGATGCGAATAATTTGTTCAATAATTTGTGAAACGGTAGTCGGTCCCATAGATTGGTGACCTTGGAAATAACCACGAATTAAACTCGCTGCTGGTACAACAATAAGTGCAAAACTTACAAGACGAATAATCGTCGTAACCTCTTCTACATTACTGTGTATACTTTGTTTACCGAGCATTGCTTCTGCAAACAGTGGCGCCGTCATGTATAGAACTAGGAACGAAAGAACTCCTGTTACTATCATCATAACCATTCCCGAGCGGAACATTCTCCGGCTCGTTTTATAATCGCCAAGTGCGTTATATTTGGAAACAAATTTGGAAACAGCAAGCGGCACCCCTGCCGTTGCAATACTTAAAAAGATCGTATATGGAATGTATCCATATGTATAGAGCGTTCCGCCTTCTGTCCCTACTAATGCATGAAACGGAAAGACGTAAATCATGCCTAAGAACTTTACTAAAAATGTCCCTAGCGTAACAATAAGCGTTCCGCGCAGAAATTTCGAATCGGACATACAAAAATCCTCCTACATCTACATAAAGTGAAACTTTAATCAGTGGGGTGTTCTTCCCCACTGATTATTAGTTGAACCAATCGGGCATTTACGGGCAGTTAATCTCCCGCTGAACTTTAAGGCTTGAGCCTTACTGCCCGTTAATGCGGGGTAAAGTGAAACTTTAATCAGTTGAACTATGCGAGCATTTACGGGCTGCCAAACTCCCTTTTTATTTCTCTTACATCTTAAGGTTTTCGTCTTATGGCCCACAAATAGCAGGATAGTGCTGAACTCTAACTTTTGTATTGTACCACAATTCTCCCTTTAAGCAGTACTTCACTCTATTTTTCTTTTAAGGGAAAACATGCTATTCTTTTAGGCAGGAAATGTAGAAAATGAGGTCGATATATTATGCATTATGATGTTATTGTCATCGGCGGTGGCCCTTCTGGGCTAATGGCTGCAATCGGTGCTGCAGAAGAAGGCGCAAATGTCTTACTTCTTGATAAAGGAAATAAATTAGGGCGTAAACTTGCGATTTCGGGTGGCGGTCGCTGTAACGTAACGAACCGTCTACCACTTGATGAAATCGTTAAACATATACCAGGAAATGGCCGCTTCTTATACAGCGCTTTTTCTATTTTCAATAATGAAGATATTATTACATTCTTCGAAAATCTCGGTGTAAAACTGAAAGAAGAAGATCATGGACGCATGTTCCCTGTATCAAATAAAGCACAATCGGTAGTAGACGCACTTTTAACACGATTAAAAGACTTAGGTGTAAAGATCCGTACGAATACACCGGTTGAAACGATTGAATATGAGAACGGTCAAACGAAAGCAGTTGTACTACAAACTGGCGAAGTGTTAGAAACAAATCACGTCGTTATCGCTGTTGGCGGAAAATCTGTTCCTCAAACTGGATCTACTGGAGACGGATATGCTTGGGCTAAAAAAGCCGGGCATACAATTACAGAATTATTCCCAACAGAAGTACCAATCCTTTCAAACGAACCATTTATTCGTGATCGCTCCTTACAAGGTCTAGCTTTACGCGATGTAAACTTAAGCGTATTAAACCCGAAAGGAAAAGCTATCATTTCTCATAAAATGGACATGCTCTTCACTCATTTCGGCCTATCTGGTCCTGCTGCACTTCGCTGTAGTCAATTCGTCGTGAAAGCACTGAAAAAGTTCAAAACGAATACCATTCAAATGAGTATCGATGCATTGCCAGACGAAAATAGTGAACAACTATTCCAGCGCATGCTGAAACAAATGAAAGAAGATCCGAAAAAAGGAATTAAAAACGTTTTAAAAGGTTATGTACCTGAGCGTTACTTCCTATTCTTATTAGAAAAAAATGAAATTGATGGCAGCGAACAAGCTGGACAAGTTTCTCACGAAAAGATTCGTGCACTTGTGAAAGACTTTAAAGAATTTACTGTGAATGTAAATGGTACGCAGTCAATTGAAAAAGCATTCGTGACTGGCGGCGGTGTATCCGTTAAAGAAATTAATCCGAAAGAAATGTCTTCTAAATTCACGAACGGCTTATATTTCTGCGGGGAAGTTCTTGATATTCACGGTTATACTGGTGGCTATAATATTACATCTGCTCTCGTTACTGGTAGAATTGCCGGAACAACAGCTGGAGAAAACGCGAAAATGCAATATTAAACTGAGAAACAGGGATTCCTGTTTCTTTTTTTATAGGTACATGAAATTATATCGGCGATTCTGTAAATATATCAGCGATTCTATTACTTATATCGGCGATTTTTCAAATATATCGACTTACCGACAAGAAACGACAAATATACGCTCCCCTTAACTTCCCATTGCTTTTTTGTTGCTTTATATACCTTAGTACCTTTATATTTTATATTGTTGAATATTTGAAAAAGGGTAAGGGGAAAACATATGAGAAAAAAAGTCATGATGTCTTTAATGCTAATGACGTTTCTTTCTGCAGTAGAAGGAACGATTGTTAGTACAGCAATCCCTCGTATAACGAGTGATTTGTCAGGCGTCGAACTTGTTAGTTGGGTATATGCAATTTATATGCTTGCAACAGCTGTTTCGACTCCAATATACGGAAAGCTCGCTGATTTATTCGGCCGTAAAAAAGTTTTACTTATCGGAGCTACAATCTTTTTAGTCGGTTCTGCACTTTGCGGAGTCGTTACATCGATGGAACAATTAATTTTCTTCCGCGCTCTTCAAGGTATCGGTGCTGGTGCTGTTATGCCGATCACAATGACAATTATTGGAGACTTATATAGCGAAGCGAAAGACCGCGCGAAAGCACAAGGCTGGATGAGTGCCGTTTGGGGTGTATCTGGTGTTATCGGACCGTTAGTAGGTGGATTTTTAGTTGATTCCCTATCTTGGCGTTATATTTTCTTCTTAAACGTTCCATTCGGCATTATCGCTTGCTTAATGATTGCCATTTACTACAAAGAATCTATTAAGCCCGCTAAACACCATATCGACTATCTTGGTGCAACAGTCTTCTCATTAAGTACGATCGCTCTACTATACGCATTATTAACAGGTAGCAGTAAGCAAAACTGGGGAGACATAACAATTATCGGCCTATTAATCTTCGCCGTCGTTTCATTCATTATTTTCTTATTCATCGAGAAAAAATCTCCGGAACCATTAATTCCGCTAGCACTTTTCTCTAACCGTACATTATCTACAATAAACATATTAACGCTTATTGCTGGCGCAATGATTATTAGTATTACAATGTACCTTCCAATTTGGAGTCAAGGTGTATTAGGAAAAAACGCAACGGAAGCTGGACTTATTTTAATGCCAATCCCTGTTATGTGGACATTTGGCGCTATCTTCTCTGGTAACTTAGTAGGAAAATTAAAAACGAAACAAATCATTTTACTTGGAGCTAGCATTTTATCAGTCGCTACGTTCTTATTATTTACATTATCAACACATTCACCATCGTTCCTTATTTATGTAGCAGTCGGATTATTCGGCTTAGGAATGGGGCTTGTGACACCGATTTACATGGTAACAATTCAAGCAGCCGTACCAGCTCATACACGCGGAACAGCCGTTGGTTTAAACACATTCATTAATACATTTAGTCAAACATTAGGTGCTGCAATCTTTGGAACAATCTTCAATACGATGATTCACGCACGTGGCATTAAAAACCTTGATCTTGTATCTGGCGGACACGGCGGGGCTACAACAAGTGTAGCCACTGAATCACAATCCGCATTAGCAGCAAGTGTACACGTCATTTATATGAGTACTTTCGTATTAGCAGTATGTACATTAATTATCGCTTGGCTTTTATTAAAGCCAGCTACACAAACAAGTGAGCAATAATAAAGAGGATGACCATTTCGGTCATCCTCTTTATTATTCTTCATTCTCCACAATATGTTTCAGCATGGACAATTTATTATCCCAAAAACGCTCATAATACGAAAGCCACTGTTGTAATTCCTCTAATGGTTCTGGATGCAAGCGATATATTTTCTCTCTTCCGCTTTTTCTTCCACTTACTAAATTCGCTTCTGAAA
This sequence comes from Bacillus sp. AFS059628, assembly GCF_002571225.1. Taxonomy (GTDB): domain Bacteria; phylum Bacillota; class Bacilli; order Bacillales; family Bacillaceae_G; genus Bacillus_A. Next base: position 111,553 of record NZ_NVEC01000048.1, on the reverse strand, counting down.
GAATATGAAGGTGCTTTACAACCGCAGTACGACTCATCGGAAAATGATCCGTTATTTTGGAAATCGGTAACTCTTTGTCACTTAATAACCGTATTACTTCTCGGCGGGTTGGATCAGCAATTGCTTGAAATACATCATATTTCGCTGCTGATGAGGACACTTAGCCTTCGACAACCTTTTTCAGTTTTTCGTTTACAATCGCTACCCAGCCACCGCTCATTCTATCGCGAATAATAGAGCTCTTCGCATTCGCTTTCGGAAGAATTTCATCAGGATGTTTCCAGCCGCCGTGAATTAACGTAAATTCTGTTTTATTATCTCCTAGGTCTTTCAAATGAAATGAAACAACCCAGCCATCTGTATCCCATGAGAAAGATAGGTGGTTTGGCTCATCGATTTCTAGCACTTTACATGGTGATGGCCCAAATGGTGATTGCACATGAAATTCATGTCCTACCTCTAATACAAAATCATTTGGCATAAACCATGAAGCAATCCCTTCTGCAGTTGATACTACATTCCATACTTTTTGAATAGACGCGTTAAAAACGATCGTTTGTTTAATATCAGTTAATGTATTTTGTTGTTCCATTTTCATTCTCCTTTATTCGGCAATCAAACATAACACCTTTTGGTTTCATTTCAGATAATATAACACCTTTCAGTTTCATGTCAATACTAACTCTTTTTTAATGTTGAGAAATTCTCAACATTTTTTCAACAGGACAAACACCCTCTGAGCATTCCCTCATAATATACTCACAAAGGCAACAAAAAATAAAAACTTCTCTCAACATGAAACTCCATCATTCATCTTGAAAGAAGCGCCTTACGTATATCATGCGTATTTCGTCTCTCCTCCTTCCCTCAGGGACACTACGCGAGATATGAAAAATCAGAAGGAATATGCCCACCATTTGAGTAGGTAGTTATTTCTCTTCTCCTCAACATTTCTTTAGGAGCGAAATGACTACCGACTCACTTTTTTCAAACAAAAATAAAAAGGGGTTGAACGCTATGTTCTATTGCATTAACTGCTCTGACATTCATCATGAAAAACATCCGAATGATAAAGTATTCAAAAACGGTTTTTATATTGATCCATTTTTAGGTGATCGTTATCACCTCGGTATGTGTAAAGATGCCCAAAATCATGAGACAGGGGAGCCTCTTCTAACGACGAAGAAATTAGGCACAACCCAATCTATTATGAATGTATTACCGACACATGTTGTCCCAACATAAAGCATAAAAAAGAGCTNNAGCTCTTTTTTATGCTTTATAAACGATCATTGCTGAAAAACAATAAATTTGGTTTTCATCATCGTTAATGGAAACACCAACTTGATACTTAATATCTACAAAGTTACTATCATCAATCTTTTTCAAAAAAACATTTACAGCGTCTTCTAAGTCTTTTTCGTGACTTTCATCAAATACTTTTACACGAATCATGTTAACACCATCCTAGATCGCAGCCCTCCGCCGCTTGATTATTGCCACGGTGCGTATCTATGATGCGATAAAATTTTCCGTCTTCATATATATATCCGTCTTCTAACACATATTCTTTACCTTCAGTATAGACATAAAACTTACCTATCATAAATTTACTCGTATATAATTCCAAATAATCTGGCCTAAATTTAGCTACAACTTTATTTGTAATATCAATTTTTATTGTGCGCCCCACCTTCTCTCCCTCCTTTGCAAAGAACGGATTTAGGTATATTGTATTAGCGATTTTACATTTTATGCTTAAAAAATAAGTGGATATGCCTTCCTCCCTCACCTGTACTATTTTTCTAAAAAAGTCATACATAAGTAAGAACAAAAAAATATAAATAAAAAGAGCTTTTACTTATTGACTATAATATTAACATTATGGTATTATATAAAATTTGACATTTTTATATACTTATGATATCATTAAAGATGGTTACCACATATGGAGGTGGATGATTTGTTTCAAATTGGTGATAAAATTGTTTATCCAATGAACGGCGCAGGAGTCATCGAAGCCATTGAAGAGAAAGAAATATTAGGAACAATACGTCAATATTGTGTGATACGCATCATTAGTAAAGATATGCAAGTAATGCTTCCTATGGATCAATTACAAAAATCGGGTATTCGTTATATCGTAGATAAAGGTACGTTAGATGATATACTTCTTGAATTTCAAAACGGGGAATCAGACACATCACTTTCCTGGAAACAAAGATATACAATGAATATGGAAAAAATGAAAAACGGCAATCTGCAAGATAGCGCAGAAGTTGTTCGGGATTTACTTCGCCGCAATAAAGAAAGAGCTTTAAATGCGAGCGAAAAACAAATGCTAGATAATGCCCGAAAAATGATGATTAGCGAAGTTGCACTTGTGCAAAATGTTTCTGAACATCAAGCAACAGAATTTCTTCAAGATACAATGAATCACTAAATTTAAAATAGCTGGCGCTATTTTTTTTGCAAAAAAAAGAACAAAGAGATTTATCTCTTTGTTCTTTTTTATTACCCGCGCCCTGCTTGAAACGATGGATATAACGTCATTCCACCGTCTGCAAATAGCGTAATTCCAGTTACGTAACTTGCCTCTGAGGAAGCGAGCCACGTTGCGACTGCTGCAATTTCTTCCGGTTTACCGATGTAGCCCATCGGTATCATACTTTCTACGTCAGCACGTTTTTTAGGATCAGCAAACTTCTCTGCATTAATTGGCGTATTTATTGCACCCGGTCCAATATTATTTACGCGAATGCCTTTTGGTGCGTATTCTAGCGCTAACGTTTCCGTCATCAATTTAATACCGCCTTTACTCGCCGCATAGTGCACAAATAGCGGCCATGGAATTTTCTCGTGAACACTCGACATATTAATGACAGACCCTTTAATATCGTTCTCTACAAAATATTTAATCGCTTCTCTACTTCCTAAAAAAGCACCTGTTAAATTTGTATTGATTACTTTATTCCAGTCTTCAAGCGGCATTTCATGCGATGGTACTGCATTTTCTATCCCTGCATTATTAATCATAACGTCGAGCGTACCAAATTCTTTCACAGCAGATTGAATGAGGTTCACAACATCAGACTCAACCGTCACATCACCTTTTACAGCAATCGCTTCTCCGCCTACTTTTTGAATTTCTTCTAATACATCATGCGCTTCTGACTCTCGCGAGCGATAGTTAATCACTACTTTCGCTTTCTCCTTAGCAAATCTTACCCCCATGGCTCTCCCAAGACCAGTTGCTGATCCTGTAATAACAACTACTTTTCCTGCTAAATCACTATACATTCCCATACCTCCTTTAACTTTTGGCAATACCTAACATAATTCCGGCTGCGATAATAAAAACGATACCGATAACAATACCTGTTAATTGGCGTTTTGTTTTCTTTTCACCTAATATAAGAATCCCGCCAAGCGTTGAAATAATAATTCCCATTTGTGATAGCGAGAAACTTGTTGCCACTCCAACACGCGGTTGCGAAATGAATAAAAACATATTTCCAGCTGCCCAAATTAATCCTGGAATAATATTTCGTATTGCATATTTATTAAATGGATGATGTTTAAACGTAAGCAAAATGCCCCCTAACACCATACCAACCGCTTGTGGCAATAAAGCTGACCAACCATCTACGTTAAATAGTCGAATCACTACTACGTAAACTAAATAACCGACTGTTGAAATCAATAAAATGATAATACCCCTTTTAAAATTTCCCGCTTGCTCTGCATTCTTTTCTTCTTCACTTTGAAGCGATGTTAAAATAACACCGATAATAATACAAACGAGCGCCAAAACGCCAAGGACGACTGATATTGTCGTGGACCATTCATGAAATACGATGACTCCGAATAAAGTCGTCGCAACTAATTGAAGTCCTGTTGAAATGGGCATCGTTCTCGAAACGCCCATTAAATCAATGCTTTTTAATTGATTCGCCTGACCAAGCGCCCAAAATAAACCTGACACAATTCCAACTCCAATAACAGTAGGAGTTAATACTGGCTTCATAAAAATATAAACAACAATCGAGAAAATAAGTGCACCAAACGTTGTACCGAGCGTTTGACTATACGGTCCTCCGCCCAGTTTCACGTTAAATAGCACAATACTTCCCCAAAATATAGCCGGTAAAATCGCTAAAAATATGTCCATCGCTCATTACCTTTCTTTATTAAATGTTATAAGTTATTACTCTAAATCATTAGAGTGAGCTTTTATTTTTTCTTTTTCTCGTTCACAAACTTTCTCTGCAATAGAACTAGAAACATTCTTTTCTCGCTCCACTTTCTTTATCTTTACGTGATCTAAATGATCTTCCAAAGTAAGTGTAACTTTATCATTCGGCGGATTATGTGCACCTTGGAACGTAAGAAATTGTAACGTAGTTTCAAATCTAGGAACGAACTCATCATTCTTGCCGAGACGCTTTACATTTATAACTGAAGCACATTCATATTGATCTTCTGTTACTTGTCTAATAACTGAATAGTACCTATTCGATAATGCACTCTCTAAAAGCTGCTCCCTTGATTCTTTCGCGAAAGAATCACTTGGAGAAAAGAAAAAGACCGAACATAGCATAATAATAACTACACATATTTTTTTCATAGTACCCTCCTTGTTCTATACGTTAGTGTTCGCAAAACTGCCATAAAAAAACGACTTCCCTTATATAGGAAAGTCGTTTTAATGAATCCAATATTAACCACCGCTCACCGGTGGGATTAGTGCAACAACATCACCAGATTGGACCCTGTCATCTTCATTTGCATATTCTTCATTAATCGCAACCATAATTGGTGCTGCCACTGGTACATTATATTCTTTAGCAACAACATCTTTTAACTCTGCAACCGTAATATTTTCTTTCTCTATTTGCAACTCACTTGTTCCAGCTTCCTCTTGCAAGTGTGCAAATAACAATACTCGAATCATACTTATAGCTCCTTCCCAGGCTCTCCCGACGGATATGGCGTTTTTTCTAATTGATCACCAATCCAAGAGTCTCCATCTTCCCAAAACTCCTTTTTCCAAATCGGAACAATTTGTTTTATGCGTTCCATAATATATTCATTCGCTTCATAAGCCGCTTTACGATGCGGTGTTGAAACAGCCACCACAACCGCAATATCAGAAATTTGTAGTGTACCAATGCGATGTGTAATCGCAACGTATGTGCCTGGCCACTTCTCTTTCACTTCTGAGCCAATTTTCTCTAGCATCTTTTCTGCCATCGTTTTGTAAGCGACGTATTCTAAGTATAATGTACGACGCCCTTTCGTAAACTCTCTAACCGTTCCAATAAATGTTGTAACAGCACCACATTCACGGCGAATAACCTTCTTCGTTACCTCTTCAACCAAGATTTCTGTATCAATTACTTCATAATACGTATTTGTCATTTCGTACTCCTTACCGTTTGTACAAACCAGTCTATATACAAATCTTCTTCTGTTATATGAAATACTTTATATTCTTCCCGTAAGTTTGCGGGAACATCATACCACGCAATAACCGCTACTATATTCTCTACTTTATGTAAAAGCTCAACGTCTTCCACAGAACGAAGTAAAACTACTTTTGGATAGCTCTCTTTTTTATAGCCTTCAATTAAAATTGTATCCACTTCAAAAAACTCATATAAGCGAATGATTTCTTGCAACGACCATTTCTCTCTTAATGATGAAAGGGAAAGTAATCCAGCACCTTCTACACTACTGACAACAGCACCAGCCTTTCGGTGCTTTTCACTATCCTTTTGTGCTACTTCCGGAAAACCACCGTGCCCGTGATGTTTAATGGTAGCAACCTTCATTTTCTGTTCAGCTAACGTATGCACGATTTTCTCCACAAGTGTTGTTTTTCCGCTATTTTGATATCCTACTATTTGTAAGATTGAAGGGGCTTTTCCCATGGCCAATCACATCCCTCGGCGTGCTCTAACAATAATACAGATACTTTCATCCCTGCCTCAAATCCTCTCGTTCCTCCAGGTAGCACAATAAAGGCATTCGCATCGGCAAGTGAAGATACCGCACTCGATTTATCTAAACCGACCGGCATCGCTTGTAATGCTCCGTCCATAATTGTCACCTTTGCTCTTACAAAACGAGTAAACGGATTTGGCTTTGGAAAGTCTTTTTGTAAAATAGCATCTGCTCTATATACGTGAGGCTCCTTCGCATACAAATATGTTTTTATAATCGGATGCACAAATAGCTCAAATCCTACGTAACAAGCTGACGGATTCCCTGATAAACCGAAAAGTAACTTTCCGTCAACTTCAGCTACTGTCGTTACACTTCCTGGTCTCATCGCTATTTTATTAAAGAGTACATTCGCTTGTAATCTTTCATAAATAGCCGGCAAGTAGTCATAATCCCCTACCGACACACCGCCTGTCGTAATTAAAATATCAACCTCATTCATCGCTGATTGAACAGCTGCAAAGCATGCATCTAACTCGTCGGCAAGTTGGCCATAATAACGAACTTTCCCTCCGGCTTTCATAATTTGAGCGGCAATCATATACGAGTTACTATTTCTAATTTTCCCCGGCTGTAACGACTCATGTACTTCTAACAGTTCACTTCCTGTCGTCACAATCCCAACAACAGGCTGTTTTACAACCTTCACAGTACTATATCCAAACGTCGCTAATAAGGCCGCAACACCTGGATTAATTGCAACACCTTTCTGAACGAGAACTTGATTTTGCTTTATATCTTCTCCTTTAAATGATACATTGTCACCACTGTGAAAAGGACGCTTTAACTTCATATATGTTTTTCCGTTCTTCTCAAAACCTTCCGTCAACTCTAGCATGACGACTGCATTACAATCATCTGGAATAGCTGCTCCTGTCATAATACGAACCGCCTGAAAAGATCCTACTTTTTCTGTAAAAACAGATCCCGCCCCGATTTCTCCTATTACTTCAAACTCAATCGCATTCTCTTGATTTGCTTCCTTCGTATCTTCTGCTCGAATTGCGAAACCATCGTAAGGAGAACGATCGAAATGAGGAACGTCATGATCAGAGATAACATCCTCCCCAAGAATTCTCCCGTAACTTTCCGTAATAGAAACCTCTTCTATTTCACCATTCTTCGCATATTCCATTACTCTCTCTACTGCCTCTGCAACTTGAATCGGAATTCGTTTTTCTACCATCGTTTCTCACCCCATATTTGCAATTTTTTTTATCTCGATTAAACTTTATATATTGAATAGAAATTACTTCAAGGAGGAATTCCATGTCTTCATTCACACACTTTAATGACCAAGGACGCGCGAAGATGGTTGATATAAGCGACAAAAAAGCAACCGTTCGAACAGCAATTGCGTGCTCTAGCATTGTTGTTACAAAAGAAATTTACGATAAAATCTCTCACAATGAAATCGGGAAAGGTGACGTATTAGCAGTTGCACAAATCGCAGGTATTATGGCTGCGAAACGCACTTCTGATATTATCCCAATGTGCCATCCTTTATTGTTAAAAGGTGTTGACGTTTCCTTCGATTGGAAACAATCCGGTGAACAATATCGATTACTTATTGAAGTAAAAGTTAAAACAGAAGGTAGCACCGGTGTTGAAATGGAAGCTTTAACAGCGGCTTCCGCTACCGCTCTTACCGTGTACGATATGTGTAAGGCTGTTGATAAAGGTATGATTATTGGCGAAACGTACTTACTTGAAAAAACAGGTGGAAAAAGTGGAGATTATACGCGAAAAGTTTAATCTTCCCTCTGTTGAACCTAAAGGGCTTCTTTAGGTTCAACCTATATATCTTGCATATAAACGTCTTGCTACATTGATATCATTCGTTCCATGAATAAACGCCCTGCCATCTGTAAATAAAACAAAACGAAATTCCTCTACTGGAAATGATAATAAATACGGAGTAGCTTTTACATCCACACTTCTTTGTAAGCGCTTTTTAATTTCCTCTAAATGAAATTCATTCCGCACACCTGGACGGATTTGTACTGTATTTCGGCCACATAGCACTTCTGTTTTCGTTTGTGCTTCAAATGTTAAACTTGGATATGTACGTAATCTTCCGCAAGATAAACACGTTTCTTTTTTCTGTCTATTCACTTTAAATGCCATCTGCTGATTATTCCAAAGGTCAAATGATAACATCGTTTCGCGAAGTACCCCATAGTCTTCTACTAATATTTTCAGCGCTTCCGTGATTTGATGCGCCACAACTAATTGTACTGCCGGCTGTATAATACCAGCCGTATCACATGTTGCTCCGCTTGCCGGATGCTCCATTAAACAGCGGAAACACGGTGTTTTTCCTGGTAAAATTGTATACGTTACTCCGTAGCTTCCAACGCAACCACCATATATCCACGGAATATTATACTTTTGTGAAATATCATTAATAAGAAGACGCGTTTCAAAATTATCTGTTGCATCTAATATTAAATCTACATCCTTCACTAACTCTTCCATTTCTTGCACTGTTACATCAGTCACAACCGGATTTATTTCCACCTCAGAATTAATCGCTTTTAAATGCTCTGCCGCTGCTACCGCCTTCGGTTTATACTGCTTTGCGTCTTCTTCTGTATATAACTGTTGCCTTTGTAAATTGCTCCATTCTACATAATCACGATCCGCAATTGTTATTTTTCCAACACCTGCTCTAACAATCGCTTCTGCATTTGCCGCACCAAGAGCACCAGCACCAATAATAAGTATATGCTTCTCTCTAATTTTTCTCTGCCCTTCTTCCCCAACACCAGCAAATAATATTTGTCTTGAATATCGCTCCTGCATACGATAGCCCCCTTTCTTATCCTCCTATATAAGACATTTCAATTTTCGGACGATTTTTTGCACTTTCTTCTGTCCGTTCATCCGAATATCTATCTTTTCTATTCATCCATACATCTTGTATAACGCTTAATAGCTCATCATCCGAAAGCTTTCCTCTAAGAAGTTCCCTTATATCGAGTCCTTCTGTTGCAAATAAGCAAGTATAAAACTTTCCATCTGCCGAAATTCTCGCTCTCGTACAAGAAGAACAAAATGACTCAGAAACAGAAGTAATAAAACCGACTTCGGTATTTGTTCCAACGTAACGATATCGCTTCGCAACTTCACCAAAATAATTCGCTTCAGCTGGCTCAAGCGGATACACATTATGAATCATTTCAATTAGTTCTTTCTTTGTAACAACTTGATCAAAGTTCCATCCATTTGTACTACCAACATCCATAAACTCAATAAACCTAAGCGTGATTCCTTGCTCTTTAAAATATGCAGCCATCGGAAGTACTTGATGATCGTTCATTCCTTTTTTCACAACCATGTTTACCTTTACATCAAGCCCAGCCTCTTTTGCAGCCATAATTCCCTTTATAACAGGTTTCGTATTAATATTTCGGCCATTAATAGCCTTAAATACATCGTCATCTATTGCATCTAAACTAACATTTACTCTATGTAATCCAGCTTCTTTTAATACTTTTGCTTGCTTCGTTAAATGAATCGCATTGGTCGTTAACCCTATATCTAACAGCCCGTCAATTTTCACGAGACGTGCAATAAGTTTTGCTAAATCTTTACGAAGTAGTGGCTCGCCACCAGTAAGTCTAATTTTTCGTACACCGATGCTAACAAATAATTTTGCCAATCGCTCAATTTCATCAAACGTCAGTAAAAACTCATCTTTCAAAAAAGCATAATCTGGCCCAAACACTTCCGCTGGCATACAATATGTACATCTAAAATTGCAACGATCAATGACAGATATGCGTAAATCTTGAAGTGGGCGTCCAAAAAAATCTGTAACCATCTCCTGCATCGCCACCCTCCCTTTCTGCCAAATTTCTCTCTTTTCATTCTATTATAATATATTTTCGAACTGCGATGTTTTTGCTCAAGTGAATAAAGTAAAACTTTCCTAATCAATGAGACTACATACAAATAAGGAGATAAAAAACCTTGAAGCATAGAAGCCCCAAGGTTTTCTTCTTATTAACTCAATCTAATAATCGTTAGAGTAGCTCCTGGCGTTGCCGTAGATAATGTAGCGATTGCAACTAATCCAAATAACTGCAGACTAATAGCAGCTCCAGCAGGCAAATTAGCAATAATTGTCGCATTAAATGAACCTGTAGCTACCGCTGGTGAATTTATCGTTCCCGCAAGCGGACTACCATTTACAGTTATACGAGAACTTACAAGTAAAGAGGCTGTTAAATTTATTGTATAAGCTATATAGTAATTCCCCGCATTCGCAACCGTAAATACAGTATTCCCTCCGCTAACAGTAATTCCTGGACCAATATTTTGATTGTTCGGTAATGGTACATTCGTGCCACCTAATAAAACAGAAATAGCGGTTCCTGATGTATTATTCGCAAATGCATATGTTGCAGTTGTACTAACTCCGGTCACACCCGTTGCTCCAGTGGCCCCGGTATCCCCCGTTGGACCTGTTACTCCTGTTGAACCCGTTGCTCCAGTGGCTCCCGTATTTCCCGTTGGACCTGTTACTCCTGTTACTCCTGTTACTCCCGTTGCCCCAGTACTTCCGGTTACTCCTGTATTTCCTGTTACTCCGGTACTTCCTGTTGGGCCGGTATCTCCTGTTGGACACGTATTTCCCGTTGGGCCCGTACTTCCTGTGGCTCCCGTATTTCCCGTTGGACCCGTATCTCCCGTTGGACCCGTGCTTCCGGTTGAACCCGTATTTCCCGTTACCCCCGTACTTCCCGTTGGACCCGTATTTCCCGTTGAACCCGTGACTCCTGTGGCTCCCGTATTTCCCGTTGGACCCGTATCTCCCGTTGGACCCGTACTTCCTGTGGCTCCCGTATTTCCCGTTACCCCCGGTACTTCCCGTTGGACCCGTACTTCCTGTGGTTCCGGTACTTCCCGTTGGACCCATACTTCCGGTTGAACCCGTATTTCCCGTTGGACCCGTATCTCCTGTTGGACCCGTACTTCCTGTGGCTCCCGTATTTCCCGTTGGACCCGTATCTCCCGTTGGACCCGTGCTTCCGGTTGAACCCGTATCTCCGGTTGCTCCTGTACTTCCGGTTGGACCCGTACTTCCCGTTGTCCCTGTCATTCCAGTCGGTACTGGAGGGAAAGTAGGGCCGACAAGATCTGGGGATAACTTAAAATTAGAATTTATCAACCTCTGTATTTTTTGATTTTCATCATTTCCTTCCACTACTCCCACCACCTCCCTAAAAATACAACTACAAAATATATTTCATATAAAGTGAAACTTTAATCAGCCCTCACCAATCGGGCTTTAACGGGCAGCCCGCCCCCCACTTCTTTACTTTCGCTGAATTTTGAGGTGAGGTCTTACTGCCCGTTAAAGTGGGATAAAAACTCACCTTCTATTTGAATTGTATTTTTCAAAAAGGCCTCCAATACTAATTTCCAAACAATTACTTCAATTTTTATGCTATAGATTTTCTTACAAATAAAAACTCCCCTACGATTTTAGGGGAGTCCAGCAATTGAATCCATATTATCTGTATTAGGGACAGCCTGTGCTATACTCGATGCATTTACACTTTGCCCCATATTTGTTCCTATTACAGTACCAGCAGGAGTACCTCGTGTATATGTTGTCGTCACTGAATCACCTGGCTGTAAACAAAGCTTCGTCTCCGTTCCTATTACTGTAACAACATCAATCCAAGTACACCCCATTGAACCACTATACGATTTCGAAGCAGTAAATGAAGTATCACTCAAATTATCACCAGTAAATATATTCCCAGTGTTATTTACAATAACAAACTCTTTTATATGAGCAGGCATAATTACACTCTACCTTTCCTCTATGAACCTAATGTACGTGTGCTCGTTGCTAATGGTGGAAGAAACACTGATGTCCGAATTACCGCTTCCGGCTGTCTTTTCCCATTTAAAAAAATAGCTGCACTCGATCCTCCAGCACCTGCATATACTTTCGCTACAGCTAAAGGTGAGATATCATAACAATCACCGACATTAACAGCTCCTGTATTATTCATAATTTTTACTTTACGCAAGTTAATCCCCATTTCCCTATCCCCCTTTTGTACACTGTATGCAAAAGAAAAAAACTTGAAACAAACACGTTTCAAGTTTTTTAAGCTACTTATTTCGTTTCTCCCTCATATTGAAGCATACCGCCAACCATGTTCACTGTTTTAAATCCTTGCTCATTTAAATAATGGCATACATTTTCACTGCGCATTCCCGAGCGACAAATAAAGATATACTCATTCTCTTTATCAAAGAAATCTACTTTATTTGGGATATCGCCCATTTTAATATGTACAGCTTCTGGAATTTTCCCTGCTGCTACTTCTTCATCTTCCCTTACGTCTACTAGAAATAATGTTTCTCCATTCTCTAAACGTTCTTGCACTTCTTCTGTAGTAATTGTTTTAACTTCTGTCATATGTCGTTCCTCCTTATATACAATAAAGCCTTTAGTTTCTTCTTTTAAATAATCATTTCTAATCAATTTTAGCATGCGAAAGAAAGAACGCAAAGAATGCAAAATTTATTTCTCAATTTTCTCGCAAAACTTATTCTTTACAAACATAACTCGTGCATTGTATCCTCAATATACTTGTTTTATGAAAGGAGTCAATGAAAATGACACTTTTTCTTTTCATTATGAGCATCATTTTCTTACTCGCTGCAATTATTGCGCTTAGTATGAAAAATAATAAAAAGATAAAATCACCACAAGAAATGTCATTCTTATTTCTATTGCTTAGTATCGCATTCTTCGGTATAGCAATTGCCACATATATTTTCCGTCTACAAATCATGTAAAAAAAGGTGCCTACTACATACATTGCACCTTTTTCACATCATTTATTTTCTACACAAAACTAGACACCTTCCGATTTAAAAATTCATAAACTTTCTTTTCAAATAAATGCGTATCAAATGCTCCCGCCATATGCCCATTTCTACTTTCTATCTCATACACTTCCGCATACTTCCCTTGTTTTTGCAATATGTCTACCATTTTGTAATTATAACGTGACGGCTGAAGTAAATCTTGTTTACACGGAATCATAAGTACATTTGCTTCTACCCTAGAAAGGGCCTCTTCTAAAGATGAAAATCCATGCGCAATATCATGTAATAAAACTGCTTTCGCAGTGTACATCCATGAATTTGCATCTACTAAAGCTATACTTCCATATGTCACTTTATTGATTTCTTTCTCAAATGATGTTAATGCAGCAAATGTTTCATAAGGTTCTTTCTCTATACTATTACGAGGGAATGTCGTTTCATAAAAATGCTCATCAAACGCGTTCATAAACATCATTTTATTTGCCAAATGAAGTCCCTTCGTTGGCTGCTCCTCCCCATATTTTCCGCCCTTCCAATTTGGATCCAGCCGGATAGCCTCAATTGCATTTTGCGCTACATTTACCGACGTAATAATTGGATTTTGCGGATTCGTAATAACCCCAATCATCCGCTCTACCATATGAGGATAATGAACAGCCCATTGTTGCGCAATCATCCCGCCAGCTGACGGCCCCATTACAGCATGTAGCCTTGCGATCCCCATATCTTTTATTAACTCATATTGTATACGAGCTACATCAAGAAATGTAAAAACCGGAAAATCCATCGCATATTCATCTCCAGTTTTCGGGTTAATCGATTTCGGTCCCGTTGTAATCACATAAGGGTTCTTCACCTGCACATTACAAAGATTATCAGTGCATATAACGAAGTATTTATTTGTATCAATTGCTTTTCCTGGTCCAATTAAACCATCCCACCAACCAGACTCCTCATCATGCGCTGTATATTTTCCTGCCGCGTGACTCGTTGCACTAAAGTAATGACAAATCAAAATCGCATTTGATCTCTCTCTATTTAAAGTACCGTACGTCTCATACCCCATTTGAACAGGAATTGCCCTACCATTTTCAAATGTAAGCTCCTTTAAAATAAACTTCTCCTTTTTTACAATTTGCACAGACTCGCCCTCTTCTCGTCATAATATGTACTGCTTACTAAAGGATTTTTTCTACGCAAACCAATCTCCTCCTTCTTTTCATAAATAAATGAATAATATACAAAATTAGCCACAAAATAGCACTATATTACAAAATTAAAGAGGGCATACATATGATTTGGAATTGGCTACGCAAGAAAAAAAAATCAAACAAAACAGAGAAAAACGAATCAGGTAACTCGGAGCAACAACTTAGCAATCAAGAGGATGATAACCAAAAACAGACTAGAAGTATGAAACATAATAAAGATAACAATGGAGAGCAAAAAAAAGAGGAACACAAGGAGTCTTCCCAACATAAGCAGCAAAATAAATCGAATCAAAAACAGCAACAAAGTGCTAAACAAGACGAATCTTCTCAACAACAACAACACTCTAAACAAGACAAATCAGAGCAAAATCAACAGCAACATTCAAAGCAAGACAACTCGGAGCAAGATCAACAACAACACTCTAAGCAAGACAACTCAGTGCAAGAGCAAGAACAACAACAACAACAACAACAACACTCTAAACAAAACAACTCAGATCAAGGGAAACAGCAGCAAAACTCTACAGGTAATAGTATTTATGATTTTACGAAACCAGAAAAAGATCGTATTCATTCTCTACAAGATTTAATAGAGAAACTCAAAAGGTCTAGTGATTTTGTTAATTATCATACATCTGACGATGAAACGATGCCTTATTGGATTTCTTACTATCGACCTTCGCTTGATGGTGAGAAGTTGCAAAAATATTTAATGCCTACTCTATTAGAACGACCTAACGCTTCATTAGAAGAGCTGAAAGAACATATTCCGATGAGCGGCATTACAATTACGAACGATTTACAAAAAATTGAGGATATGGTTTTAAAGGGGCATGCGATTGTTCAAGTAAATCAACAAGAGCAAAAGTGTATGCTCGCAAATATTGCAATTGATAATTATCGTGCACCCACTCCTCCTTTAAATGAATCAACTGTTATCGGTCCTCAGGAAGGTTTCGTAGAAGATATCGATACAAATATTAATTTAGTTCGGAAACGTCTTCCTGTTTTAGATTTACAAACAAAAGAAATGATTGTGGGCGAATTTTCCAAAACAAAAGTTGTCATGATGTATTTAGACAACCTCGCTGAAAAAGAGAATATAGATTTTCTCGACGAGTCATTACGCGCTCTTGAATATGATCAAATTAATGATAGTGCTTATATACAAGAACTAATGGGAGAAAAGTCAATTTTCCCTCTCTATATCAATACAGAACGTACTGATAGAGTTACAAAAGCACTCATTGATGGAAAAATCGCGATTTTTGTGGATGGTTCTCCAAGTGTCCTACTAACACCTGTATCCTATTTCGATTTTTTCATTTCCCCAGAAGACTATAACGTCTCCTGGATGTACGCTACATTTTCAAGGGTTTTAAGATTAATTGCCGTTCTATTTTCAATTTGCGCTACACCGCTATACGTTGCAGTTTTAAATTATCATTATGAACTTATTCCAAGTGATTTACTTGAAACTTTGATTTTATCAAGAGCACAAGTACCGTTCCCACCTTTAATCGAAGCACTATTTTTAGAACTTGCAATCGATTTATTAAGAGAAGCTGGCGCGAGGTTACCGATGAAAGTTGGTCAAACGCTCGGTATTGTAGGCGGTATCGTAATCGGGCAAGCATCTGTACAAGCTGGTTTAACGAGTAATATTTTATTAATTATCGTTGCCTTATCAGCACTCGCTTCCTTTATTACACCTATTTATAAAATGGGTAATGCGGTTCGACTACTACGTTTTCCTTTTCTTATGTTTGCAGAAATAGGCGGATTATTCGGGATTTCTCTTGGATTTATCTTTTTATTTACTCATCTATTTAGACTTACTTCCTTACGTAAGCCGTACGCTTTGTTTTATCCGACGAGGCAACAATCGGTTAAGGACTCTTGGATTCGTTTTCCTTTAACGATGATCGATACAAGAGATGTACAAGCAAGACCACAACATGTAAAAAAATCAGCAAAAGGGATTTCAACAAAACATAAATCCGACTTCGACGATTAAGAAATGAGGTGCATTGATGAGTAAAGTTCAAGAAAAATATCAAATATCTCCTGTCTTTGTCTTCTTCTTAATTCACGGTGCACAGTTTGGAGCTGGCGTTCTCGGCTTCGCTCGAATTACTGCCAAGGCCGCTGGATACGACGGCTGGATGGGCGTTCTAATCACAGGACTCTGTATCCATCTCCTTATATGGATGATGTATTTTTTATTAAAAGAAACAAACGGAAATTTAATTGATTTACAACGACAAACGTTTGGAAAGTGGATAGGGAATGTCTTTAATATTATCTTTGCAGCCTATTTTTTAATTGTCAGTATTTCGGTCATTCGAACGTATGTTGAAATTATTCAAGTATGGATGTTCCCAACTGCTTCCACGTGGATGTTAACACTCTTTTTATGCTTAGTTAGCTATTACATTGTCTCTTCTGGATTTCGTGTCATTACCGGTATTTGCGTCATCTCTGTTGGTGGTACATTAGGATATTTATTTCTAAGCTTATTCGTTTTGAAATATTCACATTGGGATAATTTATTACCTATATTCACACATTCTTTTTCAGACATTTTAAAATCCGCTCAAGTGTCAGTCTACAGTATGACCGGTTTTGAGATTTACCTCATGGTGTATCCATTTGTGAAAAAGCCTATGCAATCTCATAAATACGCTCAGCTTGGAGCACTATTTTCAAATCTTCTATATTTATTTAGTACCCTTTTAGCCTTTGCATTTTTTAGTGAAAAACAATTGTTAAAAACGATATGGGCCCAACTTTCTATGACTCAAGTCATTCAATTACCATTTATAGAAAGACTTGAATATATTGCAATTTCAGGCTATGCACTCGTTATTATTTCAAGTTTTATCCTCCCTTTATGGGCAGCAACGAGAGCAACACATGAAATATTCCGTGTAAAACAAAGAGGTGTTTTAATCGCTTTTATCTTTATCACTCTCATTGTTTCACAACTTTTAACAAACAGACACGATATTAATAACTTTATTAGTAATGCATCAAAGGGGAGTTTTTGGCTCATTTATGTATACATCCCAATCCTATTTATCATTGTGTGGGTGAAAAGAAAATGGAAAAAATCAAAAGCAAATTAATACTTATTTCTTGTATAGCACTTTTTAGTTTAACTGGATGTTTACAAAAAAATATTATCGATGACGTACACCTTATACAAGGAACTGTCTTTGATGTAGCAAAAGATAATAAAATAAAGGTAACATTTGTTTGTCCTATTCAGCAAAAAGGTAACAAAGTTCAAGTTTTTGAAGGGACAGCAAATGCGGTAAAACAAGTAAAAGCAGACACATCTTTAGAGTCTTCTCAACCATTTGCCAGCGGACAAATGCGTGTTTCTCTATTTACCCTCCGAATTGCTAAAAAAGGAATGGTTGCTTCCTTCGATACATTAATTCGTGATGTAAATATCGGAAATGCCTTATATGTTGCTTTACTCGACGGCAATGGTACTGAACTTTTAAAAGGAAAGTACACGACTTCATCTAACGTTGCAATTTATATAAAAAAAATGCTCGAACATAATATGAAGACAGGTCCTTTACCAACAGATAATCTGCATATAGGAGCGTTCCGTTATTATCAAGAAGGGCAAGACTACTATATTCCAATTCTAAAGAAACATGGTGATAAAATAAAAATCACGGGAATTGGTCTTTTTAAAAAAGATAAATATGTTGGTAAAATCGCGGAAAAAGATATGTTTGTATTTAAAGGATTGTTAGAAGAACATAAGTTAGATTCACATGAATTTAAAGCAGATCCTGGGTACGTAATGATTAACAATATTCGTTCTGTTCCAACATACGATATAAAAATAAAAAACGGAAAGCCCTCCTTTTCCATTCATGTGAAGCTTGATGCCCGTATTCAAGAAGTATCGAAACAAATTAACTTAGAGAATGCTAAAAACACAAAAAAGATTGAGAAGGTCGTTCAAAAACAATTAAATACACAAGCTGCTAAATTAATTAAGCAGTTTAAATCTTTAGGCGTCGATCCGCTTGGGCTAGGTGCTAAATATAAACAACATTATCGCCCATTCAAGTTAGAGGAGTGGAGACGAATGTACAAAGATGTTCCAGTTCATATAAAATACACCGTAAATATTACAAATTCTGGTGTGATTGAATGAGAAATGATTGAACTCCTCTCTCCAGCATGATACAACGGAAAGAGGAGTTTTTATTTTAGATAGAGAGAGAAGATATTTATGGGGGAGCTTATGTCTAAAAAATTAGTAAAGCCTATTTTAAATGGTATTTTATTTCTCGGCGTCTTTTTATTTGCTCATACATATTTAAAAAATGTTTCCTTCACACGTTATTTACTTGTCGTTATACCAATGTTGCTCGTTGGTATGTTTGGCATCGACCTTATTTTATCCATTTTAATAAAAGAAGAAAAATAACGAGCAGGGCCGTCCCAAAAGTATTCCGGGATGGCTTTCTTTTATTAATGGGTTATGTTTTGTCGTTTATTCGATATAGTCTTTCCCTATCTTAACTAAAAGCTAAAACTTTTGGACAGTCCCTTTTCATTTCATAATCACCCTATGTTACAATGAGATTCGGACAAAGCGAGAAAGGATGAAACAACATGACAAACGAAAAAGGTTTAGATAAAGGATACGAACTTGTTGCAAAAATGCATAAAGAGTTCGGACACCCTGTGACAAATACTCCAACAAAACTAACAGAAGAACGTGCAAAAATCCGTGCGAGTTTTATGCAAGAAGAGCTAGAAGAATTTCTGGAAGCAACGACTGTTGAAGATCAATACGATGCACTAATTGACCTTATTTATTTTGCATTCGGAACATTTGCCGAAATGGGCGTACGTCCTGATAAAGGATTCGAAATTGTAAATAACGCAAACATGGCAAAACTATTCCCTGATGGAAAACCTCGATTCCGTGAAGGCGACGGCAAAATTCTAAAACCAGAAGGCTGGCAAGCACCAGAACCACAACTTCGTGCTGAAATCGAACGTCAGCGCCAAGAAGCTGAAAAAAACTGCTAGGATTTCCTAGCAGTTTTTTATTATGTCTTTTTTTCTGCAATTCATTAATGACCAACGTGTCCAGCGTGCCCTGCTGCTCCACCAATACTAGCCGCTCCTGCCGCTGCCCCTGCTCCTCCTGCTCCAATTCCACCTGTCCAAGGAGAAGATTGTTGTTGATATTGCTGATATTGTTGGTGTTGGTGTTGATGTTGACCGTGTTGACCTTGGTGTCCTTGATGTTGATGACCATGATGACCTTGTTGGCCTTGGTGGTGGTGACCATGGTGACCTTGTTGGCCTTGATGATGATGGTGTCCATGGTGACCGTGCTGGCCTTGGTGCATTTGATAAAGAACAGCTTGCGGATGAATGTGGTGGTGACCGTGGTGATGTACTTGTTGTTGATGACCATGGTGGCCGTGTTGACCTTGGTGATGATGGTGTCCATGATGGCCATGGTGACCTTGATGATGCCCATGATGGCCGTGTTGACCTTGGTGATGATGGTGTCCATGATGGCCATGGTGACCTTGATGGTGGTGATGACCGTGAACAACTTGCGGATACCCACCTACCCCTCCAGCTACAACACCTACTTCTGGTACCGGAAATCCTGTCTGCACTCCTCCAACGAAAGAAGGAAATGTAGTTGGTGCTCCTACTGGAAATCCTGTCTGTACGCCAGCTACTGATGTTGGGAAGCTTCCTGTTACTGTAGGCATTCCAACCCCTGCTGTCGAAAAGCCTCCCATTGATGTCGGCATTCCAACCCCTGCTGTCGAAAAGCCTCCCATTGATGTCGGCATTCCAGTTTGCATACCAGCTACCGATGTTGGAAAGCCTCCTGCTGCTCCACCCATCCAGCTCGGAATCCCACCGTATCCTTGTTGGCCAGCTCCTCCCATTAACATCATTTGTTCATAACTACCCGATCCACCTCCGAAGAAGCCATGTGGTGCATTATTATCTATCCCTTTCATTCCTTTCACCTCTTCTACTCATTTTAGCCTACCTTTTTTATCATATTTCCTATAGAAAAATAGGTGTTTGTCTGTATGGGAATTCCGCTCTTTTATTTGTACGTAATGGAATAATTGAAAACTTAGACTAAGGTAATCCAGAAATTATTTTCTACACAAAAAAGCTCAGAGCATAAATACTCTGAGCTTTTTTGAATGAATTAGTTTGCAACAACGTTAACAAGTTTTCCAGGAACAACAATTACTTTACGAACTGTTTTCCCTTCAATTTGGTCTTGAATTGCTTCAAGTGCAAGTTGTTCCATTTCTTCTTTTGATGCGTCTTTACTCATTGTTAGTTTCGCGCGAACTTTGCCCATAACTTGAACAACGATTTCAACTTCATCTTCTACAAGTTTAGACTCATCAAATGTTGGCCAGCTTGCATATGTGATTGTTTCATTGTATCCAAGTTTGCTCCATAGCTCTTCCCCGATGTGAGGTGCAACTGGTGCAATCATTTTTACGAAACCTTCTACATATTCTTTCGGAAGTGTTTCAGCTTTGTATGCATCGTTGATGAATACCATCATTTGAGAAATCGCTGTGTTGAAGCGAAGCTCAGCATAGTCTTCTGTTACTTTCTTCACTGTTTGGTGGTAAGCTTTTTCAAGCTCTTTATTTGGTGCATCCGTAATTTTCTCACTTAATTCACCGTTATCTTGAATGAATAAACGCCATACGCGATCTAGGAAACGACGAGCTCCGTCAAGACCATTTTCAGACCAAGCGATCGAAGCATCTAATGGTCCCATGAACATTTCGTATAGACGAAGTGTATCTGCACCGTGGCTTGCTACGATATCATCAGGGTTTACAACGTTACCTTTTGATTTACTCATTTTCTCGTTGTTTTCACCTAGAATCATACCTTGGTTGAATAATTGTTGGAACGGCTCTTTCGTTGGAACTACACCGATATCGTATAATACTTTATGCCAGAAGCGAGCATATAGTAAGTGAAGTACAGCGTGCTCTGCTCCGCCGATATAAATATCAACTGGAAGCCATTGTTTTACTTTTTCGGGGTCTACAAGTGCTTCACTATTGTTTGGATCGATGTAACGTAGGTAATACCAGCAGCTACCAGCCCATTGTGGCATTGTGTTCGTTTCACGACGCCCTTTTTTACCAGTCTCAGGATCAACAACATTTACCCATTCTTCAATGTTAGCAAGTGGTGATTCACCTGTACCTGAAGGACGAATATTTTCTGTTTTCGGAAGAACTAACGGTAATTCTTCTTCTTTCACAGCTGTCATTGTGCCATCTTCCCAGTGAATTACTGGAATTGGCTCACCCCAGTAACGTTGACGGCTGAATAACCAGTCACGTAGACGGTACGTTACTTTTTGATTTCCTGCGTTTGTTACTTCAAGCCATTCAATCATTTTTGCGATTGCTTCTTCTTTATTTAAACCATCAAGGAATGCTGAGTTTACGTGTGCACCATCACCTGTGTACACTTCTTTCGTAATATCTCCGCCTTTTACAACTTCCTTCATTGGAAGATTGAATACCGATGCGAATTCATAGTCACGCTCATCGTGAGCTGGAACTGCCATTACAGCACCTGTTCCGTAAGTTGCAAGAACGTAATCAGCGATCCAGATTGGTAATTTCTCACCGTTTACTGGGTTAACTGCGTAAGCACCAGTGAATACACCAGTTTTTTCTTTCGCAAGTTCTGTACGCTCTAGGTCACTCTTCATTTTTACAGCGTTAATGTAAGCTTCTACCGCTTCTTTTTGTTCTGCTGTTGTAATTTCTGCAACAAGTGCATGTTCCGGAGCAAGTACACAGTATGTTGCACCGAATAATGTATCAGGGCGCGTTGTGAAAACTGTGAATTTCTCGTCTGTACCGTCGATATTGAAGTGTACTTCTGCACCTTCAGAACGACCGATCCAGTTACGTTGCATATCTTTTAAGCTTTCTGGCCAATCAAGCTCATCTAGATCTTCTAATAGACGATCTCCGTAAGCTGTAATTTTTAACATCCACTGTCTCATCGGACGACGCTCAACTGGATGTCCACCGCGCTCACTCTTACCGTCAATGATCTCTTCGTTTGCAAGTACTGTACCAAGTGCTGGGCACCAGTTTACAGGTACTTCGTCAACGTAAGCTAAGCCTTTTTCAAATAGTTTTAAGAAGATCCATTGTGTCCACTTGTAGTAGTTTGGATCTGTTGTATTTACTTCACGGTCCCAATCGTAAGAGAAACCTAATGATTTAATTTGGTTACGGAACGTATTAATATTATGCTCTGTAAATTCAGCTGGGCTGTTTCCAGTATCAAGTGCATATTGCTCTGCTGGAAGACCGAATGCATCCCATCCCATTGGATGAAGAACGTTATATCCTTGCATACGCTTCATACGAGATAAAATATCTGTCGCTGTATATCCTTCTGGATGTCCTACGTGTAGGCCTGCACCTGATGGATATGGGAACATATCTAGTGCATAAAATTTTGGTTTTTCTGTCTCATCTGGCGTACGGAATGTTTTATTCTCTTCCCAGTACCCTTGCCACTTCTTCTCAATTTCTTGATGATTAAAGCTCATGAGATACCCTCCTTGAAATTATATTTATTTTCACCGCCCAAAATACAAAAAACCTCTCATCCCTAGAAAGGGACGAGAGGTTGTAGATTCCCGCGGTACCACCCTAAATTAATGTACAAATATACATTCGCTTAGATCCGTAACGTGGATTAACGGCAATTGCTACTATTAGTTTCACAACTGCAACTCAAAGGCGAGTTCATAACGAAACGTGGATTGACTTGCACCGACCGTCAACTCTCTAAACCAGCTTCTATTACTACTACTCCTTCTCACTGTTATTACAAATATGAGTTAAGTGAACTACCCTTCGCTTAGAATCTCTTAAGAGCTTACTTAAAGCGGGGCTTCTCGGTTAATCGTTACTCTTCATAACTAATGAATTCGTCTTACGACAGCCGAGCAATCTCCCTTGTTCGAAAGGTTGTTTTATTTAAATATATTCTAAAACATGTGAACATGTTCCGTCAAACTAAACTGCAATTTTTTCTTCAACTGTTTCTTCTACTTTTACTCGTTTATCATAAATGCTCGTTGCTATAAGCGCTACTACAAGCATTACCATGATTGCTATAAACAATACTTCCATATTGTATAAATCAACAATCGCTCCGCCAACGACCGGTCCGAACATTTTTCCTACAGTCGCCGCGCTATTTACAACACCTTGATAAAACCCAAGCTTATCTTTTGGCGCAAGTATATTTGCAATGGTCGGAACTGCTGGCCATACGAATAGCTCACCAATTGTTAATGTTATCATCGCAACGAGGAACATTGTAAATTGCTGCGCTTGACTTAACACAATAAATGACGCCGCAAAAATAATAATTCCAATCATAATTTGTTGTTTTAAAGAACGCTTCATCCAGCGAATTAGCATACTAACTAATGGCTGCGCACAAACAATCATCGCTCCGTTTATCGTCCATAATAAACTGTAGTGACGAAGACTAATGTTTAATTCTTGCATATGTGTTGCAATTGCCCCTTGCCACTGTACGTATGTAACCCAGCATAAAGCATATGCTACACACACGATAAGAAGTGCTTTGAATCCAGGTGTAAGCGACCAACCTTTTTTCGTTTCGACTTCTTTTTGCACTCCCGGCTCTTTTTTGTCTTCCATACCACGGAATCCAATAAAAGCAATCAAAAAGAAAACAAAGTATAAAATAAAGTTCGCTAAGAAAATATAATCAAAACGATACGATGCAACTAATCCACCACATGCTGTTCCAATCGCAATACCAACGTTTTGTCCAACATACATCGCATTAAATGCTCGTCTTCCGCCCTCTGGCCAAACCGTACCAACCATCGCGTACATCGATGGGAAGACCATTCCAGAACCGAAGCCGATTAACGCTAGCCACACAACATATAATGGCCAACCGTGGAAGAACACAAGACCTAAAATTGATACGAGTGTAATCACAATTCCTACTAAAGTTGATTTATAACCGCCCCATTTATCAAATAAAACACCGCCGAGCAAGTTTCCGATTACACCAGTAAGCGAGTTGATCATTAATACCATTCCGGCCACAGATAAAGATTTTCCTAGGTGATCATGCAAATAAATTGTATTAAAAGGCCATAAAAAAGAAGCACCCGTGACATTAATAATCATCCCAGCTACTAATAGCCATACTTTCCTTGGCATAGTCTCCCCTCCTATTCTATTTTTTCGTTCATCTATAACAGTAAAATTGTAGTCGTTTTTAAATAGGAAGGCAACTGATTAATAGTTGATGAAATTCAGATAACGGTTTGTTGGTAAATAAAATTATATTGATTGCTGTTTGAAAATATATCGACTTACCGACAAAAAACGACAGCAGTAACAATAAAAAAAGAGGAGATTACATGAAGTTCATGCAGCCTCCCCTTATTTATACTATCCAACTTCTTTTTCTCGCTTCGCACGTTCTTTAGCGCCCCATTTAAATACCTTATCTAGTAGAGAGTATATTCTCCCAGACTCTTTCGTTAATAACGGCCCTAACGATGCTAATATTAAAACGTACAGTGCGGAGAACGGTTTAATCGCTGCCATTAAACCACCTGCAATACCGATATTCGCGACAATAATAGAGAACTCTCCGCGTGATACAAGTGTTAAACCTATATTCGTAGAAGCCTTATGCGATAACCCGGCTTTACGTCCTGCAATCATTCCAGCTGTAAAATTACCGATGAGTGTAATGAACACTGCTCCTAATGCCAACCACACTGCTCCTCCAAGCGAAAACGGATCTATACTTAAACCGAAACTGAAAAAGAATATGGCCCCAAAGAAATCACGAAACGGGACGACGAGGTGTTCAATCCGATCGCTATGCTCCGTTTCTGAAAAAACAAGCCCTAACAATAACGCTCCAATCGCTTCTGCAACATGAATCGTTTCTGAAAATCCTGCTACAAAGAATAAAATAGCAAATATTACGATAATAAAAATTTCATTTGACGAAATATCTAATATTTTATTTAAAAACGGCGTAGCTTTTCTAGCGATTACGAAGAATAGTAGCATATATCCTACTGCGATTAAAACCGATGTGAGAGCACCTACAAATGATGTGGCACCACCGAGTACTAACCCTGAAACGACTGATAAATATACAGCCAAAAAAATATCATCAAACATAATGATTCCTAATATTAATTCAGTCTCTTTATTACCAGATCTTCTTAAATCAACAATTACTTTCGCAACAATTGCACTTGATGAAATTGTAATGATTCCAGCAATAATTAACGTTTCTAGTAAGGGAAATCCCATCACATATCCATAAAGCAAACCTAATATGAAATTAAGCGATATGTGGACAGTCCCCCCGAAAGCAATTGACTTTCCTGATTTAATTAATTTTTTTATTGAGAATTCTAAACCTAAGTAGAATAGGAGGAATATGACGCCAACACGGCCGAGGAATGAAATAACTTCTCCGCTTTCAATAAACCTTAAATCGATAAGTCCTAAATCTGGGGCATGAGGCCCCACTAACATACCGAGTATAATGAGAAACGGAATAATCGAGAACTTTAACTTCGCAGCGAGGATAGCTGCAAAAGCTACTAATACTAACGCAGTTCCAACTTCAAAGATTAAAGTATCCATCGATTATGAATCACCTCCTGCTGAAAGCAATTCATTAATAATTCTTTTCACTTCATGTCTCGCGCCCGATAATACGAGCATATCGCCAGCTTCAATAATAGAATCTGGACCTGGATTAAAGAATTTCTTCATATTCTTTTTCAAAATGGCAATAATCGTTACGTTATATGTTTTTCTGACATGTAAGCTACCAATTGTTTGTTGTACGACTGGCGCATGATTTTCTACCTTAAACCATTCAATTGATAATCCTTCAAAAGCCATCTCAATTGTGTCTAACGCTTGCGGTCTATATACCATTCCGCCTAATATAGCCGCAATTTGTCTCGCTTCAGAATCACGAAGAGAAATGCTTGAAACACTCTCATCGTGATCCGCATCAAAATGATACATTTCCCTTCGGCCATCATCATGAATAACGATAACCATTTTTTCATTACCTTTTGTTATTACTTCAAATTTACATCCAATGCCCGGTAATTCACTCTCTCTAATATTCATATGTTCCGCCTCCTAAAATTTTTAGTTACGGCTTTTACAAATCTACATCAATCTCTGTTTTAAACTTCTCATCTTTTGAAATTCCTAAATACTTGAGCGTCTCAGATGGAGTCGCGTGATGGAAATGCTTTTGTAATAGCGCAATCGCTATTCCTCTTTTGTACGCGTGAAATCCAAATGTTTTTCTCATTGAGTTCGTTCCAATCTTTCCAACAATCCCAACTGCTTCAGCTGCGTTATGAATAACGCGATACGCTTGTTGACGCGTAATTGAATTTTTCGTTTTATTCGATTGAAATACGTAGTTTTCTCTTTGAGCATCAATAGATTGTACATACTCTAAAAGTGCTTCTTTTACTTTTGTATTTAAATAAATATCTTGTTTGAATTTTTCATCTTTCACAGGAAGAGAGTAAAACTCTTTCACAGTTCCATCTTCATTTAATACCTCTTCAAATTTCATACTAAGTAGTTCAGTAATCTTTAATCCGGTGTTAATTCCAATAACAAATAAAAGATAATCTCGCTGCGAGTGCTCTTTTAAATACTTTTTCATAGCCTCAATTTGGCTTATATCTTTTAATGCCTCTACAACTTCCATACATGTATCTCCTCATCTTATGAACGGTAATTTTCTCATTATCCTGTTCATTTTACCTTATCACGCTATGGGATTTCCATGTATTATCCATTATTTTCACAATATACGACTTAGGTCTGACAATTTTTCATTTGGAAATTTATGATTGCACAAATATGGTGTGGGTAGAAAAATAGGGGATACAAGTTCAGCTTCTTTCTATAGATCGGATTCCTCCTTTCATTCTCCAGTAGCTGATACTCACATATTATGTTACTTATTTATATTATATTATATATTTCAGTAACATTAAAGTATTTTTTCTGAAAATATAAAAAACCGAGCGTTTTCACTCGGCTTTTTACGTATTAATCTTCTTTCGGAAGAACAATTCCTTTATACAATTGAACTGTAATGAAGTAATAAATCGCATAAATTACTACGAAAATTACGATTGGTACCCAAATACGGAAGTAAGGATCAACTAGAATAAATCCGAAAATATTCATACCAACTAATACGTGGGCGATACCTACAATTGCTGGGAATAGGAAGACTAAGAATAACTCTTTATAAATTGATTTTGTTAATAATTCACGGCGCACCCCGATTTTACGAAGCATTTGATAACGCGTAATATCTTTTGATGCACCAGAAAGAATTTTGAACATTAAACAACTTGCCATCATTGCTAAGAAAGCAATTCCAAGGAAGAATCCCATAAACACTGTTCCGCTCGCAATGCCATAGAACATGTCGTAAGCTTGATATTTACTATCTAATCTTTCAGCTGCTACATTTTTATATTTATCTAGTTGCAACTCGTCAAGTTTTTTCCATTCTTTTGTGTGTGCTTCAAAATCATCTGTTTTTCCAATAAATACGGTTCCTTCTTTACCGTTTACAGTATCGTACATTTTTTGATCTACAATTTTAATTGCATGATCTTCATGTACGTAGAATGGCTCGATTGTTCTGAAAGTCTCGTCCCATTGTTGTGGAAGTTCTTTAGCGTTCGCATCTTTTTCATTCATTTCTCTAGAAACTGCACCCACTGGTAGTTCCTCTGAAACTTTTTTCGTTTTCACTAAATCTTTCATCGACTTCATGTTTTCCATATCTTTTACTAAAGGACGATTTTTCTCTAAATCCTCTTTTACATAGTAAACGTATTTATCATCGACTTTGTAACGATATTCGCTTTTCTCTTCAAATGTAATACCGTCTAAAATTTTCTTTTCCTCAGCTGTTGGATTATGAACTACTGAATCATAGATTACTAAACCATCAACCATTTTTATAACGTTATTTTTAAATGCCATACCACCTGAAATTGCACCAGCTCCAAGCGCTACTAACATCGCTACTGTCGCAAGTACTTTCGTTAAGCTATTAATACGGAAGTTTAATTGGGCGAACGTAAAAGCGTTAAGTCCTTTTTCACTACGTTTTTTATTACTTTTTAACTTTTTAATAATAACTGGAAGAAGAGATCCAAATAACATGTAAGTACCAGCTGTTGTTGTAACTAATGCAATAAGGATTCCCATCTCTCTTAGTTTTTCCATGTAAATCATTGATGCATATCCAATGCCTAATAAAATAACCGCAAGGAATGCAACTAAACCTGTCATTTTTCCTTTTACTGCAACACGCTCTGTTTGTGCGTCTGCATGTACAAGTTGCAGTACAGAAATACGTGATAATTTAATACTGTTCATAATTGCTGATAAGACAAATAATGCAAAGAAGAAAATACAAGTAACAGTCATAGATGGTAAATAAAATGCTTTATAGCCTTCACCAGCAAATTCAAGCTGTTTCATTAATAACTGTCCGATACCTTCTGCAAGCCCTACACCAACTGTAATACCAATCGCAAGAGACGCAGCACCTAATACAATCGTTTCAATAAACATAAGTAATGTAACTTTATGTTTTTTTGCTCCTAACATCATATACATACCAAACTCTTTTTGACGAAGAGATAATAAGAAAGAGTTCGCATATAGAATATAGAAGAACGTTATAATAGCGAGTAAAAATGAACCTGCTTGGAATACAAATCCAATCGATTGAATAACTGAGTTAGATTCGATAAACGCTTTATTCAGCGCTAACGTTTGGAACATATAAAAAATTGAAATGGACATGACAAGACCAACAAGTAAGACGATATAATCCTTCAGCTTACTTTTCAGCCCCGACATGGAAAGTTTGAATAACATGTCTTAGAACCTCCTCTCTTACGCTTTTTGTGTACCTAAATCTGCAAGTACATCTAAAATTTCTTTGTAGAACTCTTCACGCGTACCACCGCGATGAATTTCTTTATATAACTCACCATCTTGAATGAATAAAATACGCTGACAGTAACTTGCACTGTACGGATCATGTGTAACCATCATAATCGATACGCCTTGATCTTTATTTAAATTTGTCATCGCATCAAGTAAACTCGTTGCATTTTTAGAATCAAGCGCTCCTGTTGGCTCGTCCCCTAAAATAATTGCAGGCTCATGCACTAATGCACGCGCTGCTGCTGAACGTTGTTTCTGTCCACCAGATACTTCAGATGGATACTTTTGAAGTATTTCTGTAATCCCTAACATACCCGCTACTTTTTCTACTTTCGGTCCAATATTACGTGATGGAACACCTTGAAGAGAAAGTGGAAGTGCAATGTTTTCATAAATAGATAAGTTCTCTAATAAGTTAAAGTCTTGGAAAATGAATCCTAATTTTTGTGAACGGAAATCAGAAAGTTCACCTTGTTTCATTTTCGTAATATCCGTACCCGCAATTTCAACAACGCCGCCCGTTGCTTTATCAAGCGTTGAAATTACATTTAATAATGTTGTTTTACCGGAACCAGATGGTCCCATAATCCCAACAAACTCACCCTCTTGAATTGAGAATGAAACACCTTTTAACGCGTGTGATTGGTTCTCACCTTTTTTACCGTACACTTTTTGAACGTTTTTCACGTCTACAACTGGTTTCGTCATATATATCCTCCTACGCTTGTTTTTCCATTACCTATTTTGCGCCTTTTGAGGGTGAACTGCTATTTGTTAACATTACAATTACCTTACACTTTTGTAATATAAAAAAGGGGGCGTGTAAGGTTCGTTGGTAAATGAGATTTTATTGGCGATCTACCAAGGAATCTCCACTTACCGCCAAAAGATGAAAATAAAAATGGGCTGTTCCACAAAAGGAACAGCCCACTTCTC
Organism: Bacillus sp. AFS059628; assembly: GCF_002571225.1. Taxonomy (GTDB): domain Bacteria; phylum Bacillota; class Bacilli; order Bacillales; family Bacillaceae_G; genus Bacillus_A. The sequence goes on along the minus strand of NZ_NVEC01000048.1, from coordinate 81,393 downwards.
TCTTTATCCCGCTTTAATGGGCAGTAAGACCCCCCACTGATTAAAGTTTCACTTTATTTCTTTAAAGGTGTTACCGTCCAATACGTAATAACACGCCAAATCCATTCTAGCGGACCCATTTTAAAGATTTTCATCCAAATTACACTAAACACAATTTGAATAGCATAAATTGCGATACATACATATAACGTCTGTATGTATGTTAAGTTTCCTGCAAAGTTAAATACGCTACCGGCAATTAAAATCATTGCAGTTTGTCCAATGTAATTCGTTAAAGCCATACGTCCATAATATTTCAGTGGTGCTAATAATGTTTGAACTGGTTTTAACTGAAGTAATAAAATTAATGCTCCGACATAGAAAGCTGAAATAATTGGTCCGACTGTAACACCAATTTTTAAAAATTGACCTGCAGCATCCATTGTTCCATCCTCAGTCATAATTATCATATTTACAAATGGCTCAGCAGGAACATGCCCATATTGATACCATATAGCTACGACGCTTAAAACGAACATAACACCTGTAAAAATAGCGACTTTCTTTATGTTTTGTGAGAGGTTTTCAAATACACGATATTGTCCTGCAGCAAGACCTAATAAAATTAAGCCAAGTGGTAATAGTTCTTTAACGCCCATCACACTAAAAGCAATTGTCAAAATAAGACCAATTATTAAGTTCACTTCTTTTTTCGCTTTATAAAATGGTAAAACGATTAACCCGCAGATTGCATATAACGTTAACGCTTCGCCAGGCTGAAACATGTAATGAAGCAAACCGAAAATAAATAGCGCAACTAGACGGCGTAAAAATAGAACATATCCATTTTTCCCTTTTGCAATTGCTCTCGAGATAAAGATATAGAATCCCACTCCAAATAAGAATGAGAAAATCGAAAAGAAACGACCTTCTACAAATAAGTATAGAAACCTTTGATAGCTAGCATCTACTGTATTAGGATCTGGACTTTTAATATTAAGTAGTGCAAGAATATTCACTAAAATAATCCCCAGTAATGCGAAGCCACGAATGTAATCTAACTCATCAATTCGTTTGTTTGTAATGTTGTTCCCCATAAAGCAACTCCTTGTCCAAAATTTAATCCTCCCTTACTCTACTGGAAAAGTAAGCTTACAACTATCGACAAACCTTACAGAAATCTTACATTATTGTCATATAGCAAAATAAAACCAGGTCATATTGCGACCTGGTTTACTCTGATTGCTTTGATCTTTGAGGTTGTCCTTTTTTACTGTTGCGTTGTTTTACTTGAACAATTGGATCAAGCTCATTTGAAAATTCAGCGTTATGTCCATTTTGCGTTTTTTGCTCTGGATTATTTTGATCTGAACGTTTCGCCATTACATTCACTCCTTCTTAGTGCGGTGTAATAATCATTTGATGTTGTAGTTGGCGAATTGCCATGCGTGCTCTATTTAATTGCTCACGTTGCTCATCATTCGCATGTTGTTGCATCGTTTGTAAATCGTTATATGCTTGTTCTAATTTTAACTGCGCATCCGAATACTCCATCGTATTGTAATGCTCTTGTCTCATGCCTTGGTCTAATTGTTCTTTCGCATATTCCACAGCTTGTTCCGCTTGTGTAATATACGATTCAAGTGATTGACGCTCTGCCATAATTGTCCCTCCTTGCTTCAATTCCCCTTTAGTGTGTCCCTTCCATCTCTACCTTATGAGTATGTTATAATGGATTTTGTTTCATTTTGACTCGGCTTAGGAGGGAAAGTAATGAAGGTTCAAAACCCTTTTCCATATACAAACGACAATAAACGTTATCATACATGGAATTACCATTTACGAAATGAATTTGGTGAAAAAATCTTTAAAGTTTCATTAGATGCTGGCTTCGATTGTCCGAACCGTGACGGTACAGTTGCTTACGGTGGCTGTACATTTTGTAGCGCTGCCGGATCTGGCGACTTCGCTGGTGATCGCCGCGATGATGTTATAACGCAATATCATGAAATGAAAGAAAAAATGCGTTCAAAATGGAAAGATGGCAAATGTATCGCTTATTTCCAAGCGTACACAAATACACATGCACCACTTGAAGTGTTAAAAGAAAAATTCGAACCGCTTCTAGCAGAAAAAGACGTTGTCGGTCTTTCTATCGCAACTCGTCCAGATTGTTTACCAGATGATGTTGTTGAATATTTAGCGGACTTAAATAAACGCACATACCTTTGGGTTGAACTTGGTTTACAAACTGTTCACGAACGAACTGCAAACCTTATTAATCGCGCTCACGATTATCCGTCTTACGTGGAAGGCGTAAATAAATTACGTAAGCACGGCATTAAAGTTTGCTCTCATATTATTAACGGTCTTCCACTTGAAAATTACGACATGATGATGGAAACAGCTCGAGAAGTAGCGAAACTTGACGTACAAGGAATTAAAATTCATTTACTTCATTTATTAAAAGGAACGCCAATGGTGAAGCAATATGAAAAAGGACAACTAGAATTCCTTTCTCTTGAGGATTACGTAAGTCTCGTTGTTGACCAACTTGAAATAATTCCAGAAGACGTAATTGTGCACCGCATCACAGGTGACGGCCCACCTGATTTAATGATTGGTCCAATGTGGAGCTTAAATAAATGGGAAGTATTAAATTCCATCGATGCAGAATTTGTACGCCGCGGAAGCTGGCAAGGAAAATATGCAAATGAGGAGAAACAACAATGAAATTAGAACGTGTATTACCGTTTGCTCGCACACTGCTGCAAACGGCAGTTAAAGAAGGCGATTACGCTGTAGATGCAACTTTAGGAAATGGTCATGACACTTGCTTCCTAGCTGAAATCGTTGGAGATAACGGAAAAGTTTTTGGATTTGATATTCAAAAAGAAGCAATTGAAAGCTCAACTATTCGTTTAAAAGAAAAAGAACTTTTTGAACGTACTGTTTTAGTTCACGATAGTCACGATACACTTCTATCCGTACTACCAGAAGACGCAAAAGGAAAAGTAACAGGCGCTATCTTCAACTTAGGTTACCTTCCTGGCGGTGACAAGCATATCGTTACAAAACCGAACTCAACAATTTCGGCAATTGAACAATTACTAGAAGTAATGGCACCTGAAGGAATCATCGTCATTGTCATTTACCACGGACACCCAGAAGGACAAGTAGAACGCGACGCTGTTCTTAAATTTGCAGAAGAACTAGACCAAAACCAAGCTCACGTACTGCGCTATGGCTTCATTAACCAACAAAATAACCCGCCATTTATTGTGGCGATTGAGAAACGATAAAGTGAAACTTTAATCAGTGGGGGGGGAATCCCCCACTGATTATTAGTTGAACCAATCGGGCATTTATGGGCAGTTTATCTTCCTCCTAATCTCTTTGCTCCACCCGAATTTTAAGGTGGGAGTTTTACTGCCCGTTAATGCGGGGTAATATATCGACGATTTTTCAATTTTATCTATCGTAACTCCGGATATATCAACGATTTTTTCGATATATCGGCGAGTCGACACACTATATCGACTTATCGACAAAACATAACAAAAAAAGACGTGCACTCATTGCACGTCTTTTTCTTATTCTCCTATATAATGGATGTATACAATATTTGAAGAAAGAAGGATAAAACTTTGCTAGTAGAACTAAGGGGAATTCAAAAGAAGTATGGCAAATCACTTATACTAGACAACATTGATTTATCCATTCCAGAAGGAGAGGCACTCGCTATTATTGGCGGGAACGGGACTGGAAAAAGTACTCTACTCAAAATAATTGCAGGCTTTATTTCACCTACGGCAGGGACAATTCAAAGAAAAGAACATATACAAATCGGATATGTACCTGAACATTTTCCTGAAGGGATTCGTTTTACATTAGAAGATTATCTATATCATCTCGGCCACATTCACGGTTTATCAACAAAATATTTAAAAGATAAAATTCCGATGCTTCTGGAATCTTTTCACCTACATCATGCAAGACATTCTGTTGTACGAAACTTTTCAAAAGGTATGAAACAAAAGACTGGTATTATGCAAGCATTACTTACAGACGTCCATTTATTAATTTTAGACGAACCGCTTTCTGGGCTCGATCCTAACTCTCAGCAAGAATTAGAGCATATTTTACTCTCATTAAAACAACAAGGCATATCTATACTCTTCACATGTCACGAAAAACAGCTACTAGAAAACTTCGCCGATAGAATTGTGACGTTAGCAGATCATACAATTGCAGAAAATATCTCTTCACAAAAAGGAGCAGAACAAGTCTATATTGAGGCAATCGTTCACGAAACATTTTCAGCGATAGAACTACAAAAGCAATCCGGTTTTATACACGTTACACACAATGCAAATCAAAACCTTATTCAATTACAAATCGAAAAAGAATATACAAATGACATACTTCAGTTTTTATTACATAAAAAAGCATCTATCACACTGTTACAACCTAACTTTTAAATCGAAAGAAGGTTTATTATGTTCGCGCTTATTCGTTACCATTTTCTCGACTATACAAAATCGTATAAGTACGTCCCTCCTATTGCGATGTACTTTGTGAGCTTACTTTTTGTATATACATATAAACCAACTCCTATTGTACCGACATACTTAGAAACAGCTCTCGCACTTTATTTATTATCTGCCTGGATTACAGTCACAATTTTTCATACGGAAGACCCTGTACAAGAACAAATTACTATTTCTCACACAAATAATATTTCCGCACTATATGTGGGTAAATATATTACGGCTCTTCTCATTTGTACTGTGCTATCTTTTATATCTGTAATCTATCCAATTATTTTGCAAATGTTTAATGAAGAAATGACAGTTTCTTTATTTTTAGTCGGATTTCTCACTCATATGTCTTTCTCTATACTAGGAATTTCAATTGCAACTTTATTTACTAGAAATGTTATTCCAAAAGCAAGCACTGCTTGGCTTAGCCTTACATTTATATTGCTTATAACGATTGCATCTATCCGGTTTAAAAAAGAGTTACTATGGTTTTTACCACCTGTCGAAAGCTTTCTAATGCTTGGACAATACAAATATAATATACTGTCTCACACGCTATGGCTCACAGCTTGGGCTATCGTATATTCATTTTTATTACTTACTTTATTTCTTTTTATTGTTCGCAAAAAACGTTTTTAATTACATATTAAAGGAGACGAAACAATGATCGGAATACTAGCAGGAATGGGACCAAAATCAACTGGGCCATTCGTTGATACAGTTGTAGCAAAGTGCCAAACAATATACGGAGCAAAACATGATATGGACTTTCCTCATATGATGATTTATTCGTGTCCAACACCGTTTTATATGGATCGCTCTATTGATCACGAAGCGATGAAAAAAGCGATTATTGACGGGGCACAAAAACTTGAAAGTACTGGCGTAGACTTTATCGCTATGCCGTGCAATACGGCGCATCTTTATTTTGAAGAATTACAATATTCTCTATCCATTCCGATTTTAAATATAGTCGATGAGACGTTACAAGCAATTCCTGAAAATACAAAAAGAGTCGCTCTTCTCGCAACAGAAGCGACAGTTCAAGCTGGTATTTATCAAGACAGGATTGCAAAACGGAATATAGAATACATTCATTATGAAACATGGCAAACGATGATTAATCAAATTATTACGTATATTAAAAGCGGAGAAGTTGAAGAAGCTCGCAAATTATGGAGCGCGCTCGTTGTGCAGTTGAAAGATGAAGTAGATACCGCAATTATCGCATGTACTGATTTAAATGTAGTGGCGGGTGAGGATTTTGTTGATTCCACTCAATGTCTTGCAGAGGCGGTTGTTAGGATGTATTTATCAAATATAAAGAAATCTTCATAAACATAGAAAACACTCCTTCTGAAATTTATTTTATGTTTAATAAAAATCCCACAAACTTTTAACTTTCTTCACAATTCTTTCAAAGTATCCACACTTAATCTCGCTATATTAAATAAGTAGTTATTCATATAGGGAAGGTTAGGGGAACTGAAAGTATGAAAGTAAATCGTTCGCTTCATTACATTTTTTGGCGTTGGCATTTTTATGCTGGGCTTTTTATTACGCCGCTTCTTATTACGTTGTCACTGAGCGGCATTGGGTATTTATTTCGGGAAGAGGTTGAGGATTTCATCTATAAAGATTTATATTTTGGGAAGAGCGCCCAAACAGAGTCTATTTCGATGTCTGATTCTATTTCCTTAACCGAGAAAAAATATCCACATTATAGTGTGGCGAAAATTAGTGAGTTTAATGGGGATTATAATACGAGACTTACGATTGCAAATGAATATACAGGGCAACAAAAGTATGTGTATTTAGATAGCAATAATCAAATTGTCGGAGATCAAAACGCAAGTGAAACGTTTGCCAATATAATGCGGGAATTACATAGTTCTCTTTTAGTTGGTGGCACTGTCATCAACTATACTGTAGAACTTGCGGCGTGCTGGACAATCTTTTTAATTGTAACTGGGTTGTATATGAGTATACGACAGTTCAAAAACACACCAGCATCCAATAAGCGAGAAAAAGCAAAACGACGTCATTCTATTATCGGTATTATATTTACAATTCCACTCGTTCTGCTAGTCGCATCTGGATTGCCATGGTCAGGATTTATGGGTAACCAAATTTATAAAATCGCATCGTCGAATGAATCGCTCGGATATCCGAAATTGTATATGGCGCCGCCTGAATCAAAGGTAAAAGAATTGCCATGGGCAACAAGAAAAGAAGCTCCTCCTGAATCGGATTCAAATGAACCGAAAGCTATTTCTGTCGATGAATTACAAAAAGGAATTGAAATAAAGAAGCCATACGTTATCTCACTACCAGCTGATCCGAAAGGCGTATTCACCGTTTCGAAATCAAGCGGTTCTGGTATTACAGGTATGCATGTTGCACCAAATGAAGAAATAACAGCTTACTTTAATCAATATAGCGGAGAACTCATTTCAAAAACAGACTATCGTGATTATGGATTACTTGCACAATGGTTCACTTACGGCATCCCGCTTCACGAAGGACATTTATTCGGATGGCCAAATAAAATATTATGCTTACTAACGACATTATCTTTATTACTTCTTATTTATTACGGAGTAAAAATGTGGTTTGCAAGAAAGCCGAAAGGAAAATTAGCAGCACCTCCAAAGCAAAGAGATAAGAAAAGCATAATCGTTTTCTTTATCATGATGGTTATACTAGGCGCTGTCATGCCTTTATTCGGACTATCTGTTTTAGTGATTTTTGCGGTTGAACTTCTTATATATGTATTTTCAAAAATACGATCATAATAAAAAAGCATTTGTACTACCGTGTACAAATGCTTTTTTATTTACTATTTTCTTTCTTTCTACCACTTATTAAAAAGACCATATCTACTATAATAATCAATGCAATGATAACTTGGGCTACATAATCCATTGTTGTAGGACCACCGGCTTTATTCATCATCATATACATTCCTGTTACAAATGAAATGGAAAGTAGCACGAGTAACGTTATTTCAATATGGTCATATAGCTTTTGAAACAATTGCTTCATTTCGCCACCACCTTTACCATATTATAACAAAAAAACCACTCAATATGAGTGGTTTTCTTCATCACTGCGCCGTTTTCTTTCGGTACATCTTCCCGTTCCAATAGAAGAATCGTGAAGTGAGACCTCCGTATTTTACAATGCGCCGTGCCATTTTGTGCATATTCTTTTGTGCTGATACTTTTTGGTCTGATAAATAAATACCAAGTAACCCGCGGCTTATAAGACGATGAAACTTCGCATGAGGCAAATCACCAATGCTCTTCTCTGCTTCTTCTACAAAATGTTTCATACGATCTAATATCACTTGCTCGTTTTCGTAATAACTACAGAAATTCAAATCCCCGCCAGCGCGGTCTTCTTCTTGATCAATGAAATAATCAAGTAAGATATGAAGTCCTTGTACGTAAGGGAAGTACCCTTGTCTAATTTTCGCAATATCTTCATCATGTAATTCATCATGGAATGCGTATGCGACAAGACAGAAGATTCCAAGCGTAGAACCGGCACATGCTGAAAATTCAAACCAACTCATCTCAGGTAAGTTTTCTTTATGTGCTTCAAACCACGTTTGTAATCGCGGTTCTCTTTCTTCTAATTTTACATGTTTATGAATTTGCAAATCACAATAATAACAAGCAAGTTCATGAAGAATAGGAGCAATTTTATCATAGTGCTTCGTTTTCTTTAAAACATCTTGGCATGTTTCAACAAGTTCATCTAAATAACCACCATCATCTTGATCATCACGATAACGATAATAATTACCGCCACCTTCTACTTCAGGTGATAATGCCATTAACATAGATTCATGCAATGCGGCAAAATCATTCGGATCAAGTGATGTACTGCGATCACATAAATTATCTAAATAGTCGCTGATCGTTTGATACGCTACGATAAAACGAATACATTCCTCTCGGTGCTCATTTGCTAATAGCGCTAAAATGCCACCGCCTTCACAATGAAACGTTTTATGCTCAATACTTGCGATTGCCTGACTATGAAGCTCATCATTCGGAATATGGTAGGCACGCTCTTTCCACATCGCTAGCTCATGGTGTACAACCGGAAACACATCACGGTATACTTTCGCCATGAGCGTTATGGGATTACTCGGTACGTTCACTTCTTCCTTCATCTCCTCTATTCAATGTACAAATAAATTACTTATTTGTTTGTTTCTATTATGTTATTGATGCGTATTTCAGTAAATGACTGAATATAATTCAAAATTTCATCACGCTCATACTCATTTAATAACTCGTGATAACAATTCGGCCATTCTTTGAAAGCCTTATCACTTATTTTAACATTATCAAACCAAGTGCGGACACGTATTTTATCTACAAGTTTATCCTCACAAGCTTGCATTAGCAAGAGTGGAACGTCTGGAAAATCATCTATTTTCTTATGAGCAATTTCGATAGACTTAATCAATTCACTATACCAACGTACTGATACTTTGCGCAAGAACAATGAATCATTCTCCATCGCGTCCCTAACTTCATGATTACGAGTTGACATTTCCACTGTAAGATTCGTTGCAAATTGCAATTTTGGAGCGATAATATTTAATATTTTTGAGGCAGCTTGAAGTGGTGCTGAAGGTCCAGCCAATACGCCTAAACATGGTGAACTTAAAATAATACCGTCTACATCTTCTCTCTTCGTTTCTTGCATCATACGAATAACGATAAGACCACCCATACTATGACCGAATATAAAAATAGGTAACCGATACTTTCTTGCCTCTTTCACCCATAATTTAACTTCCTCTATGTATTCATCAAATGAATCAATATGTCCTCTATTTCTTGAAGTCGTTCCATGCGACGGAAGGTCTCCCATCACAACGTGGTAGCCGTTATGATTCCACATTTCCGCAACAGCCTCGTAACGTCCGTGATATTCCATCGCGCCGTGCACAATAACGATTACAGCCTTTGCTTCCTCCGCTTCATAATTCCACATACGGACATCCTCCATTTCACTCTTTTTCATAATTTGATACACTTAAACTAGTCTCTAGGAAAGGAAGGCTTTACATGATATATTCTTACAAAGAAAAAAATCCGAAAATTGCGAGTAGTGCTTTTATCGCTGACTATGTTACGATTACAGGCGATGTTTCCGTTGGCGAAGAATCAAGTATTTGGTTTAATACAGTCATCCGTGGTGATGTGTCACCAACAATCATTGGGGATCGAGTAAATGTACAAGACCAATGTACACTCCACCAAAGCCCTCAGTATCCTCTTATTTTAGAAGACGACGTTACAGTTGGGCATCAAGTTATTTTACATAGCTGTCATATTAAAAAAGATGCTTTAATTGGAATGGGGTCTATTATATTAGATGGTGCTGAAATTGGCGAAGGAGCTTTTATCGGCGCTGGAAGCCTCGTTTCACAAGGAAAGAAAATCCCGCCAAACACGTTAGCCTTCGGTCGCCCAGCGAAAGTCATTCGTGAATTAACAGAGGAAGACCGTAAAGACATGGAGCGAATTCGCACGCAATATGTTGAAAAAGGTCAGTATTATAAATCATTACAGAAGTAACTTTTCCAGCTGCCATTAAAGTGGCAGTTTTTTTATAAAAACTAACTTTTTCTTTACAAAACATTATTACTCCCTCAACAAAATCTTATTAAAATAAAAGCTAATATCTCCATATATATGTAAGCGAGGGAGGAGAATTTTCATGAAGGCCAGTGGACTGTATAAAATAGAATGTTACATTTTCAAAGGAATTAACCGATACTTTGATCAAAAAACATTAAATATCTTTTTCAGCAATATTACTCATATAGGTGGTGCTACTTTCTCAATCGCACTCACACTTTTCTTTTTAATGTTCGCAAAAGGGACTTTGCATCAAGCTGCAATCGCATCTGCTATTTCTTTAGCAATTAGCCATATTCCTGTACAAATATTAAAAAGATGGTATCCGCGAAAACGTCCTTATTTAACAATTCAGGATGCGAAATATCCAGTCCATCCATTAAAAGACCACTCTTTCCCATCTGGTCATACAACAGCCGTTTTCTCTGTCCTTATTCCATTTATTTGTTATAATCCAAGTTTATTTGTTTTTTTATTACCGTTAGCATTATGCGTCGGTATTTCTCGCATTTATTTAGGGCTTCACTATCCATCTGATGTATTTGTCGGTATGTGCCTCGGCGCTTGCTCTGGCATCATCTCTTTTTATCAATTCATCCCACTTTTCACATAAAGGAGTGATATGATGAGAGTCGCCATTTTCACCGATACTTTTACACCACAAGTCAACGGGGTTGCGAAAACATTAGAACGATTAACACGTTACTTTCAGAAAGAAAAGATCCCCTATTCTGTTTTCGCCCCTCAGCATACAGCTGAAGATAATTTCGTGGCTAATGTGAACAAGATGAGAAGTATCCCGTTAACAATATTATATCCAGAATGTCGCTTTTCTTTTCCTACTCCGCGCATTAAACGAGAACTTCTTTCCTTTAAGCCTGACATGATTCACATTGCTACACCTTTCAACATGGGACTTTGTGGATTGTATTATGCAAAAAAGTTAAACATCCCAGTTGTCGGTTCTTATCATACTGATTTCGATGCTTATTTACGTTATTACAAAATCGAATTTCTCTCTCATATGCTTTGGAACTATTTAAAGTGGTTTCATAGTCATATGCAAAAAAATTTTGTCCCCTCTCCCGAAACATTACATCAATTAAAAAATAAAGGCTTTCAAGCTCTCTCTATTTGGGGACGGGGTGTAGATTGCAATCTCTTTCATCCAGCTTACAATACAGACCTATTCCGAAAAAAATATAATATTACAGCTAAGTACGTCCTTTCCTATGTTGGACGGATTGCCCCTGAAAAAGATATTGATACGCTGCAAAATCTTATCGTTAAATCAGCGCATACTCGAAACGATATTCATTGGCTTATAGCAGGAGACGGTCCTCTAGCAACAAATTTACGTGAAGCTGTTCCGAAAACAAATGTCACGTTTACTGGCTATTTACAAGGCGTGGATTTAGCTGAAGCATATGCTTGTTCTAACATCATGGTATTTCCATCAGCTACTGAAACATTCGGAAATGTTGTACTTGAATCGCTTGCATGCGGTACACCTGTCATCGGTGCAAATAGTGGCGGGGTTAAAAATATTATTACAGATGGAAAAACAGGAATTCTTTGCCCGCCCAAACATGCGGATTCATTTCTATCATCCATCCATTCTTTATTGCGAAATGAAGAGCAACTTATACAAATGGGCATAGCGGCTTCGTCTTATGCTAAAACAAAAAGCTGGGATGAGATTTTCCGTGGGTTACTTGACCAATATGAAGAAGTCCTTCAGCACACCGCATCAGAATTACTCGCTTAAACAGAAGAACTCCCTTCAACTAGACGAAGGGAGTTTATTACACAGTTATAAATTTTAGTTTCATAAATGATACATAAGGTTAAATATCGTTTTATTTCTATATTTATTATATCAAAAATAAACATAACTAAATAGACTTGTAATAAAAACCCATAAAAATCAATATATAGTTATACAATATTTTAACTGTATAGTGATTTTAAGAAATTCCCCTTAAAATCAACTTACTCACATACCTTTATACAGTAATTGTTCCCCAATTTCTGTATACCAAAAAACCTTTCATTCATTTGAAAGGTCTTTTTGAGCCTGCACATATTCTTCTTTCGTATTCACATTTATAAACCAATCCGCATTCGCTTGTACATCTTCACCAGCAATATATTTCACATTACATTGTGATAAAAGCTGGCCCATACTTCTTTTCTCTTCCTGAAGCAATGCATAAATCTTTTCTTTCACGCGGTTATGATACGCTGCAAGTAACGGTTGTTTCCTTCCATTAATAATAGGTACAACCGCATCATATTCATTGCTCGTTTGCTCTAGCAAAATGGTAAACCATTCTTGTGAAACATTTGGCGCATCGCAAGGCATAATAGCATACCAATCTGCTTCTATATATTCCATTCCTGATACAATTCCAGCAAGTGGGCCATTTCCTTTATAATGCGGAATATCTTCTATAACAGGAACTTGTACGAGTTCCTCCACTCGCTCCTTTATATCGGAGTTACTAATGACCAAAACTTCTTGCAACGCACTTGTCATCACTTTCAAAATATGCTCAATAAAAGTACTACCCTGCCAGCTCGCTAACGCTTTCGGCTCACCGAATCGACTCGACATACCGCCCGCTAATACAATTCCAGCATACTTACTCATTGGCGATGCAGCTCAAATGTAATATGACCTAATTCCGGTAAAATTAATTTATTCATCGCAAGACGAACTGCTCCGCTAGATCCCGGCATAGAAAAAACAACTTTACGCCCAATTGTACCGCCGATTGCTCTACTTAACATCGCGCTGCTTCCGATATCTTCTAAATAACTAATCATGCGGAACAACTCACCAAAACCGACAATTTCTTTATGTAATAACGCTGATACTGCTTCAATCGTCACATCACGCTTCGTAATACCAGTACCGCCATTTGTTAACACGACATCAACATCTTCTCTATGATAACCATCTAACACTGCTCGCTGAATACTTTCTTTATCATCTTTTACAATTTCATAAGAGGTCACTGTATGCCCTGCTTCTTTTAATAATTCATGTAATAGTTGTCCGCTCTTATCCGTCTCTTCTGTACGTGTATCGGAGATTGTTACGATTTTGCAATGCACCTCTTTCGGTGCTTGTTTTTTATGTTCGGTTACGCTCATTTTTTATCTTCCCTTTCCTAAAGTCTTTTCTTCATTTTATCATACCTATCTTTACACAATTATGTATGAAGCCGCTAATACATCATGATACAATATAAGTATATACAACCACAAAAAGGAAAATATACTTACTTATGCTCCTAGACTACACATCATTAGCTACTCTTTAAATCCTCTTATATTTTCCACATAGTAGATTTCATTTTAAATTACAAAATAATTTGGAGGTTCATTCACTATGGAACTTTATAAAAAACTAACAACAACATTCATCCTCTTATTCGTCGCTTCCATTACTGTCGGCTTTTCTCTAAAAGGCGCAATTCCATACGCTACATTCGTAAGCATTATATTCGCAACACTATTTTTACTAAGCAGTGCCTTTTGCGCAGGTAAAGCACGTCAAATGAAAGGATAATTACATATATTCAAGAAGAAACCAATCCTTTGTAAATCATGCGGGAAAGAAATACAAACGTATGAAAAAGCATGGATTCATATGCCATTTCCGGCAAGTGGTATGACTAATATAAGAAAGTATATTGAACTAGACGGACACATTTATTGTAGCTCGTGTATTGAAATAATGAACAAAAACTAGTAAATATAAAAGGTGGGCTTGTATTGTTTGAATCAAACCGTATTCAGTTACGAAAGTTTTCCGAAGATGATATTCTAACGTATTATAAATGGCATAATGATATAGACGTTATGAGTTCAACTACCCTTAACCTTGATAAATATTCCTTACAAGATACAGAAAAACTTTGCCAGCAATTTATTCATTCTTCAAACTCTAAGAGCTATATCATTGAAGAAAAAGCTACGAATCTTCCAATTGGTATTACTTCTTTAATTCATATTGATTCGTATAATCGAAACGCTGAATGCATTATTGATATTGGTAAAAAGGATTACTGGGGGCAAGGTTATGGGAAGGAAGCTTTCACTTTATTATTGAAGTATGCATTTTTAGAATTAAATTTACATCGCCTTTCTTTACGAGTATTTTCTTTCAACGAGAGAGCAATTAAATTATATAAATCACTCGGTTTTCAACATGAAGGAACTTGTAAAGAAGCTATATTCCGCAACGGCACTTGGCATGACATTGAACTCTTCGCTTTATTCCAACGTAATTATAAATAAAAAAAGCTTTGCGCTCACGGCGCAAAGCTTTTTTTCATATATTATAGACCAGCTTGCTCTTTTAAAGCTGCAGCTTTGTCTGTACGTTCCCATGTTAGATCTACATCAGTACGTCCGAAGTGGCCGTAAGCTGCTGTTTGTTTGTAAATTGGGCGACGTAAGTCTAGCATTTTAATAATACCAGCTGGGCGAAGATCGAAGTTGTTACGAACTAGTTCTACTAGTACGTCTTCAGATACTTTACCAGTGCCGAATGTATCAACTGAAATTGATACTGGTTGTGCTACACCAATTGCGTATGCAAGTTGTACTTCTGCTTTCTCAGCAAGACCAGCTGCTACGATGTTTTTCGCAACATAACGAGCTGCATATGCTGCAGAACGGTCAACTTTCGTTGCATCTTTACCAGAGAATGCACCGCCACCGTGGCGAGCGTATCCACCGTAAGTATCAACGATGATTTTACGTCCTGTTAAACCAGCATCACCTTGTGGTCCACCAATTACGAAGCGGCCAGTTGGGTTAATGAAGAATTTCGTTTCTCCATCGATTAATTCTGCTGGTACTACAGCTTTAATTACGTGCTCTTTTAAGTCGCGATCGATTTCTTCCCATGTAACATCTGGGTGATGTTGTGTAGAAATTACGATAGTATCAACACGTACTGGTTTACCATTTTCATCATACTCAACTGTAACTTGCGTTTTTCCATCTGGACGTAGGTATGATAATGTATCATTTTTACGTACTTCAGTTAAACGGCGAGCTAATTTGTGAGCAAGCGAGATTGGAAGTGGCATTAACTCTTGTGTTTCATTACATGCGAAACCAAACATTAAACCTTGGTCTCCTGCACCAATTGCCTCAATCTCAGCGTCAGTCATTTGACCTTCGCGTGCTTCTAGCGCTTGGTCAACACCCATAGCGATGTCAGCAGATTGCTCATCGATAGATGTTAAAACTGCACAAGTTTCTGCATCGAATCCGTATTTTGCGCGTGTGTAACCAATGCCTTGAATTGTTTCACGAACGATTTTTGGAATATCTACGTAAGTAGAAGTCGTAATTTCCCCCGCTACCAATACTAAACCAGTTGTTACAGTTGTTTCACAAGCTACACGTGCATTTGCGTCCTTTGATAAGATCGCATCTAAAATTGAATCAGAAATTTGGTCACAAATTTTATCTGGATGTCCTTCAGTTACAGACTCAGATGTGAACAGATGACGTTTTTTTGTCATGTGGTAAACCTCCCTACAGTAATTGTATATATTGTACGGAACTCATCCTTAATTTGCCACAGATTGCGACATACATTTATTCTCCCACACAAGCATACAGAAAAACCTTTCCTACTTTAATAGAGGAAAGGTTTAATTTGCTACTTGCATACTGCTTTTTGCCCTTCGCTCTTATCGTTCGAGACCTGTAGCCTCGCACAGGTTTTAGCACCTATTCACTTGTGTTTACCAATACAAGTGAGGTTGCTGGGCTTCATCGGGCCTGTCCCTCCGCCAGCTCGGGATAAGAGAGTATCCGTCCCAACCTATACTAAAGAAATGATATTCATTTGTCAATTAATATTCACATTTTCCTGAAAGTTTTTCTCAATACGCCTAAAATGAAATATTAATAAGGAAATAATGTATTCACACAAACAAAAAGAAATAAATAGTATACATTATTTATATAATTGTGTTATACTCTTGTTGGGGATTACGAGAAATATTTCATTAAATGAAAAGGATGGTATATAAATATGAGTACTGTGAATGTCCAAATTGGTTTACACGAATTATTGAACGGAAGCAATGCACAGATTCAACTAAGTGTTCCGCAATTAGTGGAAAAAGTATTAATGCGAAATGAAGGGAAATTAACTTCGACTGGTGCTGTTTCTGCTTCAACTGGAAAATATACAGGACGTTCTCCTAAAGATAAATTTATTGTGAAAGAAGCATCGGTTGCTGACAAAATTGCTTGGGGAGCTGTGAACCAACCGATTTCTGAAGAACATTTTAATAAATTATATACGAAAGTTTTAGAATACTTAAAAGAAAAAGAAGAGTTATTCGTCTTCAAAGGATTTGCAGGCGCTGACCGCAATTACCGCCTACCAATTCAAGTTATTAACGAATATGCATGGCACAATTTATTTGTACATCAATTATTCATTCGTCCAACTGAAGAAGAATTAACAACTCATGAATCAGAGTTCACAATTGTTTCTGCACCGAATTTCAAAGCTGATCCAGCTGTTGACGGTACAAACTCTGAAGCATTCATTATGGTTTCATTCGAAAAACGTATCGTACTAATTGGTGGTACAGAATACGCTGGAGAAATGAAAAAATCAATCTTCTCTATTATGAACTTCTTATTACCTGAACAAGATATTCTTTCTATGCATTGCTCTGCAAACGTAGGTGAAGAAGGCGACGTAGCACTATTCTTCGGTTTATCTGGAACAGGTAAAACAACATTATCTGCTGATCCAAACCGTAAATTAATCGGTGATGATGAGCATGGTTGGTCTGATAACGGTGTATTCAATATTGAAGGCGGTTGCTACGCAAAATGTGTAAACCTTTCTCACGAGAAAGAACCACAAATTTTCGATGCAATCAAATTTGGATCTGTTTTAGAAAACGTTATCATTAATAACCAAACGCGTATGGCAGACTACAACGATACTACTTTAACAGAAAATACTCGTGCTGCATACCCTATGCATGCGATCGACAATATCGTGCTGCCAAGTGTTGCTGGACACCCAAATACAATCATTTTCTTAACTGCTGATGCATCTGGCGTATTGCCTCCAATCAGTAAGTTATCAAAAGAACAAGCTATGTACCATTTCTTAAGTGGTTACACTAGTAAACTAGCAGGAACAGAGCGCGGCGTTACATCTCCGCAAGCAACATTCTCAACTTGCTTCGGTTCACCATTCTTACCACTTGATGCATCTCGCTATGCTGAAATGCTTGGTGAAAAAATCGAGAAGCACGATGCGAAAGTATTCTTAGTAAACACTGGCTGGACTGGTGGCGAATACGGCGTTGGTAAACGTATGAACTTAGGTTACACTCGTGCAATGATTCAAGCAGCATTAAGCGGCGAACTTGCAAAAACTGAAACAGCTAAACATGACATCTTCGGTCTTGAAGTTCCACTTCACGTACCAGGTGTACCTGACGAAGTGTTAATGCCTGAACAAACTTGGGCTGATAAAGCTGCTTACAAAGCAAAAGCAATCGAGCTTGCGAACGAGTTCAAAGCGAACTTCAAAAAGTTCGACAGCGTTTCTGAAGATATTATTAACTTAGGCGGTCCAATCGCTTAAGTACAAACTTTCTGTTGGAATACCCCTTACTCATATGAATAAGTGGCGTGTAACCGTAAAGTTTCGCGTACTCACCGACAAAACCCAATGCGGCTTAACGGTTTATACACACTTACATAAAAAAGAAGCTTACGTTTTTTACGTAAGCTTCTTTCTATATCTTATCTCTTCTTCTATGACTTACCTTTCGAATTTACAGAAAATTCATTTTATAATCATTCATTTTTAATTTTTTCATGATACAATTTACATATACAGGAAAGGGTGAGATCTATGAAAAATTTTTCTCGTACAGGAAAAATTTTATTCAGTTACGGAGCAATCCAACTTTTTTGGGGACTTGTGATGCTTAACGTTAATTTATTCGAGCATACAAGTGAAACGATAAAATATATTATTCTAATTACCGGAATAGCTTTTTGTATTATATCCAACTTTTTTAAAGAACCTAAGAGTCATACTAATACGTAATTTCATATTAACTTAATGGAAGCGGAAACCTGCATTTTATGCAAAGTTACGCTTCCTCTTGTAATATCATCACTTACCCCAGAGTAAACCCATTTTCACATAGACAAATTACGGCTTGGAATATATAAACTTTATCCCTACTCGTTACATCTCTCTGGTTTCACATCGCATGGAGCTAAAAAAGGCCCTGACCACTTCTATCCCCCGTTGGATCACCCTTCCAGATTAACCCATTTTCACACAGACAAATTACAGCTTCGAATATATAAATTATATCCCTACTCGCTACATCTCTCTGGTTTCACACCGCATGGGGCTAAAAAAGGCCCTGACCGCTTCTATCCTCCGCTGGATCCTCTCTTCCATCTAAAAAGAGGCTTTTTATCTTTTTATCTTTTTATCTTTTTATCTTTTTATCTTTTTAACTCTTCGTTAATTCTTTCTCATCTTTCATGCTATAGTATCCTAAATTAACAACAATTAAGAAATAACCGCCCATAATCCCTACTGCAAATGCCCACATCACCATATGGTGCTCAATTTCGTACATAATAATAGCACCTAAAATAGCAGCGGCAAAACGGTTAAACATACCGAGCGTCGGTGCTTTCGTTTTCTTTACGATACTATCTCCAAGCTTCTCAATTCGTCTCCCTAAAAGCCAAACACAATACATACTTACGATAAGCCCAATTCCTGCACCTAGAAAATGTGCTGAAAACGGCGTTACCATCCAGCCGAGCAAAAGAATACCCAGTATATAATACGATTGAATCTTAAACGACCTTAATGACATACTAATCATGCTGTACCTCTCTTCGTTAGTTCTGATCTATCCAACAAAATTTTCCTTCAAATCCATATTCCTTAGACCCATTTCACCCAAATTAAAAACAACATAAACAATATGTTTATGTTGTTTGAATGTTTTTAGAAAATAATATTATACAAGATTTTAAACATCATATTTTCATAATTTGTGACGTTTTTCCAAACATTTTTCGTCCATTTATGAAAAAAGTGATATCAATCTATGAACATACGGATATGATGTAATAAGTACACAAATAAAGGGGGCGTCTAATGATATATTTTTTAATGGCTCTCATTCACCTCATTATCCCTGCACTTATTGGACTTTCATTGTATTGGTACACGAAAAATCATAGTATTTTCTACGCTGTCCTCGGTGTTCTTCTTCCAGGTATTATTCTTATCACACTCTTCCGTATTCCATTTTTAAACTTAATTCCACTTATTACTGCTATCTTATTTCTCGTCTTCTTACCAAAAATAAAAAAATAGGAAAGCAGATCATAAGTGATCTGTTTTCCTATTTTGATATAGGTTCCCCTGCAGTAGAAGGTACATTTACTTTCTCCGATTTTACAAACCATAGACCGAAGAAAATAATAATTCCACCGATTATTTGTTGAAACGATACATATTCATTTGCCCATACAGCTGCAAATAAAACAGCTACAAGCGGCGTTATATACATGTATACCATCGTATGTGACGCCCCAATTTTTTGAACACCAACATACCACATCACTAAACCAAATACCGTTACAAAGAAGATAGAATATAGTAAGGCGAATAGTGTCATTCCGTGTGTAATGTGAAATGGCATTATAAATACATATGGTCCACTTAACAATAAAAGCGGTATTGCACCAACTAATGCTGACCATGCGGTAACACGTAGTGCTGAATATTTTTTAATTAATGGACTTGCTAAAACAGGATAAAGCCCCCAGCATATTGATGTAATGAGTCCAATCCCATTCCCGTAAAAAGAACTAGCAAGTGAATGCCCTGCTGCTAAAACTAATACTGCACCACCAAAAGCAATGATAGAACCGATGAGCTTTCGAGAAGAAAACTTTTCTTGTTTCAAGAAAATCGCAAATACAGTTGTAAAAATAGGTGAAATAGAAATGAGTAAAGAGGCATTTGTAGCGGATGTATATTTGACAGTTTCCATAAATAACGTTTGATACAGTACAATACCTACAACGCTAACGATAATTAATCTAGGTATATCTTTTCTCTCCATGTAAACCGACTTTTCAATAAAAAATGTAAGGAGTAACATAAGCGGTGCCGCCGATATCATCCGAAGTGCAGTAAACTCAATTGCTGTAAATTCTAACAGTCCATATTTCGCAATGGTAAAATTAATCCCCCAAATAATAACGACTGCTAAAATTAATAACTCAATTCCCCATCTTCTCATGCGTATCCCCTCCGCAAATAAAATTATACAGAAAATTCAATCATATGTACATTTCATTATGTGAAAAAATCTTCGTATTCATCTGGAGAGGTTCTCTTTGTTTGATACATGTAATTATATCGGCGATTTTTCAAATATAGCGGCTTATACAATAAAAAAAGGTGGTTCCAACATACATTTTGGAACCACCTTTCCTTACTTACACTCGAACATGTAGCTTCATATTTGGATTATAAAATTGGCTGGGGCTCTTCAGCTGAAAAGTTCCTCCACCTTCATGCCAATCAACTGTTAACTTATCATCCATAAATACAAGCTTCGTGCGATCTGCAATAAAATTCATTGCACTAGATTCGATATCCACATCACGCTCATCTTTTTCTGCTACAGCTACTAAATCAATGATTCCGCTCATTACACAACCGCAGCCTTCATTATCGTAAAATAACTTTATATATTTCGCTTCATTTGGAATCGTATCCATAATCTTTTTATATGCTGCTTCTGTTACAGTAACGTACATACGTTAATCTTCATCCTCTCTTCTCGTATCATTCATATATTGTACCACTATTTTTCTAATCACTGATCTATAAACTCACACTTAAAAAATTCATTCCACAAAAAAGGAGATTACTCCCAAATAAGTGATCTCCTTTTTAAAAATAATTTTTCATGATATCGGCAATATAATCTTCACCGTCGTTCCAACCCCAACTTCACTTTCAAAACTCATTTTACCGTTGTGATCTTTAATAATTTTTTCTGTAACTACTAAACCTAAACCTGTTCCAGTTTCTTTTGTTGTGTAAAAGGCTTCATTTAGCTTCGGAATTTTGTCTTTTGGAATGCCGCAACCCTCATCCTTAACTTGAATAATGATTGCATCTTCTACAGTCACTTTAATCGTAATCGTTCCACCAACTGACATTGCTTCAATCGCATTTTTAATTAAATTAAAGAATACTTGTTTTAATCGTTTTTCATCGCATGGAATCGATGGTATGTCTTTACTATAAATACCTTGTATGTGCACGCCTTGATTTAAAGCAGGCTTTCCCATAACTCGAATAACATAAGCGATAATTTCTTCTATATTATGAATTTCTGATTCTGGTGATTTAGATTTCTCAAATCCACTAAGTTCTGTAGCAATCATATGAATTCGTTCTACTTCTTGTTTCATAATATCGCTATATATTT
Organism: Bacillus sp. AFS059628; assembly: GCF_002571225.1. Lineage (GTDB taxonomy): Bacteria > Bacillota > Bacilli > Bacillales > Bacillaceae_G > Bacillus_A. Next base: position 59,640 of record NZ_NVEC01000048.1, on the reverse strand, counting down.
TATCCTCTGGGTATTTATTCGCTTGCTTATTCACAAATTTATCTAAATTAGCTAGAGGTTTTCTAATTTTGTAACCAATAACTGTAGCCATTTTCCCAACAGTTGCTAGCTTTTCTGTTTGTTGTATTTCTTTATCCATCATCTCAAGCGTACGAACGTAAGATTGAAACCTTAAAAACATAATCCAACATATAATAGTAAATACGCTATATAATGCCATCGGGATTAAAACGAGTGACGATTGAATAATGATTCCTATAAGAGCATATTTCCCAACAAGTATGCTCGGAACTAACCAAAAATACCTTTTGTTCACAAAGAGTGGGGCAAATAAAATAAAAAATCCTTCTACTATATTCCCACCATCAAACTCAGCATCACTACCGTAGTAAATCATAAAATTATGGATAAAATCTAATAGGTTATATCCAATTAGAATAATATATTTCACTGCAAATGGGTTCTTCCATTTCATGAAGTATACTCCAATACAAAACAAAATCACCATTAGAAAATAAAGCCATAAACCTAAACCATCTTCAAGTTGTCCTACTCCTTCTTGCTCTCCTCCTATTAAAGGTACAATAAATTCGTAGGCAAGATCGTATACAAAAAATATAATGAAAAATAAACTTAAAAATATTTTCAGTGCCTTCATTTCTTCATTCTTAAATATATCGTCTTTATTCATATGGTAACTCCTAGCTTTTCTCCCACTTGTATTTCATTATTTCCACACTTTTTTGGAAGAATAATATCTATTCTCGTTCCCTTATCTCTTTCACTTGAAATATGTAACTTACCAAGGTGTTCGTTAACAATTCGATCCGCTACCGTAAGTCCCAGGCCAATTTTATCTTGTTTCGTTGTATAAAAGGCCTCTTTAACACGAGCTGAATTTTCTTTCTTAATACCGTAACCATTATCAATTACACTTAGCATTACATAATCTCGTCCTTTATTTTCTAGCCGTAACTCTAATGTGCCACCTTGCTCCATTGCCTCCAGAGCGTTTTTTATGACATATAGAAAGACCCCTCTTATTTTCCGCTCATCACATTCAACTTCTATCGTCTTTTCTTCCACATTAGAAATAAACTGGACGCTAGATTCATTCATTTTTTCGCGAACAATTGTTACTGCTTGTAATGCAATTTCACCTATATTATGTTTCTTATAAACAGAAGGTTTACATGTAGCAACCTCCATTAACTCATTTATCATATTATTCATATTTTCTATTTCAAAGATCATCTGTTGGTAAATAGGGTCCTCTCCATGCTTCTCTCGTTGTAATTGCGTAAACCCTTTTAATGAAGCAAGTGGATTTTTAATTTCATGTCCCACTGTCGCTGCCATTTTTCCGATTACTGCTAATTTTTGTGATTCACTAGCGATCTTAATACTTTCCTTTACCGCTGAAAGGTATTGTATAAATCGATTTAAAATGATGTATGCCGCTATTAATACGAGTGTATACATAATGAGGAACATAAATCCTTTTACTTCCTTTAATACAAATAAATAAATAACATATTTCCCTACAATAGTCGAAAGTACAAACACAAAATATTTTCTATTTAAAAATATAGGTACAAAGAAGATGAAAATAATTTCTATTATATTTACTCCATCAAATGCCGCCTCATTATAAAGCAGATACGAAAGTATATTAACGATTTCTATTCCTATGTATGCAAATACACATGTATATTTAACAAGGTTCGCTTTCTCTTTTTTTATTAAATATAAATTCACACCGAGTATTGCAGTCCCACAAATAACTTGCCATAGTATGCTATGTCCCTTATCCGTTAGCGATTCGTTCTCTAGTACGGTTGCGTAGAAAATTTGGTATGAAACAACAATGACATAGAGCACCCATAAAAAAATTTTTGCATTCCTTTCTTCTTCTTTATATGATAGAAAACTTCCTTTCACTTCAACACCCCTTCAAAATAATATCTCGAAGAATACCATTTATTATAATAAATGATTTTCACAGACAAACAAAGATAAATCGAACATTTGAGGAAAATCATCCCAATAAAGTGCATTATCTTCAGACTATATATAAGCATAAAAGCTATAAACAAAAATACTTATATTATGGGTGTAAAAAAATAAAAAGCATAACAACGCTTTTGGGATAGAGTATATGAATAGGATAGGGGGATCATTTATGTTTGTTACCGTCGAGAAAGATGTTCATATTTTTGTGCAAGACGTTAATCCCGGACCTGATAGTAAAACCGTTTTCTTCGTCCATGGCTGGCCTTTAAATCATCAAATGTACCAATATCAGCTCAATGTGTTACCACAGCATGGTTTTCGCTGCATCGCTATGGATATACGCGGGAACGGGCAATCTGATAAACCGTGGACCGGTTACACATACGATCGTTTAGCAGACGATATTGCCATCGTTTTAGAAGCACTTCAAGTCGAAAATGCTACATTAGTTGGTTTCTCAGTAGGTGGTGCTCTTTCTATTCGGTACATGTCTCGCTATAATGGTCATCGTATTTCTAAACTTGTATTAGTCGATGCCGTTTCCCCCTCTTTCGTTAAAAATCAAGAATCTCCCTACGGTGTCCCAAAAGAACAAGCAGATACTCTCATTAATCAAATGTATGCCAATATGCCTAAATTTTTAAATGATGTATCTTTGTCATTTTTTAATAGAAACTTAGGATCTGCTACGTTAGAATGGTTTTCTTATCTCGGTATGCAGTCTGCTTCCTATGCTCTCATCAAAATATTGCAAGCAGCTGCAAATGAAGACGTAACGAAAGATTTAAGTAAAATTAACGTGCCAACAAAAATATTCCACGGTATTCATGATCAACTTATCCCATACAAAAGCGCTGAACTTACGCAAAAACGGATTAAAAATTCTCAGTTATATCCTCTTACAAATAGCGGTCACGGCTCTCCAATCGATCAAGCGGATGAATTAAATGAAGAACTTATAAAGTTTTTGCATTCATAAAGCTGCGCCAAATCGTGTGATATGAACGCACTTTTTGAAAAGAATAAAATTCACATATTTCTCACAAATCAATTAATAAAACGATTACATTTTCGTTTATACTAAATGTACAGGTAATACCCCCTAAACCCAGCTTGTCTGGTTACCCCGTTAAATACTATAAAAAAAGAACTTGTATCGTTATACAAGTTCTTTTTATTTCTTTTACTTAAAGAGGATATCTTTGCTATATTGATTTCCAACGAGTAAATCATACTGAAGCATTTTATATTGCTCTAACATTTCTTTTTGTTTCTTTGTTAAATCATTGATTACTTCTCCATTTTTATCAACTTTTAATTCATCTCTAAGCACCGGTATTTCCTTGTAAAATCCCGATAAAAATTGATAAAATAAGGATTTATTTAATCCTGCATAATCAAAAATAAGATTAGAAAAATAAATTGGACTTACTACACCTAAATTATCATTTGGCATATCAAAGTTTGCGTACATTAATAGCGGCGTTTGGGCCATCGCTAAACGTTCGCTCGGTGTTTTTTCATTCGTTATATACCCATTCTCTTTATAAAAAGATTTATTTGTTCCTAATGATGGAAGATGATCTCCAAAGAATACTAATAATGTAGGTCTATCTAAATTATCTAGTTGCTCTATTAAATATTGAAGAGCCTCATCTGAACGTCTTAACCCTTCTGTATACGTTTCTAATTCTCCCTTTGATTCTTCATTTTCTAGACCGCTAATTTCTATTAGGTTTTCACCAAATCGGCCTTCTGTAAATGGAAAATGATTTTGCATCGTAACTGCATGAATAAATGTAGGTTGTTTTTGTTTCTCTAGCTCAGCAATTATCTCTTTACTCATCGCTAAATCACTAATATAATCTCCATCAATATCTACATTTTCCATCGTATCATCTGCATTAAACTTATCAAACCCTAACACTCTGTATACGTCATCGCGTTTGAAAAATGAGCGACCAAATGAATGAATTGCACTTGTGTAATAACCTTCTTTTTTCAACGCCGTAGGAATTGATGGAATTTCTTTTTTATTTATAACGACCTGCTGATATGGTATAGAACCTGGCTTTAACAAACTCATTGAATAACTCGTTAACGCTTCAAATTCGACGTTCGCCGTATTACCTCCAAATGTAGGAGAAATAGTTTGTCCACCAGGAAAATTTTCTATATAATGATGCAAATTTGGTACAGGATCTTCACTAAAAGAAAGTTTTGTTACTTTCGTCGGATCCCAAAACGATTCACTCATTACAAAAATAATATTCGGTTTCTCTTTTTTCTTTTGGTTCCCTATATTTCCACTATATTGTTGTTTTATATCGTTTGCTATTTGAAGCATATTTTCTTTAGAATAATTTTTTGGTTTTTCCATAACTGTTGTATCTAAATTGCTAATAAACCCAAGTACAAAACCATTTGAAGCATAGTTCTCATTTTGATTCCACAAAACAAAATCTACACCCGATTTTTGAAATACTTTATTCATAAATGTATTCGCAAAATTACCATACGCATATAGAACAAAAATAGATCCTACTACTAATAAGGCTCTTATTCCTAGATGAATCTTTACATTTTGAATATACCTTCTCATATATATACCTGCTACAATACAAGCTACAATACTTAAGATAATGACAAAAATATAACTCCAGCTAAAATAGTCCATCACCATTGGTATAACAGATTGCATATGCATAATTTGTGTGAAATCAGAAGGATATAGCGGATCGCCTCTGAAAATAAGCTTTAAATAATTCACAATACCTAAAATGACTAACGTACAGCTCGTTAAAATCATACTTAGAAAAACCTTGCCTATTAAATTATAAACAAGAATGTATATTGCATAAATTACTACAAAACTTAATATAAACTGCATGTTATAAAAGTAAATCCAATTCATTGCTTCTATGAAACTCATATTAACTTGCATTACAATATAAAATAACGCTACTGTATGAGCTAGTAAAAATAATATAAAATGCACTCGTATGGATGCCCTAAGTATAGACATCTCTTTTTTATTAAAATGTGAAATATAAAATGTTATGCCCCATATGAAAATCATCATAACAATTAAAACAAGCTTTTGATTTAAATGATCTTTCATCATGTCTAAATTAAAAACCTTTAAAATCATAAACAGCATAGTTATTACTAATAAAGTCACCATACTACTTATAATGCTAGAAATTAATATATTTCTTTTTGGAAGATGAAAAAGTGTAGAACCATACTTCAATTTATTCCCTCGTTTCTACGTCTTAATTTCCCCCGCATCGAAAAAACTATTTCTATTAAAATAACATATATTACATATTTCGTCTGCATAATTGCTTCTATTGTAAATGTATTGTCTTAATATTCCTATAATCAACAGTTATATTTGTCATACAAATTATTCATTCTTGAAAAACTTAATTTCAGCATTCCACTTTATGATATAATAACTATGTTTTGGAAATCCTTAATACTATTAAAGATTTCACATAAAAATACGAAAGAATTAATAAAAAGGAGTTGCTCATTTTTGCTTACTAAGTTTAAGAGTTTGCCTAAAGCGGTATATGCAATTTTGGCGCTTTCTTTCCTGTTGCACGTTTTTTGTTTAGTAAAACAGCCAGGATTAGATGGAGAGTTAGTCAAAGTAACATATGGTGCAAATGATGCCTTTAACTATTCGTTAACAGCTGAACAACTATTAAAACATGGTGTATTTGGTTATGTGTATTTGGAACCTAGTGAAGTTCCAGGGAAAAATGCATATATCACACCAGGTCAGCCATTACTATTAGCTGGCGCTATGATTATTTCTGATATTACATCAATTCCTTACTATTACGTAGCAACTGTTATTAACATGATCATGAATCTATGTACAGTGCTATTAGTATTCTTAATAGGAAAAGAATTGTTCGAAAAAAACATTTATGGAATTGTTGCAAGTATTTTATATGCTATTTATCCAAGTAACTACACATACTTCCGTACATTGCTAACAGAAGTTCCATCCATATTTTTATTAGCGTTATGTGTATATGTATTTGTTCTCGCATGGAAATACAATAAGGTGAAATTCCATATATGGTTTGGAATTGTCGTTTCAATTTTACTTATGTTCCGTCCAAATCCAGCTCCAATGATGCTCATTCCTGTTCTTGTCGTGTTATTTACATATGGATTTAAAGACTCCATTCGAATCGGATTGTTATGGTTTATCGGACCTTTCTTTATTATTGGCGCATGGGTGGTTCGTAACTACTTAGCACTCAACCAATTTATTTTATTCTCAACCCAAGGTGCAGATCCACTAATTGCCGGTGCAGATCCATTTAATAAAATTGGATATGAAAATATAGTAAATGAAATGAGAGCTAAAGGCTTAGATGACAAAGGTGCATACGCAAAAGAATTAATCAAGAACGGCTTTAAGACGGACTTCACTTATTGGTTCTCTTGGTTCACTGTCGGTAAAACAATTGAATTATTCAAAACAGCTCCTGCTGTAGACCAATACCGTATTCACAACTTTATGCAACTATGTCATAGAGTGTTTATCATCGGTACATTCTTGAGCAGCTTCTGCTTCATGCTAAATTCATTTAAACATAAACGCGTTATGATGCTAGTAGCAAGTTCTATTATTTACATTATCTTCTCAAACTTATTCTTAGCAATTAATCGCTATGGATTTTTCATTAATCCTCTTATGTGCTTAATTCTTGCATACGGATTAATTCACATTGTGCAGAAGCTTCCATTCTTCCGCACGAACCAAGCATAATAAGAAAGAGGTCGTCCACCGTTGGACGACCTCTTTCTTATTCCCCCACACTTTGCACACGGCCAATTTGTCCATTCTGTAATCGCACTTTAATTCCGTATGTATGTGTTTCTGTATTTGTCAAAATATCTTTCACAACACCACTCACTGTTTTACTTATAAATGCAAGTTTTTTACAACTATTACTATAACGAAAAGACCCTGCCACAAGACAGGTTCTTTTCGTTATTTTATGATAAAAGAAAAAATCATTAGTAGGTGTATTATATAAAAGGAAGCAGCCATATTTTCCAAACGATACATACGAGTACTATAATTACAAAATCAAAAAAATCTAATCTCGGGCTTTTTTTCATATTCATATGTAGCCACATATGAAACCATTTTATTTTTGTATATTTATGGATGTTTTTCTTTGCAAATCGGTAAATAAGCATTTGCATGATAAGAAATCCGGCCACAAAAATAAATAATAAAATGAGAAATCCAATCACAAAATTCCTCCTATTTTTGTAGCGTTTTTTCTACTATCCGATTTTTCAAAACCCACTCTTCAAACTGGGCACTTCCAAATTCCCAGCTAAGATCACGAGCATGTACAGAAAAAACGTAATGGCCAGCATATTCATCCATAAATTTACCTGTCTCGATCTCATCTTTCTGAAGACCATATGCTCCAAAATTAAAATACACATCCCACACGTCTTCATTCTTCCGCTTATAAGCAATCGATTCCATATCGCATTCTGTTCCGAAATAATCAAGATGTAAATGTACGCTATCATCATATTCGTACTTCATTTTATCACCCCTTATATTTGTACTTCTTTATCACCAAAAAAATTCCTGCTATCTACACTCACATATGGGCACTTACCTACATATCATGCTTGTAGAGTGACTTCTAGGAGGTGTTATATAGTGAAAAAATTAATAGCTGTTTTTTGTATCATGTTACTAGCAGTTTTCACATTTACTGCTTGCAGTAGTAAAAAAGAAGGTACAAAAGAACAAACTCAAAATGTTCGAGTCGGCGAAGTTACCCACTCTCTCTTCTATGCCCCGTTATATGTTGGGATTGAGAAAGGATTTTTTAAAGATGAAGGATTAAATGTTGACCTCCAAACAACAGCTGGCGGAGATAAAACGATGACTGCCCTATTATCTGGCGGGATTGATATCGCTCTCGTCGGTTCTGAAACGTCCATTTATGTTCATCAACAAGGCGCGAAAGATCCTATCATTAACTTCGCACAACTTACACAAACAGATGGAACATTTTTAGTTTCGCGTAAAAAATTAGACTCTTTTAATTGGAATGACATAAAGGGTGTTACGTTTTTAGGACAGCGTAAAGGCGGTATGCCACAAATGGTTGGAGAATACGTTTTAAAGAAAAATGGCATTGATCCTCACAAAGACACAAACTTAATTCAAAACATCGAATTTGCTAACATTGCAAATGCCTACGCATCTGGTACAGGGGAATTTGTACAGCTCTTTGAACCGACTGCAAGTATATTCGAAAAAGAAGGTAAAGGATATATTGTCGCTTCATTCGGAAATGAATCTGGTACTGTTCCGTATACAACGTTCATGGCAAAAGAAAGTTTCTTAAAGAAAGATAAAGCTGCTGCTGAAAAATTCACACGTGCTCTCTATAAAGCGCAACAATGGGTTGATACTCATAGTCCAGAAGAGATTGCTGATGCCGTTTCTCCGTTATTTAAAGACACGTCAAAGGACATTACAATAAAAGTAATTGAACGGTATAAAAAACAACACTCTTATGCAACAAATCCGCTATTAGATGCGGAAGAATGGAAACAGCTCCAAACGATAATGAGAGGAGCTGGCGAATTACAAAAAGAAGTTCCACATGAAGCGCTCGTCAATACAAAAATTGCCGAAAGCGTTATTAAGAAATAGAGGCGAAGTGTATGAGCTTTTTACAAATACGTAACGTTTCTCACTGCTTTTTCGCAAAAGAGAATGCCAAACTGATTCTCGAAGATATGAGCTTACAAGTGGAAGAAGGCGAATTCATTTCTATACTCGGTCCAAGTGGCTGCGGCAAAACGACACTTCTCTCCATTATTGCTGGGCTACTTGATCCAATTGAAGGTATCGTCTTTTTAGATGGTGAGCCCATTACAACGAAAACTTCATCCATGGGATATATGTTGCAGCAAGATTACTTGTTCCCTTGGAAAACAATTGAAGAAAATATTATGCTTGGACTTCACACCCGAAAAATTTACAATGAACAGACGAAAGAACATACTTTACAACTTTTAAAGCAAGTCGGCCTACATGATGTAGAGGATCAATACCCTCGTGAACTGTCCGGCGGTATGCGTCAACGTGCCGCTCTCGTTCGAACGTTAGCGACCGATCCGAAAATTTTATTGCTAGATGAACCATTCTCGGCGCTCGATTATCAAACGAAATTGAAACTAGAAGATCTCGTTTTCAGCTTACTACGCAAATATAAGAAAACGTCACTACTCGTGACACATGATATTGAAGAAGCAATTGCGATGAGTGATCGTATTTATTTACTACAAGCAAACCCTGGAAAAATTGCAAAAACATTTATCGTCCCAGAAAGAATCCGCTCCTTATCACCGTTAGAATCACGTCACCACCATGACTTCCCATCTCTCTTCCAAGATATATGGAAGGAGTTGGAGCGCCTTGGATAACATAAAACAACTACATGAACAGTTTCGGAAGAAAGAACGGAAACGCGCATGGTTAGCACGCTCACTACAGCTTTTACTACTCATTCTTTTCTTTGCACTATGGGAGATAGCTAGCAAAAAAGAGTGGATTGATCCTTTACTCTTTAGCTCTCCTTCAAGCATTTGGGATCTCTTCCTTAGTAAATGGATTGACGGTTCACTTTGGGTTCACATATGGACGACATTACTTGAAACTGGAGTAGGCTTCATTCTTGGAACAGTACTCGGCGCTATTATCGCTACTTTCCTTTGGTGGATCCCACTTCTCGCCCGCGTACTCGATCCCTATCTCGTCGTCCTAAACGCCATGCCAAAAGTGGCACTTGGTCCGATTATCATTGTAATCTTCGGCCCAAATATTTCTTCGTCGATTGCGATGGGAGTAATCATTTCCATCATCATTACCATTCTCGTTATTTACAGCGCATTTCAAGAAGTCGATTCTAACTATATAAAAGTGATGGACACATTTGGCGCAAATAAATGGCAATGTTATAAGCAAGTCGTTCTCCCTGCATCCTTCCCAGCCATTATTTCAACGTTAAAAGTGAACGTTGGATTAGCTTGGGTCGGTGTTATATTCGGCGAACTTCTCGTCTCCAAGCAAGGTCTTGGCTACTTAATTAGCTACGGATTCCAAGTATTTAATTTCACACTCGTCTTACTAAGCGTACTACTCACCTGCGTCCTCGCAACACTTATGTATGTGTTTGTTGAGGCATTTGAAAAACTTCTAATTGGAAAACGAAAAAGAAGCTGACTTAGGGTGATAGACTATAGTCAGCTTCTTTCTTTACCTTTTATCACACATCTTTGTTTCATTTGTAACGTTGCCATTCGCAACTGTAACTGTATGGAAACAATCTTTCACACGTACTGTAACGACATTTTCTTTTCGATCTATTACATGATAATCATCATACTTTTTATTTAATGCACTACGAATTTGCTCCCCTTCAAAAATCGGAAAACCGTGAGACATTACCCAAATGAGACCAGCAACCGCAAGAATCGTTTTCATACGTTTCATTACCTCCTCGAGAGTAAACTTTTAGTCCCTACAATATGCGCATTATAATTGTGTCTAAATTGTGACATTTTTATACTAATTCTCTTTTAAAGCTTCAGTTCCTTCTTCTTTTTATAAAAATACAGAATTTTCAATTTCACCAACATAAAAAACGCAAAGGACTAAATTTCTTTACGTTTTCCTAGCCACAATATATAGTTCGCATTAGTTTCCACTATGTTGTTCTATCGTTTTCGAAACATCATATAATCCCGATAACACTTCCGCTCTCATTTTGACAAGCTCAGGGAACTGATAGAAGAACGCAATCTTTTTATACTTTAACTCCGATCCTTCTTTCACCTTTTTTGAATCTTGTAAAATAAATGCTGTAAACGTATCTGCAATATCTTCCGCTACATTTGTCGTTCCATACTGTGATACAAATTCATCATGCTTTTCTTTAAAAAATTCAATTTGAGTCTCTTCGCTTTCTTCTACTTTCTTTTCTGTCCACTCCTGCTCAATTGGTTTCCAAAAAGAGTTATAAAATTGATTAATATAAGATTTTTCTTTCGCACATCCCTCTTGTAAGAAAAGAGTTTCACATTTATTTCTGTACTTTGAAATATCTTTATCTTCTTCAAAATCCTTTACATACTTTTCATCCACTGGTATTTGCTTATGTCCTAGCGTCAACACGTGAGCCGTCTCATGAATTAATGTTTTCATCACTTCATCGATATTTACCGCAGAATCAAGCGTATCTAAGCTAAGAACCCAATCTTTTGGATTCTCCATACTCGGCATAACGTGGGCAACAACACCGTCATAACCATCCGTTATTAAATCAAATTCTGTTATATTCCCGCGATATGTAGCTGGGATGAGAGTGCGGTACATATCCCATAGATCTTTATGATACTCTCTATCTTGACGTTGCTGTAGCACCTCTTCCTTCGCTTCTTTATCTTCAGCGAATACTTTATTTAAACGTTTCCGTTCTATTTTTTCAAAATAAGGATCTACAATTTCATCACCATCAATATAATAAGAAGCTAAAAAGAAATAATTTTCATCATCATCTTCTTTTTTCTGCTCTGCCTCTTTCATATCCGCACTTTCCTGCTCTTCTATATCATAATCTTCTACTGCTTCAAGCTCAGATAATCCATCTATTTTTTCATATACTTTTTGAAGTTTCTTATCTCCTATTTCCACGCATTCTTCTTCTGTTTTACAAATTTCTTTTTCTTTCACACTCTTCATAGAACTATCGCACCCTGCCATTAAACCCATTGCGACGATAACCCCTACTAACTTACCATACAGTCTCTTCATACAATCCTCCATTATTCCATTCTACAAAAATATCATAATCATTTTTTAACGAATATGCGATAATTAATTATAAAAACTGTAAGGAGGTTTCTCATGATTCGAGCAGTCTTATTCGACTTAGATGGAACACTATTAGATCGGCGCCAATCTCTAGAACAATTTATTCCTGATCAATATAATCGCTTTACCTCTCACTTAATGAACATAGAAAAATCCGAGTATTGTTCTCGGTTTCTTGAGCTCGATAATAATGGCTATACGTGGAAAGACAAAGTATATGCTACTCTCCTTTCCGAATACAACATTACTACTTTAACGCCAGAGCGACTTTTGAACGACTACATTACTAACTTTCAACATCATTGTATTCCTTTCCAAAACATGCATGAATTACTTCAGCATTTAACACAACAAAATATGAAAATTGGTATTATCACAAACGGCTTTACTGACTTTCAAATGAACAATCTCCGCGCACTAAACATACATACGTATACAAATATAATTCTCGTTTCCGAAGCGGAAGGAATTAAGAAACCACATCCCGAGATTTTCGAACGAGCTTTACAAAAGCTAGATGTTAAGGCCACAGAATGTCTTTATGTTGGAGATCATCCTGAAAACGATGTGCTTGGTTGTGAACGAGTAGGGATTCTTGGTGTGTGGAAGAGAGATTCATTTTGGGGTGACTTTAATCATTTACGTGTGGTGGATGATTTATTGGAGGTGCTTTCGTTTTTAGATGTAGACATACAAACAAGACAATAGTAAAAGGAGGTTTCGTTTCCCGAACGCCTCCTCTTCCCTTATGATTCATATACTGTAAACTGCGGTTTACTCGGATGATCTTTCACTAGCGCAGCATCTGGAAAGTTTGAAACTTTTCGATATAGGGCTATATCACCGATACAATCTGCTGTTAGTAGAATTCCTAAAAATGAGAGTGGCTCCAGATTCATAGCTAATCCTAATACAATTGGCAAAATGCCAGTTGGTAAAAACGGCAGCATTAACACTTTCTTCATTTGCTTTACTGTAATCGCCTGTTTAGAATGCGCATATGCAACACCTAACTTCCAATTGACGCCCCATTTTAGTTCACTCCATGGAACACCTCCGATATAACGAAATCCTATTAGATGTATCGCTTCATGAATACAAACAAGAACAATCATTCCAATAATCAAAAGAAACATAACGGGCAATGTAAAGTCAAATTGAACCCCGCCTGAAAGAAATATATGCAAATAACCAATTCCAAACGCCAACGCAAATATTATAAGTAATGAATAGATATTTAACTTAACCATCGAAATAGTAACAGTCGTTTCTGCTCTTTTATCCATCTTCCCCCTCCTAAAATGTAAATATATCTTTACATTTAGACACAAAAAAAGAAACCGGCCACTTTACTTCGTAAAACAGCCGATTTCTTCTATATGTTTCATCGTACGCGCCAATACATCGTCGCGCATTATAAAGCTAAATTTTCTATCCGTTTTAATGTTGTCAGGAATGTCTGTTAATAAAACAGATCCTTTCGTTTCTTCGTAATGCGTATGTTGTTCTACTGCACTAATTGTTGCAAAATAAATGTTTTTAATGATTATTTTGTCTTTTCCAGATACTTTATATTGTCCTAAGTAAGTTAAATCAGAAACTATGCCGCCGGTTTCTTCATGAACCTCTCGAACTGCCGCTTCTTCCGGTGTTTCCCCTAGTTCTACTTTACCACCTGGAAATTCAAGACCGCGACGTAAATGATGCGTTAATAACCATTGATCCCCGTACCGGCATACAACCCAAACATGCTTTGGCTCAGGAGAAAATGGATAACGTTCAAACGATAATTGTACAGTGTTGTGGTAATAATCTTTAAATTTGTACATGCCATTACTCCCCTATTGATGGTTACAAGTTTTTCCTACCACAAATTGTAGCATATTCTCGCTTTTCTGCATAATATTATCCAATTATAATCCATTGATTATTCCCATTTGCGCGACTAATTCTTTCGTCTCATGATTTCCTAAATCGTAAATCATTTTATATGCTTTTTGTAGTTGTTCATCATATCGGTCATTATTTGAATCGTGATGATACTCAACAAATGGAACGTGAGAACGTACAAATGAACCTAAATCCTCTACATATGCTTGATCAAAGTACTCTCTTAACTCCGTAATTTCCTCATCACTTGCGGAAATCTCAAAATTATAAGTATCCGCCGTCTTCACTTGTGAAATTTGACCGTTTCCTATTGATATATAGTATGTTTTTTTCTGCTCCATGTAACACCCTTCTTTCATCCTTTTTATTTCTATTGTTTTCATCAATTACAAAATTATGTAAAATAAAGAAAAGGAGGGATTTCATGTTTAAAATATTAATTATCGGTATTATCATCGTACTAGTCATATTAGTACTCTCCGTCATGACGATTAACAAAGGCTACGCTTATAAACATTCTGTTAATAAACCAGAAGATAATCCTTATACAAAAAACAGCAAGAAAAATTCATAATACGCTTCATCTACTACTTATTTTAGCCCACATCATATGCAGTATTCATTTACTGACAGGTCAACATAACTTTCTACTACTTTCACAATTTCTATTAAAAGCTTACTCTTTTACATTGTTATTGAACAAATAAAGAAAAAAGATTCAGGAACAGGCTTGATTTGTATTGCCACTAGAGCTTTCTCTTGGATTGTTCTTATCATTACCTACATAAAAGAAAAGGAGGGTTTTTATGTTAAATGGCGTTCGAATTACTTTTGCATTTATCGCTTTATGTATAGCAATCTATGGATTTATTAGCGGTAACAGAGACATTATGCCTTATATGTTCTTTTTCTTAGGATTAATGGCCTTCACTGTAGCGCTAGGAGAAATAAAACAACATAGAAAATCTAGCGGTATACTCGCTTTCATGGCTGGCTCTGGTGCTTTATTTCTTAGCTTCTCAGAACTATTTCGGTAAATAGTTTATTTAAAAGTTGGAGATTTGTATTTTAAAAACATTACGAATGATATCGGCTCTTATCGTCATCGCTCTCGCTCTATCAGGAATGTTTACAAACGCACTTGTTACATTGCCTTATATGCTCATCGCCTTATCTATTATGACTTTCATCATGAGTGCAGAAGAAAAACAGAAACAAAAGAAAGTACATAGTATACTCTCCTTCTTTTCTGGCATATTCACTTTCATTGTTGCTATTATAATTTTTGTCTCTCGGTAATTACCTTTCTACTAGGAGGTTCAAATGCATATAAGAAAGTTACAGCTAACCATCGTTTTTATTACTTTGATTCTATGTTTATACAGCACATTTACAATGAACTTTCAAATCTTTTCACCTATCATTTTGTTCCTCATATTGTCAGTTTTTTCGGTAAGTCGATATTCATTATCGAAGCGTCGATATATAAAAAAATCGTTGATATATTTCAAGTTGTGTCCGATATATTCAAAAAATCGTCGATATAATTTCATTTATCATCGTACTACAAAAAAAACTGCCCTTTCACAGGCAGTTTTTCTTTCTATCCAAATACTTTCTCAAGTTCATCTTTATCTTGGCTTAACCAGAAGTTCATTAAGCGTTTTGCCCCTTCTAAATCGTGAAGCTTCGCTTGCCCACACTGCGTTTCATTTGCAGCTGGAATTTCTGTAATTTGAACCGCATCTTTTAATGTTAGTTCTAATAAATCAATGATTTCTCGAACTGTCGGTGTTCCGCTTACTACAAGATAATATCCTGTTTGGCAGCCCATTGGTGAAATATCGATAATATCAAAATGCGGATAACGATCAATATATTTACGTAAATTAAATGCTAATAAATGTTCTAACGTATGAATAACATCTGGTTTCATTGCTTGTTTATTCGGTTGGCAAAAACGAATATCAAATTTATTTACAATACCGTCACTACCTACGTTGTGAACTCCGCAATGTCTTACATAAGGCGCCTTTACAATCGTATGATCTAATTCAAAGCTTTCTACTGATGGCATACAACATCTCTCCCGCTTTTAATTTAATTCCGTTATATCCAATATGATATAACGGAAATGCACATTAGTAAAGCATTATGTACAGTCGTGCTATAATACTTTAAGAATATGCTGAAAAGGAGACCGTTATGAAACAGATTTTTATTGGGATTATACGCTTTTATCAAAAGTTCATATCTCCGATGACACCACCAACTTGTCGCTTTTACCCAACTTGCTCTCATTATGGATTAGAAGCGTTTCAAAAACATGGTGCCCTGAAAGGGTTTTGGCTTACTTGTAAGCGTATATTAAAATGTCACCCTTTCCACCCAGGAGGATTTGATCCTGTCCCAGATAAAAAGGATGACAAAGTAAATTCTTAATTGTCGTAACCATTCACAACTAAATCTAATTTTCCTGTATCAGGATCGATAACAAGACCGTGAACAGGTACTTCTTCTGGAAGTAATGGGTGGTTGCGAAGTACTGATACGCTATGTTCTACACTTTCTTCCACACTAGAGAAACCGCGCAAGAAATGTTCTAAATCGATTCCAGAATAACGAAGCATATCTAATTTCTCTTCTGTTATACCGCGCTCTTTCATTTTCTCAATTGTACTGCTTGCTTGAATTTTTGCCATACCGCAATCATGGTGACCAACTACACATACTTCATCAGCGCCAAGTTCATATACAGCAACTAAAATACTACGCATAATACTTCCAAACGGATGTGAAATAACAGCACCTGCTACTTTAATAATTTTCACATCGCCGTTACGCATATTCATCGCTTTCGGCAATAGTTCAACAAGTCTTGTATCCATACAAGAAATAATGACCATCTTTTTGTTTGGAAATTTCCCCGCTACAAACTCTTCATACTTTTTCTCTTCAACAAATTTCTCATTGTACTGCAAAATCTCTTCTAATGACTTCATAGTAAAGAATCCTCTTTTCTCTCATTTACACTACATAAACAGTGTACCAAAATATGAAAAACACAAAAAGGATATCGCTTTATAGTAAAAATAGGATATTTTCAGATAATCGACATAATTCTTTCAAAATATACACACAGCTTTGTAACAAGTTTCACATACTTAAAACATATTTTCACTATAAACTGATTGTAGATAATGTAAAAAAGGAGTGAATATTTATTATGTCCGACGTTCTGTTACTGAGTCGTTTTCAATTTGCAATTACTGTTTTTTATCATTTTTTATTTGTGCCTTTGACAATCGGACTTGTTATTTTAGTAGCGTGTATGGAGACTCAATACGCCCGCACATTGAATCCAACATACCGCAAAATGGCAAATTTCTGGGGTAAATTATTTACAATTAACTTCGTAATGGGGATTATAACCGGGATTACGATGGAATTCCAATTTGGTACAAACTGGTCTGAGTACTCCAAATATATGGGAGATATTTTCGGATCCCCTCTCGCAATCGAAGCACTCGTTGCATTCTTCTTAGAATCTACTTTCATGGGAATATGGTTATTCGGTAAAGACAAAATTTCACCAAAGTTCCGTGCTTTCTGTATGTGGATGGTTGCACTTGGAACAAATATTTCCGCACTTTGGATTATTACAGCAAACGGCTTTATGCAAAATCCGGTTGGCTACGTCGTACGTAACGGTCGCGCTGAATTAAATGATTTCTGGGCACTCGTTACGAATCCATATGCTTGGAATATGTTCTTCCATACTGTAGTTGGTTGTTATATCGTTGGAGCTTTCTTCGTTATGGCAATTAGTGCCTATCATTTATTACGCAAAAACGAAGTGGAATTCTTCAAAAAATCATTTAAGTTTGGTTTAATGCTAGGCTTATTCGCCGCAACAATTACACCGTTTATGGGACATCAATCTGGTGTATCAGCAGCTAAATATCAACCAGCTAAAGGTGCTGCGATGGAAGCTGTTTGGGAAACTGGAAAAGGACAAGGCTTCTCGATTGTTCAAATTCCTGATGTGAAAAACGAAAAGAACTTTGAATTCCTTACGATTCCGAAACTAGGAAGTTTCTTCTATACAAATTCATTTGATGGCGAAATTGTTGGTTTAAAAGATATCCCGAAAGAAGATCGTCCAAACGTTAACCTCGTGTACTATAGCTTCCGCTTAATGGTTGCACTTGGTATGTTCTTTATGGCATTAACTTGGTATGGCTTCTATTTAAACCGAAAAGGAAAACTAGAAAGCTCAAAACGTTATTTAAAAGTTACAATATGGTCTGTTTTACTACCATATATCGCAATTAACGCTGGTTGGATTGTTGCCGAAGTAGGTCGTCAACCATGGACAGTTTATAAACTAATGCGTACAGCAGAATCTGTATCACCTATATCTGTTCCGCAGATTTGGTTCTCTTTAATTAGTTTAATCTTATTCTACACTTTACTTTTAATCGCAGACGTATACTTAATGCTCAAGTTCGCGAAAAAAGGACCTGCAGCGCTAGAAGAGCCTGCTACTGAAGGAGGTACAGCACATGTCTCATGATATGCTCGCAATTATCTGGTTCGGTTTATGGGGCGTGATTTGGACAGTTTACTTCATTCTTGATGGGTATGCACTTGGTAACGGAATGATTTTTCCTTTCGTTACGAAAGATCGACAAGAACGAAATCAATTACAAGAAGCAATTGGCCCATTCTGGGGTGGTAATGAAGTGTGGTTAATTACAGCTGGTGGTGCAACATTTGCTGCCTTCCCAGTCACATATGCAAATATGTTTAGTTATCTATATACACCGTTATTCTTAGTATTACTTGCACTATTTGCTCGTGCTGCTGGACTGGAGTTCATGCATAAAGATGATTCACCAATTTGGCAAAAAACTTATAAATGGGCATTTGCAATTGGTAGTTTCTTAATCGCCTTCTTATTCGGTGTTACGTTCGCTAACCTTTATTACGGACTACAAATCGGAAAAAATGGCTATGAAGGAAATTTACTTAGCTTATTAAACCATTACGGTATATTAGGTGGTCTTTTCTTCACTGCTATATTTGTCGTATCCGGTGCCCTTTGGGTAATGATTAAAACGACTGGTGAAGTATCTGATCGTGCTTATAAAATTGCAAGACCATTTTCAATGGCAGCTGCTATCATTTTAGCTATTTTCTATGTAGCAACTGCCAATCGCACAAATTTATTCCAAAACTTTACAGAATATCCGGTACTATTCATTCTTCCAGTACTTGCAATGTTAATGAGTGTACTCGCACTTATTATGGTGTACAAACATAAAATCGGCCTTGCATTCACATTCGTTTGCTTAACAATCGCAATGTTTATGACAACTGGCTTTGCGGGCATGTTCCCAAGAATGTTACCATCTCGTATTAATGATGCTTATAGTACAACGTTATACAACGCAGCTGGTAGTCAATTAAACTTAAAAATTATGTTCTTCGTTGCAATGGTTATGGTACCAATTGTTATTGGATATCAACTTTGGAGCTACAGTATCTTTAAAAATAAAATTCATAAAGACTCTGCTAAAGGGTATCACTAAAATGAAAAAAGACACTTCGGTTGAAGTGTCTTTTTTTACGTATGATTTTCGATAGGATGTTATATTTCTAATCTAACAACTACAATATAGAAGAATCATTAACAGCTCACAGCTAAATTGTAGCACAGAGCAAGTTCATCATTTTATGCAATTTTACATATTTCTTTATAAAGTAAATTGTATTCCCTGATCATTCACATCGCTATCCCCTACATCTGCTGTACTAACGCCATTAAATGTGTGTACTTTTATTGCTGTATTCGATGATCCCGATCCATTATAAGCTTTCGTTTTTTCAATCGGCTGCACGTTATATTTGTCTCCTAAATTAATCGTCCCGTTACAGTTTTCAATAATAACACCTTCCACAATTGACGGCATTTTGTCACCTACTTTCATTTCATTACTTTTAGTTTATGAGAATCGCCTACAAAAATAGCTTGTTTCCATAAGAAAAAGCACTCAGCCTGAGTGCTTTTTCTTATTTACCTTTTTTGTTTTTCTCACAAGCAATTCCATCGCCATCACGGTCTAAATGCTTACCATAATACGGGCTGTCTCTTGTAATATCATAATATCCAGCATCATTTGCTTCTTTACAGTTAGCAAAACGTTTTGGATCAGGTTTCACTTCTGGTTTTACTTCTGGCTTTACTTCTGGCTTTACTTCTGGTCTCACTTCTGGTTTCGGTTGTGGTTGTTTTGCTCCTGGTCTTTGTTCAAGTGGTAATGTTGCATTATATAAGAACTGAACGTATTGCTCACGACTTACATGCATTTTAGGTACAAATGTACCATCACCAGTTCCGGCCGTAATATAATTTGATTTAATTGCAGTAATCGCAGGATTCGCCCATCCATTTCTATCTACATCCGGGAAATTATGATCCCCTCTTATTTGCAATTGGAATCCCTTTGTCAAAATTTGTGCCATTTCTTCACGAGTTAACGAATCTTTCGGTCTAAATTTTCCGGTGTTATCGCCAACGAATACACCCATCTCTGTTAAAGCAAGGATCTCTTTTTTAAACATAGTTGAACGATCCGTAATATCTTTATACGGATTGTTATACTGTTCTTTTACTGTCGGTTTTAAATGACGGAACATAAGAGCTGCAACTTGCTCACGTGTTACATCATCACCAAATCCAAAAATCCCATTTCCGTATCCAGAAACAACGTTTTTATTTGCTAATTCCATGATCGCTTTATAAGACCAATGATTGTTTGGAACATCTTTAAAACCTGCACTTGCCTGTACTGTTCCAATTGAAGTAAATGCTGTAGTTGCAACAAGTGCACCTGTTAACATTAGTTTTTTAAATCCCATACTTAAGTCTCCTTCTCTTTCCACAATAATCATTTAACAATATAACATATTATACAAATATAATTTGTCATATTCTGTCGAACACAAAAAAGAATCCAGCAGGATTCTTTTTTGCTAAGCATGAATGGCAATTTTGGAGACAGTTGACTTCTTCAAAAATTTATTAGGGGTAATATTTTGAAAAAGAAAGCCTTTCATATGTAGGTTAACACTACTGGAATATATAGTAAATTGATAATATTTATACGGAAGATTGCTAATGTTTAGTATAGATAGTTTCCACTATGCAAACAGTAAAAACATTCTATAATAAACAAAAAAAAAGGTGCCTTCAAAGAAGGCACTTTTATAAACAGACACTATAAAACAGAATTATTTATTGTTATACGATTGTTAGATACAAAAAGTAGAGGGAAATGTTTGTATTAAATTCTGCTTTATAAAGTATGTCTATCACTTATATTTTAATCCTCTTCACTTGAAAATAAATATAATATGCATAATTACATACAAAAAAGAAAAGACACTCCATAGAGTGCCTCTTCAACCATTTTACTTTTAATATATCGCTTTACATACATTGTAACATATGTATCTATATATTTTATTGAGAAAATTCTAAATCATTTTTCCTTTCATTTTCAATTATAAAATCATGTAATATAAAGGGTATGTCAAATTCTTATGAAAATTGAGGTGTACTATATTTATGTATTTAGGAATTATTCCCCTTATATTTTTTATTATTTTCCTTATCTCTTATTTAAAGGATCCGCGAAAAATAATAAATGGCTTTTTATTTAATGCCTTTTTCTGTTCATTTCTATTATTTTGCGCTATAGCCTCATATGAGTCTGGTAGTAATTCTTTACATTTTATCGTTATTATTCCGATGTTAGCGCTCATTGTAATGATACCTTTTGCTATAGTCGCTTTAATGTTTGGGTTATTTCTTAATGCAAAAATTTTAATGCAACGTGAAGGAAGACGCTTCACAAACTCTTTAACTTTAATTGCTGCTTTAGGGATTTTATTCTTTATAATGCTCCCAATTATAAATCCAGCAAGCTTATTCTCAGAGCATTTTCAATTTATTTTTGCTGCTATCTCTCTTATAACTATGTATTTCTTTGTACATTTATCTAACTTCTTAAGCGCGTATTTTTTATACCAATTCAACAGACCAAGACGTAATCAAGATTTCATTATCGTTCTTGGTAGTGGCTTAATTAATGATAAAGTACCACCTTTACTTGCAAGTCGTATTCATAAAGCAATCGACTTTTACTGGAAACAAGCCGCTGTAAATACGCCACCAACAATTATTTTCTCTGGTGGACAAGGTCCAGATGAAGGTCTTCCAGAGGCAGAAGCGATGCAAAAGTACGCTGTTGAAAAAGGAATTCCGCTTGAACATACAGTGCAAGAAAATCGCTCTGTAAACACATATCAAAATATGTTATTCTCTAAAGAAATTATGGATTCTTTAAAGCCTGAAGGTAAGTATAATAGTATCTTTACAACGAACAACTTCCACCTATTCCGCGCTGGTATATATGCAAAACAAGCAGGTCTTAATAGCCAAGGAATCGGATCAAAAACTGCATTTTATTACTGGCCTAATGCAATGATTCGTGAGTATGTTGCAATCGTTGTGATGGGACGTAAGCGCCATATGAAAATATGTGGAACTATTTTATGCTTCGCTTTATTCCTAACAGTCCTTAGTTTTATTATTTCTTAATAGCTATCAAGTAAAAAGTCCCCTGAACGCTTTATATACAAAGGGGACTTTTTTATATCAACATTATGACCACCATCTAACCTTCTACAGTTGTATTTAAAATAATAATATGGTCATAATATTCCCTGCATACATCCATTAAAGGAGAATTTTTTCAAATTAAATGTTAAAATAAAATTTAGGTGTGAATGATGTAACAAACAAGAAACTAGTTTGAAACGAGGAAATTACATGGAGAAAATTATCAAAAACAAGCCCAATAAGCTAAAAATTGCTTCAAAAGCTTTGATGATTATTATTGGGGCATTTATCACAGCGTACGGATTAGAAGCAGTATTAATTCCAAATAACGTATCAGACGGTGGTGTAACTGGTTTAAGTATCGTTAGTTCAAGATTATTTGGATTGCCATTAGGAGCTCTAATCGCAATTATTAACATTCCTTTCGTTTGGTTAGGATATAAGCAAATCGGTAAAAGTTTTGCGATTTATTCCATTATCGGGATCGCTTCATTAGCAATAGGTACCGTTGTCATGCATGGTATACCAGCTATTATTGAAGGCGATACATTATTAGTTACAGTTGTTGGTGGTATTATCATCGGTTTTGGTATGGGACTAGCATTACGTAACGGCGGGGCATTAGATGGAATCGATATGCTAGCTGTATTGCTTTCTCGTAAGTTACCATTTGGAACGAGTGACCTTATTTTATTCTTAAACATGTTCGTATTTATTTTCGTATCAACAGTATTCGGTCTTCAAGGAGCTATCCTTTCAGCAATTGCTTACTTTATTGCTTCGAAAGTGATTCATATCGTTGAAGTTGGTTTAAGTGGTTCGAAAGCATTTAAAATCATTACGAAAGAGCCTGAATTGATGGTAGAAACCATTCGCGATCGTTTAGGCCGAAGTGCAACATATAACGAAGTATACGGTGGTTATTCTAGAGAGAAATTCAAAGAAATTTCTTGTGTAATTAACCGTTTAGAAGAAAGTAAAATGAAAGAACTTATTAATGAAATCGATCCACACGCCTTTATTACAGTTTATGACGTAGCAGAAGTAAAAGGCGGTAACTTTAAGAAACGTGATATTCATTAATCATTATGAATAAAGAGGGTGTGCCAATATGCTGGCACACCCTCTTCTGTTATTGTTGTCAGTTTTTGTCGGTAAGTCGATATATTCTAATAATCGCTGATATATTTGGAGTTGCGGTCGATATATTTCGATAATCGCTGATATATTTGGAGTTGTGGTCGATATATTTCGATAATCGCTGATATATTTTTACTCCCCCCATCTTCCCCCGCTCTTAATCCATGCCACGTATTTTTGAAAGGCTGGCACTTCTTGTTGGAAACGAAGCGGAACATACAGAAAAAGAGTACATGTACATATTATCCATAGAATACCTACTACAAAGTGAAATTTCATCGTTGTGCCGATAAACAAACTTAAGAATAAGACGAGGAACATCATTACACTAAATCTTTTATACATAGTCATACTAATCCCTCCTTATACATGAATTGTACCAGCCACAAGTAATTAATTTCCATAACAAAAAGACCGAAAAGCAACTTCTCCTTTTCGACCTCTATACCTATCTTCTCTTCGTAATCTTTCCTGAACCACCGACCCTCGTTTTCGGAGGCGATGTATTCCTTGGCGGCGTTTTAATAGATGATTTCGGCTTCACATCTGATCCGCTCGAGCCACTTGGTGTTTTTGTAATTTTCCCTTTGCTTCCAGTAGAAGGCGGAGGCGTACTACTTCCTTTTTTCGTAATACTTCCTGTATCTCCTACGGAAGGTTTTGAATCTACATTATCGCCTCGCTTAATGATAGATCCTTTCCCTTCCTTCGTAATTGGAGGCGGGGTTTTCTTTTCTTCTTTCGTAGGCGGTCTCTCTGGAATAACCGGTTTATGATTTTGTCTGTCATTATATCCGCGATAATCACCGTATGATGATTTTCGTGAACCGAATATATCGTTTAAAATACTCCCCATAATATATCCCTGCAAGAAGGATGGTTGGTAATTTTGACGGACAAATTCTTTATTACTTATTTCAATTAACGTATCAGATGGTTTCTCTTTATCCTTTTGCAGGTTATAAATCTTATCAGAATAAACGAGGAACATTTGATTTTCGTCTTCTTTAGATGCTTGCTTCGGTTCTCTTTCATTCATGAGTTCCTTTGCGACTTCAGGAACTGACCGATTGGCGGCCCTATACACGTAAGATTCTTGTTTACCTTCCTTTGCGACAGATTCTAGTGGATAACGGTCTTGAATCGACTTTGTCTGTCCGCCTTGACAACCTGATAAGGCATATCCAGCAACAACAAGTAACGTAACGATAGCAAGTATAGGGATCACGAACGATTTAATCATGGTAAACAATCGGTTTGACATGATTACGCCCCCTTACGTTGCTCTTATAATTTGTACATCAGCAGGAATAATTGCTTCTCCCTCATACATCATTGTGCGACCATTTTGCCATTCAATACGTAATAATTTTCGGTTATCTGATTGGAATTCCCATACATACTGTTCCTCTGAAGCAGAGAATGGTGTTTTTCCCATCACAACAACACGTCCGTTATATTGCTCTTCCATATGGTATTCTGTATCATCCATTTCAATTGTCGTCGGAATTTCATCAATCGAATCTAAGCGACCATCAATTGGTGTATATAATTTATAATATGTATTTTCACGGTCTTCAATTTTTAAATAACGAATATCTTTCCCGTCTTGCAGTGTCAAAACAATTTCTTTACGAGAATGCATACTCGTTTTCCCGGTCAATTCGTACATAACTAATGAAACTTCAATCATATCGCCAGGAGCTAACGTCAACAAACTTTTCTCCGGCTTTGGCGGCTCTGGGCTCTTCATTATATTTTTAATTCGTTTGAACAAACTCATGATTTACCCCTCCTTCTCTCTTTATAAACAAGCACCTAAAATAAGTGCACCAACGATATGCAATGATCCAGCTAACATCGCATGCGCAATACTGCCTTCTTTCGTACCTTCTTCTAAATCTAAACCAGCCATTTTCTTTAAAACAAACTCAATAAACATTTCTACTACTAACAAAATAACGAAAGAAACTGCTGATGCAAGTAGTGCTTGCCATAAGTCATTTGCTTTCGTAATCGATTGAGATAAAATGTACCCTTGCGCGAATAATTTCATGACGAAACGAGTTGTTACAGCTGTATTCCCATTTTTTATTTCTTTTAAATCATTGTATTTTGTAAAAATTGAATCAACCCACATAATTGCAAATAAAAGTACTGCACTTGCTCCAGTCCATACAAGCATGGCTACTACATTTGTCCATGTCATTGCAAAACCTCCTCTAAAAAGTAATAGAAAACCGACATGAATTTATTTAGACATGTCGGTTCATTTGTCTCTATTCTATATTATTTCTCATACTGCTTCATAATACGAGCTAATTCATCGTCAACAGCAGAATTTTTGTTTAAGCTTGCGAATTCATCATCTAATGACTTTTCTTTCTTGTACACTTCGCCGCTTGCTTCTGCTTCAGCTTCTAATTGAAGAGCTTTCTCTTCCATACGGCTTAAACCAGCTTTTGCTGAGTTTGAATCAAATCCAGACATCGCCTGATTAATATTCTTTTGTGCTTTCGCCGCATTTACACGTGCTACAAGTGTTTCACGTTTATTTTTCAGCTCTGTTAATTGCTTACGCATTTCTTCTAACTTTAGGCGAAGATTATCAGCAGCAGCTTTGTTTTGCTCATAGCTTGCTTTATACTCATTCATCTTTTGCTCTGCATTTTGTTTTTCTTCAAGAGCACGACGCGCAAGGTCAAGGTTGCTTGCTTGAACAGCCATATGAGCTTGCTCTTCACGTTTTTTCACAAGTGCTTCTTGTTCTTCAAATAATATTTTGAATTTCTTCTCAAGTGCAATTTGAGCCGCTACACTTTTCTCAGCTTCTTGTACATCAGCTTGCATATCGCGTAAATATTGATCCGTCATCTTAACTGGATCTTCCGCTTTTTCAATTAATGAATATACATTCGACATTGTTAAATCTCGTAATCGTTTAAATACAGACATCCAAATTCCTCCTATGATATACCTCATATTTCAAATTCACTACTTGGAAAACTGAAAAATCTCCCTTAACAGTAAAGAATATTCATTTTTACAGCCTATGTGTTTATTATAACAAAACTAATATGTCCTTACATGTTATTTCCAAAATACATCCAATATAATATGACATTCTATATAAAATATTGTATTCCTAATATATTCTCATTAACCCTCTTCAGAATTAACTTATTTTTATGCACTTTCACTAAATTACGTTATTGTAATGTTAATGTAAGCTAACTCGATAGTTACGTTGCAATATTTCTTATACACTAATAGCAGAAGCAACGAACAAGCTTCTCATCATTTCGGAACTAATACAAAAATGTATTGACTATAAAACATATAAAAGGAGAAATCATTATGAAAAAATTAGTAGGAATCGGATTAGCAGCAGCAATTTCACTTGGAGCATTATCAGGTTGTTCTTTATTAGGAGAGAAAGCAAACGGTTTTGTACTGTACGGATCAGAAGAACAAGTTCAACAAATTACAGATAAAAACAAAAAAGAAGTGAAAGAAAAAGACTTCTATAAAATGAAAATGACAACATTAGAGGGTAAAAAAGTTCTTGTTATGGATAAGAAAACTGGTGAAGAGCTAGTGAAGAAAGAGTTACTTAGCAAAGTTGATGAAAAAGACGACACGAAACCACTTGATAAATTACCAGCTGTAACAGCAGAGCAAGGTGTATTATTCGCAAAAAACAAAGTAGAAAATGCTACACTTGATGGGGCAAAATTAAAATACGAAGGTAACACAATTATCGGAAGTGGCCGTGCATATACAGATATGTATGCAATTGTTGATGACGCAACTTACAACAATGTAAAAGGTGATGAAAAATCTGTAGGTGTATTAAAATTTTATAAAGACCCAAGTAAAGAATTCCCTGGCTACAACGGCGTAGAAGCTTCTCAACTTGTAAAAATTAAAAAGTAAAACAAAAAAAGCTGAAGTGCACCCCAATTGTTAGACACATAATTAACAATTGGAGGTGCATTTTTTATGGATAAATTTTCTTCAAAAGATAAAATACAAGCAGTAAATGGAACAATTTAAGCAAGAACTAGAAACTTATATTCATTACTACAATCACAAAAGAATTAAAACAAAACTAAAAGGATTGTCCCCTGTGCAATACAGAGTTCAATCCTTAGTAGCTGCTTAATATATTTGTCTAACTTTTTAGGTTCAATTCAAATTTGCAAAGCTTTTCTCTATTTATGAACAATTTGCTCCATATCCGGACTACAAGTTTGCGACTGACATGATTTATTTAAAGAACATGCAGCGCATTTTCCCTTTTTACTTCTCTTTACAAAATTCACTAACGTGTATGCTGCATAACCAAAAATGATAGCTCCAATTATAATATTGACCATCACCCTAATACATCTCCTTCTAGAATCCGAGTAAGGATCCAACTTGGTATATAATAAGCGTTAATACATAAGCAACTACAAGCGGATACACGACAGAGAAAATCGTCCACTTCGCTGATCCTGTTTCACGTTTAATAACAGCTACTGTCGCTAAACACGGAACATATAATAAAATAAAGAACATAAATGCATATGCTGATAGCGCCGTATAATGTGCTCCCATTACATTTCCCAGCACATCTTCTTTCACCGCATAAATAATTGCCATTGTAGAAACGACAACTTCTTTCGCTAAAAATCCTGTTAAAAGGGATGCTGCAGCTTGCCACGTTCCAAATCCAAGTGGTGCAAATAGTGGTGCGATAAATCCACCAATCATCGCTAAGTAACTGTCTCCCATATCAACACCAAATCCTGATGGACCTGCGTAGTTTAATAACCAAATGACAACAGAACCACCGAAGATGAATGTACCTGCTTTACGAACAAATCCTTTTCCTTTCTCCCACGTACTTAACCATAACGTTTTCGCTTGTGGTACGCGATAAGGAGGTAGTTCGATAACGAAAATAGATTTTTCCGCTTTTAAAATGGTAAGAGACATAATTTTTGTAACGAGTAACGCTAGAACAATACCTGCAACATATAAAGAAAACACAACAGTTGCCTGACTTTGAGGGAAGAATACTCCCGCAAATAATGCATATACAGGTAAACGTGCCGAACAAGACATAAACGGTGTTACAAGAACTGTAAGTAAACGTTCTTTTTCTTGTTCAATCGTTCTCGCTGCCATAATACCTGGAACATTACATCCAAAACCGATAATCATCGGAATAAACGCTTTTCCGTTTAAGCCGAAAAACTCCATAATTCTATCCATAACAACTGCAATTCGCGCCATATACCCTGAGTCTTCTAATAATGAAATGAAAAAGAATAGTGCAAAGATTTGTGGAACAAATACTAATACAGCACCAACGCCGGCAATAATCCCTTCCGTAACCAGTGCTTGAATAAAGTCAGAAGCTCCGACACTTGTAAGTCCAGCTGTCACCCAATCCGTAAGCTTTCCACCAAAAAACTCATCTAACATATCAGATAATGGTGTACCAATCCACGTAAACGTAACCTGAAAAATAAAAAACATAACTGCTAAAAAGATTGGAAGTCCTAAAATTTTATGTGTAATTAATCTATCAATTTTTTCTGAAAAAGGAATTTTTCCTTCTTTCTCATGCTTCATAACATTTGTTTTTAACTTTTCAATATACGCTTCACGAGTTTTATAAATATGCTCTTCCAACGTACAATCAAGTTTTTCTTCTAAGCGAGATCGAATGGCTACAAGTTCCTTATAAATTGGTAATGCCTTCATTTCTTTTTCTACTACCTCGTTATTGCTTAAAAATTGAAGAGCTAACCATCTCGGATGCTTGTAATTCGCTTTCTCTAAAAGAGAAATTACCTCTCCGATTCCTCCATCCATTTGTACACCATATGAAATTATGAATGGCTTTTTCTCGTTTTTGTCATTTTCTTTAAGAGTCGCAAGTAGTTCTTCACAACCTTTTCCGCTTCTTGCAACGACAGGAACGACTGTTACACCTAATAGTTCTGATAATCGTTTTACATCAATTATAATTCCTCTTTGCTTCGCCACATCAATCATATTTAAACCAATTGAAACTGGCTTACCAAATTCAAGTAATTGCAACGTTAAATGCATATTTCGTTCAAACTGCGAGGAATCTACAATATTTAACATATGCTGAAATTCTTCTGTTAATAGAAAGTTTGTTACAACACCTTCATCACGCGAAACTGGATTTAAATCATAAACACCTGGTAAATCAATTAATGTCCCTTGCTTATCTTTTAATTTACCAACCTTCTTTTCTACTGTTACACCGCTCCAGTTTCCTACGTATTCATAAGAACCAGTAAGTGCATTAAATAATGATGTCTTTCCTGTATTCGGATTCCCTAGCAAAGCTACCTTATTCACGCTAATTCCACCTTTATCATTTTCGCGTCACAATGACGAATACTAATTAACTGTCCACGACACTCCAATGTACAAGGACCTTTGAACATCGCTTTCTGCTTCATACGAAGTTCGCTTCCTTCAGAAAGACCAAAAGCAGCCAATCTTCTCTTTAGTAAATAATCTAAAGATTGAACACTTTTCACCAGCACTTTCTCACCGATTTTAATATCTACTAAGCTCATAACCTTCCCCCTCAGAAGAGAATGATAATTATTTTCAGACAAATTATAGCACACTCTATTTCTCTTGTACTATACCCTTTTGCTTCATATTTATTAACATTTCGCTACAATTCTATTTCAATAATTGTCATACCGTATTCATTTGCCATTCTCATCCATTTCGCTTACAATAAACAATAGCAAATAAAGAATCTCGTTATCACAGGGGGAGCCATGCCGCTGAGAGGGAACACTTCGTTCCGACCCTTCGAACCTGTTAGTTAATGCTAACGCAGGGATTGTGCAAACGTCCGAAATACATACCTCTTTTTATTTACGTATTTCGTATCCTCCTATGATATCTATTCTTTTTTGTACAACTTGGATTTAGGGGGAGACAACATGCGTAACACCAATTTACAAGCGATGATCGAATCTGCTATTCTTGCAGCCTTCGCCATGATCATCGATATTTTACCATTATCAATTAAACTTCCAACAGGCGGTTCCATTTCATTTGCTATGATTCCTATTTTTATTATTGCATACCGCTGGGGCTTTAAATCAGCTTTCTTAGGTGGTTTAGTTTGGGGACTATTACAAATTGTCGTGGGAGATGCTTACATTTTAACACCTATTCAAGCATTCATTGAGTACTTCATTGCCTTTGCTTTTATCGGATTTGCTGGCTTATTCTATCGTCCAATTCAAAAAACACTTTTAGCTTCCAATGAAAATAACGAAGGAAAGAAAGTTCTTGGTTACATTATTCTTGCTACATTTGTTGGTAGCTTTGCTCGCTACTTCTGTCACTTTATCGCCGGTATTATTTTCTGGGGACAATATGCACCGAAAGGTCAATCAGCAGTTCTATATTCATTAATTGTAAACGGCAGTACAATGCTCGGTTCTTTTATTTTATGTACCGTTTTACTTATATTTTTATTTCTTACTTCACCACGCTTATTCAAGAGCATCAATGCTTATCAACTGAATTCGAAGAAAAAGGGCGCTTAATGAGCGCTCTTTTTTTCATATCGCAATATCAATTAAAAATACAATAAATGCACAAAAGAAAATAAATACCATTATACTTAGCCAATTGCTATGCACGGTTGATCGACTCCTTACATAACCTCATTTTCTAACCAGATTATATCGCTTAAAAATAAAGATTAGGTAAAGATAATATGAAAATAAATTAAAAAAGCGTAGCATATATCATCTACGCTTTTTTCGATAAGTAAAAGTAAAATAATACACCGTCTTCTGTATTCTTTACTCCATATTCAGCTTCGTGTAATTCTAAAATATTTTTAGAAATAGCTAGCCCAAGCCCCGTCCCACCTTGCGAACGCTTGCGAGCTGCATCCACGCGATAAAAACGATCCCAAATTTTATCTAATTGCTCTTCTTCAATGTGAGTACCTTTATTTTCAATACACACTTTTATACGATCCTTCTCATCTATTGTAGAAATAATAATATCTTCTTTATTTGGTGTGTAACGTATCGCATTCGTAATGAAGTTCACGATGACTTGTTCAATCCGACTTTGATTTGCAACTACTTCAAATGAACATATATTTTTATGCACATGAAGTTCTTTTTTCTCTATTTCCACAGAAAGATGTTCACATATATCTTCAATTACAGCATCAATATAAAATGCTCCCTTTTTCATTTTATATGTACCTGACTCAAATTTAGCTAACTCAAGCATATCCAAAATTAACGTATCCATTTTATCTACTTCTCGTTCCATTGCTTGAAAATAGTATTCTTTTTTATGCTCAGCTACTCCATCTTTTAAAATAGAAATACAGCTTTTCATAATACTCAGTGGCGTTTTTAATTCATGCGAAACACCAGAAATGAATTCTTTCCTCGTATTTTCTAACTTTCTTTCTTTTTCAATGTCTTGTTCTAGCTGTCCAATATGCGAATGGAGCTTATTAGATAATACATTAATATTTTTCGATAAATCACCAATTTCATCTTTTGAAGTAATCGGTATTTGTTCTGTGAAATCTAAGTGCGCTATTTTCTTCGTTGTATCATTTATTTTTAATAACGGTTTTGCAATTTGTTTAGAGTAATAAAACGAAGCTAGAAAAATGAGAACGACTACAAACGCAATGATGTAAATGTAGTAATCTTGCACCATTTGTACAGCTTCATCTACAGGCTGTAAAGAAGCCATCGCATATATATAAGTTACTGATCCATCTTTTTCTTTTATTGGCTTGATTAATAATTTATATTTAATATCATTTTTTTCATAGTCCATTGTTTGTATTGCATATTGTATGTGCTTGCTCTCTTTTAATAATAAATTAGTTTGAAATTCTTTTATGTTATCTAAGAAGATGCTATTTTTATAAATTGGATTTATAGGACCTGTTACATCAGGAAGCTGAACTTTCGTAACACGCCCACCTATGTAAGCATCTAATTCCTGAGCAAATTCTTTCTGAACAGCTGGTTTCTTTTCCTTAGCAAGTTGTTCCTCGGCTGCTCTCTTTTTCTCCTCATTTAATTTCATTTTCTCCTGAAACGCTTTTTCTAACGGTTTATTAGATCCACTTAAATTTTGCTTGCCTAACGTGAAAGAGAATGGAATATAACTATCATCTTTTTTCACGCCAGAAAAATAAATTTCTTGTCCTAAAAATGCATTTGATGATTTATTATCAATCTCCTCTATATTGATGAGATTGTATAAAGGAATTTTGAATATTTGTTGTCCAAAGCTCTTTTGTTGCCTACGATCTATCGTTACCTCAAAATAAAAATCATCCGCATGTTTTAAATTCCCATTCTGATCTAATGTCGTAATCCACGTATTATTTTCTCTTAAAAAGTCTTGCTCCAGTCGCTTAATTTCTTCTGCATTTCCTACATAATTCAAATAGCCCTTCTCAAAGGAATTTAAGTTCACTTTAATATCTTCTACTTTTCGATTCGCATAATATTGTTTGAAAAATATCGTTTGTCCAATAAATATCGTCGCTAAAATTAACATGCATAATGCTGTTGTGAGGGTAAATAATTTTAGTACAATCCCTTTTCTCATACATTCCCCTCAAATTTATAACCTGTTCGTACTACAGTTGTAATGTACTTTGCTTTCTCTCCTAATTTATTTCGCAAATTGCGAATATGGCTATTAACGGTTCGGTCATCACCGGCAAATTCGTATCCCCAAATTCTTGAAATGAGTTGCTCCCGTGTTAAAACAATCCCTTGATTTTTCATAAAATACGCTAATATTTCAAATTCTGTATGTGTTAAATTAATGTCTGTTCTATCTATCGTAACAGTGCGCGACGGGAAGTGAACGTGAATACCGTGGATTGATAAGGTATCATCTTCATTCTCTAAAAGTTGCTTTGTTACTTTTCTACTTTCTAACAATCTTTTCGCTCTTGCTAATAAAATTGGTGGACTATACGGCTTCGTCACATAGTCATCCGCCCCAAGTTCAAATCCAAGTAGCGTATCGTCTTCATCTACGCGCGCCGTCAGCATAATAATAGGCACCTCGGACGTCTTTCGAATTCTTCTACAAACGGACCACCCGTCAAGTTCCGGCAACATAATGTCTAAAATAACTAAATCAACCTCTTCTTCCTCGAATACAACTAAAGCTTCCTTCCCATCTCTTGCTTCAAACACTACATATTGCTCACTCAAAAAATAATCTTTTAATATTTCACGTAATATATCTTCATCTTCTACAATTAAAATATTTTTTGACATAACTTATATATCCCCTCCTGCTTTCAAAAACTATCACTTCATTTTGAATAACTACCAGTTAACTTCGCCTCGATAATATATCTATCTGGTGCATCTCCTATATAATCAAATGGATAGCAAGTCGTCAGTGTTAATATCGGTTCTTCTTTTTTTATAATAACAGTACGATCATCCGCATGGGTAATCCATATCTTTTGAATTTCATATGTGTAAGTTTTATTATCATACTCTAAAACAAGCGTATCTTTTTCTTTTAACTCTCCTAAATCTGTAAATACAGTATCCCGGTGCCCACTTAGTACCGTATGTCCACCTCCAGATGGCGTTGTCGTTACATCACTAACAAACATTCCAACGCCTTTCTTCAAAGTTGCAGCATCCGCTCCCCAATATATAGAAAACTTCTTCTTTATTTTTGGTATATGTAACATCGCTACCTTTTCTCCTTCTTTATGTTCTGTTTGAGAAGAAGGCACTTGGGAAGTTACAGGTGTTTCGGAAGAAAGTTCATTATCTTGTATATTTTCAAGGCTCTTTAGTTCTTTTTTTGTTAATTGTTGAGCAGAGCTTTTTCCTTTATACCATTCGACAGCGTAATATGCTCCCATAAATAGCCCTATAGCCATCAATATGATACCGATATAATTGAGTATCTTCATGTTTCATCCCTCCATGCAAAAAATGGTAGGCATAACCTACCATTTTTAATATATGAAATTATGCCATTCTTTATAGGACAATATTTGATTTATGCCTTAACTTTATTCCGACGATTCAAACCAAATAATGTACCTAGTGCTACAAGACATGCGCTTAGTCCCATCATTGCTACATTATTAGATGCTGTGTTTGGTAATTTCTCTCCAGCTTCTTTTTTTGCAATAGCTTCCTTTTCTTTCACTTGTGGCGCTACTACTTCTTTAGCCATATTACTTTTTTCTTGTACTTGTGCCGCTTGCTTTTTCGCTACTTCATTCTTCTCTTGCGCTTGCGCCGCTTGTTTTTTCTCTGTATCATTTTTTTGCTGCGCCTGAATCGCTGCTTCTTTTTTTGCTATATCTTGCTGTATTTGCGCTGCTTCTTCCTTTGTCAATGTTCCAGTTGAAGCACTTGCCACTGAAGAATATCCTACTGTTAAAAGTGCCATCGCACAAATTGGTAATAGTTTCTTTTTCATTTTATTTCTCTCCTTTTATACGTTTTACATCACTTCGCATCGGATGTATCACTAGAATAAACAAGAGATATAAATTTAAGGTGCAGATGAAATATATTTCATTTAAAGATTTCATTGTAAAAAAATAAAAAAACATCGCCATATATGTACGATGTTTTTTCGGGTGTGTGTCTCAATATTTACATGTTACTTTCGCGTGATGTAGAAGTAGAATGGGCCGGAGCGATAACTAATTGTCTCGGCTCAGTTTTCTTTAAGTGATTTTTGACGTTACACTTACGACGTTGAACAACCCACGCTTTAATAGGGTTTGTCAAAATAATCTTTTGCTCTTCGTTAGGGGCCTCTTCTTCAAACTTACAACTCTCGCTCCATTTATTCCATTTCATTGTAAATTTAGAAGAAGAATGATCGTCTTCTCGATCAAACAAGTGCAAAAAATCCATCTCGCCAGCTAGCATTACGGTGTTGCTAGTTGCTAAAAAAGAAAAGGTCGTCCAACGTTTCTCCATGCCCTCCTACTCCTTTTTCACATATAGAGTGCCTAAAACTTAATTTACCTAAAATATGCTTGCCTTTTACCTTACACCTATAGTTTATCCAAAGCACTACTATGCAACTATCGATTTCCCTTACAACTACCTTACATTTTTGTAAGAAACAAAAAACCTTCACTCTCTATATGTGAAGGTTTCTCATTTCTCATCTATATGATCTTTCATATGATCGACTCCAGCTTCTTTCAACTGTGACATCATACCATGGGAAATTGCGCCTAATACTAAAGTCATTCCAATTAGTGAAATTCGAATCGCTGGTACATCAATTATGTAAGCCAAACTACCAAGAACAATTGTTAAAAGTAATGCTTTTATAAATGTTGCACTTGTATACTCTTTCTTTTTCATCATAATCACCCTTTATGGAAGCGTTTTCTTAATACAATCAGTATATCATATCATCTGACTATTTTGTGGGTATTTATGTAAAAAACTTATATCTCCTTTGACTTTTTGCTTTCTTTCCTATACAGTCGAAATGTTCGCAAGTTTTACACTGTAGGAGGACTCCAATGAATATTGAAATAAAAGACACTTTAATTTCTGAAGAACAATTACAAGAAAAAGTAAAAGAACTAGCACTTCAAATCGAACGTGATTTTGAAGGAGAAGAAATCGTAGTAATCGCTGTATTAAAAGGATCTTTCGTATTCGCTGCTGATTTAATTCGTCACATTAAAAACGATGTGACAATCGACTTTATTTCTGCATCTAGCTACGGAAATCAAACAGAAACAACTGGCAAAGTAAAACTATTAAAAGATATCGATGTAAACATTACTGGAAAAAATGTAATTGTTGTAGAAGACATTATCGATTCTGGTTTAACACTTCACTTCTTAAAAGATCACTTCTTTATGCATAAACCGAAAGCATTGAAATTCTGTACATTACTTGATAAACCTGAGCGTCGTAAAGTGGATTTAAAAGCTGAATATGTTGGCTTCCAAATTCCAGACGAATTTATCGTTGGCTACGGTATCGACTGCGCAGAAAAATATCGTAACTTACCATTTATCGCTTCAGTTGTAACGAAGTAATATAAATAGAATAAACTTCTATCAATTATTGATGGAAGTTTATTTTCTATCACGATTCGTAAAAGACAAAGGGAGAGAATAAAATGACAAAAACAAAATTTGAAAAAGTACTCCTCATCGTAAATCCGAAAGCAGGACAAGGTGATTTACATACGAACTTAACGAAAATCGTACCACCTCTTGCGGCAGCTTTTCCTGATTTACATATCCTTCATACGAAAGAGCAAGGCGATGCAACAAAATATTGCCAAGAGTTTGCTAGTAAAGTAGATTTAATTATCGTCTTTGGTGGCGACGGTACTGTATTCGAATGCACAAATGGCTTAGCACCTCTTGAAACTAGACCTACACTTGCAATCATTCCAGGCGGCACTTGCAACGACTTCTCTCGCACACTCGGTGTTCCGCAAAACATCGCAGAAGCAGCAAAACTTATTACACAAGAACATGTAAAACCAGTTGACGTCGCAAAAGCAAACGAACAATACTTCTTAAACTTCTGGGGTATTGGACTTGTTTCTGAGGTATCAAACAATATTGATGCAGAAGAGAAAGCAAAACTTGGTAAAATCGGTTACTACTTAAGCACTATTCGAACTGTAAAAAATGCTGAAACATTCCCAGTAAAAATTACGTACGATGGACAAGTATATGAAGACGAAGCTGTCCTTGTTATGGTTGGAAACGGTGAATACCTTGGCGGGATCACGTCCTTTATCCCGAACGTAAAATGCGACGACGGAACACTTGATATTTTCGTCGTAAAATCGACAGGCATTCAAGCGTTTAAAGATTATATCGGAAAGAAACTATTTGAAGACTCAAATGAAAATGATATCTTCCACGTAAAAGCGAAATCCATTCATATTGAAACAGAAGAAGAAAAAGAAGTAGATACAGATGGAGAAAGCTCGCTTCATACACCTTGTCAAATTGAATTATTACAAGGACACTTTACGATGATTTATAATCCTGTGGTTGTGTAATACAAAAAGGCGAGCTAAAGTTTCAACACTTTGGCTCGTCTTTTTTTATAAAAAAGGCATTTTGCTTTACTTATAATTACAAGTTTTCGTAATCAAACTCCATCCAATTTTTCCAGTGCGTATTAGAATCCTTATTCACAATAATGCTTGGATCTTTCTCCTCTATAGCAGCGGCTACTGATCGGAAGAATTCATTTTCACTTACTTTCTCGTCTTCAACATGTTGCCATTCTTCCGTTTCATACGCTACTTCCCAATCACCTTCTAAACCGAACTCTTCTAAAATTTCTTCTTTTTCCCACCATAATAATTTTCTAGCTTCTTCATTGGTCGCAAGCATACGCATAAAATCTCTTGGGTAAGACTCTGTCGTTTGTACTTCTATTCCATGATTCATATAATCTTCTTCTGTAAATTGATATTCAAATTGATGCTCTCGAATTTTCAAACTACCGTTATGAATATCGGGTATAAATTCACCTTCATTATCAAATAATTCATAATCTCCATCATTTAATTGCAAAATACCATCATCACCAATTGAATGATTCACTCTATCACCATATACGTGAATATCATTACATACCCCTAATGAACCTACACCAACAATTTGAAACACCATTAACCAATCCTTATTATCTTTAAAGAAAAGAGAGAATTTCACTTGTGAAATATCAATATATTCATTATCAAAGGTAGGAAATTCATAGTTACTTTGCTTTTTATCTAATAGTTTTAAAATATCTTTTTGCATATGTATCATCTTCACCTCTATATAAGTTTTTTCAATTTCACTAGAGTATAACATAGACATAATTGCCTTTCACTTTCTAATAATACTCCTAATAAAATAGCAGAATGGTCTATTTGCATGCCCTATTTATTTTTAGGTACAATGAAGGAAAGAAGCACCTTAATATAAGGGAGAGGACAAACTTTGTTCAACCAACAGTTAGTTAATTTACGCATTGATTTTGCATTTAAACAATTGTTTGGTACGAATGGTAGTGAAGATATTCTAATTGCATTTTTAAACGCTATGTTACAAGAGTCTTTAGAATCACCCATTGCTTCTCTACAACTAGAAGATCCACATTTATATCGGGAATATGAAGAGGATAAGTTATCTATTTTAGATATTTCAGCGACATTAAACACAGGAACAAAAGTAAATGTAGAAATACAGCTCAATAATAATCACGATATGATGAAACGTAGTTTATATTATTGGGGAAAATTATACACATCTCAATTACAAAAAGGTATGCCTTACAGTTCGCTTCATAAAACCATCACCATTAATTTATTGAACTTTATAATGTTCTCAGACCACAAAGAATTTCATACAACGGGCACATTATGGAATTCACAACAACAGAAACTCTTGAGTGATGACATAGAAATTCACATTGTAGAAATTCCAAAGTTAACAAAACAATGGCATGAAGAAAAAGTAAATCCGTGGAAAGATCCATTTGTTCGTTGGCTTTTATTGCTTTCAGCAAATGAGGATGAACACTTAACTAAAACATTGGAGGATATTGCTATGAACCGAGATCCTATTTTACAAAAAGCAATAAACAAGTGGGAACGTATGAGTCAAGATTCTTCTTTCCGACAAGCCTATGACGCGAGGGAGAAAGTTTTAATGGATGAAGCAGCAAAATTCGCCCATGCTGAGGCAGAAGGTATGAAAAGAGGCTTGGAAAAGGGTATGGAAAAGGGCTTAGCAAAGGGCTTGGAAAAGGGCTTGGAAAAAGGTATGGAAAACGGCTTAGCAAAGGGCTTAGCACAAGGTATAGAAAAAGGGCGAAAAGAAGGCGTTCAACAAGGAAAAATTCAAATGATTAAAAATATGCATGATCTTGGTATACCACTTGAAACAATTGCTAAGGCAAGTAAATTGAGTGTACATGAGGTTGAGCATATTTTAGGACATAAATAGTAATAAAAAAAGGCTTGAATTATTTCAAGCCTTTTTTATCAACTTCCCTCGATATCATCCAACTGGGTCTTATAACATTCATCACACTCTAGCATAGTAGGAAGAATCCTTCTTTCATCAGGTAGTAACACCCTCAAAACTTCTCTATCAATCTCTACGACATACTTCATAATAATGGGATATCCTTCACTAACATTCGTATACTCAATCCCTTGTTCAAACTTTTTTCCACTCTTTATTTCTTCTATTTTCAACATAAAAAATCCGAAACCATACAAAATGATTTCGGATTTACTTTCGTTAAAATATTACATTACATCTCGAACAAAACGGAGCAAAATTCCCTCTTCTAATTTTCGCATTACATTTTGGACAATATACATATCGCTCTTCTATTTTGTCTCGTTCTACCATATGTAAGGATACTATTCTCATACTACACATAATCCCGATTAATATAAGACTAACGATGAGTAACATAACTCTCACTCCTCCCTTTTACATTTTACCATAAAATAACAAAACCGATTCCCACATTGAGGATCGGTTTTATACTTAAAATCCTAACTTCATCTTTGCTCCATCAGGAATTTTATCTATCGTTACTTTCACTTTATCATATAAGAACTTACCTCTCGTAAACACATGCCAGTATGAACCTTTTGATAATTCATCTACTCCGTCAATTGTAACTTCTTTTTCCTTACCATTTTCATCATAAGCTTTCACTTTATATTCACGAGCTTTATTTCCACCTAACTCTTTACCATCGTTATCAATTATTGCATAATGGTGCTCTATATCAAGAAATGGATTCATTTGATCTACTAACTTACTCCCATTTAATAAATATGCCGCTCCTGCGACGATAACAAGTAATGATCCAAAAATAAATCTTTTCATCTATATGCCACCTTTCATTCTGTTTTCTTTAAGATGTTTCTAAGTATAGGACCCATTTCTTAATAAAAACTCGTACTGTTTCTTAACATTTTCTTAAACTAAAAGTGAAATATTAATTAGAAAGATCAAAATAGTAAAAAGGAACTTTCCACACTACCGTTGACAAAATTACACTTATAGTGTAATTTTACACCATAAACAAAAAAGGAGCTGCATAATGGATAAACAATCATTTATTGAACTCGTTAATTCAAAATTAAAACTCATCCGTGTTGAAAATAATCTATCCCAAGATAAAATGTCAGAAATTATCGGTTTATCGAAGAAAACATTAGTAGAAATTGAAAAAGGAAGACGCACGCTAACATGGTCAGGTGCAGTTTGTGTCGTAACACTCTTCGAACAGTGTGATACAGTCCAAATGACATTTGGGGATGATGTGAATGAAATTATAAAAACAATCGCTTTTACACATTACAATACGAACTTCCCGAAGACTTTAGGAGGAAAAGTGTGGTGGCGACAAATAAAAGAATCAAATGGCTATCAAATACAACAAAATATTTTATCTCAGCACTATCGAATTTTAGATAAAGAAGACCGCAGAATATGCCATTCATTCGATTTGGATGAAATTGAGCAAAGATTTATAGAAATGGCAAAAGCATCCCAGTAAAGTCTAAAAAAATTCCGGAGTGTAATTCAAATGAAAAAACAGAAGAATATTACCATTTTAAACACGCTAATCATTAGCACGTTAGTATTAAATCTATTTATTTTCACATCACGAATGAGCTTTTTACCTTGGTATATTGAAGATGGTTGGGGATATTTAGGATTATTATTTACATCCTTTATTTTCTTACTTTGCTTCTTTCAATCTTCGAGGCTTCATAAAAATGGAAAGTTAACTACACTACAAAAGTTTATTCCTCTTGCTTCTGCCATACTTTCAATCTTCGTTCTTGTCACTCCATCAAGTGATTTTATGACTGTATTAGCTAATTTAATTAATACAACTATATTAACAATTTATATAACTGTATTTCAGACAACACCTAATGAAAGTAATAAGGAGCTATTACATTAAAAGGGAGAGTTATTTTACAAAATAACTCTCCCTTTTATACTACTCTCAATAAACATAAACCTATCTTCTATTTACTTACTCATCACCGTACTTCTTCTTTGCTTGTACAAATATACACCGCTCGCAACAACAAAAACAATCCCACCAAAATACACGCCATACTCTATCGCAATCGCTACAATTCTGTTAATGTGTTTTCCAAATAAAGAACCGAGCACAAAGTAAACGAGTGTCCAAACAAATCCTGTCGTATAGGAATACAAGACATACGTCTTAAATGACATGTTATTCATTCCAACTACATACGGTACGATATGTCTTACAACTGGTATAAAATAACTTGTGACTAACGCATAATGACCATACTTCTCTACCATTTGTTGAGATTCCAAAAGATATTTCGCTTTTTTCTTTTTCATTAACTTATCCAGTACTTTCCTACCAAATATTTTCCCTACTATATAACCTAAAGATAGGCCAGATACAACGCCTAAATATGTTAGTAAAAATGCTGGAATGACATTTAATATCCCTAGTGAAGAGACAAAACCACCACTCATTACGATCATTTCGTCTGGAATTGGCATACCGATAATACCTAACCATAAGCAGAAAAATAATGCCCAATAACCGTACTGTTCAATATAAGATAATAATTCATGTAATTCCATTAGGCATATGCTCTCCTTAACTCTTTTTTACAACTAAAGACGTACGCTGGCGGGAAATTGAGCCACACTTTTTCGAGCGTAATTTCAGGAAAGAAATGTTGTATAAATCCTTTTTTCACAAGTGAATATTGAAATGTAATAAATTCACCATTCTCATGTATCGCTTCCATTACATTGTTTAAAATACGCCTTGAAACTTCTTCTGGTAAAGAAGTAAACGGTAATCCTGATAAGATATAGT
This sequence comes from Bacillus sp. AFS059628, assembly GCF_002571225.1. Taxonomy (GTDB): domain Bacteria; phylum Bacillota; class Bacilli; order Bacillales; family Bacillaceae_G; genus Bacillus_A. The sequence goes on along the minus strand of NZ_NVEC01000048.1, from coordinate 16,994 downwards.
CAATGCATTCTATATTGAACTCTTCCATATACTTCTGTATATTTTCAGCTGAGCCGTGTACAACAATGACGTTCTGCTCATTTTTAAACTTTCTCTGCAACTCTTTACAAAACACTTCATTAATTTCAATAAGAAGAAATATTGTTTCCTTCCTCTTTCTCTTCATAATTTCTTTCGTGAAAACACCTGTACCAGGACCTAGCTCTACGATGCATTTCGCTCTATGAAAATCAATTACATCTACCATTTTTCTTGCTAATATTTTTGAACTTGGCGCAATCGCACCAGTATGTTTCGGATGTTTTATAAATTCATGTAAGAATGTTATGAGTTGCATGTAAACCTCTCCCCATTCGCTCGATAGTTTTTAACTTGTTTCTAAGTATAACTATCGTTTCTTAACAAAAATTGAGGAGATTTCTTAAGATTTTATGAAGAATGAAAAAACAGCTATCGCATATAGCGATAGCTGCTCATTTATTATTTCGCACTCACAATCTTATAATAAGAACGAACTGTTAGGAAGTAATATCCGATATAAATGATGCCATATACTCCAATACTAATTAGGAGCGGGATCATAATTTCGAATGGTAATATATTTGACAAACCTTTTAGTGCAAATAAACTGTGTAAAATACCAATAATTAACGGAATAGCAAAGATAAAGCTTACTTGTTTTGCAATAGCTTTCTTCATCTCTTGTTTCGTTACACCAACTTTATGAAGGACAATGTAACGATCACGGTCAGCACTTGCTTCTGTAAGCTGCTTGAAGTAAATAATGGAGCCTGTCGCTAATAGGAAGACTAAGCCTAAGAATAGTCCGATGAACATCATTAGTCCAGTTGCTTCAAGTCCCATATGGAAACCAGTGTAGAAGTCTCTAAATGGTGGTACCATTTCTGATTCACCAGCTGGCATCACTTTTGTTAATTTTTCTGTTAATACTTTACTGTTTCTTTCATCTTTTACATCAATATTTTTTACAACACGTGTTCCAAATGCTTGCTTCGCTTGTGCATACATTTCATCTGGAACGATAACAAATAATTCACCTAAGTTCGTAATTGCAGTATTATTTACACCTTGGATCGTCAATGTCTTCGTTTCATTTCCAATTTGGAATACCGCTTTATTTCCTTTATATTCAGGGCTAAACTCATACCCTTCCATATAAGAACTATCATATATAAATGCTTCGCCAGTAGCTACATTCACTGTTTCCGCATCGATTTTTTTCGCAATTTTGTTGAATTCAGATTGAGATATAAACTGATATTTCTCTGAAATCGTGTAATTCATATTAAGAATGAAATCAACTTTATCTCCTTCGAACTTCCCTTTGACAGGAACCGTTTCAATTTCAAATTGATCTTTAACAGGGTGATCCTGCTTCTCCTCCACAAGAATTGCATTTACTTTCTTATCCAATTCTGCATCTTTTTTCTCATAAGAGTAACTGTATGGCATGGATGTTTTTGATTGCGTAAATGTGTTGTAATACATCGTAACTGACGTACCAACCGCTGTTAATGTCACTGCACTTAAAATAGATATTGTCGCAAGTGACTTTGCATTTCCTTTAATACGGTATAGTAACTGTGACGTCGTTATCATATTCATACCATTATAAAACGCTGACTTATTATTTCTTGCACGTTTCAATACGAATACTGTAAAGAACATAAATAGTAAATACGTACCTAACACTGTTGCAAGTAATATATAAAGTGCAACTACCATAAAGTTTGCATACATAACTGCCTTCATAAACATTAACGCTAAGAAATAACCTGAGCCGATTAAGAAAACTGAAATTAACGCCATAATGACAGATCCTTTTGGCATTGCTTCTCCTTCACGTTCTGCTCGGAAAAGTTCAATTAGCTTAAATCGATAAATTAAACGATATCCTTGAAGTGATGTATACAAAATAATCACAAAGAAAATAAGTACTGTATCAATAACTGCAGCCATCGGTACTTCAAAATGAACGTTTAAGTTTATTCCCATCATACTTATTAGTAGTTCAAGGAATAGTTTTGAAAGAACGCTACCGATCGCAATACCGATTACTAATGACATTAATCCCATTAACATATTTTCATAAAAGAGCATTTTACCAATCTGTCTTTTACGAATACCTAATAAGGAATATAGTCCAACTTCTTTTTTACGCTTCCTTGTAAAGAAACCGTTCGAATATATAATGAACACCGCTACGAAAATAATTAGCATGACACTGGAAACTTGGAACGCTCCGCTAATTTTTTTAGAAGCTTCCGCCGCTTTTTCCATTTGTGAATTATACTGCAACGCCTTAAATGTAAAATAAATGACGATGCTAAAGATCATAGATGCAAAATATACAAAGTAGTCTTTAAAGTTCCGCTGTATGTTGCGGAGGGCAATGCTAGATAAGGTCATCAGCCATACCTCCGGAAATGGAAGACATTACGTCAACGACTTGTTGGAAGAACTGTTTACGTGTTAGTTCACCACGGTGCAATTCTTTATATAACTCTCCATCTTTAATGAAAATAACCCGTTTACAGTAACTCGCCGCAAACGCATCATGTGTTACCATTAAAATTGTAGAGTTATCATATTCATTTAACGACTTCATACTTTCAAGTAAATCTGTCGCTGATTTAGAATCAAGCGCTCCTGTCGGCTCGTCCCCGAAAATCATACTAGGATTCGTAACAATTGCACGCGATGCTGCGCAGCGCTGCTTCTGTCCGCCTGACACTTGATATGGGAACTGACTTAAAATATGATCAATACCGAATTTCTTTGAGATTTCAAGAACGCGGCGATCAATCTCACTCGCTTTCACCTTTGATAACGCAAGAGGTAACGCAATGTTCTCTTTTACCGTTAACGTATCTAATAAATTATAATCTTGGAAAATGAACCCTAAATGGTCGCGGCGGAATAACGCTAACTTATCATCGTTCATCTTCACGATATCTTTTCCATCAATTAAAATTTCACCGTTCGTCGCATTATCAATTGTAGAAAGAACGTTTAGTAAAGTCGTCTTACCAGAACCAGAAGGTCCCATAATTCCAACGAACTCACCTTCTTTTACTTGTAAGTTAATACCTTTTAACGCTGCAAATTTATTACCACCCGTGTCATACACTTTTTCAATATTTTTTGCTTCTAACACTGTTTTCATCTCGACATCCCTCATTTCTTCTATTCTCTATTTTCAACTATATACACTCTCTACTCTTGCCACTATCGATGTTTCTTACACAAACATGACAGTTATGTAAGACGCATAAGTAAAGATATAAAAATTTAACCTACTGAACGAAAGTACTTTGTTACTATAGCATTGGGATATCATACCATCCATTCATTCTCCTTACAGGAACATTACAATTTTGTAAGGTTAAAAATGTACCCTACAAAGTTGTGCATGAAATGTCGGATGGACTTCGTTTGTTCCTGCTATTCTATTTAACAAGGAGGTCATCGTATGGATTCACTTAAAAACATGAATGCGGCCATGCAATATATTGAACACAACTTAACAGATGAAATTGATTTTAAAGAAGTCGCAAAAATAGCTTACTGCTCTGAATATCATTTCAAAAGAATGTTTTCTTTCCTAGCTGGCGTATCACTATCAGAATATATTCGCTGTAGACGTCTTACTCTTGCTGCCTTTGAACTAAAAGATAGCGATACAAAAGTCATTGATGTCGCTATAAAATATGGGTACAACTCACCGGATTCTTTTGCACGTGCCTTTCAAAACTTGCATGGCATAACACCTTCAGAGGCCCGAAATGGTAGTCATTCTTTGAAAGCTTATTCACCAATGACCTTCCAGTTATCGATTCAAGGAGGAAATGAAATGAATTATCGAATTGAAGAAAAAGAACCATTTCGAATCATTGGTATTACAAAACGTGTACCGATTGTGTTTAACGGTGTAAATGAAGAAATTGCTTCTATGTGGAAAAGTTTAAATCCAAAGTCCATTCAAACGTTAAAGTCACTCTCAAACATGGAACCGAATGGAATCATTAGTGCTTCTACTAACTTTTCTGAAGGAAGAATGGAGGAAAAAGGAGAACTTGATCACTACATTGGAGTAGCCACAACGAAAGATTGTCCAGCACAATTCGCGCAACTTGAAGTCGCAGCTTCAACATGGGCTATCTTTGAAGCTGTCGGCCCATTTCCTGAAACATTACAAAATGTATGGGGACGCATTTACTCCGAATGGTTTCCTTCCTCAAACTATGAACTAGCGGAAGGACCGGAAATATTGTGGAATGAACAGAAAGATATATCTTCTCCAAACTTTAAAAGTGAAATTTGGATACCAGTTTTGAGGAAATAAAGTGAAACTTTNNATTTTGAGGTGGGGGTCTTACTGCCCATTAAAGTGGGATAAAAATAAAGCTGCTTTTCCTTAGAAGGAAAAGCAGCTTTTATTTACATTTTTAGTTCTTTTTTATAAGCGACATATGAATATCCCATCGTTAATCCTACTGCACCAATAATAATGCCAATGATTAGGAAAGCTTTCCACGCTACCGGTGCAAAAATACTTAAAATCATAATAACTCCTAATACAACAAACACCTTCCCACTAAAACGGTGTGTCTTTCTCCACACTTCCTCGTTACTTAACGTCCACGGTGTTTTTATACCGACAAAGTAGTTTGGTTTGCACTGCGGTAAATAGTTTCCGATGACTATAAATAAAAGGCCAACAAGAATATGCGGTGTACTATTCATTGGAATGTCATAACCTAATCCAGCCCCAATTCCAATGATACTTACTAAAAATAATAGGAATAATACGCTATAATTCATTACATTATATCCTTTAGAAAATTTCTCATAATTCCCATGCTTCGGATCTATCTTAGGCAATAAAGTCAATAAAGCATATATAAAAACCATAATTGATACATCAAAAATCATCATTCCCATTTTTGACATATGTCCATCTACCTCACCAGCAAGGTTCCAATGGCTCGGAACTTCGCCTGGTAAATATGGCCACGCGGCACACCATGCAATAATCGTTAAAGCAATTAATAATAACGGAAATATATGCTTCCTCATTTCCCCTCTTCCCCCTTATTCGTAAATGTAAACACCCAAGTCAACAAATCTTGAAATACAGTTGTGTTTAAAGAGTACATAACGAATTGACCTTTCTTTTCATCTTGAATAAGTTCAGCATTTTTAAGTGCGTTTAAGTGATGTGAAATACTTGGCTTTGTCATATTGAAATGTTCAGCAATCTCACCAGCAGTTAAATCACCTTCTTTTAATAAGTCCAAAATTTTTCGCCTTGTTGGATCTGCTAATGCTTTGAATGCTTGATTCAATGTCTTTCTTCCTTTCACTAATTAGACATTTAGATATTTATCTAAATGTTAAAACGTTTTCAATTCATTGTCAATTATACATACGCCCTTTTTACTTTTCTCACTTTTAACCCATACTGTTTACTAGCTCATCATTCAACATAATGAAAAGACTTGAAACACATGATACACTATAGCTACAATTGTTTTTTTAGGAGGAATATACATATGTATAAAATTTTAATCGTTGAAGACGATCCAAATATTTCATCATTACTACAATCTCACATTCAAAAATACGGCTATGAAGCTGTTGTTGCGGAGAACTTCGATGATATTATGGAATCGTTTAACGCTGTAAAGCCACATCTTGTTTTACTTGATGTAAACTTACCGAAATTCGATGGGTTCTACTGGTGCCGTCAAATTCGCCATGAATCTACTTGTCCAATTATTTTCATTTCAGCGCGTGCTGGTGAAATGGAACAAATTATGGCGATTGAAAGCGGTGCGGATGATTATATTACAAAACCGTTCCACTACGACGTTGTAATGGCGAAAATTAAAGGTCAATTACGCCGTATTTACGGTGATTATGCACCAAACATTTCTGAACGTATCGTTGAAGTAGAAGGTTTAAAACTATTCCCAGAACGCCCAGAAATTCATTTCGGTGCTGAACAAGTTCTTTTAACGAAGAAAGAGGCAATTTTAGCAGAAATGTTATTATCTAAATTCCCTCGTACAGCGAGCCGTGAAGATTTACTAGCCGCTCTTTGGGACGACGAAAGCTTCGTTGAGGAAAATACATTAAACGTAAACATTACGCGTCTTCGTAAAAAGTTCAACGAGCTTGGTATTGAAAATGCTATTGAAACCGTACGTGGACTTGGGTATCGTTTTAACGCAACTTGGAGTGAATAAGCATGAAGCTATTTTTACGTGATCATTTTGCATTTTTTCTACTATACGTATTAAACTTCGGTATCATTTTCGTTCTGTATGATGCAGTAGATGGATTTCAAAATAATAAATTTTACTTCATCGTTTTAAGTTTATATTTATTCATTTGTTTCCTCGCTTATCGTTACGTCCGCAACCGTAGAATGTACCATAGATTAAGTGAGCAACCAGAGAAAATGGAAGATGCGTTTATTGAAAGAGCAACTGCTCCGATGCCTCACGGTGTAAATGAACTCGTACGCACGCAATACCGTCTATTCCAAAAAGAACTACAATCGTATGAAGTAAAACAACAAGAACATCAATTATTCATTAACCACTGGGTGCATCAAATGAAGACACCTGTGTCCGTTATGCAGCTTATGGTGCTCGAAATGGAAGATGAGCATTTGATTCCGAAATTCAAAAAAGAATTAGAGCGATTAAATCAAGGACTGGATATGGCTTTATATATGGCAAGGCTAAATAACTTCCATGAAGATTTCCATGTTGAGACTATTTCATTAAAAGATACGGTAACAAAAAATATTAATGGCTTAAAAGAATTATTCATTCGAAACGGAGTCTTCCCTGTTTTAGAAGTTCATTCTGATTTAAAGGTTGCTTCTGATGCGAAATGGCTAAAATTTATCATCTATCAGTTAATGACAAATGCTGTTCGTTACTCTGGTGAGCGCGGAAAGAAAGTATTCTTATCTGCTTACCGAAACGGAAAAGATATTATTTTAGAAGTTCGCGATGAAGGTGTTGGTATTCCGCAAGAAGATATTCGAAGAGTATTTGAACCGTTTTACACTGGGAAAAATGGTCGCGCATTCGGAGAATCTACTGGTATGGGACTTTATATTGTAAGTAAAATTTGTGATTATTTAGGTCACTCTGTCAAACTAGATTCTGAAGTTGGTAAAGGAACAACGATTAAAATCATCTTCCACAACGCTGTAAATAATCAAGCAGAACATGCAGAGAAGGTGACTGAAGCATGATCGAAACATATGCTAGCAAAATGTATGAGAACGCACTCTCATACATTTTTTGCAATAAAACTACATGTGTACCTTCTAGCGGGAGGTACATATTATGACATTTTGGCAGTTTGCCTTTAAAAATGTAACGCGTAATTCAAGAGCTTATTTTGCTTATTTCGTTAGCAGTTCTTTTTCCATTGCTGTTTTCTTTTCGTTTGCAGTTTACTTATTTCATCCAAAACTACAAAACTTTGGCATGGTCTCTGAAATTTCAGGATTAATGATATTTTCAGAAGTAGTAATTGTATTTTTTTCTTTCTTCTTTTTACTATATTCCATTGGCACTTTTTTAAAAGTTAGAAAAAAACAATTCGGCGTTTTAACCGTTTTAGGAATATCGAGAAAACAATTACATCGTCTTGTTTTTATGGAGAATATGTTAATCGGTATTTTATCTATCTTTTTCGGTATGCAGTTTGGACTTGTCTTCTCGCAGTTTTTCTTATTAGTGACAGCGAAAATTACACATCTACCAGGGATATATTTATATATCCCTACGAATGCTTTCATTTTAACAATGATTGTGTTTCTTGGTCTCTTTATCGCTGTATCTTCATTTACACCTATGCTAATTCGTACGAAAAAGACGGTAAACCTTTTAAAAACTAATGGTAGGAAACAAAAGGAAAGAAAACCATCCATATTAATCTCTCTATTTGGTGCTATCTGTTTATTAAGTGGTTATATTTTAGCTGGAAATCCTAAATATTTCTTCTCAATAAACTCGCAAGTAGGCGTTATATATATGGTTTCAAGTATTTTTGTGATTCCAACGCTCGTTACAATCGGAACATATTTTTTCTTTTCTCAAATTAGTTTCTTACTTATTTATATTTTAAAGAAAAGAAGAAAATTTTATATGAAACGGATTAATATGCTTTGGATTTCTGATTTAGCAAGCCGCATCCGAACGAATATTAATATGCTGTTTATTGTAGCAATGCTCTCTACAATTGCTTTCACAATGATTACGTTCCTATATGGAGTCGGAAAGTTTACAAAGCTAGAAGTTACGCGAAGTTCACCTTTTTCATTCTCTTATTTTTCTTATGACGCAAATCCTTTTGTGAATGATCATTTAAATTGGCTTGAACAACAATTACGAAAAGAGCATTTCTCTTATAAAAAAATAAAAGCTGATTTATATGAAACACCATTGAAAGAAGATGAAGGCATAACAGCTTATAATGACATATATGCAATAAAACAAAGTGACTATAATAAACTCGCAGCTTCCCTGCGAATGAAACAACTATTCATGAACGATAATGAAGCATATGTCTTAACAGGTAGCGCTTATGTAACCTTATTTAGTGAATTTGAGCCAAGTTACAATAGAAAGTCTATTACACTTTCTAGCACAAATACGCAATTACAAGTAAAGGGCTATGAACAAGCAGGGGCCATTCCATCTAACTTTTCATACCAAACTTTAATTTTACCTGACACTGTTATAAATAACTTACCAAATACAACAAAGCATGTAGCAGCGTACAATTATAAAGTACAAAACTGGGAAAAGACGTATAAAATTGCTGATGATTTTATGAAAAAAATACAAAGAGATCGGCAGGCATTCCAATACAAAGGCCCCCTTATACGCTCCTATGAATCAGCAGGTTCATTATACAGAATCACATCTGGTAGCGCCGCGTACTTCCTAATCGGAACATTTTTAGGAGTTATTTTCTTCATCGGAGCTGGTAGCGTTCTTTACTTTAGAATGTATACAGATTTGACGAACGAACAAGAGAAATATATAACAATTTCTAAGATCGGTGTGACAGATAAAGAGATGAAACGATCTGCAACTATTCAGCTTAGTATTTTATTTTTCGTCCCTTACATTATGGCATCCATTCATACAATGTTTGCCACAAAAATGCTCCAAGATGTAATTGATCTATCACTATTCAAAGAAATTTCAGCTGTTCTTATTATTTTTGGCGTAGTTGAAATCGTCTTTTTCTTATTCATTCGTTCCTTTTACATGCAAAAGTTATCAGAGTATACGAATGGTTAAATTTTATGAATGTATTTAGTAGAGGAAAAGGGTATCTCTTATAGCCTTTTCCTCTTCATCCTACTAGGAGGCTAGGCAAATGACATTTTGGCAGTTTGCATTTAAAAACGTGACCCGGAACGCCAGAGCTTATTTCGCCTATTTTGTAAGCAGTGCGTTTTCCATCGCAATTTTTTTCTCGTTTGCAGTTTATTTATTTCATCCTAAATTGCATATGACAGACGTGAATGTTGCTCTGAACATATTAATGACAATTTCAGAAGTTGTCATTGTATTCTTTTCGTTTTTCTTTTTACTATATTCAATCGGTACCTTCTTAAAAGTACGAAAAAAGCAATTTGGGATTTTAACAGTACTTGGCATATCTCAAAAACAATTAAAGAGACTCGTATTTCTAGAAAACATGCTAATTGGTGTTCTTTCCATCTTTTTCGGCGTTCAACTTGGACTTGTCTTCTCGCAGTTCTTTTTATTAGTTACCGCCAAAATTACACATGTTCCTGGTTTATATTTATATTGGCCAACAGCTGCCATTATTTTAACTATGATCATTTTTCTAGGACTCTTCATTCTCGTCTCATCGTTTACGCCGATGCTCATTCGAACGAGAAAGGCTGTACGCCTTTTAAAAGAAGGAACAAAACAAAAAGAAAGAAAAGCATCTGTGCTCATCTCTCTATTTGGTGCGACATGTTTAATATCTGGATACGTACTAGCAGCAAATCCGCTATATTTCATGTCGCTCGGCGAAGTAGTTGGGCTTTTGTACGCCGCCACCAGTATATTTCTCATTCCGTCACTTGTTGCAGCTGGAACATACTTTTTCTTTTCACAAATCAGTTTTTTACTCATTCGTATATTAAAAACGCGAAGAACATTTTATATGAAGCGAATTAATATGCTTTGGATTTCTGATTTAGCAGCACGCATTCGGACAAACATTAACATGCTCTTTATTGTAGCGATGCTATCAACACTTGCTTTTACTATGATTACATTCTTATATGGTTTTGGTAAATTTATGAAGTTCGATACAGTAAGAGAAAACCCTTTTCCTTTTACATATTTATCACATACTGAAAATACGTTAGCGGATGAACATTTAAATTGGTTAAAACAAAAGTTTAACGAAGAGCAATTTACTTATAAACAATTTAAAACGGATATATATGAAGTATCTTCAGCGGAAGAAAATTCGCAGCTCTATTATGCAATTAAACAAAGTGACTATAATGTACTTGCTAAGGCTTTAAATTGGGAAACGCTCACGGTAAATAAGAATGAATCTTATATTCTTATAAAAGACTTAGATGATCAGGTTATTGGAACGCTTCATAATAAAGACAAGAAAAATACTCTTACACTTACTCAAAACAATTTACAACTACAAGTGAAAGAATATAAAAGTTATAACCCATTCCCAAACCGCTTAATATACCAATTGCTCATACTATCTGATGAAAATGTAGAAGCGTTATCATCCGTTTCAAAACAGATGAGTGTATATAGCTTTAAAGTTAAGGACTGGGAAAAAGCTAATAACATCGGCTCGTTATTCATAGACAAAATTAATACCGACGGGAACAACATTCAAGCAGAGCACACGCCTTTCCATGCAAGTGAAGCGAGCGATTCTCTATACACAACAAAACAAAATGTCGCTTCGTTCTTCTTAATCGGTACTTTCTTAGGTGTTATTTTCTTTATTGGTGCTGGTAGTGTCCTTTACTTCAGGATGTATACCGATTTAACAAATGAGCAAGAAAAGTATGTAACGATTACAAAAATCGGTTTAACAGAAGCTGAGATGAAGCGATCTGCTACAATTCAACTTGCGATTCTTTTCTTTGTTCCATACATTATGGCATCGATTCATACGATGTTTGCGACAAAGATGCTACAAGAAGTATTACATCTCTCATTCTTCGCTGAGATTACAGTCGTACTGATGATTTTTGGAACGGTTGAAATTTTATTTTTCCTTTTAATTCGTTCCTTTTATATGCAAAAATTATCACAACACATTAAGTTTTAAAGGATAGAAAGGTGATTACTATGGAAGAAGTTTTACACATAAAAAACGTCTCAAAAGTGTATGAAGGAAAAGTCCCTCACACTGCTTTAAAAAATATAAATTTACATGTAGATAAAGGTGAATTTGTCGCTATCATGGGACCATCTGGTAGTGGTAAATCTACATTTTTAAACGTTATCTCTACAATTGATTCCCCTACTTCTGGTGATGTCGTGATTAACGGAAAAAAACCGCACACATTTCGTAGAGAGAAGTTAGCTATTTTCCGCCGCCAAGAGTTAGGGTTTGTTTTCCAAAACTTTAACTTACTAGATACACTAACAATCGGTGAAAATATCGTACTACCTTTAACATTAGATAATGTTCCATTAAAAGAAATGGACGAAAAGCTTAATAACATTTCCAAAAAGCTTGGCATTGATCATATTTTAGACAAACGTATTTTTGAAGTTTCTGGGGGACAAGCACAACGTACCGCAGTAGCACGTGCTGTTATTCATCATCCGTCACTTCTACTTGCCGATGAACCGACAGGAAATTTAGATTCAAAAGCGGCAATTGACGTGATGGAGTTATTTACGAAATTAAATAAAGAAGAAGACGCAACAATTTTAATGGTTACGCACGATCCATTTGCAGCAAGTTACTGTAACCGCGTCATTTTCATTAAAGATGGCGAGCTTTACAACGAATTACACCGCGGATTATACCGCGAGAAGTTTTATCAAGAAATATTAGATGTTTTAGCATTATTAGGAGGAAGACGTGGATGACATTTTGGCAATTTGCATTTAAAAATGTCTCGCGTAATTCTAAAGCATATTTCGCTTATTTTGTAAGTAGTGCTTTTTCTATCATGGTTTTCTTTTCATTTACTGTGTATGCGTATCATCCACGCTTACAAAATGTACAAAGCTTTCAAGAACGTAATCCTCTAATGAACTTAGCTAGTACAGCACAGCTTGTTATTGTTATGTTCTCGTTCTTCTTTCTCTTATATTCAATTGGAACATTTTTAAATGTACGGAAGCAGCAATTCGGGATACTCACGATTCTCGGTATTTCACAGAGACAATTAAAAAGACTGCTATTTACCGAAAACATGATAATTGGGATATTATCTATCTTTATCGGCATTCAAGGTGGCCTAGTATTTTCTAACTTTTTCTTATTAGTCACTTCGAAATTAACAAGTGCGAAAGGTCTCTATTTATATTGGCCAACAGAGGCAATTATCGTTACAACCGTAACGTTTATCATTTTATTTTTAATCGTTTCTACGTTTACGCCACTGTTCATTCGTACTCGTAAAACAGCGCAACTCATTAAAGGTAACAAAAAAATGAAAGCTGAAAAACGGCCATCTATACTCATCTCTTTATTCGCTTTAATTTGTTTAGGGCTATGCTATTATATTGCTGGTTACCCGCGAGGCTATGTAACAGAAAAAAATGTACAAAATGGATCTGTCTTTTTCATTATGTTATCTATTTTACCGCTCGTAGTAGTCGGGACATATTTATTCTTTTCACAAACAATTCTTCTTTTTATCTATATTTTAAAAAAGCGCAGAAAGTTTTATTTAAAACAAATAAATATGTTATGGATTTCAGACTTAGTTGCTCGTACTCGTAGTAATATTAATGTACTCTTTATCGTTTCTATGCTATCTGCACTTGCATTTACAATTATTATTGGATTATTTGCTGCTAATAATAATACGAAAGCATCGGTACTAGAGCGGTACCCTGTCCCCTTCACTTATACATCAGAAGGTGACAATTCCCTTGAACAAAAACATATTACTACAATTGAAACTGAGCTTACAAATAGCAATTTCGATTACAAAAAATATAAGTTTACAGTATTAAAAGATACAGCTTCAAAAGAAGATATTATGCTTATGAAGATGAGTGATTATAACGCAATTGCTAAACAATTGAAAAGACCGGAAATAACACTTGATTCTACACAAGTTTATATTATTTCTCGCCACTCACCAGAACTTCTCAATCTCGTATCTAATCCATTTGCGAAACAAAATACGATTACACTTGGATCTAATAAAAAAGAATTTCATATTAAAGGGTTTATTAATAAGGGGGTCGAGCCATCCTTTGCATTCCCACATTTAGTTGTCGTACAAGATTATGTATTTAATAATATGATTCCTCATATTGAAACGACTATAATTTATAACTATTTCGTAGAGAATTGGGAAAATGCAATTGTTCCGACGAAAAACATTTTACGTACGATTAGTGCTGATGCAAGTGATTTCTTTGAAAAAACCAAAGAAGAACATGCTCAAATTCCTTTTTACATTCATACAGCTACGGATGAACTCATTTACGGTAAAGGAAATGCAGTTGCTCAATTCTTTATTTGGGCATTTCTCGGGTTTATTTTCTTTATCGGTGCGGCTAGTGTTTTATATTTCCGTATGTATAATGACTTAACAACTGAGAGACAAAAGTATATTACGATTACAAAACTTGGCTTAACTGAATCAGAAATGTTTCGCTCTGCAACGATTCAATTAGGAATTTTATTTTTCGTTCCTTACATCGTCGCTGGTGTTCACACGTTATTTGCGGTTAAGTTTTTACAAAGCATGTTTTCTTTCTCATTACTAAAAGAAACATGTATCGTACTCACCTTTTTCGGGATTATCGAGATCATTTTCTTCTTCTTAATCCGCTCTCTGTACATTAATAAATTATCACAGCATATAAAAATGTGAATAAAATGGCCTTGTGCATATTGCACAAGGCCATTTTCAATAGTTTTTAATAATTAGCAGCAATATCCGCCATAGCCACCATATCCGTAGCCGCCGTAACCGCCATAACCACAACCGCCTCCACCGCCGAAGCAGCTAGCACCGATGATGATTAATAAAATAAACAATACGATTAGAAGCGCAAAACCGCCTCCGCAACCATGGTGTCTGCGGTTACAATCATCATGTCTGTGTTCACACTTTTCGCTCATTACTCTATTCCTCCTTTAGTATCATTCATAACAAGTTCACCTTGCTCTAAATGAGGGGATTCCATTTATAGTATGTTTTCAGGGCGAATAGGAAGCTTGGCTTTCTTAAAAACGGGCTTGTTTTCGGAAATGGGCTTCATCAAAAAAAGATACCTATTCAGGTATCTTTTAAAGAAACATATTCAACACAAGGGCAAAACCGAATGCAATAAATGATAACAATGTCTCCAGCACCGTCCACGTTTTAAACGTTTCTTTTACTGTCAAACCTAAATACTCTTTTACAAGCCAGAATCCTGCATCATTTACGTGAGAAAACATTAATGATCCCGCACCTGTTGCTATAACGAGCAATTCTAAATTCACACCAGACATGTGCTGAATAACTGGTGAAACAATTCCTGCTGCTGTCGTTAACGCTACTGTTGCTGAACCTGTTGCAATTCGAATTAATCCAGCTACCATGAAAGCTAATACAATTGGTGATAACGATATATGTTCTGCCATTTGCGCAATCGCCGTTCCAACGCCGCTTTCAATTAATATTTGTTTAAATCCGCCGCCTGCACCGATAATTAAAATAATGGAACCGACTGGTAATAAACTTTCATCCGTTAATTTTTTAATCATCTTTTTATTAATTCCTTGTCTTATCCCAAGTAAATAAAATGCTGCGAAACATGAAATAAGTAAAGCAATTACTGGGCTTCCAATAAATACAAAAAATTCAGTTATCTTTTTCGGTAATGAAATATATGGTGCAACGACCGATAAAATCATCAATACAACTGGTAATAAAATAATAAAGAATGAAACTTTACGACTCGGTAAATCAGTTGAGACAGTCGTAACTCGAATAAGCTCTGGTTCATTTTCAGGTATAACCCTTTTATGTACCCACTTTGCAAATATCGGTCCTGCGATAATAGCTGCTGGTAACGCGATAAGTAATGAATATAAAAGTACCTTTCCTAAGTTCGCGTTATAAATACCGATTGCTGTCATCGCCCCTGGATGTGGTGGTACGAGCCCGTGCACAATAGATAATCCAGCAATAACAGGTAACGCAATTAATAATATATTTTGCTTCGTCGTTTTTCGAATGGAAATAACAAGTGGTAATAAAATGACGATCCCCACTTCAAAAAATACTGGAATCCCTATAACAAATCCTGCAAATAACATAGCCCAAGGTAGTTTCTTCACACCGAAAAATCGAATAAAGAAGTCTGCCACTTGCATGCCGGCCCCTGAATCGGACATCATTTTTCCTAAAATTGTTCCGAGGGCTAAAATACCAACTAAATGCCCTAGTACACTACCGACACCAGTTTCATAGGCAATCACTATTTTTGTCAAATTCAATCCAGACATGATAGCTAAAAATAAACTCGCAACTGTTAAACTAATAAATGCATGCCATTTCCACCATGATACCCCTAAAATAACAATCGCAATTGCAAGTAACGTGACGATTAATAAGTATATAGCCATCTCTCATTCCGATACGATAAACTTAACTAAATCTATACAATTCAATCAAATTTATACAAGTTAGTGCTTCATCGTGTTCTCGCAGCCCCAAAGGGACGAGGGGTATAACACTCCACACGAGGCAGTATCGTTACCTCCTATTATCAAGCATTTATTTTACCCATCTTGATAATTTTATCGACGCATTTACATCCCTATCGTGATAGCTATTGCATGAAGCACAACGCCATTCACGAATCTTTAAACTCCACTGTCCTTCTGTTTGAACTGAATGGTCGTATTTAACGCCGCAACATGAGCAAATCTTGCTTGAAGCGAACCATTTATCAGCTTTTACATACGCAATGCCGTACTTCTCGCACTTGTATGATAAACATTGAAAGAAGAAGTGTAATTTTTGAAAGGAAAATGCTTTCGATAGTTTTTTGTTTTTTAACAGGTTTGAGATAGATAAGTCTTCCACAACAATCCTCATTGGTTTGGTTTTCACCAATTTAGCTGTTGCTTGATGGATATGGTTATTTCGGATATTCGTAATTTTCCTAGCTAACCGCAGGTGCTCAGCTTTCGCTTTTTCATATCCGGCAGATTGAATTTTCATACCTTTTTTAAATCTCCTAGACATATCTCTTTGCGCTGACTTTTTCCTTTTCAAAAGTTTTTTAACCTTGGCATCTTTGTTTATATTTCGTTCTTTCATACCATTAGAAGCTACAAACAGCTCTTTTAACCCAACATCCACACCAATCGACTCATTGGTTAGTTCTTGGAATACAAAATCTTCTTGGAACCCTACACTAATCCACCAGTGACGACCATCAAAGGTAACTCTTGGATTGGATGGCTTTTTGTTTCTTGTTAGTTGTTGACTTGTTTTCACTTCACCAATGGACTGAATATGAACTACTTTCTTTCCTATAATCAGTCTTTCATAATTGGCATAAAATCCTTGGATTACATCTTTTTTTGATTTATAAGAAGTGTGATAATCATTTTTATACTTTTTGAACGAATGTTTTCTCGCCGTATCAAAATCTTTTGAAGCCTGTTTGGGAACTTGTGCATTAATGTCTTTTAACCACTCATATCTCTTTCGCTTCTTGATCTTT
>NZ_NVEC01000047.1 GCF_002571225.1 Bacillus sp. AFS059628 | reverse complement strand
ATAAGGAACTTATGGTGGAGCTACCTTTACGACAAATCTTCCAAACACCTACTATAAAAGGAATTGGAGAATATATTGACTCTACGAAAGAAAGTGTATATGCATCGATCAAAAAAGTAGAAGAACAGGATTATTATCCGCTCTCATCTGCCCAAAGAAGACTCTACATTTTAAACAAAATAGAGGGTAGCGGAGTATCTTATAATATGCCTTTCGCTATGAAAATAAAAGGTGATTTGGATGTTCATCAGCTTGAGAATGCATTCTATAAACTAATCGAAAGACATGAGGCTTTAAGAACTTCTTTCGTAATGGTAGATGGTGAACCAGTTCAAAAGATTGAAAAAGAGATAGATTTCCAAGTGACGTATAGAGAAATGGGTACCAATAAGCTAGATGATATGATTAATGGATTTGTTAAACCATTTGATTTGGAGAAAGCTCCTCTTTTACGGGTTGAAATCATACATGTTACAGATGATGAGCACGTGGTGGTATTAGATATGCATCATATCATTTCAGATGGAGTTTCAATGAACATTTTAAATAGAGAGCTCTGTAAACTGTATGAAGGGAAAGAGTTATCCCCATTGGACCTACAGTATAAAGATTATGCAGTATGGCAAAAAGACTTGTTTACTCAAGAGGAAATGAAGAAGCAAGAAGAATATTGGATAAATGTTTTTAAAGAAGAAGTACCTATTTTAAATATGCCAACAGATTATAAAAGGCCGCCGACACAAAGTGTTGAAGGGGCCCGAAGAAGTTTTGAAATAGATAGTGAGTTGACAAAGAAGCTTAATAGAATTGCAAAAGAAAATGGGGTTACCATGTATATGCTTCTGTTAGCTGGATATACAACTTTACTTTCAAGATATACGGGTCAAGATGATATTGTGGTAGGATCTCCAATTGCAGGAAGAGGCCATCATGATTTTGAAAATATTGTCGGAATGTTTGTGAATACCCTTGCGATGAGAAATTATCCAAATGAAGATAAAACATTTCGTAATTATTTAAGAGAAGTAAAAGAAAATGCATTAAAGGCTTATGAAAATCAAGATTATCCTTTGGATGAATTGGTTGAAAAGCTGGACTTACAAAGAGATATGAGTAGAAGTGCATTATTTGATACGATGTTTGTGCTACAAAACTTAGATACCTCTAATGAAGAGATTAAAGGGTTAAGTTTTGAAACATATGATAGTGAACTTAATATAGCAAATTTTGATTTGACATTATCAGCAGTAGAAACTAATAACATCATAAAATTTGATTTAGAATATTGTACAAAATTGTTTAAGAAAGAGACAATAGCTAAAATATCAGAGCACTTTGTTAGTATTTTAAGAGAAATTACTAATAATCTGGAAGTTTGTTTAGGTCAAATAGATATGCTTTCGGGAGAAGAAAAGCACATTCTTTTGAATAAATTTAATGAAACTGATATAGATTATCCAAAGAATAAAACCATTTATCAATTATTTGAGGAGCAGGTAGAGAGAACTCCAAACAAGGTTGCCGTAGAATTTGAGGGGCAACAAGTTACTTATAAGGAGCTCAATGAAAAATCCAATCAAGTAGCTAGATTACTTTATGATAAGGATGTTCATCCAGAAATGATTGTAGGAATTATGGTGGAACGTTCTTTAGATATGATTGTCGGTATCATGGGGATATTAAAATCAGGGGCAGCGTATTTACCAATAGACCCTGAATATCCTGAAGAGCGAATTAAATATATGGTAGAAGATAGTAACACAAAGTTCGTATTAACGCAGACTCATTTATACGATAAACTTCATTTTATCAATAATGAATGTATAACTAAAATCTCAATTGATGATGAAACAATAAAAAATCAAGAGCAAATTAATATGGAAAGGCGTAATAATAGAAATGATTTAGCCTATGTCATTTATACGTCTGGTTCCACGGGTTTACCAAAAGGGGTGTTAGTGGAACATCATTCCTTAGTCAATTTATGTAATTGGTATGTAGATTTTCATAAAATAACAGAAAGAGATCGAATTACAAACTATTTGAAAGTCTCATTTGATGCATCTATTGGAGAAATTTTCCCTTGCTTAATCACCGGAGCTACTTTGCATGTTTTAGGCAAAGATATTAGGCTTGATCTAGATAAATTAAATGAATATATGAATAGTAAAGACATAACAGTTGCAACATTCCCATCTAAGGTAAGTGAACAATTTATATTACAAGATAATCATTCTTTAAGAATGTTAGTATCCGGTGGCGAAAAGTTAATTTTAAATAAGAATACCCGCTATCAGCTTGTAAATGCCTACGGTCCAACCGAAAATACAGTAGTAACTACAAGTTTCTTAATGAATAAAAATGATGATAATATTCCAATTGGAAAACCGGTGTATAATACTAAAGTTTATATAGTTAATAAGTATAATCAGCTTTGTCCAATTGGAGTAACAGGAGAGTTATGTATATCTGGAGTTGGATTGGCAAGAGGTTATTTAAATAATCCAGCTTTAACTGCCGAGAAATTTGTGGAAAATCCTTTCGTCAGTGGGGAAAAAATGTATCGTACAGGTGATCTTGTAAGATGGATGCCTGATGGAAATGTTGAATTCATAGGAAGAATTGACCATCAAGTAAAAATACGTGGGTATAGAATAGAACTTGGTGAAATAGAGATCCAGTTGTTAAAACATCAAGATATAAAAGAGGTCGTAGTAGTAGCAAAAGAGGATAAGGAAAATCATACGTATCTAAGTGCTTATATTGTGTCTGAAAAAGCAATATCTTCAGCCAAGATAAGAGAATTTTTAGAAAAGGAACTCCCTGATTACATGATTCCCTCTTATTTTGTTCAACTTGACCAGTTACCACTTACATCAAACGATAAAGTGGATCGAAAAGCACTTCCAGAACCAGATAGAAGTAGTCAATCAGGGGTAGAATATGAGGCACCAAGAAATGAAGTTGAAACACATCTTGTTGAGATTTGGAGGGATATCCTAGGCATAGAGGATATAGGGATAAATCATCATTTCTTTGTATCAGGTGGGGATTCTATTAAGGCTCTGCAAATTGTGTCCAGGTTGTCTAGAATAAATCTTAAGTTAGAAGTGAAAGATCTATTTGCAAACCCTAAAATTAAAGATCTTAGTAAGTATGTAAAAAAGCAAAACAAACGGTTAAAACCTTATGAAATAGTTACAGGAGAAGTAATATTATCTCCAATTCAAAAATGGTATTTTGAGAAAAATAAAGAAGAACTAGATCATTTTAATCAATCATTTATGCTATTTAGGGAAGATGGATTTGATCAAAAGAGAATAGAGAGAGTCTTTAATAAGATATTAGAGCAACATGATGCCCTTAGAATGATTTATAGAGAAAATGATGGAAAGATCATTCAGTATAATAGAGGCTATAAGGATAACCTCTTTGATTTATACGTTCATGATGTTGAGGGAGTAGAGAATAAGGAAGAGAAAATATATGAATTAGCGACAAATATCCAAAAGAAATCTTCCATCAAAAATGGTAAACTTGTTAATCTTTGTTTATTTAAAACGAATCAAGGTGATCATCTGCTTATTACCATTCATCATCTTGTAGTAGATGGAGTATCATGGAGAATAATATTAGAAGATTTTGAAACTCTATATTCTCAGGATTTAAGAGGTGAGAAGTTAAACGTTGGATTCAAAACTGAATCCTTTAAAGAATTTTCCTCTAAGCTGAGGGAGTATGCTAGTAGCAATAAATTATTAAAGGAAAAAGAGTATTGGCAAGAGATAGCAAATACTGAAGTTGCATTTATACCTAGAAAAAAAGAGCTCAAAAGTGACACATTCGAAAATAGTAAAACAGTTAGTATTTCTTTAAATAAGGAAAAGACTATAAGTTTATTAAGAAAATCCAATAGAGCATACAATACAGAAATAAATGACATATTGTTAACTTCCTTATTATTAGGTGCTAGAGAGATAACAAGTGAAAATTGTATAAAAATAAATATGGAGGGACATGGAAGAGAAGATATCTTAGAAAATGTAGATATTAGTAGGACTGTAGGTTGGTTTACAACTATGTATCCAGTACTTATAGATTTAGGCAATGAGACCGATCTTGCTACTAATATAAAAATGGTAAAAGAAATTTTAAGGAAAATTCCTAACAAGGGAATCGGATTTGGTATACTAAAATATTTATCAAAAGAGAAGTATCTATTAAATGAACAAAAAGCACCAATTTCATTTAACTATTTAGGTGAAATGGATAATGATGTTAACAGAAATGAATTTTCTGAATCAAAATTTTCTTATGGGGAAACAATTGGAGGAAAGATTTCAAGAAATAATTCGATAGAAATCAATTCGATAATTATTAATAATGAATTGGTTATAAATACTACCTTTAATGAGCTAGAGTTTGATGAACTAACAATCAGGAAATTAAATGATAAGTTTAAAGAAAGTCTTGAAACTATAATTGATCATTGTGTTAGTCAAATAGAGGTGGAAAAGACGCCTTATGACTATGGGGATACTAAATTAACTCTAAGTGAACTTAAGGATATTAAAGAGAAGTATAAAGATTTTGAAATTGAAAAGATTTACCCGTTAGCAAATATGCAAAAGGGAATGCTGTTCCATGCTTTGGAAAACAAAAATTCAAAAGCATATTTTGAACAAACTGTCATGGATATAACAGGATACATTGATGTAGAGATATTAAAAACAAGTTTTAATAAAATCATGCAAAGATACGAAATACTAAGAGCATCATTTGAATATGAAATAGTTGAGGAGCCTAGACAAATAATAATAGCGGATAGAGAAATAGGTTTTCAATATTGCGATATAAGTGAAAGAGGAACTATAGAAAAAGAGTTATTCATAAAAAATTATAGAGAAGAAGATACAGAAAAGGGATTTAACTTAAGTAAAGATACTTTAATGAGAGTATGTTTGATTAGAACAGATGAAAACTTATATAAATTGGTATGGAGTCATCACCATATTTTATTGGACGGTTGGTGTCTTGGCATCGTATTAGGTGAGTTATTCACTGTATATGGAAAATTAATAAATGGTGAAGAATATGAGTTAGAAGAAACGAAACCTTATAGCGATTATATAAAATGGCTGGAAGAGCAAGATAAAGAAGAAGGTAAAAGTTATTGGGAGCAATATTTAGATGGTTATGAAGAGAAAGCGCAAATACCAAAATTACAGATTACTAAGAATAATAGTGAGTATTTAAGAAGAGAAAAAGTAATTGAATTTTCGAACGAACTAACAAATAAGATTACACAGCTTGCTAATAGGAATAGCGTAACCTTTAATACAGTATTCCAGAGTATTTGGGGTATTATTTTGGCGAAGTATAACAATACAGACGAAGTAGTATTTGGAACTATTGTATCGGGAAGGGAAGCACCAGTAGACGGAATTGAAAAGATGATTGGTTTATTTATTAATGCCATTCCAACTAGAATAAATCTTGGAAAGAATCAGAAGTTTAAAGAGGTTTTAACGGTTGTACAGAGTGAAGCTATAGCTAGCAATAATTATAACTATATGAATTTAGCTGAAGTTCAAGCAATGAGTAAATTAAAGAATGATCTTATTGATCATATAATTGTGTTTGAGAACTATGCTGTTGATAAACGTATTGCCGGAAATGAAAAAATGGATATAGGTTTTGAGGTAGAAGATATACATGCAGAAGAGCAGAGCAATTATAGTTTTAGTATTGCTGCAACTCCAGGTGAGAAGTTAAATTTAGTTTTAACTTATGATGGCAATATTTATGATGACAAAATAATAGATAATATCGAAATGCACATTAAAAAAGTAACTGAACAAGTGATTGCAGATGAGAATAAGAAAATAAATGAAATAGACATAATTGCAGAAGAAGAAAGAACAACTTTATTGTATGAATTTAATGATACAAAAGTAGATTACCCAAAAGAGAAGACGATCCATCAATTGTTCCAAGAACAGGTAGAAAGGACACCTGAAAATATTGCAGTTGTGTTTGAAAATAAACAATTGACTTATTGGGAACTTAACGAAAAATCTAATCAAGTCGCTGCTCTGCTAAGAGAAAAAGGTGTGAAATCTAATACTGTGGTTGGTATTATGGTTGAACGTTCGATTGAAATGATAGTTGGTATGATGGCGATATTAAAAGCCGGGGGAGCATACCTTCCAATTGATCCTGAGTATCCAGAGGATAGAAGAAGATATATGTTAGAAGACAGTGGTATAGAAATATTGTTAAAACAAGAAAATAAACATGTAGATTATGATTTAACTTGTATTGATATAAATGTACAAAAGATTAAGGATAGATTTACAGAAAACTTGCCTAGTCTAAATAAGTCCTCTGACATGGCTTATATAATATACACTTCAGGTTCAACTGGAAAACCAAAGGGTGTTATGGTGAATCATAAATCTATTCTCAATACGTTATGTTGGAGAATAGAATCATATCAATATAGTGAAAGTGATATTACGTTACAGATGCCTTCTTTCTCTTTTGACAGCTCTGTTGAAGATATTTTTACTACTTTGCTTTCTGGAGGTAAATTAATTTTAATAGAAGATATAAGAATGAATTTCAGTAAATTTATAAATATTATTCAAAATAATAAAGTAACTAATTTGTTAGCTGTTCCAAGTTATTATAATAATCTATTAAACACTATTGATAAGCCTTTAGTAGATTTGAGATTTGTGACAATTGCAGGTGAAGGTTTTAATGAAAATCTAATTACAAAACATTTTCAGAAAATGCCTCACGTAAAATTGTTTAATGAATATGGTCCAACAGAAAATAGTGTTTGTTCTACAATATGTGAATTAAAACAGGAAGATCAGAAGGTACTTATTGGTAAACCAATAAGTAATAACAGGGTTTATATCCTTGATATGGAAAATAATTTAGTGCCATTAGGAGTTGCAGGTGAACTTTGTGTAAGTGGGGAAGGTTTGGCACGTGGTTATTTAAACAGACCAGAGCTCACAGCGGAGAAGTTTGTTCCAAATCCATTCATTCCAGGGGAAAGGATGTACCGGACAGGAGATCTTGCAAGGTTATTGCCTAATGGGAATATCGAATTTTTAGGTAGAATTGACCATCAAGTGAAAATTCGAGGTTTCAGGATTGAACTTGGTGAGGTAGAGAATCAACTTTTGAAACAGAAAGAGATTAAAGAAGCCGTTGTCATCGCAAGAGAGGATAATAATGGTCAACCATATTTATGTGCTTATTTTACGTCTGAAACACGTAAGAAAGAATCTAAATTACAAGAAATTCGGAAGGATTTGGCGCAAGAGCTTCCAGAGTATATGATTCCTGCGTTTTTCGTTCAGTTGGATAAACTACCACTTACAGCAAATGGAAAAGTGGACCGAAAGGCCTTACCAGAACCTGATGAAAGTGCAGTTGTGGGAGTAGAGTATGAGGCACCAAGGAATGAAGTCGAAGAAAGACTTGTATCCATTTGGCAGGAAATTTTAGGAGTAGAAAAAATCGGTATCAACCAGCATTTTTTTGAAATAGGAGGTCATTCTCTTAAAGCAACTACGATGGTTTCTAAAATCCATAAGGAACTTATGGTGGAGATACCTTTACGACAAATCTTCCAAACACCTACTATAAAAGGGATTGGAGAATTTATTGACTCTACAAAAGAAAGTGTATATGCATCCATCAAAAAAGTAGAAGAACAAGATTATTATCCACTTTCATCTGCACAAAAAAGACTCTATATTTTAAACAAAATAGAGGGTAGCGGAGTATCTTACAATATACCGTTCGCCATGAAGATAAAAGGTGATTTGGATGTTCAGCAACTTGAGAAGGCTTTCCATAAATTAATCGAAAGACATGAAGCTTTAAGAACTTCTTTTGTAATGGTAGATGGTGAACCAGTTCAAAAGATTGAAAAAGACATAGATTTCCAAGTGACGTATAGAGAAATGGGTACCAATAAGCTAGATGATATGATCAATGGATTTGTTAAACCGTTTGATTTGGAGAAGGCTCCTCTTTTACGGGTTGAAATCATACATGTTACAGATGATGAGCACGTGATTGTATTAGATATGCACCATATCATATCAGATGGTGTATCAATGGGGATCTTTACACAGGAATTAGCTGAGTTATACAACGGGAAAGAATTATCTCCATTAAGCATTCAATATAAGGATTATTCTGTATGGCAAAGAGAATTGTTTACTCAAGAAGAAATGAAAAAACAAGAAGAGTATTGGATGCATGTATTTAAAGAAGAAGTACCAGTACTAAATATGCCGACAGATTATAAAAGACCGCCAATTCAAAGTACAGAAGGTGACCTTGTACATTTTGAAATCGATAGTGACATATATGTTAATCTTAAGAAGATGGCGAAGGAACATGGTGTGACGCTGTATATGCTTCTGTTAGCTGGATATACAACTTTACTTTCAAAATATACGGGGCAAGAGGAAATCGTAGTGGGATCTCCAATCGCAGGAAGACCTCATGATGATTTGAAACAGATTATGGGTATTTTTGTTAATACTCTTGCAATGAGAAATTATCCAAAACGAGACGTTTCATTCCAGGATTATTTAAAAGAAGTTAAAGAGAATGCTTTAAAAGCCTATGAAAATCAGGATTATCCATTTGATGAATTAGTTGAAAAATTAGATTTAAAGAGAGATATGAGCAGAAGTGCTTTGTTTGATACAATGCTCGTCTTACAAAACTTTGACTATGATGATTTTGAAATACAAGGTTTAACTTTCTCACCATATCAAATGAAGGCGCATGTTTCTAAATTTGATTTAACACTTACCGCTGTTGAAGAAGAGCGTAGTATCACATGTGTATTAAATTACAGAACTAAATTATTTAAGAAGGAAACTGTAGAAAGATTAGCTAAACATTTAATCCAGGTTTTTAAAGAAATTATTGAGAAGCCAGAACAAAGCATTCAGGATATTATGTTGCTTTCAGAAGAAGAAGTGCAGATGCTATTGCAGGATGATAAAGATACAAAAGCTGATTATCCGAAAGATAAAACAATTTCACAATTATTTGAGGAACAGGTGAAACGAACACCTCACCATGTAGCCGTGGTATTTAAAAATCAGAAACTTACGTATCTGGAACTGAATGAAAGAGCGAATCAAATGGCAAGGTTGCTTCAAGAAAAAGGAGCAAAGCCAGGGATAACAGTAGGTATGTTAGTGGAAGAATCTCTTGAAATGATTATTGGAATTATGGCCGTATTAAAAGCAGGAGCTACTTACTTACCAATAGATCCTGAACAACTGGATAAAAGAACGAATGTCATTTTAAAGGACAGTAATGCTAGCCTATTGATAGTAAAAGGAGAAAGGAAAGAAACTCTCCAATTTAATGGAGAAG
Source organism: Bacillus sp. AFS059628 (assembly GCF_002571225.1). Classification (GTDB taxonomy): domain Bacteria; phylum Bacillota; class Bacilli; order Bacillales; family Bacillaceae_G; genus Bacillus_A. Next base: position 35,560 of record NZ_NVEC01000047.1, on the reverse strand, counting down.
TAATCTCCATGGAAGATGATTCTATAAAAGAGAGGGATACATCAAATTTATTAGTCAATTATAAATGGAATCATAATGCGTATATCATCTATACATCAGGTTCGACTGGTACACCTAAAGGTGTATGTGTTCAGCACAACAACGTTGTAAACTACATGACTTGGTTTACAAAGGAAGCGAATCTAAAAGAAACAGATAAGGCAATGTTAGTATCTTCCTATGCATTTGACTTGGGCTATACAAGTCTATATTCATCACTTTTAAATGGATGTGAACTGCATCTCGTTACAAAAGAAGTATATACTAATGCTCAGAAAGCATTACAGTATATAGAAGAACAAGGGATTTCTTATTTGAAATTAACACCGTCTCTCTTTAACGTCTTGGTGAATGATCCGAGTTTCTCAAATAATCAGAGCTGTAAAACTTTGAGATTAGTCGTGTTAGGTGGAGAGAAAATCAATCCAATAGATGTTGAAACATTCTATACACATTACCCAAATCATGCGGTAATGAATCACTATGGACCTACAGAGGCGACAATTGGTTCGGTATATCAAGTTATTGACTATGATACAATGGTAGCTTTCAAAGAATGCCCTGTGATTGGAAGACCAATTCAGAATATGAAGGCTTACGTAGTGGATCAACAAATGAAACTTGTCCCAGAAGGTGTTTATGGTGAATTATGCTTATCAGGAGATGGCGTAGCAAGTGGATATTTAAACAGAGCAGATTTGACAGAAGAAAAATTTGTTCAAAATCCGTTTGAACCAAATAAAAAAATGTATCGGACAGGGGATCTTGCTCGAAGACTATCAGATGGTAGAATTGAGCTTGCAGGTAGGATTGACGGTCAAGTGAAAATAAGAGGTTATCGAATTGAAACAGAAGAGATTAAGCGTCATTTAGTTAAACACGAACAAATTAAAGAAGCATTCGTGATTGACCGAGAAGGTCAGGACGGAAGAAGATATCTATGTGCATATATTACGTCCCAGAGGGACCTATCATTTGAAGAATTAAGAGCGTACTTAAAAGTAGAAATCCCTGAATACATGATTCCATCTTATTTTGTTCAGATGGAGCGTATTCCACTTACGGCAAATGGAAAAATAGACGAAAAAGCCTTACCAGAGCCTGATGTGAGTAAGGGAGTAGATTATGAAAAACCAAGAAATCAGGTAGAAGAAAGACTTGTGAAGGTATGGGAAGATATATTAGGAGTCAAGCCAATTGGGATTAGCCATAACTTTTTTGCTTCGGGTGGAGATTCTATTAAAGCTTTACAAATTATCTCACGTTTATCACGAGAAGGTATCACGTTAGAGATGAAAGATCTATTTACCTATCCGGAAATCAAGTTTTTAAGCAACTATGTCAATATTGAGACCATACAAGAAGGCTCTTATGAAATTGAAACAGGAGATGTGTTGCTCACTCCAATCCAAAAAGCGTATTTTATGAATGGAAAAGAAGATGTAAATCATTATAATCATGCAGTTATGTTGTATAGGAAAGATGGATTCCGAGAGGAAATGATACAAGAAGTTATGGAAGCAATTTTTGTACATCATGATGCTTTACGAATGATTTATAAAGAGGAGAATAATGAAGTACTTCAATTTAATCGAGAAGTGGAAAAGAATCAATTTGGTTTTTATGTTTATGACGTTTCGAGAGAAGATAATCCAGATGTGAAAATTCAAGAACTTGCGACAATATTACAGAAGAAAATTGATATACAAGAAGGACCTCTTGTAAATGTAGCACAGTTTAAGACGAATGTTGGAGACCATCTGTTACTTATTATTCATCACCTTGTGGTGGATGGAATCTCTTGGAGAATCCTATTTGAAGATTTTGCACTTGGATACAGCCAGCTAATGAAAGGCGAACCAATAGCGTTTTATCCAAAAACGACTTCTTATAAAGAGTATGCTACTCAGCTCAACGAGTATGCTAAGAGTGCAAAAATCCTTAGAGAAAAGCAATATTGGGTGAACACATTAAAGGATAATGTTAACTTTTTAGAGAAAAAAGAGGAAGTTGGACTATTCCGATATGAGGATAGTGATACTTTTAGTACCGCTCTCGGAATAGAGGAAACAAGCCGATTGTTAAGAGAAACAAATCAAGCATATCATACTGAAATCAATGATTTACTGATTAGTGCTCTTTTAATAGCTACAAGGAGAGTAACTGGTGAAAATAAAATTAGGATTAGTCTAGAGGGCCATGGTAGAGAACGGATTATAAAAAATGTAGATATTAGCCGAACAGTTGGATGGTTTACAACCAAATATCCTGTATACATCAATTTAGGAGATGAAAAGGACCTTTCAATGACTATTAAAACAGTGAAAGAGTCTCTTAGAAGAATTCCGAATAAGGGAATAGGCTATGGGGTTTTAAAACAATTGAGTGGAGATTCAGATTTATGGAATATTGAACAGCCACCTATTCTGTTTAATTACTTAGGTCAAATGGATGCAGATCTCAATAATACAATCTTTTCTTCTTCTTGGATATCGGCAGGAGAGTCGATTGGGGGTAAACATACAAGAGAAACACCTATAGAAATGAATGCTATTGTCTTAGATGGAAAGCTCACTATTGATACGACTTATAATACAAAAGTATATGCAGAGGATGTCGTAGTGGAGTTTACAGAAGCTTTCAAGGCTGCTCTTCGTGATGTAATCCATCATTGCATTTCTAAGGAACAGGCTGAAAAAACACCATTTGACTACGGAGACAAAGAATTAAGCTTCGAACAACTAGAGGAAATCAAGGCGAAAAATAGGTGGGGAGAAATAGAAAAGATTTATCCATTAGCTAATATGCAGCAGGGTATGCTATTCCATGCATTAGAAGATCCACAATCAGGTGCATACTTTGAACAACTTGTCATTGATGTCAAAGGGTTTATTGATGTCAATTTATTCGAGGAAAGCTTGAACGATATTATGAAAAGACATGAAATCCTTCGGACAGCAATTGAATATGAAATTACAGAAAAACCAAAAAATGTAATTATAAAAGGTCGAAAGATTGGCTTTAGATACCGAGATATTAGACAGCAAGGAATAGATCAGCAAAAAGAAAGTATAACAACCTACATTGAACAAGATCGAGAAAAAGGTTTTGATTTTAGTAAAGATGTCTTAATTAGACTGGAACTTATTCAAACTGATGATAAGGCTTATACAATTATATGGAGTAATCATCACATCTTGTTCGATGGATGGGGCAGAGGTATTATTTTGGGAGAATTGTTCCATATCTATGGAAACAAACAAGTAGGACAGTATCCTAATTTAGAAGAGCCAAGACCATATAGTGATTATATTAGATGGTTAGGAGAACAGGAAAAAGAAGAGGGAATTCAATATTGGAAACAATATTTAGCAGGATATCAAAAACCTGCGAAAGTTCCATCGTTCAAAATTGATAGTACAAGAGAGTACCATGGACAAGAGACGCTCATTGAATTTTCAAGGGAATTTACGAAAAAAATGACTGAATTGGCTAATCAAAATAATGTTACGTTAAACACTGTGCTACAAACTTTATGGGGGATTATTTTAGCCAAGTATAATCATACAGACGATGTTGTATTTGGTTCTGTCGTTTCTGGTAGAGATGCCAAAGTAGCTGGAATTGAAAAAATGGTTGGATTATTCATTAATGCAATTCCAACGAGAATTAATATAAAAGAACAGAAGAGCTTTAAAAATATTTTAAAAGAGGTACAGCAACAAGCAATAGAAAGCCAAGCATACAACTATATGAATCTTTCAGATATACAGTCTCTTAGTGATTTGAAAAGGGATTTAATTGATCATGTAATGATTTTTGAGAATTATGCACTTGATGAACGTTTACTTCAGGAAGAAGAAAGTAAGAGTAGTTTCGTGTTTAAGGATATTAAAGGGATTGAACAAACCAACTATGGATTTACAATAGTTGTCGTTCCTGGTGAACAGCTTGTTCTCAAAATATCATATGATGGAAATCTCTATTCAGAAAAACTCATCCAGAACATAGCAAATCATCTGAAAAATGTTATAGACCAAGTTGTGCAGGATGAACATAAAAATGTGAATCAATTAGAAATCCTTTCAAAAGAAGAAAAGCATTATTTCTTGAATGAGTTTAATGAAACAAAGGCAGAGTATCCAAAAGAAAAAACAATTCATCGCTTATTTGAAGAACAGGTAGAACGGACTCCAAATAAGGTAGCTGTGGTATTTGATAAGCAGCAACTTACTTATAAAGAACTTAATGAAAAATCTAACCAAATAGCTAGGATACTCCAGAATAAAGGAGTTCAACCAGACACAGTTGTAGGTATCATGCTTGAACGTTCTCTAGAGATGATTATAGGAATTATGGGGATTTTAAAATCTGGAGCAGCATATTTACCAATAGATCCTGAATATCCTGAAGAGCGAATTAAGTATATAGTAGAGGATAGTGGAACAAATATAATACTTACAAAAGGTAAAGATGCAGTGAGGTTAAGCAAAGAAATAGTATTTTTAGATGAAGAGTATAATCATTATTCTACTGAAAATATAAAAGTAACAAGTAATACTAACAATCTAGCTTATATGATTTATACTTCGGGTTCTACAGGTATGCCAAAGGGAACTATGCTGAAGCAACGAGGCCTAGTCAATTATATAACATGGGCAAATAAGGAATATGTCAAAGGAGAGGCCTTAGATTTTGCCTTGTATTCATCTTTCTCATTTGACCTTACAATTACATCATTATTCACACCATTAATTTCTGGAAATAAAATAGTTATTTACAATAATGATGGGGATGAACCAATTATAAGAAAAATCTTTAAGGATAATAGAGTAGGTATAGTAAAATTGACACCATCCCATTTAAGGTTGATAAGAGATATTGATAACTGCAATTCAAGTATAAAACGATTAATAGTGGGTGGAGAAGATTTAAAGACTGAGTTAGCAAGAGAAATTTCAAAAAGTTTCAATCATAATATTGAAATCTATAATGAGTATGGTCCGACAGAAACAACAATTGGCTGTATGATTTATAAATATAGCCTTAATGACGATAAACACATATCGGTACCTATTGGGAAGCCAATTGATAATGTTCAAATTTATATATTGGATGATAATCAAAAGATATTACCAGTAGGAATAGAAGGAGAACTTTATATAAGTGGAGATGGTGTTGCTACAGGTTATTTAAATAGACCTGAATTGACAGCAGAAAAATTTATATCAAATCCATATGTACCTGGAGCAAAGATGTATCGAACAGGGGATCTTGCAAGATGGTTGCCTAGTGGAAATATCGAATTTATAGGGAGAACTGACCATCAAGTAAAAATTCGTGGTTATAGAATTGAATTAGGAGAAATAGAGAATCAAATTCTAAAATTAGATAATATAAAAGAAACAAAAGTTGTTGCAAGAATAGACGGTGAGAATAGTCAGTATCTTTGTGCATATGTTGTTTTAGAGAATAAAGAAAAAGCAATTACTGTTACAGAGATGCGAAGATATTTATCAAAAGAACTTCCAAATTATATGATACCGGCATTTTTTACACAGCTTAAGGAATTACCGTTGACAACAAATGGTAAAATAGATATAAATTCATTACCAGCACCAGATGGAAATGTCAAATATGAATTAGAATACGAACCGCCAAGAAATGATTTAGAAGAAAAAATTGTTAGCATATGGGAAGAGATTTTAAATATCAAAAAAATAGGTATGAATACTAATTTATTTGATATCGGAGCGAACTCTTTAAACGTTATGACATTTGTTTCAAGGATAGTTGCAGAGTTAAACTTTAGAGTACCGTTTAAAGATGTATTTGATAAACCTACAGTCCGAAGTTTTTCAGCGTTCTTAGAAGGTGCAAAAGAAATGTTAAAGGATTATACAGAGGATTGTATTCAACTTAGTAGCTCAACAAGCACCAATAAAAAACTATTTTGTTTCCCACCTGCTGCTTCAATAGGAATAGCATATATGGGGTTAGCAAAGCATATTGAGTCATATTCGGTTTACAGTTTTAATTTTATTAAATCTGAAAATAGAATTGCACAATATGTTAAAATAATAAAAGATATTCAATCAGAAGGACCATACACATTAGTGGGATATTCAGCTGGTGGAATTCTTGCATTCGATGTGGCAAAAGAATTGAATAGACAAGGTTTTGAAGTAGAAAATCTTATTCTTATTGATTCAAAATACCGTACGATTGTAGAACAGAATCTTTATACAGAGGAAGAGTGTAAGAGAGAACTTCATGAAAAATTCAATCTGAAAAAATATAAAGATTTAGAAAAATTAGCTAGTGATTATTTGATAGAATTAATTATGAAGTCTTATATGTATGTACAGAGTACAACAACAAATGGCAGTATTGATGGAAATATAAGTTATATAAAATCAGTAAAAGAAAAAGAAGATGAAAATAATTTACTGTGGGAGAATGCTACTACGAAGAATTTCAGGATAATTCAAGGGTACGGAACCCATATGGAAATGTTATCAAATTCAAAGCTAGATATTCTTAAAAAGAATGCTAATATAATAAACGACATATTGGCGTTTGAAACAGTTTAATTTTTGAGAATTGGCATTTCTTTAAAGAAATGCCAATTTTCTTATTTTGATGACTTATAAATTAAAGAGAATAAGCGCAATAATTTTGGACATGTATAATAGAAATTATGAAAGCAGGTGTTATTTTGCGAGAAATTAAAATTCTTATAGCAGATGATGAAAAAGAAATTAGAGATTTATTAAAAAAATATATGGAGCGAGAATTATATAAGGTTGATGTTGCTATAGATGGCGAGCACGCTCTTTCGTTATTTAATAAAAACAAATATGATCTGTTTATATTAGATCTTATGATGCCAAAAATTGATGGGATTGAGGTCTGCAGAAAATTAAGAGAAAAAACGAATGTTCCTATTCTAATGCTCACTGCTAAAAATCATGAAACTGATAAGATATTAGGTTTAAGTATGGGCGCAGATGATTATATTACAAAACCTTTTAGTATAAATGAGGTAGTGGCTAGAGTTAAAGCTCTTATGAGGAGATTTTTAGTTTTAGGAAGTGAAGCAGGGGATGGAGAACAAACACGTATAGAGTTTAAAGAAATCTCAATTGATATGAAAAAATATACTGTTTTCAAAGAGGGGGAAGAGATTCCTTTAACTGCAAAAGAGATGGAACTACTAAGGTTTTTTGCTTCAAATCCGGAGCAAGTGTTTACAAAATCTCAGTTGTTCCGTAATGTTTGGGGGGACAACTATTTAGAAGATGATAATACTGTCATGGTCCATATTCGAAAACTTAGAAAAAAAATAGAAGTGGATCCCTCTAATCCTCAATTAATACAAACAGTTTGGGGAATAGGATATAAGTTTGTAGGTGACCAAAATGTATAGCGATAAAATTATCTTACTTAATATTCTTCAATTATTATGTATTATAGGACTTTTTTTTACAGATTTAAATAATCAGCTATTAGGAATAAATAAACTTGTTTTGTACATAGTACTATTTTTCTTTACGACTTTTCTCTTACTTATAAGGTTTCACTTCGTTAATCGTTTGAAAATAATGATTGAGGAGTTACAACGTGTAATTAAAGGGAATTTAACAACAAGGTTAATTGTAAATGAAGATAATGTATTTAATAAAATGATATTTTCTGTGAATGAATTAATTGAACAGTTAGAGAGAGTTCAAATCGAATCCATTAAAGCTCAAAATGCGAGAAAAAGGCTCTTATCAAGTATTTCTCATGATATCAGAACTCCTCTTACATCTATTATAGGATATATTGATGCTTTAAAAGATGATATAGCTGTTTCTCGAGAAGAGAAAAAAGAGTATCTTGAAATTATTTCAAAAAAATCCAGCAACTTAAAGCAATTAATCAATGAAATATTTAATATGGCAAAGCTAGATGCAGATGAAGTTTTAATAAATCCTGAATCTCTAGAGTTAACTGAAATTACCAGAGAAGTATTAATTGAGCATTTGCCTGAAATCAAGAAGAATAATTTGGAGTTAAAGCTTAGTTTACCAAAAACAAAATGTTTTATCACGGCTGATTATCTAAGTATTATAAGAATTATAGATAACCTAATAAAAAATGCTATTTTATATGGGAAAGAAGGAAAAGTACTTGGAATAGAACTCATGGAATCAAATCAAGAATTCCAATTGCTTGTTTGGGATAAAGGACAGGGAATCGCGGAACATGATTTAGATCATGTATTTGAACGAATGTATCGTGGTGACCAATCAAGAAATTCTATTAATGGAGGTAGCGGATTAGGGCTTGCTATTGCTAAATCCTTAGTAGAAAAAAACCAGGGCAGGATATGGGTTGAAAGTAGTCCATGGAATAAAACAGTTTTTGGTATCTCTTTTCCAAAAACAGAAAAGGTTTAATAAATATAGATAATATAGGGTTTAAATTAAAATTTGTCCCAAATAATGTAGTAAAGTAGTTATACAATATAGGTTTATGTATTAGTGACCTCTTAAAACTAAAGGTTGCAGGCTTGAAAGGGAGTTATATCTTAATGCTTGAAATGAAGAGCGGTAAGCAGTAATGTATCTAGATTACTGCGGCATTAAGAAGGGATTTGTAAATCATATGTATATGCAGACAAAGAATATAGCCTTGCTTATAAAGAAATTTATGTGAATAGAGTTGTTTAATTTACAATAAAGTTGTTTAATTCTTATTGAACTAACGGTGCAGGATAGTTGAATAAGGATGATGATATACTTAAGGGGGAATTTACTTTATTTATTATTTATGAGGTGGAAAATGGACTCTTTAGAATTAAACAAATCTAAATATATTGTCTCTAATATCAAAGAAATTTTGCATAAAAAGCTTATTCTTGATAAACCGTTAACTAAAGATGAGGTGAAAAAATTAAACCTAGTTAATCCCCCTGTATACGAAAATGAGAATTACCTCATTCAAAAACGGTGGTTTTATAGTATTAATATCGGAGAATGGGAAGATGTGGATATTATTATTCAAGGGAATAATGAAAATCCCGATGTGGAGATTATCGAAATGTCAGAAAAAACATTCGATGAACTCCATCTATATATAAGCTGTGCATTAAAATATTTACAGAAATTCTTCCCTAATCAAGAAATGAAGAACTACTATCTATCCACAATATGTTTTGGGAAGATGGTTAATTTTGAAAATTATATATTTTCTGGGTTTAGTTTAGCTTTTATTTATGATGGTCACTTTGAGTTTCAGTATAAAGTAAAATTTAAAGACGATGGATGGCCTATTGGTTTTGAAGGTGGGCCACTTTAATAATAATAGATAATTTTTTCTTATTGAACTAACTGGTGCTTTAGTTCAATAAGATTTAAACAACTTTATTATTAATTTTTGTCTACAAGCACATTTTAAATGAAGAGGATCCAAATGAAACCTTAGCTTATAAAAAGCAAAGAATTCGAAGGTTATTTGTAATGGATGAAATTATTATTGCAAAAGATATTGATACGGATAAAACATTGGGAATAGAGAGTATGAACGTTACACCAGGTAGTTTTTTATCGAAATATCTATATGGTTCTGAAAAACTAACAGGTTTATTATCTAAGAAAGCATTGGAGTATAACAGCAAGCAGCAGAGATATCACAAAAGGTTAACTAGATATCTAAGTTGGCGTTGGCGTATTCAACAATCCTATCAACATCTAACTCATTTATATAGTATTGGTGGTCCTAAAGGGCTATTACAAGTAATGGAGATAAGTATGAATAGAAAACCTAGCCTAATAAGACAAGTTTTCGAAAAGATGTTAGATGATCTTATGAGAGACCAAGTAATTCAAGAGTGGAAATACTCTCCTGAAATTGATGAAGAAAAATGTAAGGGGAAAAACTGGTTTGAGAATTACTGGCTAAAATTAAAAGTAATTATTTCTCCGACAAATGAACTTGTTAAATTACAACAAGAGTTGATTACTAAGAAAAGTAAGCTGCAGTCACCATTAATTATCGAGATTGAAGAAAAGCCACCTGTAATTGAAGAGAAGCCAATAAGTATACCAAATCAAGAAATACCTAATAGTATTGAGTTCTATATTGAAAAAATGAACACGTATAAAGAGAAGAATAATAAAAGTATTCGTGAGTTAGCGAAAGAAATCGATATTTCATATTCAACACTTTCAAGGATGTTATCCGGTAAAAGAAAACGATTAAATGATGATACGAAGAATAAGCTAGATAAGTGGATAGAAAGACAAGAAGTAATGAATTTATTGTAGGATAATACAATGAGTGAACTACTCGCCACTTAGCAAAACTTGAAGTGGGAGCTTCTCAGTTCCACGACGAAAGCAACCTTTCGTCTCCCTAAGCGTTACTTCGGGGTGTTCCACCCCTAGATGTCCAACGCTTGGAAGCTCTTTTGGTATGGTTGATATTTTACGCAGGAATCGAATGGCTTGGTTTTCACACTCTATTTTCTTCCTGCAACCTCATATATCAAGTTATCCAAGAACTTCATATAGCTAGTTTATCAAAAGTTTTTGGCTATGCCAAACCGAAATTCACCTCCCACCTACCGTTGGGGTATCGCCCTTCACATGCTCGAGGAAGGAGAATTCTTTCGGATGATTCGTTAAAAAAATCGAGATTATGGATTAGAGTGGTAAAACGGGAACACAGACATGTTCGATTTATCCCTTCGACGAAGTTGGGGAGTTAAATCAGGACATGTCGGATAAATCCCGCGGATTTATCCGAGCCGGCTCCCTTTCTTAGTTTTTGCTTACTTCTTCTTGTCCTGGTTCTTCTTCGCGCTCTCCTTCCTGTTAATGTTACCTTCACAGTTGGGATCGGGGTGAGCGTAAACAATCTGCACCATTTCGTTAGTCCCATTATAAAAATAGAGACCCATCGTTGTCATTCCCTCCCCGTTGTTGTTTAGTAATTTGAAAATTGTTCAAAAATTGGAACGGTTTAATGCATGATCAGGATTTTAAAATTAAACAAATTTATTGTAATTGCACATAATCAAGCTAAAGCCACCTATAGTTATTCTGGACACAATAATATACAATAACCTTCATCATCCCTGTAATATTGGCAGGGAGGAGGAGCTATGGGGCATGGACGGTAAGGATTAAAAAAATAATAATATGGTCTCATAGGACGAGGATTTGAATTTATAGGATAATAATATGGATTTATAGAGTATTGACGATAAAACAAGCCTATCCCTCCTTATCTTATTCTTCATTACTTAGAATGTATTTGAAAGTTTATGTTCTTGTAGATTGTCTATATATAATTGTGTCTTTACCTATATAACGAAGATAGAAGAAAAAATATTAGACCTGACTCATACCAATCCCTATGGGCGATTATTTGTTCAATTTTTAAATTTTCCTATTATCATCAAGAATTTTGCTCTTGTTTTTCTACTAACTGTACTTGAAAAATGTCAGAGTCTCTTATGTCTAGAACTCACATTTCTTTTTTTAAGATATATTTTCTTCCATTAGCTTGATATTCAGAAAGCCCTTCTAAGCTGCGCATAGTTGATAATAGGCGTTTAATATCCTGGTTCTTTGTTTATATCTATCGGAGCATTATAGAATCCTAGAAAGCTCTTAATACATGTGTATTTTTGTTTTAAAGAAGAAGCAGCATATTTAGATTTACTTGTAAGGGAATCTAAATATTTTTGTATGTCATTGCTAGTTAATGAATTTAGGCTTTCAGATGAGACATCCTGGTGTTTCTCTAGCCATTATAAAAATAGAGCAAGTTCATAAAGGTAGGTAGTGATAGTAGATTGTTTTCGGCCCAATCCACTCATATATAAAGAATATTCATCAATGAGCTCAGTGTGAGACATTTTTATATACTCCTTTTTGGTCAAAATTGCGCACCTCATTATTTTATAAAATAGAAAAATCCTCACAATGGGGGCTTCTTCTCTTTGTTACTTGTATTTTTTATACTTAATCATTGTGGTAAGAACTAGCACTTATATTACCTTGTTGTATAACAAATGATAGGCATGGGTAGATTTCACTACTCTTAATAAAGTTGTATTTTCTAAAATTTCTTACAAAGGAAGGAATTATATGGATCAAAAAGTAAAAGAACTTATAGATATTAAAAGAGCCAACGAAAATGTACTACTAAGCAAGCCCAATGTCATAGGTGTCGATGTAGGATTTAAATATGTGGAGGGAAAGCGAACTGACGAGATTACCATACGTACATTTGTAAAAAAGAAGGAAAACGTGAATCCAGAAGATGAAGTTCCTCGAACAATTGATGGGGTAAAAACAGATGTTATTGAAGAGAAAGAGGTAGTATTACAAGTGTTAGAGGTTCCAGTGGATACACCCGTTCTTGAAGTTGAAACAGGCAGGTTTGAACCTTTAATCGGTGGAACTAGCGTAGGTCCGTGTAGAACCTTTACTAATGAAGAAGGCAATCAAGTTACCTATGTTGGTACACTTGGAGCTATTGTTCAGAAAGAAGATAACAAGTTTTACGCATTAAGTAATTTTCACGTCATGTGCGTTGACAGTTCATTTGCCCGAGGGGATGAAATGACACAACCAGGTAGACCTGACGGTGGTAGATGTTCAAATGATTTAATCGGAAAATTAGATAATGCATGTCTTAGTAATAAATTCAACTGTCAAAACCAGCAAGTTGATGCCGCTATTTCTACTATTGAAAATAGGTCAGTATCATCAGAAATTCTAAATATTGGTAAGGTAAAAGGGAAAGCCTCGCCAGCTCTCGGCACGGCTGTTCGTAAGCATGGTCGTACGACTAAATTGACCTTTGGAACTGTAACTGGTCTTGATCGTACTGTTTCAATTCCTTATGGACATAGTATTGGTGTAGTGACATTAACAAATCAAATTACCATTGCACCGGATACTACCAGAAATCCTAGATTTTCTGATCGAGGGGACTCAGGTTCAGTCATTGTCGATGAGCAAAATCGCGTCATAGGATTATTGTTTGGTGGAACTATAGATGGATCAAGAACTTTCGCCAATCATTTTAGTGATGTTGAAGAGGCCCTCGGGATTGCACTCTTTACTGAGGTTCCTGTTCACACGTAACTTAGAAACATAAATAATTATTGGAAATTTAAGGAAATTAAGTTTCTTCTTACAAATCATAACGAGTATGTGTGAAAGCTTAAATGGAGAATATGTATTATTTTATAAAATTAGATTAATTACGGAATGGGACAGTAGATATTATTAAAGAAAAGAAGGTGGATGGGTATATGTCACTTCCGATATATGGTGTATTTAAGGGGAAAGGTAGTACTATAGATGAAATTAGATGTGAAACTCCACGAGAAGGTCCAAATCAAAAGCTAGAAGGACAAGTTATATGTACAAGAGATGAAAAGGATAATCCTCACTACAGCTTTAAGGTTAAAAGCGCATTAGAAGATGACTTTGGAATAGAAATTAAAGTTAATGTAAGGTCTTCGTCGACAGATAATAGATTTACACGTAATTTGTACTGTTATTTTGTAGACGACTTCCAACCACAAAATGCAATGAATTTTTCTTTAGAAAACCTTAAGCAGATAGACTATGGTCTAACTATTTTAGATTTTGATGGCCAAGCTAGAAAAGAAAGTGGGATTGCACTAGATTATCTTCGCAGTAGTATATTTACTCTAAGTCATCCAACTAATTTAAATGAATTATTTGTCGAAGTGCCAACAACTAAAGATAGTGAACAAGGGGAATACAATGATTTAAATGAGTTCATACATGATCGAATTAGAAAGGCACAAAAAAGCGATGCTGATATATATTTTTTTGGAGATGCATATCCACGAACACCCAGAAATTTTAGATATCCAAGAAATATTTCAAATGAAGAAGAAAGAAGGATCAAACTGGAGTTTCTAAACAGAAACGGGCTTAAAGGGATGCATGATGTTCATATGAATCAAGGGAACACTGGCACAGAAGAGTGGATAGAAGATAATGGTGTGTTTCAAGACGGAGCATTGATAATTCATTTTAAACATGAAGATAAATGGTCCGCTATTTTCTTAAGATTCGCTACGCAATGCTTAACAACAGATAATTCTACAGGTGAATGTTTACGTTAAGTTTATAAGGCGTTTCTATTGTAACAACCGCTTTATTTCCTTAATTAAGACGTTATTGGGATATTCACCTAGTCAAATTACAGGCTAGGTGTTTTTTTACTTAATTATCTGATTGAGAGATAATAATAAATCGTCTTTTAAGGTTAGTTAATAACTTCATTTGACCAAGACGCCTCCAAAAATAAACCTTGTTAAGGATTATAACCGCAACTATCTACTCCTTCTTTTTGGGTATTATTTTAATCCGAAGCTATGTATCTTAGACACTCACCCAATTATGCAGAGACAATCATCTAAAGTGGGTATATCAAAATATACTAGTAAGAAATAAAATTTGATAAAGTTAATTAAATTGTTTTAAACGCCTTAGAAAGGTTTGATTTTATGTATTATTATAATTATTTTCCGTTATATAGAACACACGGGGCAATTTTTTTCAATGGAAGGAATTCACCGGAAGAACCTATTTATGCTGGTTTATACGATTTTCCCTTAGGAAGTGTCACAGCTTTATCAAGAATCCCAGGGAGCATGGAAATATGGTGGATTGGAAAAGACGGTTCCATACAAAACGCCTCTTGGTATGAAGGTAGACGATGGACCCGGCAGGAAATCGCCCCAGCTGAGAGTGCTTCCATTCATGGAAGTATCACAGCTGTGTCAAGATTTCCTGGCAACATGGAAATATGGTGGATTAAGAAGGATGGTTCCATACAAAATGCCTCTTGGTATGAAGGCGGACGATGGACCCGGCAGGAAATCGCCCCAGCTGGCAGTGCTTCCAATCAAGGAGCTATTACTGCTGTGTCAAGAACCCCAGGGAGTATGGAAATATGGTGGCTTGGGAGAGGGACTGGGGTACAAAGTACCATACGCTATGCCTCTTGGTATGAAGGTGGACGATGGACTCAGCAAGAGATTGGACCAGTCGATAGTGCTTCCCCAGATGCAGGTATTAAAGCTGTCTCAAGAATTCCAGGGAGCATAGAAATATGGTGGATTGGTCCACGTGGTTCCATACAAAACGCCTATTGGTATGAAGGAGGACAATGGAATTTGTGGGAGTTCGCCCCAGATCTTAGTGCTTCAAACTCTGGAAGAAGTATCACAGCCGTTTCAAGAATTCCAGGGAGCATAGAAATATGGTGGATTGGGTGGGACGATTCCATACAATACGCCTATTGGTATGGAGGCGGACAATGGAATCGACAGGAAATTGCCCCAGCCGGTAGTGCTTTCCGCAGTGGAAGTATCACAGCTGTGTCAAGAATCCCAGGAAGCATGGAAATATGGTGGATTGGAAAAGACGGTTCCATACAAAACGCCTCTTGGTATGAAGGAGGACAATGGAATCGACAGGAAATCGCGCCAGCCGGTAGTGCTTCCTACAATGGAAGTATCACAGCTGTCTCAAGAATCCCAGGAAGCATGGAAATATGGTGGATTGGAAAAGACGGTTCCATACAAAACGCCTCTTGGCATGAAGGAGGACAATGGAATCGACAGGAAATCGCGCCAGCCGGTAGTGCACCATGCACTTTAAACTGGGAACAGTACTGTCCCTGATATTTTATGTTTGTGAGTGGACCATTTGCAATAGCATTACTATTTTTAAGTTGTTGTAATTCTCTATCAAAAGGTAATTAGGGCACTTTTCTTTTTGAATATTATCTTTCCTTCTTGAATGAATCTTAAGGAAGTTAAGCCTTAAAGTTAGAACGCTCGAGCTCTGTGACTCAATTCATTTTTATTTGCTGTTATTTTGGGTTGTTCTACCTTATACACCGAAACTAATAAGCAAGTAAACAAAAATTAAGAAAATGACCTTGTTCAACTATCAGAAAATTAACTTCTGTTCAGGGGGAAAAAAGCAATACTCAAGTAGACGAAGCTCATTCATTTTTTTATAAACCACCTCTTCTAATTGTCTGTCTTATTAGTCATAAATGTTGTTCCCTTTCTATCCTCCCTTAGTTAAACTATCCTCCTGTTACTTCAATAACCTTTTCCTTACCAATGGGAGGGGACTTAATGCTTCTCACTTTGCTTAATATTGGTCACATCTTGGTCACGAACTAATTATAATTAGATAAATTCATATGGAACTTCCTACTTGGATGAAGCGTCACTGCACTTTTTTTACAAAAATCAATCCATTCGTCCATCAGTTCTATGTCTTCTTGTTTTGCATATGGATAATATAAAAACTCTCGGTATCTTACATTTTAAAGGAGGCATTGTCTCATGGTAAGGACAGAAGGGCTAACCGGGCGTGTAATCCTGCAAGGAGAAGGCGGCTATGACGAGGCAAGATTCAATTACAACGGCCGTTTTAACAAATTCCCCAAAGTGATTGTTTACTGTGAGGTCGTACAGGATGTTGTCAACGCGATCTTATGGGCACGCAAGCAACAGATTCCTTTTCGCGTGCGCGGCGGCGGACATAGCTATGAAGCATTTTCCAACGTCGACGGCGGTCTCGTCATTGATGTTAGTGGGCTGCTACGGTTGGAAATCAATAGAGATGTCGGTACGGCGCAGGTTGGCGCGGGGTTCCGTTTGATGGATTTGTATGAAGCACTTTGGAAGCAAAGAGTGACCATCCCAGGCGGGACTTGTCGGTCGGTTGGTATATCTGGATTAACGCTTGGAGGAGGATACGGGTTGTTGTCCAGGCTTATGGGAATGACCTGTGATAATGTACTCGGATTGGAAATAGTTACAGCGAAAGGCAAGATCATCTATGCCAATGAGGGTCAGCACAGTAACCTGTTTTGGGCTTGCCGTGGTGGGGGAGACGGTAGCTTTGGTGTGATTACATCCTTTACCTTTCGTGTGCATCCGATCAAGAATGTCGCTCGTTACAGAATGACATGGGACTTTTCTGATCTCGAAAAAGTGGTGCGTTATTGGCAGGCGTGGGCTCCCCATGTCGATGCCCGTCTGACATCCCTTCTATCACTTACTGCGAAGGGCAGGCTCCGTTCCAACGGCGTATTTGTCGGCTCGGAACAAGAGCTCAAGCAGATTATGCGCCCTTTGCAAGAGGCGACTCGGCCCAAGACTTGTGAATTCCACTCCACTACTTGGATTGAAGTTGCTCGCCGGTTTGCGGCACTACCGGTAAAGCAAGAAAAATTTAAAAATTCTTCCGCCTATGCCTACGAACCTCTGTCAGATGAGGCACTGGGCGTATTAATCCGTAACTTGCAAGCCGCCCCTGGCCCAACTAATGTGGTCGCATTTGACGCCTATGGTGGTTCAATTAGCGAAGTGCCCACCGACGAAACGCCATTCGTACACCGCAAAGCCTTGTTCGTGATACAATACCTATCGTACTGGTCGGAGGATGCTGAAGCGGATAAAAATATCCGATGGATCGAGAAATTCCGTGAATCTATGCTCCTCTATACCCACGGCGCATATCGCGACTACTGCGATTCAAACATCCCTGATTGGCCTATTGCATATTTTGGAGAAAACTTCGCTAGGCTGAAGAAGGTCAAACGAATGTACGATCCCGAGAATCTATTCCGTTTCGAACAAAGCATTCCGAAATAAAAAATATTAAAAATTCAAGTCGTTTTAATACACTCTAATAGGATAGAGTTAATTCCCAAATAACCCCTAATTCAACTATATCAATAAAAATCCAATAACTTGTTATAATGAGAAAGCCCTTGAAACACAAGTGGTTTCTAGGGCTTGTGATAATGACCCCCGATTGGGTTCGAACCAACGACCTTTACCCTGTTAAAGGGGGTAACATTCCCATTACGATTTCTACCATTAGTTCTGTCTGTAAAAAATTCCATTAATATTGAAATATCACTAATAAAGTAAAATAACATAATTACTGTAAGCATATACTTTTGCATTATTACTTACTCCTAATCCTAAATTTTTATTTTATATTGTAATTACACATTGTTTTTATCCTCGTTATTTTCGTTAGCCTTGCTAACTCTTTAAGGTAATAATGTTCGCATATTCGCTCTACATCCTGGCGATTCGGTTAATTCTGGCTGGACGTGGAAGCGAAGCGACAGGGCCGGCACTCACAAATGTAGCAGGACGGATCTACATGGCTTGGAGAGGTATTGATGACGACGAAGGCATCTACTGGTCAACTCTATAAGTTTTTAGCAGACGATGCCAAGTTCGGTGGGTGTTACTTTGAAATAAAGTCGTATAGTTTTGAATAAAGTTTAACCGTTTATAAAAAAATGTACTGTTTTTAAAAATGTTTGAACAAACATCCTGTATTTCAAGTAGTTCTCGACAACAAGCGAAGATCGATGGTCAATTCCATTTTATTAGACATAAGAAATCACCCCACAGATTTATATAATCAGTGACCTGAATGTGTGATGGTTCTGTTCTATTTCTTCCTTAATACAAAAACTAATTGAGAAAATAATAGTTATAGGGAGGTGATAATTCATGAACAATCAAACGGAAGGTACCAACAAACAGAGCGTCGAACGAGGTGTAATGTGTAAATATGGTGAGGACTTTTATCCAGATGGGGTCATAATTTGTATCAATGGTAAGAATAAGAAATGTCGTAATGGTCATTGGGAATCTTTAGGTACAACCTGTAGAGATATGGATTAATTAAACATTAATTAGGTAATTATGGAGCAATGCATTAGAAAATAATTAAATTTTTTTATAAAAAATGATTCAATTGAATTATTAAAATCGTGTTTTGATTAAACTTTTTTCAATACACGATTTTTCTTTCTATTCATTTATCCGGTTTATTAGTATCATTTTGATCAAACTTTATTAAAAATAACAGCTGACCATATATCAAATTCTTAGCGGCTGTGAGGTTGCTTTTATTTGAACTTTCTTTCAAACCAACAGCTGCTTGTATAGAAAAAAATCCATTATTTATGGAAGCGTATGTAGAATTAATCAATCATAAGTTTGTTATTTCTGAATTAGTTGTAGAGATCTCCTCTGTTCTAATAGAATTAAAATATTTTATTCAATTATCTTTGCCACTGCTTCAAAATAGGATTTATTCCCAAGAACCTTATTCTGCTTCTCTTTAGCAAGCGAGTTTAGTTCTTGTTTTATCATTTAATTATTATATATAATTTAATTATTATCTGAATAATTAGACATACTGTGTGTTCAAGTGAAACTAAGGCTGTTAATATAAGAGTATCTAGTCTTAGGGTATCTCCTTCTTTCTACAATAACTCGACAGGGGAAAGGAGCTTCCTTTTTTGTGATTTGGTAGTGTTTTTATATAATTATATAAACTGATATTTATCAAGTGTGTACGCCTCTCTGAAAGGAAAATAATTACAAATGTATGTATAATATAACCTGAAAAGGGAAAAATGTGTTTTGAGGTTTATATATCTAACTGCAAATTTGTAGAATAGTATTTAAGGAGGATTTGTATGCCATCAATTAAAGATGTTGCCGATCAAATAAATTCGAGACTAAATCTAATTGCCACAAATACTGCCAACATAGCCAAAAATACGTCAGAAAACTTGGTAGTTTCTCAAGACATACGTAAGGAACTAAACCAGACAAATGGCCAATTATTGCAAATTGACAATAAATTGGATGTGGGATTTGCAAGCTTATCCCAGGGGCTTTTCGCAATGCTACAGGTACAACATGCTTCTTTGGAATTACTTGACTATAACCGCCAGCAGAACGACACAATTATCTGCGAACTAGTAAATAATAACAAAATTCTTTGCAACATCATGCGCAAGTTGAGTCACCAGTTACAGATGAGCGAGAAGGGGCTCGAATCAGTTGTACGTATTGAAGGCATCACTGAACGCATTCATAGCAGTGAAGCAGTTGATTACGACCGTCATCACGAACTGAATAAGAAAATTGAACAATGCTGTCCACCTAAACCAATTCCAGAGGAAGAATGCCCAGAGGTTTGTGAGACCCCGATTTATCGGGAGCGTAAGCTAGAGGGTCAGGATTGGAAACCATTGCCGAAACCACAAAGACCGGATCAAGTGAGGTAATGCTATGGCTATGTTCATTTTAAAAGACGCAAAGGGAATCGGTTCAAATGAATTTGATACCAATCAGGGTTTTGTCGACCTCGCTATCATAGCCAACGACGTCGGACTCGGTCTAAACGATCCGGTCAATGGCAAACAACAGGTGACCTACAAACGATCAATGGAAATGGATGGAGCACCTCAGGTGCGCCTTGATGAATTAGTGAATAAAGTATTTACTCCTAACTATGGCAAAGATGGAAAAGGACCGGGAAATGTGGACATCGTTGTAATTCCGGCGTTACCCGGATTTACTCTCAAGAATGGAACTCCAATCCAGAATAACGCATTTGCATTACCACCATCAAACAGTAACTGGGATGGGGCAAATCTGAATCCAACTAAAGACTGCCTAATTATCTACGACATAAAGCAGGATATTTGTGTCGCACGTGCCGGAACAAATGGCGTTACAGATTTACCAATTTCAAATCCGGTCGTACTTTATCATGAATTTTCCCACGCTTTTCGGATCGTTAACAACAAAGTTAAGCAAACGACTTTTGAATGTAAACCGTCATCCCCGGAGGAAGAAGCAGCAATCGTTGACGAGAACGAATTGCGGACGCAAATCGCAAAACGTAATGGAGTAACACCGGAGCTTCGAGACCCTAAGATTTACTGTGGATCTACAGGATGCGGTGGTACATGGATTGGCGGAGGCGGAGGCTGCTGTATTATCGCGACCGTTGCTTCAAAGTCATTGACCTCTCCGCAAGTTCAGTACCTCAGATTCATACGAGACCATTTCGTACGTAACACGGAGGTCGGGTATGCGTTTTTCGAGAAGTTTTTTTATGACTACTACGCGTTTTCACCGCAGGTTTGTACTATCATGGCAGGCCATCCAAACATTTCTGAAATATTGTTGGAGGGTTACATAGATCCTTTGCTGGAGTTCTGGAAGATAATGATCGAAAGGTCCAGTCATCAGTTCAAGGATTTTGATTTAGGTACGGTATTTGTACGTAATCATACGGACCGGGCACAGTCGAAGTCTCGCTTAGAAGCTCTACACCGTACAAACATATACTGGCTGAATCAGCAGGTTTCGGACAACAGTGATGATATATCTCAAGAGCTAATTGCACTCCTGAGTGAGCTCGCATGGCCTAGTGACTATATTCAATGGTCATTAGTTGCTCCTGTCCGAATTTATCATGATTTGTTGACTCTTTTCTTTGATGGTGCCAACGAACAGACTATTGGGCGCGAGTTCAATCGTGCACTGGAGTCTTGGATTCCGGAGGTTCCAATTAATATGGTTTGGGCATCCTTATCAGCGGAACAAGTGGCCAAGGAACTGGAGTTTTGTGACACCGTCTTGCTGCAATCAGCAAGTAACAGAAAGCGTTTTCGTCAACGGCTTAAAGATCAGTTTAGCGATATTACGTCAGTTAAAGTTATTTTGGACAATGAGGAAAATATTAAAGGAGGGGCATAATGACTGATAACAATATCTATCCAGACGCCCTAAAGGCTTCAATCAAATCAGCCAAGCGAACAGACGAAAATATTGAGCTAGTCGTTCGTTTATCGAATACAGCTACTAGAGCGCTACACTACATAGTCGATGTTCGTACTAGAAAATACGATCCGGAAACCAGGACACTTACATTATCCCTTTCGGATGAAGGAAGAGAGGTTATTCCTAGCGCATTCGCTACATTACCGGAGTTTCGTTACATTGACCCTGAAAGTGACGCGGAAATTTTACTGAAAGTGCCAGAAAAGCTGATCATACTGTCAAGTACTGATCCTCTGGGTGAACTGGCATTCGAAGTCCATCAATTATCTGATACCGAGGAGGTTGTAGTCGAAGTCGGTTGTGCTGATGTGCCTTTCTACAAGGACACACGTGTAAAGGTTGATATGCAACTTCCCGCCGCTCGATGGCAGCAGCACAAAGTCCGGGTAACAAAGCGGATGGAAGAGCTATGGCCCAAGAGCTAATACTGTAATTGTAATGTGAAGGTCTTGTCTACTTTGACCTTCCAAGTCGTACCTCTTATAGGTGTGTGAATTGAGATCGTTAGCGCTCCACTTTTAAAGGAATTGTATGGCGTCACGCCTCTAGTAGGTGCATGAATTGAAAGTGTAAAACATTTGATAGTAGTTTATTAAACTTTAACGCATTACTCAAATACCTTGTGACTATTGTCCTTCACAAGTCTGAGGAATAAGGATTCTTTTGGATAATGCGTTAATTTTAATTAATAATTCTTGAAATCTATAATGTTGTTATGTAATATATAGGTATATTGTTAGTTTATTTGATTCCGTTTATTCCCACACCTTTTTGTGTTGTGGTTGAGTTGTAGAAGCAAGTTGCGTCTTGTTTTATTTGTGAAAGGGCTTCTTTGAGCCGATTAGTGTATATATAGCTTATTTTGCTATGCACATTATTAATCGACTTGAAGAAGCCCTTTTTGTGTTGTTTTCAAGTTTGCAGGCAGGGTTATGAATCATAACAAATTACAAAATAGAGGAGATATGAAAATGAAAAAAGATTGTAGACACTTACGACTAGTACCAACAGTAGAGGAACATAAAACACGAATGGAAAAAAATCAGAAGTCATATGCTGCACCAGCCATGTCATCTGAATCCAGAGCAAGAGTAAATCAAATGAGAGGGTGTTTTGAAGCAGAAATTATATTACCAGATGGTAAATTTCAATATTTCAAGCCACATGTTCTTAATGAAAAAGAAGCCATTCAAGAAATCGCATTATATATTGAAGGAATACAGGAAATGAAGGTAGGCTATGTCATCTTATGGCGCTTTGTTGGGCAACGAAGTTTTTATAGTGGTACTAAGATCGTAGCTGAACCAAAGTTTCGTAAAATCATGCGTAAGCTGAAAGATTTTTTCTTCGATTATGAAGAAGTGGTTTATGAAACTGAAAAATAAGAAAGATAGAGGGATATGAAGATGAAAAAGGATAACATTTGGACAATATTAGACGATCCAAAAGAGCAGGAAACAAACGAGCAATCCCAAGAGCCGGATGATATATTCGCTGGTTTGGATGAGCTATCGGAGATTACAGATGATTTACTACCGTTTTAATAAAGTCGAGGTAGTGTATAGAGGGTAAAAGGAAGAACTAAGTGATGTATTTACTTGGATCTTCCTTTTTTTATTGTAAAAAAAGAACTTGGAGGTAACGATTATGCGTTTAGGAAATGATTTAGCGGCGGGATTTTATCCAACACCACTAACAGAAGGGAAACACTTAGTACAACTATTACAAATGGAATCAGAGCGAGCTTATGCTTGCTTTGATCCATGCTGTGGAGAAGGGACAATTTTACGAAGTTTTGCAGATGAAATGAAGCAGGCGGGAATCCAGTTTCATACGTATGGCGTAGAGCTGGATGCAAATCGATATGGCAAAGCAAAAGAGCAATTAGATGTAGTGGTACGCTCAAGTTTTGAAAGCATGATGATTAGTCATGACTACTTTCCGCTTATTTTTTTAAATCCTCCTTATAATACGGAGCTTCGTACAGAAAATACAAAATCAGAGAAAATGGAGTTCAATTTCCTAAAGCGTGCTCATCTTTATTTACAAGAAGGTGGAATTATGGTGTATGTCATTCCATACGACAGATTCGCTAGAGACGATATCAGTTATTACTTAGCAAAGAATTACGAGGAAATAGGATTAATGCGTTTTGGTGATGAAAATGACGAATTTGAGCAATTTAAGCAATGTGTTTTTATCGGCCGTAAGCGTGCAGCTACGAAAAAAGATACATATTTCAATGATAGATTTGCTAATTTTTGTGAAAATATGTCCGATCTTGCTTTCGTAAGAAAACATGTGAATAAATTAGCAGAAATGGTGACTCATAAAAGTTGGGTTATACCTGAATTGCGACATCGAAATAAATTAATTTTCACATCTCGCGTGGATTATAAAGATGCTTATAAAGGTATAGGCAAATCAGAGGGAATCGCATCATTAAAGAAGCGTTTAAATAGAGGGAATGGCTACTCACTTCAAGGTGAGAAAACAGCTGCTGAAAGAGCAAAGATGCCGATTGCTTCCGGACAATTAGGACTATTGCTGATAACAGGTGTGGCAGATGGTTTGCTTGGTGAAGGTGATACACTCCATGCAGTTCGTGGATCTGAAAATGTGTATTATGAACATTCATTTGAGCAATTGGAAAAAACAACGAAAGAAGTTGTTTTACAAAAACGTCGCGCTAAATTTATCATTGCAACACCAACTGGTGTAGTCAAAGAACTTGTCTAGGAAAGGAAGAAGGCTATGTCTGTACTATTAGGAATAGGAGCATTATTTATCGTATGGGAATTTAGTAATCGTATGTTTCGTATTGCTATTGTACTTACAGTCATTTGTTTATGTGCTTCTCAATTAGTTGCAGGTACATATTTGGAAGTATTAGAGCAATTCTCTGTCTTTCAAGGTGCAGGTGATATGCTACATGCGGCTGAACAGTCATTACCAGAGTGGAAACAGTTTATAGATTTTTAGCCAATAAATTGAATGAGTAGGACATGAAACGTATCGAATAAGATGCGTTTTTTATTTTAGGAGGGAAACTTATGTTACAAGAAATGATTCAACAAGATACATTTGATCAGGAACAAACACCAGCGATGTTGCAATTAGAGACGGGAACTGCCTCACATACAGCTTTTTGTTTTGCAATGGCAGTAAATCGTCATCATCAAATCCAATTTGTAGTACTAGGTGGGAATGACAGTACATTAAAGTCATTTCGTGCTGCCATATCAATGGGAACTAGTCGCTTGTATTTTGGAGAAGGAAAAAAAGAAGAATTACATTACATAGTAGATAAAAAAGTGAATGTAAATTCAAAAGGTCAGTTTGAATTTATTAATACGCAAACAATAAATAAAAAGAAGGCAATTATTGCATTTTCTAGAGAATTAGAAGAAAAGTATATTGTTGCAATTGATGAAGCACCAGAAATGCAAGTAAGAGATTTCTTAATGGCTCCTCCATACGGTCTCCCAATCTTAGAAGAATGGGCGAAGCCAATATACGAGGAGATGCTAACTAGAAAGTTATTACAACCGTTAGAGGTGTATTTCGATAAGAATGAGTTTTCTGCTCTAACGATTGCACAAGTCTTACTAAAAGAAAAGGATTGTAAAGAGTTTTTATCAGAAATGATTCGCTCTGGAAAATGTCAATTTTCAAAAGAGGGTACAGGTGAAAAAATCAATGAAATACAAGATTTAAATGAATACCTATTGGAATATTCGCCTGTCATGCTTGATAAGGTAACGAAATTAGATGAGCCTTTACATCAACCGATGAAAGAACAGGCATTATCTCATTTTGATACGTACCAAAGACCATTATTCCCTGTACAGGCACATGTAGCAACAGGTGCAGCAAAAGCATTACAAGTACAAAAAGGAATCATTATACAGGGGGAAATGTCGTCCGGAAAAAGCGCAATCATGACAGCGACAGTAGATGGATATTTCCATTTAACCGGAAAAAAAGGGTATCGTACCTGCGTATTTGTTCCACCGACTCTTACTGAGAAGTGGGCAAAAGAAGAAATACGACACTTAATACCAGACGCAGACGTACATCTGATTAAACGTACAGAGGATTTAATTTGCATTCATCAATCTTGGATTCAGGCAGGAAGACCAAAACCAGAAAAACCAACCTTCTTTGTCATTAGTTTTACAACGATGCGAGGGGATGCTATTAAACAAATGCCATTACCTTATAAACAAATTGTACTTTCCAAGAAATCGAAGGAAGAGGTGCAAAGATATTATAAGAATGGCTACTACTGTCCAGATTGTGGTGCTAAGTTACGTAAAAAAACGTCTTCTATTATGGTTCAACAAGCTAATGGTGATCAGAAAGAAGTCTGCCAGTATAAAGATTTCACAGGAAGTGACTTAGATTCGAAAACAAATAAAAACAGTGTATGTGCTGATTGTAATTCAAACATTTGGAGTCCAAAAGTAAAAACGAAATATGCGAGTTTTAAAGATTGGACCAAATATGAAAATAAATTAGTGCAAGCAATAAAAGAGGGAAATAAACCGCTGCAAAAGCAACTAGAGCTAGAGAATCGTGTGAAGCCATATGATGCGAAACAATCAGGACGAGCATATCGAAAGGTAGCTACTGTTGAGTATATTCGTAGAAAAATGAAACACTTCTTTGATGCTTTAATTTGTGACGAAGTCCACGAATTAAAAAGTGAAACAGCACAAGGAACTGCACTAGGAAGTTTAGCAAAGGTTTGTAAGAAAGTTGTAGCTGGAACAGGTACATTATTCGGTGGGCGCGCGAGCGACGTATTCTATACTTTATGGCGTTTATTCCCACAAAAGATGGTGAAAAGTGGCTTTGAATATAGTTCTTTAATGGAATGGAATGAAACCTACGGAAACATAGAGAGAACGTATTATCATGACGGTGAAGTGGTATCCAACGTTGCTTCACGTGGTGCACAAGGGATGCTAGATAAAACAAAAGTTGTTCCTGGTATTTCACCATATGTGTTTACTCAATTCTTAATGGATACAACCATTAATGTACGCTTAAAAGATGTTTGGCCAAATCCTGTAGAGTTAATTAATGTACCTACGATTCTTGTCGAGATGTCGGAAGAACAAAAAAAGGCTTATGAGCATATGAAAGGGTCTTTTGAGAAGGCGATTGAAGGGGCGAAAGGTACACCAGATGTTGGGAAGCTATGGCTCTCTTATATTCGTACAGGAAATTCGTATCCAGATAATATGAACCACTATCCAAACTATCACTTAGATAACGCGGAAAAAGAATTGGTTTGGTCCAACGAGGAATTCAGATTTGATGAGGATTGTATACAGCCGAAGGAGAAGAAGTTACAAGAAATATTGCAAACTGAAATCTCTGAAGGCCGTCCAACCATCATTTATGTATCTGATACAGGATCTACAGTGAAAGAACGAGACATTCAGCCTCGTTTACAGAAGGTTGCAGAGCAAGTACCTGGTGCAAAAGTATCTATTCTTCGCACGAATACAGTTGCTCCGCCAAAGCGCAGTGCATGGTTAAAAGAGCAAGTAAGTAGCGGTGTGAATGTAATCATCTGTTCACAAGAATTAGTTAAGGTAGGGTTGGACTGTGCGACAAGAAGTCGCTAATAAATAGTGCTTCATTATGAAGTCACCTTAGTCATGAAAGGTGTTCCCGCTCGAAGCTGCTATCTGAGTAATCGGATTGTTGGGTTGCATGAGAGTTAAGTGTCCAACGGATAACGTTACACAGACGTTTGAAGGGGCTAGGGAAAGTTTAAGAATGTGTAAGCGTAATGCTGAATCTTTGTAATCTTCGTCACCTACAACGAGTGTACTGTGATTGAACAAGCTCGTAGATGCAGATAGGAAAGGCTCGACGGTCAAAGAGTCGTATAATGACCCATAGATCTGCCGGAGTAAAGAAGGACACTTACCTTAAACGAATCTATTATTAGTGGAACTTGTTAAGCCCTATGAAGTCCTCATAAATCGTGTGAATCGTTTTAGCCGAGAACACTATGAATAAGGTAATCAAACCGTAAGGTGCGACTAATTCTTCAGAGGGTATAGGAGGTTGGAGAAAGCGAATGCCGCTATATCGAAAGATAGCAGGAAATCATAACTGAGCGGATAGTGTCTTTTGACATAACTTGAAAAAGTGCTGAATTCCAACTGGTCTTCAACACGAAAGAAAGCGGAAAGAGGAATCTTATAAAGGAGGAACATGTTATGAATACTGTCAATATGAAGTCGGCTGTTTCTCCACAGGTAACTCAATGGAACTCCATACAATGGAAGGAAATTGAAAACTATGTGAAGAAACTTCGACAACGAATCTATCGTGCCGAACAATTCGGTAATAAACGTAAGGTGAGAAAACTTCAACGTCTAATGTTGAGAAGTAAGGCGAACCTGTTATTAAGTATTAAGAGAGTAACGCAAATCAATCAAGGAAAACGTACTGCTGGAATTGATGGGATTACTACTAACACACCAGAGGATAGAGTTAAATTGTTCCACTTATTAAAAGGGTATAGTGTTAGAAACATTAAGGCATTTCCAGTGAAAAGAGCTTATATTCCTAAGAAGAATGGAAAGAAAAGACCTTTAGGGATTCCAGTTATCAAAGATAGGATATTTCAAAATATGGTTAAAAATGCACTAGAACCTCAATGGGAATGTCGCTTTGAGTCTATGTCTTATGGATTTAGACCCAAACGAAGTGCTCATGACGCTATGGCAAACCTTTTCCTTAAATTAAGTAGAGGAACTAATAGAGCATGGATATTCGAAGGTGATTTTCAAGGTTGTTTTGATAATCTGAATCATGAGCATATTTTGTCCTGTATAGAAGGTTTTCCTTATAGTAATGCAATTAACCAATGGTTAAACGCAGGATGTATAGATAATAAAACCTTCTACAAAACAGAAACTGGTACTCCACAAGGGGGAATTATTTCACCTTTATTAGCTAATATCGCTTTACATGGAATGGAAAAGGAATTAGGAGTAAGATACCATTTCCCAAAAAGGGATGGAGCTATGTTATATCCCGATTCAATTGGGATAGTAAGATATGCAGATGACTTTGTTATAACGTGTAATTCTAAAGAAGAAGCTGAAAGTATGTATGCTAAACTTCAACCTTATCTTGATAAAAGAGGGTTAAAATTGGCAGAGGAAAAAACCAGAGTAGTACACATTACTGATGGTTTTGATTTCTTAGGCTTTAATTTTAGACAATATCCTACTAAAGAAGGGTCACAACTCTTCATTAAACCATCCAACCAAAGTGTCAAAAAAGCTAAAGAAAAGATAAGCGAAATATTTAAATCTCATAGAGGACGTTCAATTGGACAATTAATCAGAAAACTAAATCCAGTTATAACAGGTATAGCAAATTACTGGTCACCTGTTGTAGCAAAAGTAATTTATGGCAATATTGACAGCTATATTCATAAGAAGGTAATGCACCATCTTAAATATAAACATCACCGGAAAGGCGCTAGATGGATAAATAAGAAATATTTCCATCCAGACCATACAGGTGTTAGCCAAGATAAATGGTTACTAACGGACCCTGATAATCACAAAAATCAATTGATTCGTATGAGATGGATACCAATTGTAAGACATGTACTGATTAAGTATAAGAATAGTCCAGATGACGCTAATCTTAAAAAATACTTCGCAAAAAGGGATGAAAAGATATTCAATAGGTTCAATACAAATTCCAAGAGAAAATTAGCGAAAAAAACTAAATATAAATGCAGAGTTTGTAACAACTCATTAGTTGGAGATGAACCACTTGAAAGTAATCACATTGTTCCTAAAGTTATAGGTGGAAAAGATGAGTACGATAATCTTGAATTACTTCATTGTAGTTGTCATAAACAGCACCATGCCCTTTTAGAATGGTACGGGAACGGAAAACAGCTACCTAAAGTACATGCTTATTTAAAATCTCAAAAGATACCTATCAACAGCAGAAAAGCAGTTAGAACAATGTTGAACACATATAAAAAGTTTAAATACTAGATTGTTAAGGATAAAGGGAGGCTTGAGCCGTATGTGCTAAAAGGTACAAGTACGGTTCTTAGGGGAGAAAGAGTTGGTAACACCTCTGACTTACCCGACTGCTGGCCACGCCAACAATAATTTTCTACCAACTATCATTTAGCTTATTTACGTTAAACCAAGCTGCAAGAAGACACTGGCGTATTGGACAAACTAAGCAATGTAGAACCTTCTATCTGGGCTACAAAGAAACATTCCAAGCTCAGATGGCACAGTTAATTGCTCAGAAGAATAAAGCTGCTGAAGCAATGAATGGTGATGCAACAAGCGATGGACTGAATGCAATGCTTGGTGATACAGGAGATCTACAGACTCTATTAATTCAAAACATTAAGAGTGGAAATCAATTAAAAGGTTCAACAGAGGAATGGACAAAAGCAGCATCTGATGAATCCAAACGCGTTCTTGAAAATCTTGGTAATGTAATAAAGCCTGTATTTGAACCAATTGAAATTCAATTGACGAATTGGGTGGAAAAATTGCCAAAAACAATGGACGTAGCATTTATGAAAGAGGCTAAATTTATACAAAAAGCTGTTGAATGTATTAACAAAGAGCAAGTACCTGGTGTTCGAATGAAACAGAATGTACTTGAAATAGATGGAGAAATAGAAGATGTGATTCGAACTTTAACAACACTGAATACAGATAAGCGTATGCTTGTACAAAAACAAGATATTACACTGTGGGATGAATTGATTGTGGAAGTAGATACTTCTCAAAAGAAAGGGAAAGGGAAACAAAAAAATAAAGTAATTGAAGGACAATTTGAGTTTGATTTATTTGGTTAAATGAGAGGGGAAAATCATGTTTAAGATGCTTCTTATCGCATTAATTTGCTATATATGTTTTGTAGTTTACAAAACAAAAAGAAATATGTTGATAGAAGAGAAAAATAAAGCAAAAGGACCAGAACCGTTGGAACGACCCGTTTATTGGTGTCCAAGAGAAAATAGGCCTATTGGCAGGGAACAAGAACGTGTTACTGTTCCAACGAAAGAAATTACCTTAGAAAAAGATGTAGCAAATATATATGATCTAGTTGCTGCATCGATTCAAATAAATGTAGGTGAAGAAGAAAATACGTTAGAACAGGACAAGGACGTTGCAAAGGAAGTGGAGTATGTTGAAGTTTTTCACCATACTCCTGCTTCTGAAGCAGTATATGATATTCCTTTTCCTAACGATGAGGATATACCAGAGGAATTGTTAGAATATGAGGAGACATTTCTGGAACTAGGACAGTTGCCGATCCCACAAGAAACAGAGCATATCGTCACTCTTCAACAAGTAGTTTCAGAGGTAGATGATATGGATTTTGTAAAGTGTACTGCAAAAGTAATAGAACAAGAAAA
This sequence comes from Bacillus sp. AFS059628, assembly GCF_002571225.1. Taxonomy (GTDB): domain Bacteria; phylum Bacillota; class Bacilli; order Bacillales; family Bacillaceae_G; genus Bacillus_A. The sequence goes on along the minus strand of NZ_NVEC01000047.1, from coordinate 4,325 downwards.
AGGATTGACACGTGTCATAAATATGTCTAATAAGAAGCGTTATTGGATCCATACAGAGGGAGAGATATTACCGAAAAATCAATTACTGTATATGGAATTAGAGGTCGATTCACCTTATTCTTATACACTAGTTGAATGGAGTAATAGACAACTAGGGAATATATAATTTTATTTCCTAGTTGTATTTTCTTAGTTAAATAGCATGAAATACAGCATTTTCCCACTCATTTGTACAGGAATAAAACATTTTTTTATTTTTGTACAAATGAGTGGGACAGAATGATTCACTATATAAGGATATTCGACTATAATGAGACATTGTACGTCATTGTAATATGGAAATGTTTTGAGATTCAAGTGATTAACAGTCTTAAAACAGGAGAATTGAGAACTCTTCGTAATATTACAATGCTTAAAATAGATTAAATCCAAACATGAGGATTATATGAAGTAAAAAATATTTTTGAGTTGAAAAAATAACAATTTTGAAAGGTGAATGTAAATGAATATTAATTCCATAAGTAACAATGTAGTAGAAAAATTAGAACAAACGGTGCGCTATGAAAAGAAACAAGTCCAGGTATTACGTGTAAGTAAAAGTAGTTCTAATATACACGCTTACATGATTTTTCCGGAATTCTCAGAGGTTAAAATTTCAAATACCGAACTGGATGAATATATAGAAAATCTGTCAACAAGCGTGAAGTATGTCATTGATCGCAAGTTGAGTCAACAAGAAATTGAAAAACAAAATCATTCTTTTATTATGACGTGTGAAGTCGAGGAAGATGGTGTGATAGATGATGAAACGATTCATTTTAATACGACGTATGTAAAACCACCAACAATTGCAAATAAAGTATTTAAGTTGGTATGTGGATTAGGGAATCGCTTAGATAGCTTAAAAGAACTACATATTACAGTATTAAATAATAATATTAATCGAATTGAAATTGAGTTTTACAATGAAAATGAAACATATGTGGCAGTAGAAAAAGAAGAAATTGCAAATGCAATTATGGGGGCATATACAAAAGCAAATATCTATTATGCAGCAGATCTTTATTATGCTGCAGAAGGAAATGAAATCAAATTAAAGCGCATCAAACCAAAATTAGCAGGTGATGTGTGATGAAACGAGAAAAAGGAATGATAGGAGTCTTATGCACGCTTGTTTTGATGATTTTATTACTTGTACCCTTACAAGCAGCTCAAGCTTCTGTAAAAGTAGATTTTAATGAGTTAAAAGGAAATGATGTTTCGTCATCATTTAAAGATGGACTAAACAATCGAACGAAAACAACAGAGAAAGATGATTCATTTGGATCATCAATCATTCAAAAGATTGAAGGATTGTATGCGCCGGCTTTTAAAGTAGGAGTCAATATCTTTTCTATTTCATTCGTATTAGGAGTTATTGTCATGGTTATGGCATTAATTACAAAGAATGGTCAATGGATGAAGTGGGCAACCGGAAGTATGATTTTCTCATTTATCAGCATGATGTCGATGAGACTAAGTGTATACTTCTTGTTTAGTTCCGATGTATTTTCGTTTATGAACATCTTTACGGATTTTTTAGACCTGTTTAAAGCAACAGCACTTATTTTCACACCCTTTATGTTAATCGCAGGTATTCGTTTAAGAAGAATTCATGAGAGTACGAAACAGCCGGAATATTACCGTTGGGCCAATCGTGTCATAACGGGATCTTGTTTGTTGTGTATGTTAGCCGTACTCGCTCCATGGCTATTTGCTAATATGTAAAGAACTATATATAAAGAAAGAAAAGGTACTGAATCTACATTCAGTACCTTTTATCTACCCATTAGGTTCTTTCTTTCATATTCTTCAAATACTTCTTCTGAAATTGGAGATAGTATGCCGCTCAAATACACAGCGGTATATAAAAAGTATTGCTCATCCTTTGTTTTAATTGTATGAGTACCGTGTTCCTCATTGTTTGGAATAATTCGTTCAATTTTGAGTTGCTTTTTATCACAAATGATCTCTTTTACTCTATATAAATTATGTATCGGTAAACGATTAATATACAAACAAAGGTACTCTAGTAGAAATAGAATAACAGTCATTTGTAGAATGAAAGCAATTTTTAATAGAGTTGGTATGGATGCAAATAATACTAGAAATATAGAGACCAAGAAAATATTTAACTTTGAAAACCATTTTTCGTGTTGATTTAAGGAAATAATACTTTTCTTATTCTGAAACACCTGGAACCTCGTTAGAAGAAAAATAATTGCAAAGATTCCTTCATAACTAAGCCAGGTTTTCCACTCTGTATCAGTAAGTTCTAACAATATATATATGATACCGGTAGATACGATCAGTGGTACCAGCTGTACCAAACTAAATAGTATGGTATGTTCTAACATTCTTTTCTTGTAGATACGATTAGTAATTGAATCCAAGTTTCTTAACTCCTTCTGCAATTTTCATGATGACACCACCAATAAGAAGATGGTATTCGCCAATTCCTTTTTCATTTACGTACCAACACATATAGTGCCGGATACCTTCTTTTGCTCCATGGTCATGTAAAGGAAAAGGAGATGCGTATTTTTCAGATGACATATTATTATCACCGAAAGGAACCTGTTCTGCAAGTGCAAAACGTTTCTTCGAATCATTTATAATCCAACAACCATAGTTTGCTGCTCCATACCATATTGCGTCTTTATGAATTGGATCAATAGCAGGTTGTGCTGGATAGCTTTCAGCTAGTATTTGCGCTTTTTCTTCACGAAGTTGCTGATGTATGTGTGAATTTAATGGATCTTCCGTTCCGATTTCATAGGTTTCCTCAAAGTTGCCACACTCATAAGGGACAAGGGGATTATTTGAATCAGTTGCTAATTGTAGACTGCAAGAATCTGATTTTGAAAGATAATATACACAGTCTTTGCAGGTGAAATAGTTTGAAAAGGCTGAATCACTTTCTGGTTCTGTTCCGGTATTATTTACTACAAGTTTTAACATGTCTATCACAATCCTTTTTAGGCTAATTCTTAAATTAATATAGACGTATCATATCATGCTTATAAAAAAATGTAAATATTTACCAATTAAAAATAACCTTATTAATTTTGAAAGGACTGTTTGTATTGAATAGAAATCGAGAATATATTGCTTTGCGAAATTCTATATTAATAGGCTGGTTACTGACATGCATCGTAATAGGCCTATCTATTTATTTTTCTTCTGTTGTTTATTTATTAATCGGATGTTTCATTCTATCGTTAAAATACGGATTAATGGGTACCGTGAAAAATGTGGAAAAACGTTTGCCTACCTGGGCCAACTTTGGCGTCATTGAAAAACCAGTAAATAGAAGGGTGATCACACCTTTTCAGTTTCGAGGGGGGCTCCTTGTTTCATTAGCATTAGGATTCGTAGAGATGGTGATAAAAGGCTTATGTATCTCATATTTTATTTTAGGATTAGAAATGCATGTATATCGTTTAATGCGCAGAAACGCAAAGGTGTAAAAAGGAGGACTCTATTATGAAAGTATTGATATTTGAATTAATTCTCATTGCGGTTCTGATTCCGTTGAATATTGTTGTGAAAAAACATGTACCGAGATGGAAAGGAAAAGCCGGAGAAAAATTAGTAAAACGTATATTGAGCAAGTTGGATTCTGAAAGTTATTGCGTGTTACATGATGTTACAGTTTATACGGAGTATGTTGATACAACGCAAATTGACCATATTGTTATCGCGGAAACCGGTGTATTTGTTGTAGAGACAAAGAACTATGAAGGATGGATCTATGGAAGTGAGAAAGCGGCAAGGTGGACACAGGGTATTTTTAGAAAGAAATCCTCTTTTCAAAATCCATTTCGACAAAACTATAAGCATATAAAAGCAATTGAATGAGTGATGGAACAACAGCTGCCGAGCATCTCTATAGCAGCATTTCATCCAAAATGCAGTCTGAAAAGGGTAAATGTTTCTTCTAAAGATAAGCATGTCTTATATTATAACGATCTACAAAATGTATTGAATCCTATACTGACGTGCAACTAACAAATGATGAGGTCCAACATATATATCAAACAATACTGCGAGCGAACATTAATGATAAGGATATTAAAAAGAAACATGTGAAGTATTTACATAATAAGTTCGCTAAACAATAAGAAATGGAGAAAGGGACATGTTATATGTAATACGGTTTATTGTAATCTCTGTAGTAGTTATTCGTCTCAACATGAAGTATTATCGGTTAAAAGGTCATCCGAAGGATTTTATAATAAAAAGAAATGATTAAGTGGGGTCTCGCCACACATCCATCAACTTAA
>NZ_NVEC01000046.1 GCF_002571225.1 Bacillus sp. AFS059628 | reverse complement strand
GGTGTCATTCAAGGAAACGGATATGATGGTAACCAGATTACGATCCGGCAAATATTGAATCATACAAGTGGTATTGCTGACTATATAAATTCAAAAGACTTTGATATTACGGATATAAAAAAATCGTATACGGCTGAAGAATTTGTAAAGATGGGGATTTCTCTTCCACCAGACTTTGCTCCAGGGAAGGGTTGGTCTTATTCAAACACAGGATACGTAATACTGGGGATCCTTATCGAAAAAGTAACAGGAAACAGCTATGCGGAAGAGGTTGAAAATCGGATCATTGAACCGCTTGATTTGTCAAATACATTCCTACCTGGCAATTCAAGCGTGATTCCAGGAACCAAGCATGCCCGTGGATATTTACAACTAGACGGAGCAAGTGAGCTAAAAGACGTTACTTATATTAACCCAGGTAGCTCGGATGGAGATATGATCTCTAATGCTGACGACTTAAACAAATTCTTCTCTTACTTACTCAGTGGCAAATTACTGAAGGAACAACAACTAAAACAAATGCTTACTACTGTTCCTACAGAAAGAGAGGGAACTAGATATGGTCTTGGAATTCTTGAAATTACGCTTCCGAATGGTGTTACGGTATGGGGACACAGGGGTGCTGTTCCAGGGTTTTCCACTTTTGTTGGTGGAACACTTGGAGGAAAACGTACATTTGCTATCAATGCGAACAGTTTAAACATTAATAATCCGGAATTTTTTAAAGATATTTTACTTGCTGAATTTAGCAAGTAGGCAAAAAGGAAAAACGTAAAAATTTTGTCATTTGTAATTTCAATTGGAATGGATTATCGTTTGAAATGAGTATAGAGGGGGTTAAGTATATAGAAACAATCAAACCAATCATGAGAGATGGCTAAGTAAAAGGATTGATTTATACATTGGCCGATTAAAAGAGCAACAGATATAATGAGTGATTAGTATGTATATAGTATTGTATTTGTGTTGGTATCGTCACTGCATTTTAATAAGGAAATGTATTTTCTTTTGAAGCTAAAAAAAATGAGTGCTTTTTAATTTATTAACTTTAGAAATTAAAAATTTTTGTTTTGTTAGGCTGATGGGCATGCTATACGATCTCAAAGCCATTAACCTAATAGATTTATTAATTACATAATAAAAAATGAACTGAATTCTAATAAATAACGTAAAAGCTAAAAGATTTTCGCTTTGGGAACATCTCAAAATATTAAATTGATGGTAACTTTGTTGTATCTCTTTAAACATACCTATATTAAAACCCAAATTTCTCAATTTAATGCTGAGAAATTTGGGTTTTTCTAAAGTAATCAATTTTTTAAAAAATTTTTAGAAATTTAAAGATAAAGTATTGTATACATGTAAGTATGATTAAAAATGAAAAGTTGTAAATGCTAAATTTAATGAAATACGCCTTACTCTCTTTACCATTGGCCTGAATGAATAGTTTATAGGAGATTACACTGGCTAAAGATGCGATAATTGTTCCCAGCCCTCCAATATTTACTCCTAGTAATAAAGCTTTCCAATCAGAAGTAAAGTTTGATAGAAGAATTGAAGTAGGAAAATTGCTAATCAATTGACTCAAAAATATGGAACTAAAGAAGACTGAAGTATCTCCTCTTAAATTAGCGCGAGCGAAGGTCTCCAGCGCATCAGAATGAGAAATGTTTCCAATAAAAATAAAAAAACAGACAAAGGTTATTAGAAGAAAGTAATCAACTTTTAATAGTAAGTTTCTATCTAACGTAAAAGCTGCCATCAGTGTAACTATTAGCGCAATGTAATAATTAATGAAACCAAAAATAGATGCAATGATAGTGATAAGTATCAAAATCCAGATGGTAGCTTTTTTTCGATTCTTCAGGGTAATAACAGGTAGTTCTATTTTTAAATCTGTTTTTTGAAGTTTTTGAGTAAATATAAATAACAAACTAATTCCAAGTACAGCTAAAAGCAGGATTGAACCTAAAAATGGGATGAGCTTAATTCCATAGTAAGAATATAAGTATAAATTTTGTGGGTTTCCCATAGGCATCAAGCTACTACCGATGTTTGCCGCAATTGTCTGCAGGATAATTGTATCCATCATGTTCATTTGTGTTTTTTTACTAATGACAAGTGTTATTGGTACAAAAGTGAGGAGAGCGACATCATTTGTTACAAACATGGAGCAAATAAAGCATAACAAAATTAGAATAATAGATATTGACCTGCTGTTATTGCATTTATTTAAAATCGCAACGGCAAGTTTGTCTAATATCTTTAGCTGTTCCAAGGCCTTAATGGCCACCATTAGATTAAATAAGCTAATTAACACTTCAAAGTTAACATATTCGATCTTTGGCGAATGTATTAAGCAGCTTACAATTGCTAGTATCAGTGAAATGGTAAGTACTAAATCCTTTTTTAAAAATTCCAATTTCATAAGGAGTCTTTTTTTATTTTGAACGAATACTATTTCTTTCACAATACACCACCTGTAATCTATGTTAGTAAATATACGTTTTTGGGGATAACTCGATATTGTTAGAAAAGAGGATGTCATAAGGTCCTAAATAAGAGTTTTGTAATGTTTCATCCCTTCAACAAAATCCTTTTTTTCTTAGTGTCTTTAATGTTGTAAATATGTGCAATATAGACGAACCCAACTAGGGGGATTAATTGAGAAAACAAATGTTTTTTGTATGATACCATAAATAAATTAAATGTTTTATTTTTTAAATATTCTTATAATATCCTGTTGATTCTTGATTTCAAATACTTTATATGAACTTCTAAAAGAGAAAAAATATGCATGTTTTTATGAAGAAAATAGAGGCTTGTCAAAGGTTAGGTAGAACGGAATCCGCGACGTTTGAATTCTGTATAAAATTCACAAAACCTCAGTGTTTTTTAGATGAAAAAACCTTAAAATATTTTTTTGTTTTTATAAAAACCTGTACTTTTTCGTAACATTCTGTACTTTTGATTATAAATTAAAGACAAGCTTCACTTAGTTGAAGATTGAAAGCGCTTCATAGTTTTTCTGTGAATTTTTTACCTAGCCTATTTTTGAGATTAGTAGTGAGAAAGGAGATATTTCCATGTTCTTGAGAAAATTAACAAAAAATCAGTTAATCACTAATGATTATTATGATTTAAATGTAAATCACCGGTAAACGAAACAAACATAATAGTACAACATTAGTGGATAAGAATATTAGTTTTACAGAAGGGGATAGAGCACCGGGTGTATAAACGTGAAGTTCTTCAAAATTTCAGTTTTACAGTTGCATATTGTGATGTTTGCTTAAACAGACCAATCCTATTAGTATAGAAAATTTTTATCCTTGTTGTATTTGAATATGAATGAGGTATTTATGCCAGGGAATATAGGTGATTTTATATAGATTATAATAGATAAATTTTTGGTATGGAGTGATAATATGGAAAGGTTTTTTGTAGATTTAGTTGGATCAACGAATGATTTTTTATGGTCTAAATTGTTAATTATTATGCTTGTAATTTGCGGAATTTATTTTACATTTAAATTGAATTTTGTACAGTTTCGAATGTTAAAAGAGATGGTCCGTGTATTAATGGAGGGAAAAAGTGGTTCTAAAGATCAAATCTCTCCTTTTCAAGCGTTTTGTATTGGTATGGCAGCCCGTGTTGGGACAGGGAATATTACAGGAATTGCGATTGCGATTGCATTAGGTGGTCCTGGAGCTGTATTTTGGATGTGGATTATTTCTATTATTAGCTCGGCCTCCAGTTTTGTCGAAAGCACATTAGCACAGATATATAAAGTAAAAGATAAAACTGGTTTCCGCGGTGGTCCATCCTATTATATGGAAAAAGGGTTGAATAAACGTTGGATGGGAGTACTATTCTCTATTTTAATCACAATTACTTTTGGTCTTGTATTTAATTCAGTACAATCAAATACAGTTACAATTGCTTTTCAAAACTCATTTGGTACAGATCGTCTAACAGTTGGGATAATCATGGCCATTGCTTTCGCTACGATCATCTTTGGTGGTGTACAACGTATTGCAAAAATGGCTGAATACAAGGTGGTATTTTTAGCGGTATTATACATTGGAGTTGCATTATTTGTTGTAGTTACCAACATATCAAAAATGCCGGAAGTTCTTTCTCTTATTGTTCAAAACGCATTTGGTTTTAAACAAATAGCAGGAGGTTCAATTGGTGCAGCACTTATGAATGGAGTTAAACGTGGTTTATTTTCAAATGAAGCTGGTATGGGAAGTGCACCAAACGTTGCTGCAACAGCAACAACAAGTCATCCGGTGAAACAAGGACTGATTCAAGCATTTGGTGTATTAACGGATACACTGATCATTTGTACTAGCACTGCCTTTATTATTTTGCTTTCTGATGCATATAAACAACCGGGGTTAAATGGTATTGCACTTACACAAGCAGCATTAAGTGAACACATCGGTTCTTGGGCATCGGGTTGTCTTGCTATCTTTGTTTTTTTATTTGGATTTGGTGCGTTAATTGGCAACTATTATTATGGTGAAACAAATATTCGCTTCTTACATACAAGTAAAGTGTGGTTAATGATATACAGAATAAGTGTGTTGGCTATGATTGTATTTGGTTCTGTTGCAAAGATCCAAATTGTATGGGATTTAGCGGATTTATTTATGGGCTTTATGGTTATTATTAATTTAATTGCTATTACCTTACTTTCAAAAGTAGCATTTGCGGCGTTACAAGATTATATAAACCAGAAAAAAGCTGGTAAAGATCCTATTTTTTATAAAGAAAACATTAAAGGGCTTGAAAATATTGAATGTTGGGATAGTTATGAGAAAACTTCAAAAAAGAAAAGTGTGTAATAAGAAGGATATTCAGACTGCAATATGTCTGAATATTTTTCTTGGTTCTAGCGCAAATATTATTGATTATAGTAAAGAAAAAATCATTCTATATAAAGTTAATAGTACGGGGGAATATGATTAAATGATAAAGGATTCAAGCGTTCAAGTTGAGGGTCAAGAAAAAGTTTGCTTAGATCAATGGGTAGCTCATTATCGAACGTATGCAGCTAAGGGACAAAGCGCCAGTTATATTCCAGCTCTGGGGGAAATAAATGTATCGCAGTTAGGTATTTGTATAGTAAAGCCAGATGGAACAATGATAAAGTCAGGAGATTGGGAGATACCTTTCACATTACAAAGTATATCAAAAGTAATCGGTTTTATAGCCGCTTGTTTAAGTCACGGTATTTCTTATGTATTAGAACGAGTTGACGTAGAGCCAACTGGAGATGCCTTTAATTCAATTATTCGTTTAGAGATACATAAACCAGGAAAACCTTTTAATCCTATGATTAATGCTGGAGCGATTACGATAGCTTCACTTTTGCCAGGGACATCGGTGCAAGAAAAATTAGAATCTATATACGTATTAATTGAAAAAATGATAGAGAAGCGTCCCGCTATTAATGAAATAGTATTTCAATCAGAATGGGAAACGGCTCATCGTAATAGAGCATTAGCATACTATTTAAAGGAGAACGGTTTTCTAGAATCAGATGTGGAGGAGACACTAGAGGTTTACCTAAAACAATGTTCGATTGAAATAAATACAGAAGATATTGCCTTAATAGGGCTTATACTGGCACATGATGGATATCATCCTATTCGCAAAGAACAAGTGCTCCCTAAAGAAGTAGCTAGGTTAACAAAAGCTTTAATGCTTACTTGTGGAATGTACAATGCTTCTGGAAAATTTGCTGCTTTCATTGGATTACCAGCTAAGAGTGGGGTATCTGGCGGAATTATGACACTTGTTCCCTCAAAATCTAGGAAGGATTTATCGTTCCAAGATGGATGTGGTATTGGTATTTACGGACCAGCCATTGATGAGTATGGGAATAGTTTACCAGGAGTTATGTTGTTAGAACATATTGCAAAAGAATGGGATTTAAGTATATTTTAAAAAGGAGCACAGATATTTTGGTGTTAGAGCGAGTCCAAAAGTGTTCAGACCTTATATTGTGTCTGAACATTTTTGAGTTATAAAGTATCTTTCTAAAGTAGAAGAGTGTAATAAATACTCACAATCTATAATGCTTTCGTTTATATCTTATTTATCAGTTTTTGAAAAAAATAGAGTAAGTATTGTATTAATGCAAATAGGTTTGTATACTGACTGTTAGGCGAAAGTGAGAAGTGATTATTTTGAATCTTAGTAATTTAGTAAAAAAAGACATCTATATTCTCGTTTTAATGATACTTACAGTACCCTTAGTAGGTGAAATAAAGTCATTTCCTTTAAATGAAACATTTAGAATGAGCTTTGGTGCACCAACATTTTTCTTTTTTTTGTTATTGTTTCGACGAATTCCAGCATTTTTACCGGGTTTTTTAACAGCGATAGTCGTGGTAGTATTTCGTATCTCAATGGATGTCATTATAAAGGGAAATATGGATTGGCTAGCCGCTTTTCATACTCACTATCCTAGTTTTTTCTTTTATTTTACTTATTCGTATCTCTTTCATTTAGCAAAAATCAAACGTTTTTATCATCAACCACTCATGATTGGTTTTATTGGTTGCATGATTGAAATACTGTCAGACTGTGTGGAATTAATGATTCAATATTTCGTATTAAAAACATCAATCACATCCGAGGCAATAAATGAGATCATTGTTATCGCATGTTCCCATAGTTTTATAGTTCTAAGCTTTTTCAATATGATGAAATTGTATGAAGCGCAATCAAGGGAGAGACACATAAAAAAACAAAATGAACATATGCTTATGCTCATCTCTAATTTATATGAAGATGCTGTTCATTTAAAAAAAACATTACAAGATGCTGAGAATATAACAAAAAAATCCTATGATTTATATAAAACCTTAGACTCTTTTGAGCATAAACAGATGGATTTTCAGTTTCAGGATTTAAGGCAACAGGCATTACAAATTGCTGGCGAGGTTCATGACGTTAAAAAGGATAACCAACGCATTTTTGCGGGACTTTCAAAACTAATTTCTGATGAAAGTTTTACAGATTATATGTCTGTACATGAACTAGTAAACATCATTATACGGGCAAATACGAAATACGCACGGTTGCTAGAGAAAGACATCCAATTTGTGTATAAAATTGATGGTGTGCATTCTCATTATCATATTTATACCATCTTATCTATTATAAATAATATCGTTACAAACGCTGTAGAAGCTATCCAAAGTATGGGAATCATCACAATTGACATTAATAAAGACCATCATTTTGTTGAATTTCGAGTAGGAGATAACGGTCCAGGTATTTCTTCAAAATATAAAGATTCAATTTTTGAGCCTGGTTTTACTTCTAAATATGATGATTTAGGCAATCCATCGACAGGCATCGGACTATCGTATGTTAAAGAAATGGTCGAACAACTAGAAGGTGATGTTACGCTTGAGGACAGAACCGAAGGAAAAGGATCAATTTTTATAATTAGATTAGGGATTGATCATATAATTTCGAAAGGGTGATTCTATGTATTTTTATATAGTAGATGATGAAAAAGCGGTTCGCTCAATGTTGGCTCAAATTATCGAGGATGAAGATCTTGGAGAGGTTATAGGAGAAGCTGAGGATGGTTTATCTTTAGAGCAACACATGCCAATCCTTAAAAAGATTGACATTTTATTTATCGATTTGTTAATGCCGATTCAAGATGGAATAAAAACAATTCGTCAAATAAAGCCTTCGTTTAAAGGGAAAATCATCATGGTTTCTCAAGTAGAATCAAAAGAGTTAATTGCTGAAGCTTATTCGCTTGGCGTTGAATACTATATTATTAAGCCAATTAACCGGATTGAAGTCTTAACAGTTGTTCGGAAAGTCATTGAACGAATTCGTTTGGAAAAATCGATAAAAAACATTCAAGAATCGCTTAATATGGTATTAAAATTGGATAGTAATTCAAGTGCGCAAGAAAAATACCGTAATGAAAAACATTTAAATACTTTTAATCACTTTCAAAATTCCATTCATTTTCTTTTGTCTGAATTAGGAATAGCCAGTGAAAGTGGAAGTAAAGATTTAATGGATATGCTAGATTATTTATATAAATATGAACAAGATAACACGTTGGAACAAGGTTTTCCCTCACTAAAAGAGATTTTTATGAATTTAGCTCAAAAAAAACTTGGGGATTCAGCTGAAGACGCCGAATTAAAAAGGTTTATAGAAGCTTCCAAACAACGGATTCGGAGAGCAATTTATCAATCATTAAACCATTTAGCTTCCCTTGGACTTACTGATTTTTTAAACCCGAAGTTCGAAAATTATGCTTCTAGATTTTTTGATTTTACTACCGTAAGGAGAAAGATGACAGAATTGAATAATGAACCAACAGTACCTGCTCGTATTGATACGAAAAAATTTATTCAAGTTCTTTATTTTGAAGCAAAACGAATACACTTGGAATTAAGATGATAAACTCTTGCTCATTATTATTTTCAATTAATAGATTGATAGTTGTTTTCATGTATTTGTTTTATATAGTCTTTCTAAGAGAGTAGTTTCCTTTATTTCATATCGGTTTTAAAATCAGAAAATTCCGTATAAATTTGGTAGAAATGTACTAACTTGGAACAAAAGAATATGTATTTTTTACACATTAATATTCATTTAAAAAACGAGTATTTCTAAAATAAAATATAACTACATAGTAAGTTGAATTGAAAAAAAGATGCTATCTTCTAGCATCTTTTTTTCTTTAAGAGAAAATATCATTGATATTTATATTATTTGAAATTCAAATGCAGGCATATAAATAAAGGAAAAGGAGATAATATTTAACAAATTATAATTGGAAATGGTATTTTAGGTCAGAAATGTTTCTAATTAGGTTATTGGTACTAAATAAGCATAATGTCTTGCTTTTCTGCTCTTTAATCTTACAGTTATTTTTTTATTAAGTACATACCGTTCTTTAGAAGTCTCAATCCTAGCAGAGTATATAAATTGGGTGATAAACATGTGGAACATAATAACTTCTTATCTTCCAGATTGGAAAGTCTTTGTACAAGCTTTTATCTTGTTTTTAATACCGTATACTATCTCAAGATTTTTTCATTGGGTTCGTATGTCAGAGAAAGAGTGGGAAGAATGAGTTGGTGGAAGTCAAGAGACAAACAAGTGAATAAAAATAATATTCAAAGTAAAACGAAACAAGAGTATAAACCTTCTCAAAATGCAACCGTTCATTTCACAAATGATTTTGCCTCTAACTTAGAACTTATAAAGCAACAGATCGGACATAATTCTGATGTTCGTTTTCGGAAGTTTAATATTGGACGCACAGATATTCAAGCTGGGATCATTTTTGTTGATGGTCTATCAGATAAAGAGATCATTGACAAACACATTATGAAGTTACTAATGGATGATTTTTCTGATGAATATAAAAATGAATCTTCTTATGTGGAGGGGACTGTTTCAAAAGAATATATTAAAAATAAAGTTCTTACAATTAGTGAAGTAGCAGAAGTCCATTACATAAAAGATTTGATATCCAAAGTATTGATAGGTTCAACAGCTCTCTTAATTGATGGTTTAGCAGATGTGTTTATTCTTGGTACAACAAAAGCAAATAAACGAAACATTGAAGAACCAGTATCAGAGGCATTAGTCAGAGGGCCACGGGTCGGTTTTACTGAAGTATTAAGTGATAATACCTCACTTTTGCGACGGCATTGTGCGGATGAGAACTTATCATTAGTAAAGCTACCAGTAGGAGAACGTGCAAAGAAAGAGTTAGTTATCGCATTTATTAAAGATCTTGCTAGTATAGAATTGGTGGAAGAAATAAAAATTAGAATTCAGAAAATTGACATAGATAGTGTACTCGAATCTGGTTATATAGAGCAACTCATTGAAGATAATTATCTCAGTCCTTTTCCGCAGATTCAAAATACAGAACGACCTGATCGTGTTATTAGTGCTTTGATGGAAGGTCGAGTAGCTATTTTGTTAGATGGAACACCATTTGTTTTAATTGCTCCAGTTACATTTAGTTTGCTGCTGCAATCACCAGAAGATTATTATGAAAGGTGGCTTCCTGGTACGCTTCTCCGCTTATTACGCTTCATGACAGCTTTTGTTTCATTATTTGCTCCAGCACTGTATATTTCTTTTATTTCATTTCATCCAGGATTAATTCCCACTAAGCTCGCTATTTCTATTATCGGATCGCGAGAAGGAGTTCCTTTTCCCGCTTTAATAGAAGCGTTAATTATGGAAGTAGCTATCGAAGTTTTGCGAGAAGCAGGTTTACGTCTGCCTAAACCGATTGGACCTGCAATGGGAATTGTGGGCGGTTTAATAATTGGTCAGGCTGCCGTAGAAGCAGGAATTGTTAGTCCAATAATGGTTATCGTTGTTGCGGTAACAGCTATTTCTTCTTTTACTATTCCGCAATATAGTGTGGGAATTACGTTACGCATTCTTCGTTTTATAGCTATGTTTTGTGCTGCGATATTTGGCTTGTATGGAGTTATTCTCTTCTTTCTTTTACTTTGCAGTCATTTAGTGAAACTGAAAAGTTTTGGCATTCCTTATACCAGCCCTGCTGTTCCATATCGATTTAGTGACTGGAAAGATTTTATGGTTCGCATGCCATTAAAAATAATGAGACGTCGACCGAAAATAATGCATACTAAAAAAACTATCCGCAAACGGTAGCTGATGACGAAAGGAAGTGGCCTTCAGTGATTACTGAACCTAAAGACCGAATAACAACTTCGCAAGCAGTTGTTATTATTGTAAATTACATACTTGGAACAGGAATCCTCACTCTGCCCAGAGCATCTGTGGAAAAAGTGAAAACACCAGATGTATGGCTAAGTGTGATATTAGGTGGGATACTCGCAATGGTTTCAGGAGTAATTATGGTCAAATTAAGTCAGCAGTTTCCAAATAAAACATTTTATCAATACAGTCAAGATATTGTAGGGGAATGGATAGGCAGGTTTCTTAGTTTTCTTATTATAGGGTATTTTCTTACAACCTCAGCATTTCAAATTCGTTCAATGGCAGAAGTAATAAGCTTTTTTTTGCTGGAAGGAACTCCTACATGGGCCATTATTATGCCTTTTATGTGGATAGGTCTCTATTTGATTATGGGTGGTATTAACTCGATTGCACGGATGTTTGAAATAATATTTCCTATTACTTTTTTTATTTTTTTACTCATTTCCTTTATGAGTATCGGAATATTCGAGATAGATAATCTCCGTCCCGTATTGGGTTTGGGGATTAAACCAGTGTTAGATGGGATAAAAACAACGTCTCTCGCATATACAGGTCCTGAAATTATGTTAATTCTTTTGGTATTTATGGAACAACGAAATAAAGCAGTAAAAGCTATTTTATTTGGAATTTCTATTCCGTTAATCTTTTATGTAATAACTGTTGTAATGGTCATTGGTGCATTATCAATTGATGGAGTTGTAACAAGAACATGGCCGACAATTGACCTTATGCGCAGTTTTGAAATTTCTGGATTGATATTTGAACGTTTTGAATCTTTACTGCTTGTAATATGGATTATGCAAATATTTGCTACCTATACGATTAGTTATTATGCAGCTGCATTAGGATTAGCGCAACTCTTTAAAAAGAGTATTCATCCGCTTATTTTTGCTTTGATTCCAATCATTTACATCATTGCTATGACTTCGAAAAATATAAATGACTTGCTTAAATTGGGGGATATGCTCGGTAATGCTGCTTTATTTTTATTTGGTTTACTGCCACTGCTTCTTCTTATTATTACGCGATTAAAAGGAGGAGTAGTGTGAAAAATAAATTTAATTATATGCGGTTCTATTTGGCTTTGTTATGGACGCTTTTGCTTCTATTTTTAACAGGATGTTGGAGTAGTAAAGAAGTAGAAGAGTTGAGTTTAACTGCAGGTATAGCACTAGATAAAGGGAAGGATTCAACAATTGAGAAAGAGGATGAGGAAGGAGGTTATCCTAAAAGAAATCTTATAACAGCTACTTATCAAATTGTTAGTTCGCAAGCACAAAGTAAAGGAAATGGACAACAAAAACGTTATATAAATGTTTCTGAGACCGGTGATTCCATTCATCAAATTGTTCGTGAGTTTTCATTGAAAAGAGAGAGCACAATGTTCAGCCCACATTTAAAAAACATTGTTATTAGTGATAGTCTTGTACGTACATACAGTTTAGAACAATTACTTGAACAGTATCTCCGTGACAATGAAGTTCGGCTTAGCTGTATGCTCTTAATTAGCAAGGGTTTAGCGAAGGAGGTATTGGAATCAAACAAAAAAGGAGAAATCCCAGCATTTCGTTTGTCTGGAATTGCAGATAATAGAAATAGAACAACAAGGATTTTACCTCCTGTATCGCTTGCTAAATTGGAAGGAAAGATGCGGTCAGAGTCCAGTTTTCTTTTGCAAAATGTAATCTCGATAAAAGGGGAAACAAAATTTGCAGGAGCTGCTGTAATTAAAGGGAAGACAAAAAAGTTGATGGGCTTTTTAAATGAACAGGAATTGGAAGGAGTAGTATGGATAAACGGAAAAAGGAATGGTGGTGTGGTAAAAACTTTTGATAAAGAATCAAAGAAACTCATTATATACGAAATAAAGTCAATAAAAAGCAAAATCATACCACATGTTAATGGAAATAATATTTCCTTTGATGTAAACATTGAATCAGAAGGACGTTTGTCTGAAAATTGGATGCAATCAGGAAAAAAATTTAAAAATAAATTTTTAAAAAAGGAAGAAAAAGCTATTGAAAAAGAAGTAAGGCACTTAGTACATCATGTTACAAAAAAAATGCAAAAAGAATATCAAGTCGATATTGCGGGTTTTGGCAACCAATTAAGAATTAAACACCCAAGAACATGGGAGAAAGTCAAAAAAGATTGGGATCAAACATTTAGTAAAGTACCGATTAAATATCATATAAATGTAACTATACAAGATTATGGAGCGTCAAGTTTAAAACGATGAGACGTCTCAATTGACCTTATATTTACACAAAAACAAAAAGTTACAAAANNTTTTGTAACTTTTTGTTTTTTTATGTCCTTCTTATTATAAATTAAAGAAATGATTTTACCTTATACGTTTTTTTGCGTTATAAAAGTAGATCACAATAGTTACTATTGGCTTTTTATTTAACGTTAGGAAAGAGGAATCGTTATATGTCTTGAATAGGAGGGAGTTTGAAGTGCAAGCGAAAGCAGTGCAAATAGAAGAAATCTATCAAGAAATATTAGAAGGTAAAAGAAGTAGGTTTCCACCGAGTACATGGAAAGAAGATAGCAATAGAGAGCTATCTAAAAGGGTCACAAAATATTTAATTGAAACAATTTTAAAATGGAATGAAGAGAATATTAAACAAAAATGGAATACGTCTATAATTATAAAATATCGATTACTCGGCGCGCTCAAACATAGTTATGATAACAGTCCATATAAGATGATTGAAGACTTATATCCTAATAGATTTAAAGAGTGGGAGTTTGGTATGGCACCACTAAATTTTTGGACTAAAGAAAAAGCTCTTGAAGCATTAAAATGGACTGTTGAAGAAAAAGAAAAGCTAAGTAAAGTAGAACTACTCAAATTCTATAGTAAAAAATGGTTAGAGAAAAATAAACTCAGTGCACCATTAGTTATGTATTGGAATGGTAGCCCATATGCAATGATAAATTCTTTATATCCTAATAAATTTAAAGAGTGGGAATTTAGTATGACTCCTAACAAGTTTTGGACTAAAGAAAAAGCATTGGTAGCATTAAGGTGGACTATTGAAGAAAAAGAAAAATTAACTTCTTTTCAATTATTACAAGTTTACAGTGTAAAATGGCTTACTATTCATAAATTAATTTCTCCTTGTCAAATATTCTGGAATAACAGTCCGTACGCCATGATCAACGAATTATATCCTGGTCAAAATAAAGAATGGGAATATAAATTCACACCTACCGGATTTTGGACTAAAAAAAAAGCATTAGAGGCGCTGAAGTGGACTATTGAAGAAAAAGAAAAACTAACAGAGGGGCAATTACTATCTATTTACACACAAAGATGGTTAATTAAACATAAGTTATGGACACCATTAAGAAGATATTGGAAGGGAAGTCCATACAATATGTTAAATACTTTATACCCCAATCGTTATGCAAAAGATATGTTAAAAGGTTATAAAAATAAATAATGATTATATTAGAAGTCTTACTTATATCATGCAATATCAAGTTTAAGATAGAGTTAATGAACTCTTAACTTAATTATAGGAGCGAAATTATATGTCACCTTTACGAGATGAAACATTAAAAATGCATAAAGAAAAACAAGGGAAGATTGGTGTTTATTCTAAAGTTAAAGTACAAAATTCAACAGATTTAAGTCTCGCTTACTCGCCAGGTGTTGCTGAGCCATGCTTAGAGATTTATAAAGATGAAAGCAAAGTATATGATTATACAATGAAAGGGAATCTAGTTGGCGTTATATCTGATGGAACTGCAGTATTAGGTCTTGGGAATATTGGGCCTAAAGCAGCTATGCCAGTGATGGAGGGGAAAGCTTTACTTTTCAAATCATTTGCTGAGATCGATGCTTTCCCTATTTGTTTAAACACTAATAATCCGGATAAGATTGTTGAGGTTGTTAAATTATTAGAACCAAATTTTGGCGGGATAAACTTAGAGGATATTGCAGCACCTCAATGCTTTGAAATTGAGGAGCGCCTAAGAAAATCTTGTGATATTCCTGTTTTCCATGATGATCAACACGGTACAGCTATTGTAACGATTGCTGGCCTAATTAATGCACTTAAGTTAATAAATAAAAAAATTGAAGATGTGCAAATCGTTGTAAATGGCGCTGGTGCTGCTGGGATAGCCATTGTTAAGTTGTTACTCCATATGCATGTGAAAAATGTTATTTTGTGTGACACAAAAGGGATAGTATATGAACAGCGACCAATTGGAATGAATGCGCTTAAAGAAGAAATAGCTCGTATTACAAATATAGAACAGAAGCGGGGAACATTAGCAGAGGCCCTTATTGATGCTGATGTATTTATTGGCGTATCAGCTGCAGATGTAGTTGATGAGGGTATGGTTCGTTCTATGAATCATAATCCTATTATTTTTGCCTTGGCTAACCCTACACCTGAAATTATGCCTAATAAAGCAAAAATAGCAGGAGCACTAGTAGTTGGTACAGGACGTTCTGACTTTCCTAATCAAGTAAATAATGTATTAGCTTTCCCCGGAGTTTTTCGTGGAGCTTTAGATGTACAAGCAAAAGAAATTAATGAAGAAATGAAGCTAGCAGCTGTTTATGCAATAGCTGAGTTAATTTCAGAAGAAGAGCTTCATGTCAACTATGTCATTCCAAATCCGTTTGATCCTAGGGTGGTGCCACATGTAGCATATGCTGTCGCACGTGCTGCAGTGGAAACCGGTGTTTCAAGAAAAAATATCAACATGTCTGAAATTAAGAACAATCTATTCAGGTTAACAAAAGAGGTAAATATATTAAAATAAATATTTTTCTTAAGAAAATATTATGTAGTAAAGGTTATCTACTTAGTTCTTAGCGTATAAAAAGTTAAATTATGTATATCTCCCTTTCAGATATTGGTAAAACGCATATATTTATTCCTTGTGAAGTATGAAAATTAACAAAGTATTAAAAGGAGCGAGTTTAAAAGATGATTGTTCTTCAGGTAGTTTTAGCAATTTTTATTGTAGTAGGGGGATTCATAAAAATTTTCCGTATATCTTTTCAGGTAGAACATTGGCAACAATATCAATATTCATTATGGTTTATGTCTATAATTGGTTTTGTTGAAATTGTTGGAGCAATAGGTATAATCGGTGGTATTTGGAATCAATACTTAGCGATAGGAGCAAATACATTATTAGCAGTTCTCATGGTCGGAGCCATTCATGCTCATATGTTTCGAGCAAAACAATCTATTTTAATGGCAATTCCTGCATTACTTTGTTTCATACTATCTACGGCGATAATTATTTGGAATTTAAATACATTTTATTAAGCTTAACCACAAGTTGTTAAAATAAGTAATTTTTAGAGGGATATGTAAGCTCTGTTTAAAATAGTGAATAGTTAAAGAATATTAATTCAAAAAATTATCATCATTTTACTCTTGTTTTTAATAGTTCTATGAATAGAAAGTTTCTTCATTTTTTTTATGCATGCTTGTAAACGACATACGAAAACATAACTCATTATAGGAAGGAGAATTTTTTAAATTCTATTGATAAAACCAGTAATTGTAATAGCCCTTATTTAGAATAATAATTTCAAAATCAATAAAGTTTAGAATAGAAGGAGCAAGATCAAATTATTATGAATAAACAAATAGGATTTATCGGATGTGGAAACATGGGTATTGCTATGATAGGTGGAATGATTAATAAAAATATAGTGTCTCCAAATCAAATAATTTGTTCAGATTTAAATGTCAGTAATTTAAAAAATGCTAGTGATAAATATGGCATAACTATAACTACTAACAATAATGAAGTCGCTAACGGTGCCGACATTTTAATTTTATCAATTAAACCAGACTTATACACATCGGTAATTAACCAAATAAAAGACCAAATAAAAAATGATGTAATTGTTGTAACTATTGCTGCAGGAAAAAGTATTAAGAGCACTGAGAATGAATTTGATAGAAAGTTAAAGGTTATTAGAGTAATGCCTAATACACCGATACTTGTTGGGGAAGGAATGTCTGCATTATCTTTTAATGAAATGGTTACAGAAAAAGATATAAAAGAGGTACTAAATATATTTAATAGTTTCGGCCAGACGGAGGTCGTAAATGAAAAACTAATGGATGTTGTTACATCTATTAGTGGTTCTTCTCCAGCATATGTGTATATGTTTATAGAAGCCATGGCAGATGCTGCTGTACTTGACGGTATGGCGAGAAAACAAGCTTATAAATTTGCGGCTCAGGCTGTATTAGGTTCTGCAAAAATGGTATTGGAAACGGGAGTACATCCAGGTGAATTGAAGGATATGGTTTGTTCTCCCGGCGGAACGACGATAGAAGCTGTAGCAACACTAGAAGAAAAAGGTTTAAGAACAGCTATCATTTCAGCAATGAAACGTTGTACGCAAAAATCTATGGAAATGTCTCGTTTAACTAGTAAGTGAGAGGCTTTGTTTAGACGTAACTTCACATCCCTTAATGTAAGCTGTTATTTTAATTTAAAAGCTTGTTGCTATTCTCTTATAGGGAGCGGGGTCATACATTGCCTTTCGTAACGGTGCTCTAGGCTGGAATAAACTATATTAATATATAAATTATGGGGAAAATAAAGAGCGTATACAAATGTGTAATCGGAGGAGTTGTTATGTCAAATAAAGTTCCTACTTCCTTTATCATTATTATAGGATTGATGCTGTTTGCATTGTTTTTTGGAGCAGGAAATTTAATTTTTCCACCTATGCTTGGTCAAATGGCTGGAAAAAATGTATGGATAGCTAATGCAGGATTTTTAGTTACTGGAGTTGGTTTACCGTTGTTAGCAATAACAGCATTTGTCTTTTCAGGTAAAAGTGATTTGCAATCTTTAGCTAGTCGTGTGCATCCGGTGTTTGGTATTGTATTTGCGATCGTTCTCTATCTAGCAATTGGTCCCTTTTATGCTATCCCTAGATCTGGAAATGTCTCATTTGAAATTGGAATTAAACCGTTTTTATCAAATGATGCAGGTCCTGTTGCATTAACTGTATTTACAATCTTATTTTTCACAGTTACATGCTTATTATCCCTTAATCCTACAAAAATTATTGATGTAGTTGGAAAAGTTTTGACTCCTATCAAATTGACTGTTATTGGGATTCTCGTAGTCGTTGCTTTTATTCACCCAATTGGAAGAATTCAAGCACCTATTGAAGTGTACGTATCAGATGCATTTTTTAAAGGTTTTCAACAAGGATATTTAACATTAGATGCTCTTGGAGCTTTTGTTTTTGGAATCATTATTGTGAATGCAATTAGAGAAAAAGGAGCTACGACTAAAAAGCAACTTATGATTGTTTGTGTAAAAGCTACGGCTATTGCTGCTACACTCTTAGCTCTTATTTATACTGCCCTTTCCTATATGGGCGCTTCTAGTGTAGAAAAACTAGGTCGTGTAAATAATGGGGCTGAAGTTTTAGCAAAAGTTTCGGACTATTACTTTGGTTCGTATGGTGCAATTTTCTTAGGTGTAATGATTATAGTAGCATGTTTAATCACAAGCGTAGGACTTATCACTGCTTGTTCTTCTTTTTTTCATAAATTATTTCCAAAGATTTCTTACAAAAAACTTGCCATTATTTTGTCTGTTTTCAGTACACTAGTTGCGAATATAGGATTAACACAATTAATTAAGATTTCAATCCCTGTATTAATAACTATGTATCCAATTGCTATTAGCTTAATATTCCTAACATTTTTACATTCTGTATTCAATGGTAGATTTGAAGTATATCAAGGGAGTTTGATATTGACATTTATTTTTAGTTCGTTAGATGGATTAAAAGCTACCGGAATAGAAAGCGAAATAATCAATAATTTTTTTGAGCATTTTCTTCCTTTATATAGTGTAGGTTTAGGGTGGGGGGTTCCGGCTATTATAGGCGGTGTATGTGGGTATATTGTTAGTATATTACGGAAGAAAAATACCGTAAGTTGTAGTGAAACTCAATTAAATAAATAAATTCTTTTTGTTTATCATACCATTATCGGGGACACAAAACTAATTATCCATTTGAAATGACAAAATCTTTTATTTATATTTTTGGAGATAAATTGAATGGGCTATAACACATTATAGCTGATGTTTGTTGAACATTGGAGGAAAGAGAAAAAATAGAATGTTTCAAAATTATTTAACGTAAAAGAAATATTATAAGACTATGTAATAACTAAATAAATTTATATACAACAATAACGAGAAGAACAAACCTTATTTTAAAGGGGATACAGAGAATATGAGTAAGTTATTAAAAAAGAAATCCGTTACAAAATTGTTAGAGCATAATCAAAGCAAGACCTTAACGAAAACATTAGGAGCATTTGATTTAATTATGTTAGGGGTAGGCTCGATAGTTGGAACGGGCGTTCTTGTGTTAACTGGATTAGTTGCAGCAAGAGATGCTGGTCCAGCAGTTATTTTTTCATTTGTACTTGCAGCAATTATATGCGGATTTATAGCATTATGTTACGCGGAAATTGCTTCTACACTCCCGGCGTCTGGTAGTGTATATACATACTCATATGCAACAATTGGTGAGTTTGTTGCTCATCTAGTAGGTTGGTCATTGCTGTTAATATATATCGTGGCAACAGCGGCTGTCGCTGCTGGATGGACAGGCTATTTCCACAATTTAATAAAGGGATTTGGATTAGAGATACCTAAAGCTCTAGTAACGATTCCTTCGCATGGTGGTATGGTAAATCTACCAGCAGTAATTATTACATTAATATTAGCATGGATGTTATCCCGTGGTACGAGGGAAAGTAAACGAATCAATAATATAATGGTATTGATTAAAATTGGTATGATTTTATTGTTTATTACAGTTGGTATATTCTATGTAAAACCAACGAACTGGATACCAATTGCACCATACGGTTTAAGTGGGATTTTTACGGGTGGAGCAGCTATTTTATTCGCTTTCACGGGTTTTGATATATTAGCAACTTCAGCAGAAGAAGTAAAAGATCCGAAACGTAATCTTCCCATCGGTATTATTGCATCATTAATCATATGTACAATTATTTATGTTATGGTATGCCTTGTTATGACAGGAATGGTTTCCTATAAAGAATTAAATGTTCCTGAGGCAATGGCTTATGTAATGGAAGTGGTAGGACAAGGGAAAGTCGCTGGTACAATTGCTGCAGGTGCTGTAATTGGCCTTATGGCTGTTATTTTTTCAAATATGTATGCGGCAACACGAGTATTCTTTGCAATGAGTCGTGATGGATTGTTACCGAAATCATTTGCGAAAGTTAATAAGAAAACTGGAGCACCCACTTTTATAACTGGATTGTCAGGAATAGGGAGTTCTATAATAGCTGGGTTTATTGATTTGAAAGAATTGGTTAATTTAGTTAATATCGGTAGTTTGGTGACATTTGCGTTAGTTTGTCTATCAGTTATTATTCTCCGTAAATCACACCCAAATTTAAAACGTGGATTTATGGTACCTTTTGTACCTGTATTACCAAGTGTTTCAATTGTTTGTTGTGTGTTTTTAATGCTAAATTTACCGTTGAGAACATGGATGTACTTTAGTATTTGGATTACTATTGGGGCGGTCATATATTTCTTTTATTCGATAAAACACAGTAATTTAAATAAGGAAACGATCTCGAAATTACATGATAAAATTGCGAGATAATAATGATAGAAAATTTTATTAATAATCATATTGATAGTTGAGTAACATAGAAACAGTTTTTTGACATTTAGCAAGAAATAAAATGAAAAATCCTAGGACAGCTGAGTGCATTTTTTAGAAACTTTGCCTGTTTTTCATGATTTAAAACTAATAAGGAGAGGAAAGTATGAGTGAATTGCATTTTATGAGTCTAGAAGAACTGGATAATGAATTAGAAAAAGATGACAGTGGTATTTATTTTATTAAAGATTATAATGACAATATTATTTATATAGGCAAGGCTTTTAGTATAAAAAGTAGAGTATTAGCTCATTTTAATAGTTATTCCAATATTAAGGAATATGTACATTTATTTAATAAAGTAGCGTATCTCATTGAAGATAGTTTGTTAAAACGCTCATTGTTACAAGTTACTTATATGATTAAATATAAACCAGTATTAAACAAAGAAGTCCAAAAAGAATTCCCAGAGTTATATACTCAATACATTAAGCAAACAAATAAAAAATCCATGTTGTTAGAAATGGATGAAGCTAAAGAAAAAAGGGATGAGTTAAAGAATAGATTAGTAAAATTAGTAGGCGGAAAAACTATGTTTTATGACATAATTTCTCTGTTAAACAATGGATATAACTATCATGTTCTCGCAAAAGTATTGAGCATAGAACTTCAAACTTTAATTATAATGAAAGAACACCGAAATAAATTCCCGATACCACATAATTATAAGAGGACAATAAAACATCAAGATATAATGTATGCTTTATCTGGAAAAAAGAATTTAAGTACTTCAAGGTTAAACACTTAACTTTAAAGTAGTAAATTAGTTGCTTTTGTAGATTTTATTGTCATATTGAAATGCAATGTACATTTATGTTTCAAATTTAATTGGTGGCATAAGGGGAGGGAAAGGGTTCTCATAAAAATATTAGAAGAAATTAGGTTACTCATGCATAAATAGCATAATTAGGCACATGTTATTTATAAATATATTGGAAGTGCAATTATAAATATTCAAAGATACGAAAATAATACAAATGAAATTCTTACTTCTGCTACTACAAGTACTATTGAGCAAATGAAGTATGAAATTGCTTTTGAACTAGGAGTCACACCGGGACCTGATACATCATCATCTGGAAATGGTTCGATCGGTGGAGAGATTACAAAACGCTTATTTCGAATGCCTGAAAAACAGTTAACAGGTCAATACAGATTACACTAAGAAAATAATCCGTATACATACGGATTATTTTTCCTTTAATTTACAAAAAAAATAAATTTTGAAATTGAAAAAACCTCTCAGATTCCTTTGTAATAACCTTTTGTAGTTGTGTTAATGGAATAGGTATCGAAAGATAATTAATTCAATATGGATGATGTATGGGCCGTTAAAAGAGTTTTGGTATTGTTTGTAATTTTAATTCCATGATACTTAAGCTGCTATAATAAAAAAAAATATGTCTAAATCGATATAAAGGAATAATTATCAAGTGATATTTCTTTTTTATAGAATAAGTAAAAACTGATATTGTAGTAATTACTGTTTTGAGGTCAATTTACTGTGCACCTTAATTATTGAAGTTTTTTTGTTGATTAACAACTATTGTATTTGGAAATGAATAATAAGTTTATCCCGCTATTTGTGGGAAGTAAGACCCCTACCTCAAAATTTAGCGGAAGCAAAGAAGTTAGNNGTGGGGGATGAACAAAACCCCCACTGATTAAAGTTTCACTTTATGTGATGCGGTAATAAAACTATCTAGTTTGCTCTTCTTAGTATTTGTAAAGTATATATATTTTTTCCTCTTTTGTGGAAAGTAAAACTAATGTTGCGACTAGTTATAAAAATTTTGGGTATTCCATTCGTTTTTTATTCTTATTTTTTGTTGAGGAAAAGACCTTTCTCTCAATTAAATGTTTAATTGAGTACTTGAATTTCCTACACCTTGTATTTTTCAAAGCATAGTGCTTCAAAAATAGCCTTATCACTTTCAGCTGTTTCCAATTTCATGACTTCGTTATTATCTTTTTTAAATTTGGAACGAAGTGGTTTTTCAGTTTCATATTTAAATTAGCAGTATTTATTTTTTGAATTCAATTTGTATAAGTGATTGAATTGGAACTTTGACTGTTGTTTCTTGCGGTGATACAGTACCTCCTGTAACTTTCGCTGCATTTTAAACCTCTTTCCAGCTTGGTCCTCGCATTGACTACCACTGTATTTTGTAGTATTTCACTGTTTTCTCAAGTTCAATAATTATATCTTGTAGAATTAAGAAAAGAACTTAGTGTATTTCATTTACTTATCTACTCTGATATTTAGATGCTAACTACAATTAAATAATATATGATTTTTATAAAAAAGATATAGTAATATTTTGTTGTGAATTGTACTAATTTGATATTTTATAGTATTATTTGTCGTGAATTATATATAACAGAATATATTTTATGGATCTATAAAGGAGAATGTAATGAATACTTCCATCGATATACAACACTTGTGTGATCTTGCACATAAAGCATTTAATGCCCCTGTGCATATTTTATCTGTAGACAGAAAAATTTTATATCATTCTACATCTGATAATGTTTGTAGTCCTTTTTATTCTTCAAAAGAAGAACATCTTACTGATATTTATCAAGAAAATGATCCCTGTAACTTGCCACTTTTCCGAAGTAACAACTATCTTGAAAATTTTGTTCTAATTCATATAGAAAATCATGATGATATTAAAGGGACTATTATAATCGGTCCTACTATACATCCAAAAGATTCAGATGATATGATCATAAAATTTCAGAAAGAATTTAAATCAAATGATAACATTCAAGAAAGACTTGCCTATTATCAGTGTTTATCTGAGATTAAAAAAACTACATTAATTGATATGGGAATTTTATTACATTACATGATTTTCAATGAAAAGTTAGATGTAGATATTGTTTTGGAAAAAAATAAAGTACTAGAGGAAGTTCCTAATAAAATTGTGAAACCTGATTTATATATATTAAAACGCCGACAAAACAAACCTAAAACTCACAATATGGCATTAGTAAATGATTTCTTTTCGACTATCAAAGAAGGAAATAAAAAAAAGTTAATACAGTATATGTATGCGGTTTCGCAAGAAGATGTTGAACTTATGCTAATAGAGGATCCGCTCAGGAATCAAAAAAACCTTGGAATTATTGCGATTACCTTAGCCACTCGATATGCAATAGAAGGAAACCTGCCACCAGATATTGCTTTTGCTCATAGTATTTTATATATACAAACCTTAGAACAATTAGATAATGTAGAATCTGTAAAGCGATTGTCAGGGGACGCTTTACGTACCTTTGCAGATCGTGTGAAAGAATACAATGCAAAAAAGTATTCTTACGCGGTTACTACATGTATAAAACATATTAATAAAAATGTTTACGATGGAATATCTCTGAATGAACTTGCTAATCATTTAGAAATTACGCCTACTTATCTGTCTAAACTATTTAAAAAAGAAATGGGAATCACTTTAAGCGAATATATTCAAAGGGAACGAGTGGAAGAAGCAAAAAAATTATTAACACTCACTACTTATTCGTTATCAGATATCTGTGCTTGGCTTAACTTTAATGACCAAAGTTATTTTATAAGAGTTTTCAAAAAAATCACTAGCATGACTCCTAGGCAGTACCGTGAAAAATATACAATAATATAAGCTTGTTACCTGCTGTCTACAATGTAAAGACTTAAAGATGGGTATAAGTATCCCGAAAAATGAAAATACACTAACCATTATTTTGCTAAAGGAAACAAAAAGACAGAAGGCTGCAAAGTGCTCCAAGGAAACTTTGCAGCTTTTTTGTAATTTAAAACCTATGTTTATAACGATGATAAGTTTATAGACTAATATCTTCATAATGAATATTTGTTAATGGTGATATTAGGATGTTTTGTGGAAAAATCAACAATATAACATAGATTACTAAATATATCTATATTTTATGCAATTATACATAACTAAATAAAGGTAAAAAAGTATAAAAAGACCTATTATATTATTCTATAAGTATTTTTTCTAAAATAAAATTTCTTGGTTGATCTAAAATAGTTATTTTTTAACCGTATATACATTAATTTGTAATCATTACAATTACAGAAATGAAATTTACGAATAACTATATTTGTATAATTTTTTTCGGTTCATATTTTTATTTAACGGTAAATTATCGAGTATAATCGACAAAATTTTTCTATTTACGCATTAAAAATTTAATGTTTTAATGAACAACATAACTGGTATGACCAGACAGAAAGGAGAAGGTTACGCTAATAGGAATTATAGTGTAGTTGTAAGTAACATTGTGTCGGGATTAATTTTCTAAAAAATCAATCTATTTTTAAGGGGCCAAGAATCTTAAAAGAATCAAATTTGTAATAAAACTGTTCTAAGTTTCTGCATAACAAAAGTGAAGTTATTCCGCAATAAAAGTATAAGCAATGTACAGCATAATTTCACCTTTTGTAGTCTAGTAAGGATTTTGCTGACAAAACTAAGAGGTATATTATGAAATTGAAATTAAACAATGTTACGACAAGATTAACCGTAAGCATTGGTTTATTGATTCTCGCAGTTCTGTAAGTTAAACCGCAACCCTAGGGAAGAATTAATAAATTATTATTCATAGGATGCCTGATTCAAATATATTTAATAAATTTTTATTATTTATTTTTGAAAAATAGAGTATCGAAATGAGAGATAAATAAAATCCTTACATCCTATTAGAAGTGAAAAATAACAATATTAACCTATCTGAAAGATTTCTCCTTCCTAACCAGTTTACAAAGAGAAAGGTCGTACAAGTTATATGAATTAAGTTATAAAAACAGTGGTAAAGGAGTGTACGGAATGAAAAATAAAATAATTACAGGATTATTAGTCACATCCATTGTAACTGGAGGAAATATTCCTATCAATACTCTCGCAACACCAATCGTTCAAGCGGAAACTCAACAAGAAGGCATGGATATTTCCTCTTCATTACGAAAATTAGGTGCACAATCTAAATTA
Source organism: Bacillus sp. AFS059628 (assembly GCF_002571225.1). Lineage (GTDB taxonomy): Bacteria > Bacillota > Bacilli > Bacillales > Bacillaceae_G > Bacillus_A. Next base: position 15,236 of record NZ_NVEC01000046.1, on the reverse strand, counting down.
ATTCAAACGTATATTGATCAATCTTTAATGAGTCCTAATGTACAGTTAGAGGAAGTCACAGCTTTAAATACAAATCAATTCCTAATCAAACAAGATATGAAGGAATGGTCATTGGAACTCTATCCACAGTTAATTCTATTAAATTCAAAAAGTAAAGGATTTGTAACAAAATTTAATAGCTATTACCCGACATTAAAATCGTTTGTAGACAATAAAGAAGATAGAGAAGGGTTTTTGGATAGACTTGAAGTACTTCAAGAAATGGCTATGACGAATCAAGAAAATACGCAACGGCAAATCAATGAATTAACAGATCTTAAATTACAGCTTGATAAAAAGTTAAAAGATTTTGATACTGATGTGGCAACTGCGCAAGGCATACTAAGTACAGATGGAACCGGAAAAATAGATCAGTTAAAAAATGAAATATTAAATACCAAAAAAGCAATTCAAAATGATTTACAGCAAATTGCATTAATACCAGGGGCTTTAAATGAACAGGGATTTGCTATATTCAAAGAAGTTTATAGTCTTTCAAAAGAAATTATTGAACCAGCTGCTCAAGCAGGGGTGGCAGCGTATAACAAAGGAAAAGAAATTAACAACTCTATTCTAGAAGCTGAGAAAAAAGCAGTGCAAGAAGCAACAGAGCAAGGTAAAACTGCTCTAGAGATTGAATCAGCAAAAAAAGCAGCTCGTGAAGCAATTGAGAAAAGCAAACAAGGTGAAATAGCAGCCGCAGCCGCAGCAAAAACACAAGAGTATGACCTGATGAAGGTCATTGATACCGAAAAGATTAAGAAAACATTTGGCGTTTTTGCTGAAGTAAATAAATTAACAGCAGAACAGCGAGCATATTTAGATGATTTAGAGAAACAAAATCAAAAAATATACGATTTAACAACAAAATTATCAATAGCTGATTTACAAAAATCAATGCTTCTTCTTACACAAAATGATTTGCATACGTTTGCAAATCAAGTAGATGTAGAACTTGATCTACTAAAGCGCTATAAAGAAGATTTAAATCTAATAAAAAATAGCATTACAAAATTATCTACTAATGTTGATACAACTAACGAGCAGTCTCAAAAAGATACATTAAGACAATTAAAAAATGTAATAAATTACCTTGAAGAACAATCATATAAATTTTAATATTACGTTTTTGGGGAATTCATAAAGATTATAAGCATTTAGCGAAAGAAGGAGAATAGTCATGAAAAAATTTCCATTCAAAGTACTAACTTTAGCTACATTAGCAACTGTTATAACTGCTACTACCGGTAACACTATTCATGCATTTGCACAAGAAACGACCGCTCAAGAACAAAAAGTAGGCAATTATGCATTAGGCCCCGAAGGACTGAAGAAAGCATTGGCTGAAACAGGGTCTCATATTCTAGTAATGGATTTATATGCAAAAACAATGATTAAGCAACCAAATGTAAATTTATCTAATATCGATTTAGGGTCAGAGGGGGGAGAGTTGCTCAAAAATATTCACCTTAATCAAGAGCTGTCACGAATCAATGCGAATTACTGGTTAGATACAGCGAAGCCACAGATTCAAAAAACTGCTCGTAATATTGTAAATTACGATGAACAATTTCAAAATTATTACGACACATTAGTAGAAACTGTACAAAAGAAAGATAAGGCAGGTCTAAAAGAGGGTATAAATGATTTAATTACTACAATCAATACAAATTCAAAAGAAGTTACAGATGTGATTAAGATGCTACAAGACTTCAAAGGGAAACTATATCAAAATTCTACAGATTTTAAAAATAATGTTGGTGGTCCAGATGGGAAAGGTGGATTAACTGCAATATTAGCAGGTCAACAGGCAACGATTCCACAACTTCAAGCTGAAATTGAGCAACTTCGTTCTACTCAGAAAAAACATTTTGATGATGTATTAGCATGGTCAATTGGTGGTGGATTGGGAGCAGCTATTTTAGTTATTGCAGCTATTGGAGGAGCGGTAGTTATTGTTGTAACTGGCGGTACAGCAACACCGGCTGTTGTTGGTGGACTCTCGGCTCTTGGTGCAGCTGGTATTGGTTTAGGAACAGCGGCTGGTGTCACAGCATCTAAGCATATGGACTCCTATAATGAAATTTCTAACAAAATCGGAGAATTAAGTATGAAAGCAGATCGTGCTAATCAAGCAGTTCTTTCGCTTACTAACGCGAAAGAAACATTGGCATATCTATATCAGACTGTAGATCAAGCGATATTGTCTCTAACAAATATTCAAAAGCAATGGAATACAATGGGCGCAAATTATACAGATTTACTGGATAATATCGATTCTATGCAAGACCACAAATTCTCTTTAATACCAGATGATTTAAAAGCCGCTAAAGAAAGTTGGAATGATATTCATAAAGATGCAGAATTCATTTCAAAAGATATTGCTTTTAAACAGGAGTAGAACTAAAATTTAAAACCTAAATTGGAGGAAAATAAAATGATAAAAAAAATCCCTTACAAATTACTCGCTGTATCGACGTTATTAACTATTACAACTGCTAATGTAGTTTCACCAGTAACAACTTTTGCAAGTGAAATTGAACAAACGAACAATGAAGATAAAGCTCTTTCTGCAAATGAAGCGAGAATGAAAGAGACCTTGCAAAAGGCTGGATTATTTGCAAAATCTATGAATGCTTATTCTTATATGTTAATTAAGAATCCTGATGTGAATTTTGAGGGAATTACCATTAATGGATATGTAGATTTACCTGGTAGAATCGTACAAGATCAAAAGAATGCAAGGGCACATGCTTTTACTTGGGATACGAAAGTAAAAAAACAGCTTTTAGATACATTGAATGGTATTGTTGAATACGATACAACATTTGACAATTATTATGAAACAATGGTAGAGGCGATTAATACAGGGGATGGAGAAACTTTAAAAGAAGGTATTACAGATTTGCGAGGTGAAATTCAACAAAATCAAAAGTATGCACAACAACTAATAGAAGAATTAACTAAATTAAGAGACTCTATTGGACACGATGTGAGGGCATTTGGAAGTAATAAAGAGCTCTTGCAGTCAATTTTAAAAAATCAAGGTGCAGATGTTGATGCCGATCAAAAGCGTCTAGAAGAAGTATTAGGATCAGTAAACTATTATAAACAATTAGAATCTGATGGGTTTAATGTAATGAAGGGTGCTATTTTGGGTCTACCAATAATTGGCGGTATCATAGTGGGAGTAGCAAGAGATAATTTAGGTAAGTTAGAGCCTTTATTAGCAGAATTACGTCAGACCGTGGATTATAAAGTAACCTTAAATCGTGTAGTTGGAGTTGCTTACAGTAATATTAATGAAATGCACAAGGCGCTTGATGATGCTATTAACGCTCTTACTTATATGTCCACGCAATGGCATGATTTAGATTCTCAATATTCGGGTGTTCTAGGGCATATTGAGAATGCAGCTCAAAAAGCCGATCAAAATAAATTTAAATTCTTAAAACCTAATTTAAATGCAGCGAAAGACAGTTGGAAAACATTACGAACAGATGCTGTTACATTAAAAGAAGGAATAAAGGAATTAAAAGTGGAAACTGTTACTCCACAAAAATAGGGAAATATTAATTCTGTTGTAAAGTGATCTAAAACATAGAAAGTCTATGATTACACTGTTAAACAGAAAAGTGATAATTAATAAATCCTTATATAACAGAAAGGCGGAGTCTCATTAAAGACTTCGCCTTTCAATTATATATAAGTATTATTCGAATAAAAAATAACCTTGTAGTTTATTTGTTTTTTAAAATTTGCAACAGAATCGGTTAATTTGAAGCAGATTATATAAATTTTCTTTAATACTTAATGATTTGAAGGCAGCTAAAGAAAGTTCAAACGATACTGATAAAAGATGTAGAACTTATTTTGAAAGACATCGCTTTTTAATAAGATTAGAACTTGAAACCATACCCTATAGAGGAGGAATACGAAATGATGAAAAAAATCCCTAATAAACTATTCGCTGTATCAGCATTTTTAACTATAACAACTACTTATGCAGTCATACCAATAGAAACTTTTGCAATTGAAATTGAACAAACGAACACTGAAGATATGTCTCTTTCAGCAAATGAAGAACAGATGAAAAAAGCTTTGCAAGATGCTGGTTTATTTGCAAAAGCTATGAATGAATATTCTTATTTGCTAATTCATAATCCAGATGTGAGTTTTGAAGGAATAACTATTAATGGAAATGCAGATTTACCTAGTCAAATTGTACAGGATCAAAAGAATGCAAGATTACATGCTGTTACATGGAATACACAAGTAAAAAAACATCTTTTAGATACATTGACAGGCATTATAGAATACGATGCAAAATTTAGAAATCATTATGAAACAATAGTAGAGGCGATCAATACTGGAAATGGAGATACTTTAAAAAAAGGGATTACAGATTTACAAGGAGGAATTCAACAAAATCAAAAGTCTGCAAAAGTATTAATAGAAGAATTAATTCAATTAAAAACTGCTATTGGAGAAGATGTTAGAACATTTGGAAGTCATAAAGAGACATTGCTATCGATTTTAAAAAACCAAGGTGCTGATGTGGAGGCTGATCAAAAGCGTCTAGAGGACCTTTTAGGACAAGTAAAATATCAGAAAGACATAGAATCTAAGGGATTAGACATGGTGAAAATCCCCTTTATTCCAACCTTGATTGCTGGTGGCATAATGATAGGTGATGCAAGAGGTAAGTTAGGTTGGCTAGAGCCTGAATTAGCAAAATTGCGTCAGACTGTAGATTATAAAATAACATTGAATCGTGTAGTTGGAGTTGCATTTCATAATATTAGTGATATGCATAGTATGCTTGATAGTGCTATCACTGCTCTTACTTATATGTCTACGCAATGGGAGGATTTAGATTCTCAATATTCGGGTGTATTGGGACATATTGATAAAGCTGATCAAAAAGCTGATCAAAATAAATATAAATTCTTAACCCCTAGCTTGAATGCAGCGAAAAACAGTTGGAACACATTAAAAACAGATGTTGTCACTTTGCAAGAAGGGATAAAAATTGCAGAGAAAAAAGAACAGGATTTTTTGAATCAGCTTCGTCCAGCAAATGTTTTCTACTTTTATAAAAAAATTCATAACGCATACACTTTTGAAATAAAGACGGGAACAAATGCGCCAAATGCGTCTTATAAAGTTATGAATTTAACTAAAAACACTGTTCATAATATGTGGAGTGGAGGGGCTAATACTAACATGTGGGTTGATTGGCTTTCATTCAATCCAAATGATGAATTTGCGGTAGTAGCAGTAGTGGATGGTAAAGAATATGTTGTGTATAAAGACAAAGTACAAAATATAATGAACTGAATCTGAAAAGTAACGAAGTAATTGGAGCTGGACAATAAACTAGAAACCAAGATAATTGAAAAATTGCAATGGCATATATCTCCTTATGTCCTAGAATACTTAGCTCAAGAAAAAGAACTCGTTCAGCGAAAAAGTAAATATTGAACCAAGGCGTTAGTTGCATTATGTGGATGGTTTTACTGAAAGGTTTCAAATACATTACTCATACAATTATGTAGTTATCCTGAAGTATCTACAGGTGTTCTAATCAACCCTGAAGAACTACTTAGCTTCTTAAGTGGAGTAATTTTATACAAAATTAAGTGAATGTTTTTGTACATAGATTAGTTGACATTTATATAGGTTTTTTCCAGTTTTAAAGATAGTTTTGTTTTTTGTGTTATTTTTCAAAAATTACAGATGAAATTTCTATATTCATGAACTCAGCGCATAATGATTGTTCGATGAAAGGACATACCACGTCCCTTTAGAGTTTCAGACATATTACGATAACTTAAAGAAAAAAGATAATAGTAGTAAACGGTTGCTATTATCTTTTTCGAACTATTTTTCATTAAAATACCTCATTTGCTGTGCTCCTTATTTACTTTTCTAAGTTTTATGCATCTGAACTGTTTATACTATTTGTAGGATTTTTAGCTTTTTTGTCGAATACACTTAATGCAAGGAGGGACATTACATGATTATTAAAGATTATTTCATCAATCTTTCTATTTTTTCTTTATTAGTTAGCGCAGCAATATTTATTCAAGTGTTTACAATTCATCCTAGTCGATATTTAGAAAAACTCTATGGAGGGATTATTGCAGTTACGTTAATGTTCTTTTCTTTTCCATACATGGGATTTTCTTACGATCTTCGAGTTGTTCCTCTTATTCTATCTTTTATTTACTTTGGTCGTATTGCTGGTTGGATTACGTTAATTAGCATAATTTTAATGCGTATCTTTTACATTGGAGGGTATTGGGAACCTCCTGTTATTGCTTATTTAGGTATGGGGATTCTATTTTCTACTTTTAAAACTTATTTAAAAAAACTACATCCTTTTAAAAGTGCATCTTTATATTTTTCTGTTTTTATTGGAATAAAGTGGTTAGTTGGCGTATTATTTAATACTACATTACTTTACACAGGAGGCTTATTATATATAGCGTTAGGACTTTTAATTGGGCTATTTCTTATGGAAGCCTACCAGAGATTGTATTATTTAACAAAGGACTTATCTAAAATGAATCGAGAATTAAAAAAATCGAAGCAAGAACTTACAGATACCGTACATGAGCTTCAAGGAGGAATTTTTAAATTTAAAAAAGTGGATAAGCACTTTATACACACTTTATGTGATGGACAGTTTTATTATCAAAACGGATTTTATTCTGAACAGGTGGTAGGAAAAAGCTTACGTACTATTGATGCTTCTATTATTCCTCCACATTTAGTTCCACAATTGATGAAGTACTATCTTCAGGCATGGGAAGGAAAAGAAATTATATTTGAATTACCTTGGCCAAATGATAAAACTATTATTCTTATTGCACTTAGGCCAATTAAACGAAATGGACAAGTTATTGAAGTTGTTGGTTCTGCAGTTGATATAACTGAAAGGAAAAAGGTAGAATCAGAATTAAGTGCTACCAAAGAATTATTAGAATCATTTATAAAGCACAATCTAGATGCAATTACCATTTCTGATCGAGAAGGGCATATTTTACAAGCTAATAAAGCTTATGAAAAGATATTTGGGTGGTCATCACAAGAAATCATAGGTAAGAGATTACCTTGTGTACCAGATTTTTTAATGGAAGAATCGCTTGAAAATATTCAGAAAATTCTAACAGGTGAATCGGTAGTTACTAGATTAGAAACTGTTAGACAACGGAGCGATGGGAGTCTTCTTGATATCAGTCTGACAGTTTCTCCTATACTAGATGTAAGAGGAAATGTGATAGCTTTATCAGCAATATGTAGAGACATCTCTGAAAGAAAACAAGCAGAAAGAGAACGGCATCGATTACACCAGCAATTAAGAGATAGTGAAATGAAGTACCGTGCACTAATCGAACAAGCAACTGATGCGGTATATGTAGTAGAGCTGAATGAAGATAATGTTCCAAGTCGATTTATTGAGGTAAACCCTGTTGGGTGTAGAAGATTTGGATATAGTAGAGAAGAGTTGCTCTCATTATCATTTTCAAATATAGTACCACAAGATTCTCAAATGATCGTAAGGATATTAGAAAAAATTAAAAAGGGACAAACTTCCTTCACTTTGCAAGATGAATATGTTTTTCCAACAGGAAAAGTAATAACAACTGAGTTTAGTGTTCGTGTTTTTAACTTAAATGGTAAAAAAGTTTTCCTAAGTATTTCTCGTGATATCACTGAACGGCTAAAAACAGAAGAATTATTACGAAAATCTGAAAAACTTGCTGTTGTAGGACAATTAGCGACTGCAATGGCTCATGAGATTAATAATCCATTAACTGCAATGAAAGGGTTCATACAATTACTAAAATCAACGGAAAATGAGAATAATCAGGGGTATATTAATATAGTATCATCAGAGATTGAGCGTATAGAGAGTATTACAAATGAATTTATGACGGTAGCCAAACCACAGGTGATAAAAATACAACTTAATGATATTAGTGTGCTAATGGATCAAGTTTTAATGCTACTACAACCTCAAGCAATGATGAACAATATAAAAATTAGAATCGATCTTAACCCTGGTATTCCATTAATTTCATGTGAAGGAAATCAGTTAAAGCAAGTATTTGTTAATATATTAAAAAATGCAATTGAATCTATGCCGATGGGAGGGGAAATTCTCATTCAATTAAATATACTTGATAATAATCAATTAAGCATTCGTTTTATCGATCAAGGGTGTGGGATTCCAAAAGAACGTATACCATACCTCGGAGAACCTTTTTATAGTATTAAAGAAGAGGGGATTGGCTTAGGATTAATGATTTGTTATAAAATTATTGAAACACATCAGGGAAAGGTATTTATTGAAAGTGAAGTGAATAAGGGAACTACAGTTGAAGTCACCCTCCCTATTTGTACACCTCGAAATTAATATATTCTTTTACTGAAATTTTTAAAAAACCATACAGAATGTAGTGCTAATGTTACTTAATGAAATAATAAAGAGAAGAAAACTGGTAAAATTTACCCTATAGAATAGAAACTTGAAAAAGCCTGTTATAAAAACATCCTTTCTTTAGAACCAAAAAGAAGGGATGTTTTTAATATCGTAATTCTACTTTAAAATTTTTCTAATATTTACTTGTAATACATTTTTTAACTAATTTTGGTTAAATTAATTTTAAAGGCGTTATTATTAATTCAATAAGTATACTTACATATCACCAGCTCTAATTTTAAAAATTGCAATTTCCTGAAAACTATATATAAGTTCTTTCTGAAAGGAAGGGTATTATCAATTGAAACCACATGAAAGAATATCTGTTTGCCCTATAGAATCTTTGCAGGATTTAATGAAATTACTAAAAAAATCTAAAGATTTTATAACGTTGGAAATTGCTTCTAATAATTCCTCTATAGTCATTTCATATTTTAGAACATTAATTGATGTAAATATATTTCATGAAGAGGTTTTGACGTATATAAAAGAGAAGAGCTTCGATTCGTTACAAGATATTCAGTCTGTCTTACCCTTTGAGAATTCAAAAATAATAAATCAAATGGAAGATATTCAGGATAGTATTTTAAATGGCTATATACTTATTCAGTTCGATACAGATGAATTAAATTGTTTATTAGTAAATGTGTCAAAGAAAGAAAAAAGGGATATTACAAAAGCTGAAATTGAATACAATATTGTGGGTCCGCAAATCGCATTTGTCGAAGATTTAGATGTAAATTTAAATTTAGTACGTAGAAAGCTTCCAACACCTTATTTACAAATGAAGGAATTGAAAGTAGGCTCTCTCTCTAACACAACTGTTGCAATTGTATTTATTGAGGGAATTGTAAATGATCAAAATCTACAAGAAATTATAAAACGGGTAAGTCAAATAAAAACAGACCATGTTTTGGATAGTACTTATTTGATTCAGTTAATTGCAGACAACCCGAATTCTATATTCCCTCAATTTTTGAATACAGAACGTCCAGACCGTGTGGCAGCTGTATTAGCAGAAGGGAAAATTGCACTTTTTGTAGATGGCTCGCCTTATGCTATCACTCTTCCAACAACATTAATTGACTTTTTTTCAACGACAGAAGATTATACCATGCCTTGGATTATTTCTTCTTTTTTTCGACTGCTAAGGCTTTTTGCTTTTATTTTTTCTGTCTTAACAACTCCATTATATGTTGCAGTCTTAACATATCATTACGAGCTAATTCCGAGAGAACTTCTTGAAACTTTAATCATATCAAGAAGTAAAGTACCTTTTCCTCCAGTCATTGAAGCACTTTTTTTAGAAATAACGATCGAATTACTGAGAGAAGCAGGGGCACGTTTACCAACTAAAGTGGGTCTAACTGTCGGTATCGTAGGTGGTATTGTAATTGGACAGGCATCGGTAGAGGCAAGTCTTACAAGTAATGTACTTATTATCATTGTTGCACTTTCAGCCCTTAGCTCATTTACAGCACCAATATATCGAATTGGTAATACAATTCGAGTGATTCGTTTTCCTTTTATAATATCTGCACACCTGTTGGGCTTATTAGGAATTGTTTTAACAAGTTCTTTACTTTTAGCACGCCTATTACGTACAGAATCATTAAGACGTCCTTATTTGTTCCCTTTTTATCCTACACGCCTTACAGATTGGAAAGACAGTGTTATACGTATGCCAATTTCAGCAATGTTTCGACGTCCTATTTTTTCAAGGTCTAAACAGCGTTTTCGCTTTAATCCAGAAGAGGTAGAGAAAAATAAAATCAAATCACGAAATGATTTTGATGATTGAATTTAACAGGGAGGAGCATTATGAAACAGATCCCAATTGAGTACCAAGTCTCTCCATATATGGTGTTTTTTTTAATTATTACTATACAGATGGGGGTTGGTATGCTTGGTTTTGAAAGGATTAGTGCAAAATTAGTTGGAAATGATGCGTGGATTAGTACGCTACTTTTTGGAATATCTGTTAATCTTATGATTTGGATCATATATCAGATTTTAAATCAGGGTAATGGAGACATCATTGCAATCAATCAAAACGTACTTGGAAAATGGATTGGTGGATTGTTTAACTTCATTTTTTTATTATATATTGTATTGTTAGGTGCAACAACACTACATACATATATTGAGGTAGTACATGTTTGGATGTTTCCTTCCATTTCATCTTGGGTTATAGCTGGGGCTTTTTTAGGCTTATGTTATTACATTGTGACTGGAGGATTTCGTGTGGTAGCCGGGATTGGCTTCTTTGGAATCGTTATCCCGAGTATCCTAGTTTTCACATTTTTTTATCCTTTGCAGTATGCAGATTTTCAAAATTTATTTCCAATTGCACAGCATTCATTCCTAGAAATTATGAAAGGAATGAAAGGAAATATGTTTAGTTTTTTTGGATTTGAAATGTTATTGTTGTACTACCCATTTATTAAAAAGGCAAGAACGTCTCAAAAATATGCGCACTATGCAAATTTAGTAACGACTATTGTCTACACATACCTTATGATTTTAACTCTTGCGTTTTTTAGTGAAAAACAACTAGCGAGCGCGATATGGGCATATTTAAGCATGATTAAAATTATACAATTTCCCTTTATAGAGCGGTTTGAATACATTATTGTTTCTGTTTGGGCTTTTTTTATATTACCCAATGTTTCCTTTACATTATGGGGAGTAAGTCGTGGTATAAAAGAGGCACTGGGAATAAAGCAAAAATATGTTTTGCCAGTTATCATCGTATTCATCTTTGTTTTATCATTTTTCTTGAATAACCGTAATAAAATTAACTTATTAAATACTTGGACAGGTCAAATTGGCTTTGTATATATATATGTATACCTACCTGTACTATGGCTAATTCAAACCGCCAAAATAAAGTTAAGGAGATAAACATGAAGCGATGGATACTTTTCCTTATAGTAAGTGTCTTCTTAATAGGTTGTGCTAAAACGAAAATTGTGGATGACATTGACTTAGTTCAAGTTGCGGCATATGATACTGAAGCAGAAGGTAAGTTAAAAGGAACCTTTGCGATTTCAGCTTATAAAGGAGGCGGGGAAGGTGAAACGAAAATCTATTCAGCATCAGGCCAGACTGGTAGAGAAGTTCTTGCAAGAGCATCCGAAAAGTCTTCTGGACCTCTAGAGTTGGGGCAATTGCGTGTTATTATATTTAATGAAAAAATAATTGAAAAGGGAATGCAGGAAATTTTAGAGACTTTGAACCGAAATCCTAGTGTAGGAAATGCAATTTATTTAGCAATTACAAATGTAAAAGGGGAATCATTATTAAAGGGGAACTATTCTAAAGAAAAAGAAATTGCTTCCTATCTATCCTCTTTACTGGAGCAAAATATGGACAATGGAACGCAACCAAAAACAAATTTTTTTATGTTTTTAAATCAACTTAATGATGATGCGAGAGATTCTTATTTACCGATGATATCTAAAAAAGGTAACGTGTTGGAGTTAGATGGAATAGCACTTTTTAAAAGATGCAAAATGGTTGGTAAAGTGAACCCTAAAGATTTATTTGTATTTAAATTGTTGACAGATAATTTTAAACAAGGTACATACCAATTCAAACTACCTGGTTCTTCAAATACTTACGCCACGATAGAGAATATAAAAGCCAGAACAAAATATAAGATGGAGGGGAATAGTAAGCATCCATTCGTAAATGCTCATATTCAAGTTAAAGCTGAAATTCAAGAATTTACAAAAACAAAAAATCTAGATAATCCTAAAGAAATAAAAAAATTAGAAAAAATTATGGAAACAGAAATAGAAAAAAAAGCAACTACATTGATAAAGAGATTTATTAAAAAAGGCACAGATCCTATAGGACTTAGAAAGCTTGGTAGAACTCAAGTAAGAAGATGGAACAGTCAAGAATGGGAAGAATCCTATAAACAGTTACGTTTTCGTGTAACAGCTGATGTAAAAGTAACCCAATCTGGTGTTACAGAATAAATAAATCAATAAGATATGAAAAATTTCAATAAAAAAATATAGTCTCGCAGGAGATTAGGGAGAAGAGAAACGATTAACAAAGGATTTTTATAAACATTAAGATGCTTTGTTAATCGTTTTTATATCTGTAGCTTTATCACTTACAGTAACCATAATTATAATAAAAGAACACCGAAATAAATTCCCGATACCACATAATTATAAGAGGACAATAAAGCATCAAGATATAATGTATGCTTTATCTGGAAAAAAGAATTAAGTACATCAAGGTTAAACACTTAACTTTAAAGTAGTAAATTCGTTGCTTGTAGCACTTCAACTAGATTGTATCACTGAAAGTTAGAAAGGTCAGTTTATTAAGTAGCCTCTGGGGAATGAGCCTAGTACAATATTGGGTTCATTCCCTTTGATTCTTCCTTGATTCTTTCATGATTATAGTACTTTATATACTTTGCTAATTCTTGTTTGAAATCTGTTATACTTCCAAATTCTTTCGATACAGAAATAGACATACAAAAACGCCATCCTTTCCTATGAATCTACAGAAAGAATAGCTATTTTTTCAAAAGTGAGTTCTTTTATTGAAAAGCTTTGGTTCTATATGACAGATAAAAGAGAAAGCGGCGCTAAAATAGCGAGGAGTCCTTGTTTCACGATAATTAATTTATTGGATGTGAAACCTCCGAAAATAGCTGCTACCACCACACAAATGATGAAAAATAATTAAGCATATAACCAATGGAATTGTTTCCAAGTATAAGTCCCAAAATGAGGCTAGCTGCTAAGAATCCATTATATAAACTGTTTACCAATTAATTGTCTAAGTATTTATAAGTTCAAAGAGTGCAGTGTCTTCGTTCTTTATTGAATCAACTTTCAAATGTTGGTTCAATATTTTCTATTCTCTTGGAACTTAGTTCTCGTTTACTTCTCACAAAAGCAATAAAATCTATTATCTCTTCTGTTGACAGTGCTTCTCCATCTATTAAAAGTGTTGGATCTGAATCGTTTAGGAGTCTTGTAATATCAATTACATCTTTGTTTTGATGTGAATGTTCAATTCGACCTAATATATAATCTACAGACGTATCAAATAAATCGGCTATTTTAGATAAAGATTGTAATGAAGGTAATCTATAACCATTTTCATAACCAGCATAGGTGCTTTTCGCAATCCCAAGTCGATCTGCTGTCTCTTGTAAGGACCATTTTTGATTTTTTCTTAATTTAGATAAACGTTCCAGCATTCGTCTCCTACCCCATCTAATTTTATTAAATTAATTATAACATAGAAAAAGAATCAAGAATAGAAAAAAAGTACGCGTATTGAATACAAAATCTTGATTAATTCAAATTAAGTTCTATAATGATAAATATAAATATGCATTACGCGAACGATATATCGTTGTTTATTTTATGGAGGGGTTGTGTATGAGGAAAATTTTATTACTTGCAACTGGTGGGACAATTGCATCTGTGGAGGGGAATGAAGGGCTTGTTCCAGGGTTGTCCGCTGAGGAATTATTGAATTATTTTTCGAAGTCGTCTCGAAACTTAGAACTAGATTGCAAAATCTTAATGAATATTGATAGTACCAATATGCAACCTGAGCATTGGAAGGAAATAGCTAATGCTGTTTTTAATCACTATGATGACTATGACGGGTTTGTGATTACACATGGAACGGATACGTTAGCTTATACATCTTCTGCGTTATCTTATATGCTTCAAGGTTTAAGAAAACCAGTTGTTTTAACAGGCTCACAAGTACCTATTAGTTTTAAAAAAACAGACGCAAAGAAAAATGTAGCTGATGCTCTTAGATTTGCCTGTGAGGATGTTGGTGGTGTGTTTATTGTTTTTGATAGTAGGGTGATTATTGGGACGAGAGCAGTTAAAATGCGAACAAAAAGTTATGATGCATTTGAAAGTGTGAATTATCCATATGTTGCTGAGGTAAATGAAGATGAAGTGAAATATCATTGGAAGCCAACGTCCTCCCATAATGAACTTTCAATAAATACTAATTTATGTACGGATGTTTTTCTTATGAAATTGTATCCAGGTACAAAGCCAGAGATATTTGATTGTTTGAAAGATTTGTATAAAGGGATTATTATTGAAAGTTTTGGTAACGGTGGATTACCTTTTGAAGGAAGGAACTTGCTTTCGAAAATTCAGGAGTTGACTGAAATGGGGATTGCTGTAGTGATTACTACTCAATGCCTGGAAGAGGGAGAAGACATACTTCTCTATGAAGTAGGACGGAAAGTGGCGCAACATCAAGTAATATTATCTGGTGATATGAATACGGAAGCCATCATAGCAAAATTGATGTGGACGCTTGGAAAAACTAATAAATTAGAAGAGATTAAAAAAATTATTGAAGAGCCTTTAGCCTACGATTTAACAATAAAGTCTGATAAGGATTGGTAATAACTTCATATGATTTATTTAGGTTTTACATTTAATATAGGGGAGAAATTAAAATGTCAATAACAAACAAGAACATGCGAGTGGAGAAGGATTTTTTGGGAGGAAAGGAATTACCTACTGAAGCATATTACGGAATTCAGACTTTACGCGCTGTTGAAAATTTCCCGATTACAGGGTATAAAATTCATGAAAGTTTAATTAGAGCGTTCGCAGTTGTAAAAAAAGCAGCAGCGCTTGCTAATACAGATGTAGGAAGATTGGAACTGAACAAGGGCGGTGCGATC
>NZ_NVEC01000045.1 GCF_002571225.1 Bacillus sp. AFS059628 | reverse complement strand
TATTTCATTGGGTCACTTCATCACTTAGTATGCGAATTCAGGAGGTGTTTTTTTCATGTACCACTATTCGGGTTCACTTCATGATGTCGAAGCATGGTTTTTATACTTCTGTTTAATTAATATTTTATGTTGTTATTTCTGAACGACAAAAGTAATAGCATTTGTTTTTAATAGAATGTGTCTTTCGTTTCGGACTATATCATAAGCTAATTCTTTTATTTCAACTTTCATTTCCTTCCAGTCTTCATAAATGTTTTTTAATAGATATATCATTTTATCAGTAGGAAGGTTAATTTCAACTAAAGCATCTAATTCTTCATTTGTATGTAAGTCGATTTCTTGTATGTTCGAGTTAATAATTAAACAATTGATACCACCAATCTTTGTACCTTTTTTCATAGAATGGAGCACGTTTTTTAAATCTTCTTCTGATTCAACATGCTCTAAACTTGATACTGCAACGATATAATCATAAGTGTTAGGGGCAATATAGTAGTTTTCAATAGCTGCTTGTTCTGTTTTTATAACTTCAAATACATCATGTTCTTTGCTATAAGTTTGTAATTTTGTTAAAGCGGAATCCAGTAAGTCCACACAAGTAACAGTGCCGCTACCATTTTGTATCTTTTGTGCGATTGGAATGCTATTTCTTCCAACACCAGAGCCGAGGTCAAGTACTTGCAAGTTGTTTCTTCCTTCAAAGGAATCCAGTAAGTCCATAACTGTTTTAACCGGTTTGTATAGCCAAGAGCCGGTTTCAAATAGTTTATATTGTTCATAACAAAGATCGTGATATTTCTTTTCTTCGGTTCTTATGTAATCGATACGGTTCATATAGTTTCAGCTCCAATATTATTATTGCGAAATGAATGGGTAGGACAACCTTTTATATTTGTTTGAATTCGAAAAATACCACCAGCATGTGGATGTTTTTTCAATTCGTCATCCGTCATTCTTGTCCTGGCGGTTGTAACATATAGGTCTGTTAAATTAGGTCCTCCAAATGTACAAGACGTTACATATAGCGCTGGAATTGGGATGCTTAATATTCGTTCTCCAGTTGAAGGATTCCATCTAGTAATCTTTGAACCTCCCCAATGAGCAATCCATAAACAACCTTCCTCGTCAATTGTCATACCATCAGGTAGACCTTCAGTTTCAGGAAAAATGATTACATCACTTGGATTATGAATTACTCCAGAACATATATCATAATGAAAACGAACTACTTTTTTAGTAGGCGTATCAATATAGTAAAGGTATGTATGATCAGGTGACCAAGCTATGCCATTTGATGTATTTACATGTGAAACTTTTTTTCTACCTTTAAATTATTATTTAAACAATACAAGGAACCAGCAGCATTTATACCGTATGTATCTGTAGTACCTGCCCAAAAACGTCCTGCTGGATCACATTTTCCATCATTAAAACGATTTTCAAATAAATGTGGTTCAGGATCAAAAATATGTGTTAATTTTTCTGTTTTTACATTAATAGAATAAAAGCCGTTTTCCATAGCTAGGAGTAGTACGTCATCTAAATATGGAACAACACAGCCAATTTGTTGATTGAGAGCAATTACTCGGTTTGTATTAGCGGTAGGATTAAATATGCATAATTGTTCCTCCACAATATCAACCCAGTATAAAAGTTGCTTTTTTTCAGTCCAACATGGCCCTTCAGCTAAACTTGCTTTCGCATCTAAAACTAATTCTATATTACTGATCAATATTTTCACCTCACTTTATAAGATATTTATATAATTCGATATGAATAGAGGTAAACCTTTTAATCAGAAGATATTAAGATTTGTATTATAGAAAACTGATTTTCTCAAGTGATTAAAAAAATGTATAAACATGGAGAGGAAAATGCATATGATGTTTTATGAAATTGTTTGCTTTTCTTGCAAAAATGTATTTCGTGTTTACGAAGGTAGTGAAAAATATAAACGATTTAAAGAGAAACCGAAAGGAACATATTGTTGCGATGAGTGTAGCCACAAAATTCAATTAGAAGCGATAAAACATTTTTTTAGATAGTTATTTCGTTCGGAAAAGTTTGACAATAAAGGTATTATAAATTATCATATGAAAAAAACTAATATATAAAATAGCATGGAAGAGAAGAGTAGTTAAGAAAAGGATACGTACAGAGAGCTCTGGTAGCTGAGAAAGAGTGGTATACATCTTGACGAAAAAAGACTTGGAGCTGCGCAAGGAACTAATTTGTTTAGGGATGGTGCGACGGGTTCTCCCGTTATAGAGATAGGGTATACGCAAATTTTGCCGTACCTGAAGAGGTTAATATGGCGACATATTAACAAACTGAGGTGGTACCGCGAAGTTAACAACTCTCGTCCTCAAGATGAATAATCTTGGGGGTGGGAGTTTTTTTATTGCATAAAACTGAAAGTGTGAAAACAAAAAATCAATTGAGGTGAATAATATATGCATTGGGCGTATGAAGTAGCACATGAATTAATAAGGAAACATCCAAACAAAGAAACTTTTGTTTGTGCATCTGGAATCAGTCCATCTGGTTCTGTTCATATCGGGAACTTTCGCGAAATAATAACGACCTATTTCGTTGTAAGAGCTCTTCAAGATTTAGGAAAAAAGACTCGTTTTATATTTTCATGGGATGATTATGATAGGTTTAGAAAAGTCCCTAAAAATATTGATCCATCTTTTGCAAAATATATTGGTATGCCATACTGTGATATTCCAGATCCATATGGTTGTCATAACTCCTATGCAGAGCATTTTGAAAAAGAGTTTGAAGAATCGCTTCGAGTATTTGGGGTTGAAGTGGAATTTATATATCAACATGCTGAATATAGAAGTGGAAGATATAACAAAAACATATTAGAGGCTTTATATAAAAGAAAAGAAATATATGATATTTTAATGAGTTTTAAAACAGGAGAATGTAGTGAAGAAGAGCGAGAGGGCTTTTATCCGGTTACATTATATTGTAAGAAATGTGGGAAAGATGCAACAACGATTACACATTTTGATGAAATATTAAAAACAGTACGATATAAATGTGAATGCGGAAATCAAACTGAATTATCGGTATTAAATACAAATAAAATGAAACTGAATTGGAAAGTCGATTGGCCGATGAGATGGATGATAGAGGATGTTATTTTTGAACCGGGCGGAAGAGATCATTCATCAGAAACAGGTAGTTATAATGTATCAAAGGAAATTGCAATGAAAATATTCAATCGTGAAGCTCCTCATTATATTGCTTATGATTTCATTGGTATTAAAGGGAATCATGAAAAAATGTCAAGTTCTTCAGGGAATAGTATTACACCTAGTGATTTGTTAAAAGTGTATTTACCAGAAGTGATTCTTTTTATGTTTGCTAAATATAGACCAAACGCAGCTTTTCATATCGGTCTTGATGAAGATGTAATTCGCAATTATACAGAATATGAACGATTGAAAGATAGTTATGAGAATAAAACGCTCAAAAATGAAGATTTATTTGATGCAATTAAACTTTCTAGAGTTGATAGCAGAATTAAAGAATATCCGAAATTTAATCAAGTAGCAGGAACGTTACCGCTATTAAATTTTGATTCATCTATTTTACAAGGTATATTAGAAAAAATAGATAGGAATTATGCATTAGAGGATATGATAGCGATAAGCAAACGTGCAGAGTATTGGGTTAGAAACTTTCAAACTGAAAAATTAATTGCTGTAAATCAAGAGAGAAATATAGAATTTTACAACACATTAGATGAAAGACAGAAAAAATGGTTAGTAGAAGTTTGTAATATACTTCGTTCTAACAAAGATTACTCTAACTTAATGGAGCAATTGTATTCGATTTGTCACCATGAAAATAAAAAAATAATGAAAGAAAATCAAAAACAATTATTTATTATTATATATAAGCTCATTATGAATCAGTCCAGTGGCCCTCGAATACCGTTATTAATACATGTAGTAGGCATCGAAAAGTTTATCACATTATTAGATTTCTAAAAAATAAAGGGAACGCAAGTACTCAGCTAAGTACTTGCGTTTCACATTTTACTACCGTGAATACATTTTCGGACATTCATCACCACTTGGTTCATAAAAACAATGGCTTTTAAACTGTCCTACAAACGGCTGGTTATACCATTCAGGTGGACAAGCACCAACTGGACGGAAATACCAAAGAGCCCATCGTGCTGGCCAGCGCCATTCACCTTGTAAAACTTTTCTTGCGATGTCTTTTTCTGATTCACGTGCGCGTTGATAAAAATATCCGTATTGCACTGCTTCAAATCCACCAGGACTTTGATATACTGCATCACGTACAGTTCGAAGTTGTTTAAAATCTAAGCAATCACAAAATACACGATTTACTACTACACAACCAACAAGTTGTTCACCCTGTCGACCCTCTCCTTCAGCTTCAGCACGAATTAAACGAGCTAGTAAATCAACATCGCTTTCGTTATATGGAATAAGGGGCATAGTGCTACCACCTTTCTTTACCTGTTATAGTAAAGAGTGTATGTATGAAAATAAGCTAGGTGCTTTTTCACGTGCAAATATCATCAAATATGAAGAGGATCTTGTATGAAAAAAGCTAATTAGTAATTGTAGACCAATATAAAAGGGGAGAGATAACATGTATCGAATTTATAAAGAACATATCATATACGCAATGTCATCAGATAATCAGCCTTGTATCGAAGTAGAAATAGGGAGTCGTCTTGTATTTGAAACATATGATTGCTTTGAAAATCAAATTGACTCTGAAGATATTGCATTTCAAGAATTAGATTGGAACCGAATTAATCCGGCGACTGGACCAGTATATATTAACGGTGCAGAACCTGGTGATATTTTAGTCGTAACGATTGAAAAGATTAAAATTGCAGGGCAAGGCGTTTTAACTACAGGGGCGAATCTTGGTGTAATGGGTGAAGAGCTAAACGAAAATACAGTGAAAATTGTTCCGATACATAATGAACATGTTTTATTTTCAAATGAACTACAAATTCCGATTCATCCAATGATCGGTGTAATTGGTACTGCGCCGAAAGAAGAGAGCATTTCATGTGGCACACCGCATGATCACGGCGGGAATATGGATTGTAAAGAGATAAAAGAAGGGACAACGTTATTATTACCTGTAAATGTTCCTGGTGCTCTATTAGCATTAGGTGATTTACACGCAGCGATGGGTGATGGTGAAATTGGTGTTAGTGGAGTAGAAGTTGCTGGTGAGGTGACGGTAACTGTTCAGATTATAAAAGGAAAGAAATGGCCACTACCAATGGCTATCCAAAAAGAAAAAGTAATGACGATTGCTTCAGAAAAATTGCTAGATGATGCAGCGAATCGCGCTGTACGTAATATGGTTACATTTTTACATAAAGAATTAGGAATATCTAAAGCTGATGCAACGCTTTTATTATCAGCTGCCGGTGATTTAAGAGTTTGTCAAGTTGTGGACCCGCTTAAAACAGCACGAATGGAACTTAGTATGGACTATGTGGAGAAGTTAGGTTTTGACTTTAGTAAATTTCATATTAAATAAGAAATAATAGAAGAAGGATGCTGTTGTATAAAAGTATCCTTTTTTGATTTACGGATTATATAAAAAAAGGTAGTATTTATTTTATATAATTGAATATAAGATTGTGGATCAAAAAAGGAGTAAACACATGGTTAAAATTATGATTGTAGAAGACGATATGAAAATTGCTGAACTATTATCAACACATGTCGCGAAATACGGGTATGAAGGAATTATTGTATCGGATTTTCAAAATGTATTAAACATTTTTTTAGAAGAACAACCAGAGTTAGTTTTATTAGATATTAATTTACCAAGTTTTGATGGCTACTATTGGTGTCGTCAAATTCGCGGAGTTTCTACATGTCCGATATTATTTATTTCGGCTCGTGAAGGCACGATGGATCAAGTTATGGCGCTAGAAAACGGCGGCGATGATTTTATTTCAAAGCCATTCCATTACGAAGTTGTAATGGCGAAAATTCGTAGTCATTTAAGACGTGCTTACGGAGATTATGCACCGAAAGTAGAAGAACGGATGGTCGAGCAACATGGTCTTTGTTTATATCCGGAAAGGCTTGTATTGAAGCTTAAAAATCAAGAGATTGATATAACGAGAAATGAAGCTATTTTATTAGAGATGTTAATGCAAAATTATCCGCGTGTTGTGGGTAGAGAAGTGTTATTAAATAAATTATGGGATAGCGAATCTTATGTTGATGATAATACATTAAGTGTAAATACAACTCGTGTGCGTAAAAAGTTAAAAACATTGCAGATTGAAGATGCAATTGAAACGATTCGCAGTGTCGGTTATAGATTACATATAACTTGGGATAATGGTATAGAGAAATGATAAAATTATTTATTCGTGATCATATACCACTTATTTGTTTTACAGTAATCCAGCTACTAGCCATATTTCTTGTATATTGGTTTGATGGGTATAACCATATTGCAACGGCATTATATGCAATGTTTTTAGGTGTCTTTTTTATGGTAGGTTATTTAGTATTCCGTTACTTTACTCATCGTACGTTCTATGAAAGATTAGCAAATCCGATGCATTCTTTGGATGATTCTGTTCAAAAATCAGATTTTGCAGTTTTATCTACTGCGCTTCAAGACTTGCTTGAGGTACAGTATCGCCATTATCAAAATCAACTTCAGATACAAGAGAGAAAAAATAATGATCATTTAACCTTTATGAACCAGTGGATACATCAAATGAAAACACCTTTATCTGTAATAGAATTAATTACACAAGATGAAGTCGATTCGCGGTTTGAAAGTATTAATGAGGAAACAGATAGGCTAAAAAAGGGATTAGAGATGGCTCTATATGTCGCACGTTTAGAAGCATTTACGCAAGATTTTTATGTGGGAAAAGTACAGCTACATAAAATAGTAAATGATTCTGTACATGAACATAAACGCTTCTTTATCCGAAATTTTGTGTATCCAGAGCTTAAAATCGATAAGGATATTATTGTAGAAAGTGATGCGAAATGGTTACAATTTTTAATTGGACAAATACTATCGAACGCGATTAAATATTCAGCTGGTAGTCGAGAGAAGATTAAAGTGAAAGCTTGTAAGGAAGATAATAACGTTATACTGGAAATTACCGATAATGGCGTAGGGATACCGAAGCAAGATTTACCTAGAGTATTTAAACCTTTCTTTACAGGGGAAAATGGTAGAGATTTTAAAGAATCAACTGGAATGGGGCTATATCTTGTATATGAAATTACGAAACAATTAGGACATCGTGTAGAAATTCATTCAGAAGTTGGTAAAGGTACTGTTGTACGAATTATATTTTTTAATGTGTAAATAAGTGATCGAGGCTAAAGAACTTTGGAGATAAGTTTTTTAGCCTTATTTTATCCCGCGTTAACGGACAGTAAAACTCCCACCTCAAAATTCAGTTGGAGCAAAGAAGTTAGGTGGGAGTCGGGCTGTCCGTAAACGTCCGATTGGTGAGGGCTGATTAAAGTTTCACTTTATAGCGATTATCTGAAATGGTGAAAGATCATATTAGTATATATAATGACACACTAATAAATACGATCGTTAAATTAGAAGTATTTAATAAAAAGCTGATACATATTTCTGTAAGAAAAAAGCCACCCCTTTGAAAGGATAGCTTCATGAATCCACCATATGAATAAGTATATCAACTTTAATAAGTATAATGTTCGAATTCGTGATATGTTTTGTGGATTATAATAGAATTAGTCTTTTGTTTTTTCATGATACAGTATTGTAATTAAGCAAACAAACTTAATAATTTATATCCAATTAATCCTAAAATAGTGATAGGAACCATCATTAAGAAAGAAGAAATTCGATTAGCATTAGAGCGTTCTAATACAAGAATCAAGATAATCCCGACTATCACTTCCGTATATCCAACAGGTAACATGTGACTATAGTCTTCAAAATGTAAAAGAATGTGAAGTCCATCCGTTACAAAAACTCCACTAATTAGCGCGCTTCCGAATTTATGAAGTGGATTCGTAGTATCTTTCCATAGAAAACCTGCCATTCCAAAGATAGTTCCTCCTATACATGCACACACAATCCATACAGATATAAAATAAATAGAGTGAGCTACATTTTTAATAACTATCGCATAACCATAGTAGCCTAATACCATACCGAGTAGTGCAAGGGTGCCAGAAAGTATAGCTGTACGTTTAGAATAACTCAAGCTAGCCACGAAAAAGGATGGAACTAACCAAACACTTCCTAGGTTAACTAATGAATTCCAATTTCCTGGAAGTATACCTTGCCCCAACTTAGTTAGTATACCAACAATAATCCCTACTATAATCGGGATGAGAAAAATCCTTAAAAACATATTTAACTTTGTGATTTCTAATGTCCTGTCCATAAATTCAATCCTTACATTAATATTTTCTACAAGCATATAATAGCTTATTACAGGAGAGTAATCAATAAAAATTTATCGAGAAACAATAAGGGGTTACTGGATAACGAATAACATATAATTAATCATAAATTTATATAAAAATTATATAAGAGGGGGTACTTAGGGTTTTACTTTTTGGGGAAATATAAAGTAAGTAGTACAATAAATGCTGTTTGTTCAAAATGAATTTAAGAAATGATAAATAGCCCTTGAAGAAAGTAAACTTTATAATAGCACATATAATTGCATTTACTCATACAGTACTATCATGGTACAATATGGTTACTAACGACGGAAAGGAATGATGGGTGGACGATGATTAACTAATCTTATTTTTAAATGTTGAAATTCAATACATTTCAATTTCTAAAAAATAGGATTAGTCTGCCCAATTTCCATACAACGGTATTGCTATTTATGTTGTGCAATAGCTTATTTGGGTATAAATATTTTAACGACTAATCCTGCCAAATTTATTTGGGAGGATTTTTTTATTCTCCCTTTATGAAAGGGATTGGTATTATGAAAGAACTATTAAAATTAAATGATGTTTATGTGGAAATAAAAGAAAATACTTTGTTAGAGAAAATGAATGTGACAGTAAGACAAGGGGACGTTATTGGGTTAATCGGCAAAAATGGAGCTGGTAAATCAACGTTACTTCAATTAATAAATGGGAAGATTGAACCATCAAAAGGTACTGTTGAATGGATGCAAATGAATATGACAACTGCATATGTTGAACAAGAAAAAAAATCTTTCGTTAGCAAGGATATGATTGCAAAAGAAGCAGAACTACTTGCGAAATGGGGCGTGCCAACGAATGATTTTCTTACTTTAAGTGGTGGTGAAAAGCTAAAAGTTCGATTAGCAAAAGGATTTGCTGAAAATCCTAATGTCTTAATATTAGACGAACCGACAAATCATCTAGATGAGATGAGTACGGAATTTCTTATTAAACAAATCAAAAATATGAAAGGTACAGTTATCGTCGTATCACATGATCGATATTTTTTAGATGTTGTCGCGACTAGAATATGGTCAATTGAGGATAAGAAATTAATTGACCATAGTGGGAATTATACGAGTTATATGAAAGCACGTGAGCATAAAAGAATGACGCAACAGCGTGAATATGAAAAACAACAAAAGAAGATAGAACAAGTAGAAACGCATATAAAAGAATTAAGTTCATGGTCACAAAAGGCACATGCACAGTCCACAAAACAAGAAGGCGTGAAAGAGTTTTACCGTGTTAAGGCGAAGCGAATGGATGCGCAAGTTAAATCGAAACGAAAACGTCTTGAAAAAGAGCTGGAGAAAACGAAAGTTGAACGTGTGAAAGAAGATTATTCAGTTGAATTTTCTATTCAAGCGAGTAAAAAAGTAGGAAAACGTTTCTTAGAAGTAAAACAATTACGGAAAGAATTTAATAAACGAACATTATTTGAAAACGTTAATTTTACAATTCAGCACGGTGAGAAGGTTGCGATTATTGGTCCGAATGGTAGTGGGAAAACAACGTTACTGAAGATGATTATGGGAACAGAAACTGCTGAAGGAGAAGTATGGATTTCACCTTCAGCAAACATCGGTTATTTAACTCAAGAAGTATTTGATTTACCGCTGGATAAAACACCAGAAGATTTATTTTATAAAGAGACATTCGAAGAAAGAGGAAAAGTCCAAAATTTAATGAAACATTTAGGATTCGAATCTTCTCAATGGACAGAGCCGATTCGACATATGAGTATGGGTGAACGAGTAAAATGTAAGCTAATGGCTTATATTTTAGATGAAAAAGATGTGCTTATATTAGATGAACCAACGAATCACCTTGATCTCCCTTCACGTGAACAGCTTGAAAATACATTAGCTGAGTATAATGGAACACTCGTTATCGTTTCTCACGATCAATATTTTCTGGAGAAGACAACCAACGCAAAACTCATGTTTGTAAACAATACGATACAAAAGCAGCTCGAAGAACCTACGAAAACAAGAGATGAAATTGAAGAGCTACGTTTAACGTTAGAAACAGAGAGACAAGAAGTATTAGGGAAATTAAGCTTTTTAACTTCTAAAGACAAAGAATATAAAGAACTAGATGAACGGTTTATGGAACTTACGAAGCAGATTAAGGCGCTTTAAATCAACATGGGAGCAGAGAGTTTGACTAAGTTATTTAGAATAGATTGTGGTGATATATATCTGCAAGAGTTTACGGCTAAAGATGCAGAGAGTATTTATAAAATATCCAATCAACCAGGGATAGAAAAGTTTTTACCGGACTGGAAATCAACGAAAGAACAACGAGTTAATTGGGTTACAAATTATGAAATACATGCAAACAAAGCGTTTCTTAATGCCGTAAGAACTATGAATAACATAGATGACCATATATTAAAGCTAGGAATATTTAAGAAATCGACTAATGAATTTGTTGGATGGTGCTGCACAGGTATGAAAGATGAACTCCCTGCACCGAACAGAGAAATTATGTATGCTGTTTCAAGTGAATATCATAATAAAGGTTATGCGACGAAAGCGACAGAAGGCTTGATTGACTATTTGTTTGAAAATACAAATGTAGATGTCCTTAATGCAATTGCAGTAATAAACAACGTATCTTCAAATAAAGTTATTGAAAAATGCGGGTTTACTTATTTGAGTCAACAGACGATAGACAGCCAAATTTATAATCATTATGTATTGAGTAAATCTGAATGGATAAAAATTAGTGCTCTTTAAAAGGAGCGAAAATGTAATGAAATCATTAAAAAGCTTAGAGCTAAAATTCTAAGCTTTTTTGCATTATGTGCTTTTCACCGAAAACATTATATGAAGTTTGTATATGTACTTCAAATCATTATTTTTCTAATACCGTATTATTTTGGAGCAAGTTTCACTCATATTAATATATTTTATCTCATCATTTTAGGTATTTTAGTCTTCATTATTCATGAATGTCTACACGTTATTGTTATAAATAAAATGGGTGATATTAGCTTAACTTGTAGTGGAATATTTTTTTGGTTAAATACAAATGCAATCTTATCCAAAACGAGATTTTGGATTTTTATGAGCTTGCCTATTATTGTTTTATCGGTCGTTCCAACCATTATATCATTGTATGTATCGGGAAATATTAAATCAATCTTATTGTTTGTATGTTGGATAAATGCAATAATTTCCGCTTCAGATATATACAATTCATTTTTAATTGCGATTAAACCGAAGAACTCAATTTTTTGTAGAGGTTACTTTAAAGTGAATGAGACTAAAAAAGAGTATCCCAAAAACATTTCAACCAAAGATATTATTTGAAAATATAACTTTGGGAAGGAAAAGACCGATAAAGCTATCGGTCTTTTCCCTTTTATCCCGGCTTTAATGGGCAGTAAGACCCCCACCTCAAAATGCAGCGAAAGCAAAGAAGTAAGGTGAGGGATCAACTGCCCATAAAAGTTCGATTGGTTCAACTAATAATCAGNNTAAAGTTTCACTTTATATAATAAAGATATGATATACATTGTATTTCTTGCCACTATACAATTATTATAAGATAGTTATGCGTTACTTTTAGTTTGAAAATAGTTATGTTATCAGTTTTTTTAGAAATCTTACAAGCGTGTAAGATAAATGAAAGATGAAGCAATATGAGTTATAAGACAATTCATTTACACTCTATTGTGAGAAGTGCAAATGAAGGGAGAATAGAAATGGAAATTTTACATGCGAAAAATATTAGTAAAGTATATAAAGGGAAAATACCTTTTAAAGCATTAGCAGATATTGATTTATCAATTCAAGAAGGTGAATTTATAGGGATCATGGGACCATCAGGTAGCGGGAAAACAACGTTATTAAATATGGTATCTACTATCGACTCTCCAACATCGGGAGAAATAGTAATAAATGGTACAAATCCTTTCCACTTATCATCTGAAGATTTAGCTTTATTCCGTAGAAAACAATTAGGATTTGTATTCCAATCATTTAATTTACTTAGTACGCTTACAGTGAAGGGAAATATCGTACTGCCGATGACTTTAGATGGTGTTTCTGTGAAAGAAATGAATAAACGAGTAGAAGAAATTGCAGCGAAATTAAATATAACAGATATATTGAATAAAAGAACGTTTGAAATATCAGGGGGCCAAGCTCAAAGAACAGCAATCGCTCGTGCGATCGTTCATAAGCCGCAATTATTACTTGCAGATGAACCTACAGGGAATTTAGACTCTAAATCTTCAAATGATGTAATGGAGATGCTCGATACGCTTAACAAGGAAGAAAAGGCTACGATGATGTTAGTTACACATGATCCGTATGCAGCGAGTTTTTGCAGTCGAGTAATTTTTATTAAAGACGGTCAACTATATAACGAAATTTATCGTGGTGAAAGTCGGCAAACTTTTTATCAAAAGATTATGGATGTCCTTTCTTTGTTAGGAGGGAAAAGGCATGACTTTTCGTCAGTTCGCATTTAATAATATCTTTCGTAATAAGCGTACATATGCTGCTCATTTTTTAAGTAGTGCATTTTCTATAATGATTTTCTTTACGTATGCTCTTTTATTATTCCATCCTGATTTACAGGGGGAGTTGAAATCGACAAGCTCAACAATAAGTACATTTGGTACATTAGGATTTAAAGTTTCGCAAGGTTTGATTTTTTTATTTTCATTCTTTTTCATTCTATATTCAGTGAGCTCGTTTTTAAAAACGCGTAAGAAAGAATTTGGCATTTTAATGATGCAAGGTATGTCAATGAGACAGCTTAAAAAGTTATTGTTAATTGAAAATATGTTAATTGGACTCGGTTCAATTTGTATAGGGGTTCTTATTGGACTTATATTTTCTAAACTAGTTTTATTAATAAGTGCCAGTGTATTAATGATTAGTAACGGCTTACCTTTTTATATACCAGTACAGGCTGTATTATTAACAGTTATTACGTTTCTTTTCTTATTTTTAATCGTTTCGTTAGTTACATTTAAAACAATTAAAGTAACCGAACTTGTGGAACTTATGCAAGCAGGTGAAAAGCCAAAGCCTGAACCGAAATCGTCAATTTTATTATCAATTTTCTCTTTGTTTAGTATAGGGTATGGCTATATTTTAGTATTTCGCTTTATCCCAAGTTATAGTTTTATTACGCTCGGAATGGGTGTGCTCTTAGTAATTATAGGAACATACTTTTTATATACACAGTGTAGCGTTTATATATTGCATCTTGCGAAAAGGAGTGAATCTTTCTTTTTAAAAAGAACCAATATATTAACATTTTCAGAATTAATTTATCGTATGAAAGATAATGCAACAATGTTTTTTATAGTATCTATTATTTCAGCAGTTGCTTTTACAGCAATTGGCACGACAGCTGCTCTTGGAAATAAAGATTTGGTAAGGATGACAAACCCGTATACATTGCTATATGTAGCTCCTGAAAAAAATAAAATAGCGGATAAACATCTCTCTACAATAAAAAAACATTTTGCTGATGCTAATATTCCATATCGAATGGCTTCATCTTCATACATATATACTGAAAGTAATGTATATGTAATGAAACTAAGTGAATATAACGAACTTGCGAGAGCACTCGGTTATCAACAAGAAACAATTGAAAAAGAAGATGAAATGTTATTAATCCCAGGAATGGTATCACAAAAACAGGAATTTAAAAATGGCGATTATAAAAAGGATATTGAGGTCATTCAAGGTGAGTGGACAAAGACATTTCATGTAAAAAAAACTGTAGATAATTTAGTTTTGCCACATGATACGGAAGGGATTTATATTGCTATTCAAGATCATGTGTATGATGAAATTCCGCTTAATAGTAGTCCGGATTATGAAAATATAATTCAATATCGAACGTATGGATTTGTTGTAGATGATTGGTTAAAAACGAAAGAAATTTCAAATCAATTAAATAATATATTCGAAAAAGAGCCTAGAGACATACATTTTGAATTTAGAGCTCTAACTATAGAGTTGTTAAGTGCAAAACAAACAAATGGATTATTACTGATGGCAAGTGTTTTAGTTGGAATCGTCTTCTTTACTTTTGCTGCTAGTTTTATTTACTTCCGGTTATATACTGATTTGGACCGTGATCAACAGCAGTATAAAATGATTTCAAAAATGGGATTAAGTAAACGAGAGTTGAAAAAAGTTGTAACGAGACAGTTATTATTAATGTTCTTTTTACCGATTATCATTGCAGTAATTCACACAGTGGTTGCTTATATGGCATTGCAACAATTAGTAGATTTTTCTATTATAAATAGCTCTATCATAATTTTAATTTCATTTATTTGTATACAAGTTTTATATTTCTATATGACTCGTTGGCGCTATTTACAAAAGCTATATAAAACTATGGAGCAGTAGAGATTATGAGCAAGTAAGATTGCAGAAAAGCATGTAAAAAAACAATTTTGGTTATGAAAGGAACTGTGATGAAAAAAACAATATCTATTTTCATATTAAGTATATTATTGTTAATAAGTGTAAGCGCATGCTCTAAAAATGAAAACAGATTTCCAGCAAACGGCGTACTAGTTATTGGAGATGAGGACAATACTTCAACTATTATAAATCGTTATAAGGAAAACACGAAAGAACATGAGGTTTTTTCTGTGAAAACAGGTAGATTTGACCAAAAGAGGGTTTTAATATTAAATGAATCTACTGCAAAAGCGATGATTAAAGCAAAAATTTTTCGTGAAAGAGATCAATCATCTCTTTCCAAACCTTTAGATACGTTGCCGAAATTTCCAAAAGAAAGTTCACTACTATTTATAAATGAAGAAGAAAAGAATATAAAAAGTATTGAAATAGAAGGAAAAGCGATACCAGTTACATATGATAGGGATGCTTGGCTTGGGAATAATCGAAACTATGGACTACTATCGTATGTAATTGTGGCGGAAAATAATGTGTATAATGAAATAAAAGCAAATGAAACAAAAATACAACTTCTTCATCTAAAGAAATCTTTAGGTGACGAAAAGCCTAAAATGTCGACAGATAATACATTGACTAATGAATATGTAAAAGTAAGAAAGGTAATTGAAGGCTATAAAGGTGAGGTATCAGTTCAGTTTGTAACGATTGGAGAAAAATCTTAAAAAAGAGCTCGAAGTTGATGGATACTTTATCAACCTCGGGCCCTTTTTCATACCGTTTAAATAACTTACATTACTTCATTTAATCGAGTCTCACTCGTTTCTTCAATCGCATTTGAATTTTGAACTGAATTATTTTGAACTTCTTTTTCTTTACGAGCCTTTTGCAGCATTTCAAGTATGATCCATAAAGGAATACCTTTATCTTTTAACATCTTCCATAAATCTAATTCATTAAATTTATGCTCAGGTTGTTTCATTTCTTTTTCAGATGAACGAATATCAAACTTGATGGGATCATTTAATTTTTTATCTTCAAGTTTAGTAGAAGAGATCGTATTATGCTCAAGATTAGGTGAAGTTATTTTAGTAGGTTGAGATAATGTATGAATATTTAATCCGATTTGCATGTCTTTTCCTCCTTAAGTAATAAAATTATTTTTCTTGTAATTATTAAAGCTATGTAACATGAGGAAACTATCTTCAATTATAAATTCAAATAATTAGATTTACAAGTTGTATTATAAAAAGTAATTCCTCACTTGAATTAATATTTATCAACATTTGTGCATGTTTTCTATATACAATGTATATAAAACACAAATTCTATGATTGCGCCCTCATCTAATGTTATTGTAAATAGTAATAAGACTTTACAGATTGGGAAATGGAATCATATTGAAACGAAAGCAATTTGGGACCATCTCGATATGGTAGGGCTTAGTGTTTCAGACACGTTAGGTTTTTCTAGCATTTAAGGGTTTTATAGAACAATTGCAGAAAAGCTATCAAGATTACCGAAATAGGTAATAATAAAGCGCTCTCGATGGAATTAGAGGGCGCTTTATATTATATTGAAAGAGGGATATGGTAGAAAAATATGGGGGGATATTATGAAAATTAAAGTTGTATTATCAGGATATGGAACAGTAGGAAAAGAGTTTATAAAATTATTAAATGAAAAATATTTATATATAAATGAAACGTATGGAATAGATTTAGTGGTAAGCGGTGTATTAGGCAGAAATGTTGCAATACATAATGAAGATGGATTATCTATTCCTCATTTATTAAGATACGGTGGCGGTAGCTCTGCAATTGAAAAATATATCGAACATCATCCAGAGGAACGAGCAACAGATAACATAATTGGTACTGTGCTAGTAGAATCAACAGTTACAAATCTTAAAGATGGAAATCCAGGGAAACAATATATAATACAAGCAATTGAAAAACAGATGGATATAGTAGCAATTTCAAAAGGTGCACTCGTTACAAACTGGAGAGAAATAAATGAAGCAGCAAAAATCGCAAATGTACAAATCCGATATAGTGGTGCAACTGCGGCCGCATTACCGACACTTGATATTGGGCAATTTAGTCTAGCTGGTTGCCATATTGAAAAAATAGAAGGAATATTAAACGGGACAACAAACTATATTCTTTCGAGAATGAATGAGCAAGATATTACGTTTGAAGAAGCACTGAAAGAAGCGCAAAGTAAAGGAATTGCTGAGACGAACCCAATATTAGATGTAAGTGGTTCTGATAGTGCGTGTAAATTGTTACTTTTAACAAACAGTTTAATGGGAACAGAGCATGCGCTTACAGATATACATATAAAAGGAATTGAACATGTTACAAAACAACAAATTCGAAATGCTAAGGAACAAAATAAATTTATTAAATTAATAGCTTCAGCGTATAAGGATCAGGATGGTAAAGTGGCTCTTAAAGTAGAACCGTACGAAATAGATAAGGATCATCCGCTAACAAATGTAAATGGTACAGAAAAAGGAATTACGTTCTTTACAGATACGATGGGACAAGTTACTACAATAGGTGGTGCTTCTAATCCACGCGGAGCCGCAGCAGCTGCTTTAAAAGATATAATTAACTTATATCGTAAAGATTTGTCACGTATTAATGGGTATTATAATTCCTGAGTGGTGAGAGTTAATAATCAATGAGCGGCATGAATCTCCCATAGATTAAAGCTGCACCCTATAAGACCGTACCGCCCTTTATAAAAAATACATATGTAGTGGACCTTTTGAGAATGAGATAATTATGCAAAAATGATTGCAGGGGGTAAGGAATTGTTTAAAGATTTTAAAGTTGTAAAAGAGCGTCCCGTTTATATTCAATTGAAAGATTATTTAAAAAAGATGATTATGAAAGGGCATTTGCTCGGGGATCAAAAAATTCCTTCAACGAGGGAACTTAGTGAATTACTAAGTGTGAGCAGAAATACTGTTCTTGCTGCTTATGCGGATTTAGAACAAGAAGGACTCATTTATGCAGTTAAAGGAAAAGGGAATTTTGTTGCGAAGGTTGATATTTCAAACACTTCGTCTGTTGAAATAGATTGGAAAAATAAACTTAATACAGTTACCTTATTAGCGGATGAATTAGATTTAATGAAACATGGTGTTCGCTGGGAAAAGGGAATGATTGTTTTTAATAGCATTGCTCCAGACGAAAAGCTATTTGATGTGGAAAATTTCAAAAGAGCTTTTCTTACTCGTATGTCTATTGAAGGTGATGTCGTATTAAATTACGGATATGCAAAAGGTTATAGACCGTTAATGAATTATCTACTTCATTATATGGAAATGAAAGGTGTAGATATTTCGAACAAAGACATTTTAATTACAAATGGATTTACAGAAGGATTAGACATTGTACTATCCTCGTTATCGAAAAAATCAGGGCGGGTTATTTGTGAGAATCCGACTCATCATGCTGCACTCAAGCTTTTCCATTTACATGGACTTGAAGTTCATGGAATGAAGATGAATGAAGATGGCATTGATACGAACGAAGTGGAAAAAAGTTTACGTGAAAAGGATTTTGATTTCGCGTATTTAATTCCTTCTTATCATAATCCAACCGGTATTGTCACGAGTTCGGAGAACAGAACGGAACTGATGAGATTATTTTCTAAATATAAGGTTCCTATTATAGAAGATGGGTTTAATGAGGAGTTACGTTATTCAGGTTCACATTTAGCACCATTATTAACTTTTGCTGGTGCGGGTAATAATGTGATTTATATTAGTAGCTTTTCGAAAGTACTTTTCCCTGGTTTACGTGTAGGCTGGATCATTGCCGATAAAGAACTGATTCATTATTTAGAAAGTGTAAAAAGAGCAAGAACAATTCACACATCTACTTTAGATCAAGCTGTTCTTTTTCAATATTTACATGAAGGATATTTTGAAAAATATTTAAAAAAGGCAAGGTCTGTTTATAAGAAAAAATATGAGTTAGCTGTTGGAGCGTGTAACGAGTACATTCCGTTTCAAAGAATGACCGGTGATGGTGGACTTCATTTATTTATAGAGTTAGAAGAAAAAATTCATGCCCGCACACTTTTGCAAAAGTGTTATGAGCAAGGGGTTACATTTTCTCCTGGAGATGTTTTTTACTCTGATGGAGGAGGAGCGAACACGTTTCGATTAGGATTTTCACGTTTGAAAGAAGAAGAAATAGTTCGGGGAATCAAAATAATTGGTGATACAATAAAAAAATGAAATTTGGAGTTGAGGAAATGAGAATTGGCGTTATTATGGGGGGAGTATCCTCTGAAAAACAAGTATCAATTATGACTGGAAATGAAATGATTGCAAATTTAGATAAAAATAAATATGAAATCGTACCGATTACGTTAAATGAAAAAATGGATTTAATCGAAAAAGCGAAAGACATTGATTTTGCATTACTCGCATTACACGGAAAATACGGAGAAGATGGAACTGTTCAAGGGACACTTGAAAGTTTAGGTATTCCTTATAGCGGAAGCAATATGTTATCTAGCGGTATATGTATGGACAAAAATATTTCGAAAAAGATTTTACGTTATGAAGGTATAGAAACACCTGATTGGATTGAACTTACAAAAATGGAGGATCTAAATGTTGATGAACTAAATCAGTTAGGATTTCCGTTAGTGGTAAAACCAAACTCTGGTGGCTCAAGTGTCGGGGTAAAGATTGTCTATAATAAAGACGAATTAATTTCAATGCTGGAAACTGTATTTGAATGGGATTCGGAGGTAGTAATAGAGAAATATATAAAAGGTGACGAGATTACATGTTCCATTTTTGATGGAAAACAATTACCTATCATTTCAATTCGACATGCGGCTGAGTTCTTTGATTACAATGCGAAATATGATGATGCTAGTACAATTGAAGAAGTTATCGAACTTCCAGCTGAACTGAAGGAACGTGTAAACAAAGCTTCACTGGCTTGCTATAAAGCATTAAAGTGCAGCGTTTATGCAAGGGTGGATATGATGGTGAAGGATGGTATTCCATATGTAATGGAGATTAATACATTACCAGGGATGACGCAAGCGAGTTTACTACCAAAAAGTGCAGCTGCAGCGGGAATTGAATATAGTAAACTATTAGATATGATTATTGAAACTTCATTAAGAGTAAGAAAAGAAGAAGGCTTTTAAGTAGCAGTATCATGAATAATTTTTGACAGTTACATGAAGTATGTTATGATGAATACAATACGAAAATTAAATATTTTATCCACTAGGGGGGCCTATTATAGGCTGAGATCAAATTGGAATTTGAGACTCTTAGTACCTGATCTGGTTAATGCCAGCGTAGGGAAGTGGGAAAGACATTGCTATTTTATGAATAAAAACTGTCAATTTCACTTTCTTTACGCCTGTAAAGAAAGTTTTTTTGTTTTACAGATTTAATAATGGTGGGTAAATACTTAAATTTCATACATAATTGGAGGGATTCAAATGACTTTTTCACAATCATTACGTAAAGAAGTAGACTCAATTTGGGAAGCTAGTTTTCATCATCCTTTTGTAAAAAAACTTGGTGAAGGAACGTTAGATTTAGCTAGTTTTCGCTATTATGTGCTTCAAGATTCGTATTATTTGAGTCACTTTGCTAGAGTACAAACTTTAGGAGCTGCAAAAGCATTAGAATTAGAAACGACAGCTCGTATGGCACACCATGCTCAAAATACATATGAAGCGGAATTATCCTTACATGAGAATTTTGCGAAGAAACTAGGGATTACACAAGAAGAAAAAGATAATTTTATTCCTGCTCCAACTGCATACGCATATACTTCACATATGTATCGTGCTGCGTATGAAGGACATTTAGGTGATATCATTGCAGCAATTTTACCTTGCTATTGGTTGTATTATGAAATTGGTGAGCGTTTAAAAGAGTGTCAGCCAGAAGAGCCAATTTATAACGAATGGATTTCTGCTTACGGATCTGATTGGTTCCGTACATTAGTTGAAGAGCAAATTACACGGTTAGATACTATCGCTGAAAAAGTAACAGAGGCAGACCGAAATCGAATGAAACAACATTTTATTATAAGTAGTCAATATGAATATTCATTTTGGGAAATGGCCTATACATTAGAAAAGTGGCCGGTAAGTACAGAAGAGAAAAACGTAATATGATAAAGAGAAGAGGTATTGCAAAAGGCGCATCAATCTAAGTGCGTCTTTTTTCAATTTATCCCGCGTTAACGGACAGTAAAACTCCCACCTCAAAATTCAGTTGGAGCAAAGAAGTTAGGTGGGAGTCGGGCTGTCCGTAAACGTCCGATTGGTGAGGGCTGATAATCAGTGGGGGATGAACAAAACCCCGACTGATTAGAGTTTCACTTTATAAAAATGAGCCCGTGGAAAAATAACCGAAAAATAGGTACATGAACAAGATACATCATCTAGTGATAGGTCATATTTTGTAGGTGTACGTATTGAACTTAGTTTATAGCGCTATTTCTACTAAGATTTAACAAACAGAAATATAGGAAAGCGTCAAAAGGTTTATAGTTAATAAAAGGAGGTCATGAAAATGAATCAATTTCAACAAGAACTACAAGCGTTAAGCCTTAATGATTACCAGTCTGGAAATGTTGTGCATTGGGACCAGCAAAACCAATATCCATATTACTATATTGAAGATGCTGCTCGTCGCTGTGGCGGCTGTGGAGGTCGCTGTGGAGGTTGTGGTGGTGGATTTCGTTGTGGTGGATTCCGTTGTTTTGGTTGCTTCGGTTGTTTTGGTTGTTTTAGTTGTGGAGGTTGTGGCAGCTGTGGTAGTTGCTCTAATTGTTTTAATGGTACTTCTGATGCTATTGTAATATATGAATATTGACTATGGATATTCATATAAAATATTAGCTTTATACATGTACATGTCGACAAAGAATATAGCGCCATCGCTAATGGATATATTCAATCATTCAAGTAAAAGAGTAACTCTTACCTTACTCTTTGTTCATATAATATAGGATTGTTAGCGGAAATCCAAGACTCTTTATATTGAGAAATAAAGAAGAATCATTTTAAAGAGTCTTATCTTTTTTTTCATACATTAAAGAGAAGCTAGCAAAAGCTAACTTCTTGACCCTCGGGTATGAGGGGAATAAGAAACGGTATTTTGTATTATTGTCAGAATATTTAGTTTTACCAAAGGGATAGATATTCATATTTTTTAAAATAAACGAAACTATCTATGTAATATACGAAATATTTAAAGTTTATAAGAGCGAAAGGGGGTTATATGTGGTATGAAAAAAAGAATAGCAGGGAGTTAGGGTTTGTATAGTAAGTCCATTTTTTAATGATGAACAACTTAACAGGGTAAAGAGACTAGAAAATGCGCTTAGTAATAATCCTTTTGTTACAGATGTTTTTTCAGCTAGGTTCTATCAACATGAACATTTAACTTCGGCAATTATTAACCAAATTCCATAAATCTTTTGTCTAGGATATTTGTAGATTTGTGTTTTCATGTTGTATTCTCCCTCTTTAAACAGTCATTAAATATATTTCTATTTTTCAGAACCTCTATGTGGACAAGCGAAATACCTAGAACATCATAACAAATATAGTTGACTATTTTTGTGAAAAAATGTCGAGTTGTTTACAAAAGTAGCATTGCAGAGAGAAATACAATGATTTGAGAAAGATTATTATACGGAACTTATTAAGAGAATGTAGGAATTAGTAAAACTTGACAAAATAGTTATTTGAATTAGTTTTATTAATAAAAAAAGAGCCATATTAAGACTCTTTTTAAAAAGGTTTATTAATCATTTTTTCTAACCAAAACAAAAACTGTACCTGTAACAATACAGGTTGCATAGATTTTGCCGCTTATGCCGCCGAAGAGTTCAAGTCCAAAAGGTAGTAGAATAATAGCAATTCCTACTATGTAAGCAAATATGCCGAATAATTTAGCTAGTTTATTTTTATCACCAATAAAAGTAGCTTCTTGGTATCCAGCAATAAAAAATAATTGTTTTTTAATATGAATCAGATTGCCCATTATTACAATGATAAAACAAACAAGTGCACAAACTACAAATTCACCTATTATATTCATCTACCTTATTTGGATTTTACCATATTTAGGTTGTTTTTTATAGGATTAACAAAGAAGTCCATCTTGTTATAAGGGAAAAGGAAGAATCAAAATGATGGAAACAGAGGAATTGAAAGCGAGTATTCTGTTATAAAATCCTTATTTGAACAGAAAAAAGAGCGCATGAGAAAGCGCTCTTTGACCAAGATTTATATTAAAAAGTATCGGCAATTAAATTTTATGTATGTTTTCAGTTTATGTGCAAGTTTGAATCAAATCGTTATTTATATGAAAAAATGATAATACAAATACCCCTTCAAACATAAAGGGGCAAAATAAAACAATTATATATTTTGTAATTCTTCTTTAGAGACAGTAAGCCAACCATGTGCTTCAAGTTTCTCTATGTAAGTATCTAATTTAATGTCCTCAAGTTCTATAGCAAGAGGATGTAGAGAAACGAAACATTCGCTTGATGTGTAATTGATTGAAACTTTTACAACCTCATATCCATTATGAAAACTTGAGTCGAATCCTGGATCATCTATTATATCGCCTTTAATAGGACGAATATCTGATTCAATTGTTTTTATCATTAATTTGGGGGTAGTTTGCTCTTTGAATGATGATACAAACAATACTAAATTTATTTTCATTATAGTCTCCTTATTAGTTAGTATACGAGCTCAGTTTAATAAAATTAAACAATAAAATCAAGTGTTTTATAAAGGGAGACAAGGAATTATAAAACTAAACAAAAACGCTATTTTAATAGCAAGAAGGGAGGGGCGAGATGCATGTATATAGCAACTGTTTTACTTCTAGCGTTTGTGTGGTGCTTTAGCATAATATTATTTTCAGTTTACACAACAGCATACTTTGGTGTTGATCACTCGAAAGGTAACTTATACAATGCGTTTTTTGCTGGGATTGCCTTAGTATTATCGATGCTTGCAATTTACTTATACATTTTAAATATTTA
Organism: Bacillus sp. AFS059628; assembly: GCF_002571225.1. Classification (GTDB taxonomy): domain Bacteria; phylum Bacillota; class Bacilli; order Bacillales; family Bacillaceae_G; genus Bacillus_A. The sequence continues at coordinate 2,138 of NZ_NVEC01000045.1, read as the reverse complement.
ACCGAACTGGAGGTTATGACAGTGAAAGTGAAGGAGTACGCCGTTTATAAAGGTGAATTATTCGTATGTATCGGGACCATATTGCAATGCGCCTAATATTTGGGCGTACGTCCTAAAACGGTTAAATTTTATAAGAGGCCTGCATACAAGAGACAAGTAGTGGAACGAAAAAATTCTAGAAATTATATAACTGTTACGGAGCTTGAGGAAGATTAGTATGAAAATTTCATTTTGTAAAAAAGGGGAATGGATATGAGGAAGGTCAAAGAGTTTACAGGTAAAGTCGGTGCGGAATTTATGAGTTTTCTTCTTGAAGACGATACATTACACAGTGCTTATTATTCGCATGTTGAGGTTGTTATGGATAATGGCAAGAAGATGTTGTGCATTAAGGATGACGCTGGATTAAAAGGCATAGCTGAAGATCAAACAAGAGCCGAGGCTATTAAGAAAGCGACACAGTTCCTAAAGAGACAGGAAGAAAAACAAAGAGCAGCTAGCAAAAGCTAACTGCTCTCCAGAAAAACGTTAAGAAGGAAGTTCAGAACTCAAGTGCATTTATAGTATGAACGGAATATTGAGTTTTATTCAGGGGAGAAAGAGAGCATCGGTAAATTAACTGAAATAAGAGCTTATATGGTTTTCCTTGTAGTGACAATGGATGACCATTTTGAAGTAGAGGTAAGTGTTTCGTGCGGTGAAGATATAGAATTTTGCATGGGTTTGTATTTAAAGAGAAATTGGAAAGAGCTGTTCGAAGATACAAAATATGTATGTGATGCATCTTTTGAAGGCATACAAATGTTCGCTAAGGACAAGAAAGATAAACACTCTTGTTATATCGAAACGATGAATACACGCAGACGAGCAAGTATTGGTATTGATCGAGAAGCGCTAAATGACAAAAACTTAGACAAGCTTAATAGAATCAAAGAAATAATTAATTCTTAATAGAATAATCCTTTTGAAGTTAAATAGGTACAATTCACATTCAATCAGTTTTTTGAATGTAATAAGGTATTAAATTAATGAAAACACTCAAAAATGGACAGTAAAAGTGTTTCGTAAGAAGGAGTGAGAGGATTGAATAATTTAAAGAAGAAGAAATTAAAAAAAGCAATTTCTCGTCGCACAAAGGCTATACAAAAATATGAGAAAGAAAGATTAGATAAAGCATGGATGAATCTTTTCATGCAGTCAAGTATCACAAAATAAATACAGTCCGGCTAGAAAACTAGAGGACACCAATTCATTAAAGCAGCAAGTAAGGCTGTTTTAAGAATAGGTGTCCTTTTTATTTTGAAAAGGGAGATGGGGAAATGAAGGGGTTGAGAGATCAATTACGTGAATGGAAAAAGAAATCGAATCAAACAACAAAAAAGAAAGCTAAGAAAAAACGAAAAGAGAACTTAAATGGTTTATTGAAAAAAGAGAAGATAATGAGTACCTATTACAAAGTAGACAAGGTAGGAATCGTCTGATTGGTTGTAGCATGGCATATAAGATATTAAGTGGAGCAGCGGCAGAATTCGGATTAGATGAAATCGGAACACATACATTAAGAAAAACATACCGGTATCACATGTACATGCAAACAAAAAACATAGCATTACTTATGGAGATATTCAATCACTCATCAGAGAAGGTCACGTTACGTTATATAGGTGTAAATCAAGATGCAATGGATTAGGTTTAAAATTTAATCATTGCTTATTTCTTTTTTAATCTAGGGGTATCACGGCATTTTGGAAAAAAACTACGTTAAGAGTATGCAAGATTTTATACAGTTCCAGTAACAAACAAGAACCTTAAAACCTCGCTAGGATAGGAATGTATAAAAAATGCATAGATCCATAGAACAAAAAAGAAGGTTCTTTGCTACCAATAATGAGACGTTATGTTAACTAATTTTGAATATCGTATACAGACTAAAAACAGAAAAAACCTCCTGTTGTGTAGGTTGTTTTTTCTGTTTTTTTTGATGATAGTTGTTAACTGATATCTCACATTTCAAAAAACAACTCTTTTATTTGCTTGTCCACACCATTTCACCCCTTTATGAATTATATAGTATTAAAGGAGGTGAAAAGAATGAATGAAGATATTATTTCAATTGGGGCAAATTGTATAGTGAGAAT
>NZ_NVEC01000044.1 GCF_002571225.1 Bacillus sp. AFS059628 | reverse complement strand
TGGCAGAGAAGAAGGGATTCGAACCCTCGCACCGCGTTCGCGATCTACTCCCTTAGCAGGGGAGCCCCTTGAGCCACTTGGGTACTTCTCTGTATGGCTCCGCAGGTAGGACTCGAACCTACGACCGATCGGTTAACAGCCGATAGCTCTACCACTGAGCTACTGCGGAATAATGAAGACAATTTGTATCTTATAAAATTTCTCATCGTAAGTCAAGAAGTTTTTTACAACATCTTGTACAAACGTGACATGTTTATAATATACTGGATTGCGTTTTCACTGTCAAGATGTTTTCTTTGTGAGAATTAGTTTCCCTTTACACTTTCCGCAGACATATTTTTTTGTATTTATTTGACGTCTTCTTACATATTGAAGTAAACACTCCATACATTCATACATATAGACCTTTTTTTCTTTCTCTTCATTTATCATTCGTTTACAAAAGCGTGGTGCACCAACTGCCTTTAATAGTTCACGAAAATCCTTATCCCTGTGCTTATACCCTCTTCCTGTAATATGTAAGTGATAATGGCAAAGTTCATGTTTAACGATTCCAACTAATTCTTCTTTCCCATACATTTCATAATATCGATGATTCAGTTCAATATTGTGTGTATTCAATAGATAACGTCCACCAGTTGTACGCAATCTACTATTAAACATCGCCTTATGTAAAAACGGCATTCCGAAATATTGTAACGATACTTCTTCCACTAGCCGCTGTATTTCTTGCTTATCCACTTTCATTCCTCCTAAACAAAAAAATATTTTTACACTTTTCTCCTCTCTTATACATATATTAAATAGTACATATACCCATCCTCATTCAAGAAGCGTGGTTTCTAAAAACATAGCAGAAGTAGAAATCCACTCACCAACCTCTCATCAATAGTACCTTACATTTTTGAGAGTAGGATTAAACAAGGAGGGATTCCTATGCCTACATGGCTCAAAAAACAAATGCAACGCGCATATTTTGAAAAAAACCGGTATCAAATTAAATTGTTAAATGAATGCTGGTTTTATTATAGCAAAATACATCAAAGCTCATAATTCATTACACATTTTATCCCATAAAAAAAGAGCAGTTTCCATCTGCTCTCTTCTCTTACTATTCAATCGGCAACATTGATAGTGCAACGCGACCCTTTTTCGTATCAATATCATCTACCCATACTTTGACGATTTGTCCGACAGATACGATATCTAACGGATGTTTCACGTATTGTTTGCTTAGTTTAGAAATATGTACTAGACCATCTTGTTTTACACCTACATCAACAAAAGCACCAAAATCGACGACGTTACGAACTGTTCCTTCTAGTTCCATACCACGTTTTAAATCTTCTAATTTCAAAATTCCTTTTTTCAGAAGTGGTTTAGGTAACTCATCCCTCATATCTCGCTCTGGACTAATGAGTGCATCTATAATATCAACTAATGTCGGCTCTCCAACTCCCGTTTCTTGTGACAACTTAGCAATCTCCACTTCTTCTAAGCTCTTTTGTAATTGCGGTTGTCCTACATCATCTTTGGATAACCCTAGATTCTTTAATAACAATTCAACATTTTTATATTGTTCTGGATGAATACCCGTTCGGTCTAACGGATTTGCCCCTTCTAATATACGTAAGAAACCTATACATTGTTCATATGTCTTCGCACCTAGACGTGGTATTTTCTTTAAGTCTGTTCGTTTTGTAAATTTCCCTTCTTCTTCACGCTTTGCCACAATATTTTTCGCAACAGTTTTCGATAAACCCGAAACATATTGTAATAACGCAACTGAAGCTGTATTTACATTCACACCGACTTGGTTAACTGCCGTCTCTACTACAAACGTTAATGATTCATTCAACCTCTTTTGAGATACATCATGTTGGTATTGTCCAACCCCAACTGATTTAGGATCAATCTTTACAAGTTCAGCAAGCGGATCTTGCAGACGTCTTCCGATAGAAACAGCACTTCTTTCTTCAACCTGTAAATCCGGGAATTCCTCACGGGCTAAATCAGAAGCCGAATACACACTCGCACCAGCTTCGTTCACAATAATATAGAAGACTTCTCGTTTCACATTTTGTAATACATCAACTATAAATTCTTCCGATTCTCTAGAAGCTGTACCATTCCCAATCGCAATCATTTCAACTTGATATTTATCTATAATAGAAAGAACTTTCGTTTTTGCATCTTCATATTTACGCACTGGTGGATGCGGATAAATAACATCAATATATAGAACTTTCCCCGTATCGTCTACAATAGCTAATTTACAACCCGTTCTATATGCAGGATCTACAGCTAACACAACCTTTCCTTTCATTGGAGGTTGTAATAACAAATTACGTAAGTTCTCAGAGAAAATATGTATCGCTTGTTCTTCGGCTGTTTCTGTTAATTCTTTTCGAATCTCTCTTTCAATAGAGGATTGAATTAAACGTTTATAACCATCCTCAATTGCCAATTTTACATACTGTGCACTTTTTGAATCGTTATCACGAATTACTTTCTTATATAAGAAAGCTTCTATTTCATCTACTGGTGGAACGACAGAGACTCTCAATATATCTTCTTTCTCACCGCGATTCATCGCTAATACACGATGTGGCACCACTTTCTGCAACGGTTCTTCATAGCTATAATACATTTCATATATATTCTTTTCGTCTTTCTCTTCACCTTTTACAGCCGAAGACATAACACCTTTTCTAAAAGTAACATTCCGAATCCAACTACGATACGACGCTTCATCTGAAACAATTTCTGCAATAATATCTTGAGCACCTTGTAATGCTTCTTCTGCAGATTGCACTTCTTTCTCAGCATTCACAAACTCCATTGCCTTCTGACTTGGATCTTCTTTCGTATATAACAATAACCATTCAGCTAATGGCTCTAACCCTTTTTCTTTTGCAATCGTTGCTTTCGTTCTTCTTTTCTCTTTATATGGACGATATAAATCTTCTACTTCTTGCAACTTGGTAGCTTTCACAATTTGCTGACGTAATTCTCCTGTCAGTTTCCCCTTCTCATCAATAAGACGAAGAACCTCTTCTTTCCTATCTTCAAGTTGCATCATATATTGCCATCTCTCTAAAATCGTACGAATTTGCACTTCATCTAAAGAGCCTGTCCATTCTTTTCGGTAACGAGCAATAAATGGAACTGTGTTACCTTCTTCTGTTAATTGAATAACATGACGAACTTGCTTTTCGGTAAAGCCTAATTCCTTCACTAACATTTTCATTAACGCTTGTCGATTATCTACCATTTCCATATACAACCGTAACCCCCTCTATAATAAAAAAAGTTGCCCTGCAAAGAGAGCAACTTAAACTGCCGATTTAAAAATCTATTAGTCCTAAACTAATTTGTAGCGCTTCATCTACACGAATCATCATCACTTCATCTAAGTGAGTGATTTTGTCCGTTAAGCGCTGCTTATCGATTGTTCGAATCTGCTCAAGTAAAATAACAGAATCTCTCTCAAAACCGTACTTTTTCGCATCAATTTCCACATGAGTGGGTAATTTCGCTTTTTGAATCTGTGCAGTAATAGCCGCTACAATCACCGTTGGACTAAAACGATTTCCGATGTCATTTTGAATGACAAGAACCGGACGAACGCCTCCTTGCTCAGAACCAACAACTGGGGAAAGGTCTGCAAAATACACGTCGCCGCGTTTTACAATCAAAATATTACCCCCCGCTAACTAAGCGTTCTACTGTATGAGCTGCTTCATACTCTGCTAAGAAAGCTTCAGATGCAATACCAAGATTAATTTTTCCCATTTCAATGTACCCACGTCGCATTGATTCATGTTGGTAGCGTTTCTTCGTCTTATGTTGACGCAATAACAGTTGTGTTGCCTGGCAAATTAGTTCATGGCGATTCTTATTCTCTTGTTTTCCAATTCCGTCCAATTCCGTTACCATTTGCTTTGGCAACCGAACCACGATTTCAGTAGTTACACTTGATTCGGACACAAAAATACACCTCCACCGTCAACTACACACCCAAATATATATATGACACCTATTGTAATAATACCATTGTATGGAGCCTGTTGCAAAGACTTCCTTATTCCTTGCTTATGTTTTCCAATTCACAAACAAAACATTCATATTCTTTTATTTTTTATCTCATTACAACAAGAAACAGAAGAATTTCTGCAGTAACTTATGTTAAAAGTACTGATAAGTAAAAAGCTTCTCGTCAAAAAATGAACTTATTCTCAACCGATGAACAGTCCTCTCAAATGACAAGAAGCAAATCATACTACTTTCTATATATCGTTCAAATAATTAATTACTTCCACAACTTTACCATTCCGTATAAATATTCTCGGCACACGGAAACTGATCGTCGTAATAATTTCATAATTAATAGTTCCTGAATATTCCGCAACCTCTGTAGCGCTAATATATTCATCTCCTTGCCTTCCAATGAGTGTAACTTTCGTACCAAGAGGCACTTTACAAGGAAGGTGTATCATAAATTGATCCATCGTTACTCGCCCTACAATCGGTACCCTTTTACCATTTACAAGCACTTCAAATCCTTGTAATCTTCTAAGCCAGCCATCTGCATAACCAATTGCAACGGTCGCAATCCATTCTTCAGTTTTCGTTCGATAAGTGACGTTATAACTAATTCCATCCCCTTTAATCACCTGTTTAATATGAGCAACTTTCGTATGCAATGATAACGCTGGTTCTAATTTAAACGGTAAAAAAGGGCGTATTTCTACAGATGGAGATAACCCATACATCGCAATACCAATTCGTACTGCATTAAATGTAATCCCTTGAAAACGTAGCGTTGCAGCACTATTAGCTGTATGAACAAACTTAGGATCCACTCCGAATTCTTTCAACCAACTTAACTGCTCCAAAAATGTGTTATATTGCTTATCGAAGTAAGAAGTCTCCACCTCATCTGCTGTTGCAAAATGTGTATAAACTCCTTCTAATTCTAAAAACGGTGCTTCTTCTAAACTTTTTAAAAATCCTTTTAATTCTTTACGTTCGCGTATCCCAATTCTCCCCATACCACTATCGAAATTAATATGGTATTTCATCGTAGACGAACCATCCCAAAGTTTGATTGCTTCATCTACCCATTCCTTTTGAAAAACAGTTAATGCTACATCATTTTCAGCAGCTACATTTATATCACGAGGAGGAGAAGGACCTAACACTAAAATTGGCGCAGTAATACCGGCTCTTCGAAGCACTAAAGCTTCATCTAAGAATGCAACTGCTAACCTTGTCGCCCCCGCTTCTAATGCTGTTTTAGCCACTGGTACATAATCGTGCCCATATGCATTCCCTTTAACTACGGCAAAAATTTCTACATCACTCGGGATAAATTCTTTAATATGTGTAACGTTGTTATAAATGGCATCTAAATCCACTTCCACCCAAGTGTCACGGTAAAATGGTGCTTCTTCCATAAATACACTTCCTTATACACGATATGCGAAGCTTATTCTTTTATATGCTTCTTTTATGAAATCCATCCTTCAAACTAAGAAAAGACGTGGTGCACATATATCACCACGTCTAAGAAGTTTACTTCACTTGCTTCTCTGTAACTGAACGAGCAACCATTAATAGCTCCTTCGGCTCTAAACCTTTAGACACGAGCATATATTCTACTCCATTATGCGACCACGTTAAAGAGTCTTTCGTCAATGCTCCAATTGTAAAGCCAAGGTCAACCAATTCTCCGCTCACACTTATTGCTGACGAAGCCTCTGCAACTTTTGCTTTTTCTTGTATTAAAGTAAAGGATTTCTTACTTCCAGTGTATGTGAGTATCGCACGCTTGCCACTGTCTGTCTTCAACTCTTTTTCGTCTTTCAAAACCATACCTTGCGGTGTATCACGTGGATACAAAATAGCAAACGGTTTATCTTCTTTCGCTGTCGTTTGAACATCTACTTGCGCTCTAGACATATTTTGTTTCGTATCAAATGCACCTTTATCAAATTTCGCATCAAATTTCACTTTTGAGAAATCTACTTTCACAAGAACATTTTGATCATTATCCATTAATTTCACCGAAACTGGTGTTAGATCACTTTTCTTCAATGTAATCTCTTGTTTCGGCAACATGTTTTGATGTTGATAGTTTGTTTTTGTTTTAAAGATATAATGTTTATCTGTTTTTTCAAAAGTAAGGTTTTTCTTATCCTGCAAAATATCTCTCACAAGGGATTCATATAAGTAAGCCTGGCTACTATTTTGCGGCCAATCACTTTGAAAACGGAAACTCTTATTAAGCGCTGGTGTTAATACAAATACACCTTCTTCATTTCTTAAAATAATTTGACTTTGATCTTTTTTCGCATTTTGCAAATTCACACGATAAAAAGAAGGTTCTTTATGCCATATTTCCACCTTATACTCCTGAGGCTCATTCCCTGTTTTAATAGATAATTTTGCTTCAGCTTGATAACTTTTCATCCCTTTTACTTTTGACTCTAAATCTCTCACAACATCATCTTGTTTCTTTTCCATACAACCGGCCAACACAAAAACGGTTAATAAACCGACAAGAACTAAAAACAGACGCCTTTTCATCACTTCAGCCCCTTTGCCCCTATAAATGAGTGGAAGATGTGCCTTCCTTATCGCTACCACAAATATATGAGACAAAGATATAAAATATGCAGACTAGCTTGACGAGCTTTCTAAAACCACTTGAGCAACAGCAAACTCCTTACTATGACTAATTGATAAATGAACAATATACTCTGTACTTGCAAGAAGAATTGGCTTCCCTCTATCATCATTTCTTACTTCAATATCTAAAAAACTTACTTCTTTCCCGATACCAGTGCCTACCGCCTTTGAATACGCCTCTTTTGCTGCAAACCTTCCAGCTACAAACTCTGTCAGACGGCTTCCCTTCAGCTCCTTAGCAACATTACGTTCACTTTCAGTTAAAATACGTTCCATAAATTTAAGCTTTCCATCTAGCATTTTTTCAATTCGATTCAATTCAATAATATCGATTCCAATCCCTACAATCATTTCAAAATCCCCTTCTTCTATTTAGCTTTCTTTTTTCATATTGTAAGAATAACAGAGAATCTTTCTGATGCAAAAGGAGTGATACTCACAACATGCTAATACCATCCGCCCGCATTTCCTTACAACCAATTGTCATTGCTTTACTTCTCATACAATTATTCATGATTATGTTAGGCGACCTTTTTCTCTTTCCTATGGCAGCTTATAATGAATATATCGCTAAAGGAGAATGGTGGCGTCTCATAACTTCTCTGCTTGTACATGTAGACTTGCAACATTTTCTTTCTAATAGTATTTGTTTATTCGTGTTTGGCTCTGCTATTGAAAAACAACTAGGGCATTTTTCTTTCATTGTTATTTTTTTCCTTTCTGGCATCTTTGGAAATATTTTTTCTTATCTTATTATGCCTCTTGAATATATTCATGCCGGGGCATCTGGCGGTATTTTCGGATTGCTAGGTGCACAGTTGTTTCTATTGTATAGTCGATATCGTTCTTCCAACCCAAAAGACATCGCTATTTTTTCAATTATGATATGTATATTATTACTATTCACTTTCTTCAATCCCTCTGCCAATCCTATCAGCCATTTAACAGGATTGATCATTGGTGGTATTTGCACCCCTTTATTGATAAAAAAACTCGATGGTGCAGAGCTCATTTAATATAAAAGCTTGCACCATCGACAATTTCCACATCTGTTTGTTCACTTAAATCTCTCATGAGTTGAAATAAAGACTCATCCTTCTTCTTCGCTTCAATCATACAATCAATTTGCGGAACACTTCCCTTTATCTTTTTTAAAAAAGATAAAAAAGCATCTACATCAATAAAATCCGCATGCGCCCTCGGGTCTTTTCCCTCTCTAGGACTAGAAATATGCATTTTCACTGGTAACAAAGACGATTCCCACGTATGTACAACACGCGACCAATCTTCATGCCAATCTTCTCGATTATGATTCATCATATGGTGATGCAAATCAAATACAACGGGAATGTCCAGTTTTTCTCCTAAATATAATGTTTCCTCCAGCGTAAAAGTTGTATCGTCATTTTCTAACATAATCATTTCCTGAATACTTCTTGGGACATTAGACCAATTCTCTATAAAACGCTCTAATGCGAGCTCTTTATCTTTATATCCGCCACCAACGTGCATTACACATCGTTGCTTATGCTCAATCCCCATGCCTCTTAACAACTTTTTATGCATTTGTAATGTCTTTACAGATTGTTTAAAAATACTCTCCTCAGGTGAATTGAGTACAACAAAATGATTTGGATGGAAATCGATACGCATATTCATACGAATTGCATATTCACCTAACTCTTTCAGTTTTTCTTTTAAAGGACGAATATAGTTCCAATCTAACAACTCCTCATGATTTGCAAGAGGGATAAGTTTGGAACTAAGTCGAAAGAACGATATATCATGTCCTCTATTATGTTTTAATAGTCGCAAACAGTTTTCTAAATTCGAATTAGCAATTCTTTCAAGTTTGCGAATCGCCGCTTCTTGATCATCTATTTTTTGAAACTGCGCATACGTCATCGTTTGAGATGGAGATGCGTTTTTCAAATGTACACTCATTGCAACATACCCAAGTCTTACAAGCATGTAGCACCTCATTTCTACACAAGTTATTATGTAGTATGTACAATTACAGAAATAAAAAAAGAGAATGCCGGCAAAGGGCATTCTCTTTTTTTATTATTAAGCTTGTGGCTTACGGCTATGATGTTTTCTTTCACCGCGTCCGTTTGAAGATCCTGGGCGACCTTGACCTTCTCCGCGACGACCACGGTTGCCATCACGGCTACCTTCACGATTACGATCACGGTTACCATCGCGATTACGACCATCACGGTTACGATCACGGTTACGACCATCGCCACCGCGTCCATCACGACTACGATTACGGTTACCATCACGGTATCCGCCTCCGTTACCACCGCGTTTTTTAGAACCGCCACCTCTTGCAACAACTGGTGGTTCTGATGTTAAAGCGATTGGAGTTGTATCTGGCTCTTTTGTCATCATTTTTAAAGCAGCAGCTACTACTGTTACAGAGTCATTCTCTTCTAACATTTCTTCTGCAATACGCTTGTAGTATGATAAGTTCTCATTTTGGATTGTGTTTTGAAGCTTTTCAGCGATTAAACGTTGTTGACCTTCTAATGCCTCGTCAAGTGTCGGTGCTTCCATACGGTCAACTTTACGTTTTGTTGTACGCTCGATATTTTTTAATTGTCCTGATTCACGTGGTGTTACAAATAACATTGCAATACCTTTTTTACCCGCACGGCCAGTACGACCGATACGGTGAACGTATGATTCTGGATCTTGTGGGATATCGAAGTTGTATACGTGTGTTACGCCTGAAATATCAAGACCACGTGCAGCAACGTCTGTTGCAACAAGAACTTCAATAGCACCTTCTTTAAATTTACGTAATACAGACATACGTTTCGCCTGTGTTAAGTCACCATGAATACCTTCTGCTGCATAACCACGTAAATTTAATGCTTCTGATAATTCATCAACACGACGCTTTGTACGACCGAATACGATTGCAAGCTCTGGAGATTGAATATCTAGTAAGCGTGTTAACACGTCAAACTTTTTCTTTTCTTGCACTTCTAAATAGAACTGCTGAATGTTTGGCATTGTTACTTCTTTTGCTTTTACTTTAATGTGTTGAGGCTCAGTCATGAAACGCTCAGCAATACGACGGATTGGATCTGGCATTGTCGCTGAGAATAGTAATGTTTGATGTGTTTCTGGCACATCTGTTAAAATTGCTTCAATATCCTCAATGAAGCCCATGTTTAACATTTCATCCGCTTCATCAAGAACAACAGTCTCAACGTTTTGCAGGCGAAGTGTTTTACGGTTAATATGATCTAAAATACGACCCGGCGTACCAACAATAATGTGTGGGTGTTTTTTTAGAGCACGAATTTGGCGGTTAATATCTTGACCACCGTAAATTGGTAAAATACGAACGCGTTTATGTTTACCAATTTTGTATAGCTCTTCTCCAACTTGAATTGCTAATTCACGCGTTGGTGCGATAACAATACCTTGAACTGCTTCTTTATTTGTATCCACTTTATCTAATAGCGGTAATCCGAATGCTGCTGTTTTCCCTGTACCTGTTTGTGCTTGCCCAATAATATCTTTACCTTGCAATGCATGTGGAATTGTTTCAGCTTGAATCGGCGTAGCCTCTTCAAAGCCCATACTTTCAACAGATTGCAGTAAAGACTCACTTAATCCTAATTCTCGAAATGTTGTCAATGTTACTTCTCCTTTTCTATCCTATACTTATCATTTAAAAAAAGGCGTTTTCCGAATTTGCGGAAAAGCCCTTTTCCTGAATGCTCACGTATATAAACGGGCGTATATTCTTCGCGAAAATACTTCTAAACGTTATTACACTTTATCAATTATAAGTTTTGTATGTGTAAAAAGCAAACCCAACTGTTACCTTATTTTCATATTCAGAGCTTTTTTCTTCACTTTTATTTTTTTATATTTACTGTAAGCGCTTATTATAAGTTTCTTCTATTTTCGTAACTATCATCCCTATTTATATACACCAATTATTTCAACATCGTAATTACTTCTTCTAATTTCATACCGCGAGATGCTTTTACTAATATAACATCTTTCACGTCAACTACTGCTTGCAACTCTTTTACTAACTCTTCTTTATTATCATACGCCTTTACACGTTCATTAGGGAAATTAATTTTCGCTCCTTCAGCAATTTGAGCCCCTAATTTACCATATGTGAACACATATGCGATTTTTGCTGGATCGATTAATTTACCTACTTCATAATGAAATTGTACTTCTTGATCTCCAAGCTCTAACATATCACCAAGCACAACTATTTTTTTAGCAAATCCATCTAAACCATTCATTAAGTGGAATGCCGCTTCCATAGCTGTCGGACTTGCATTATAAGCATCGTTGATAATTGTTAATCCGCTATTTGTTTTTACAATTTCCATACGCATACCTGTCATTTGAAGCGTTACTAAACCTTCTTTCATCTCTTCCCACGTTACACCAAAATGTTTCGCAATTGCCATAGAAGCAAGCGTATTATATACATTGTGTTTCCCTAATACCGGTAGATAGAATGAAATATTTTCTTCTCTATTCATTTTAAAGTGTGTCCCAGTTGCTTGTAACGTTACAGTCGTTGGATAGTAATCATTTGCTCTAGCATCACCAAACGTAACTGTTTCAGCTATTAAATTCATTTCAGGAACACGATTCGTTAATAATGGCTCATCTCCGTTATATACGAATACTCCACCTTCTTGTAATCCTGTCACAATTTCTAATTTCGCTTCAGCAATTGCCTCACGAGATCCTAAATCCATTAAATGCGCCTCACCAATGTTCGTAATGATAGCTGCATTTGGACGAGCTAACTTAGATAGGAATTCAATTTCCCCACGGCTTGACATTCCCATTTCTAATACAGCTACTTCTGTATTTTCTTCTAAGTTTAAAATAGTAAGAGGAAGCCCGATATGGTTATTGAAGTTTCCTTCTGTTTTTTGAACTTTAAATTTAGTCGCAAGAAGACTTGTTACAATATCTTTTGTAGATGTTTTACCGTTACTACCTGTTACACCAATAACTTTAACATCCAATTGATCGCGATAATTTTTCGCTAACATTTGTAGTGCTGATAGTGTGTCTTCTACAAAAATAACTGGAAGATTCTCAGGTGGATTCGCTACATCTTTCATCCATAATGTCGCTACAGCTCCATTTTCAACAGCTTTATCTACAAAAGCATGTCCATCGAAACGTTCACCTTGGATCGGAACATATAGATTTCCTTTTTCGATTTTTCTCGTATCAATAGACACTCCCTGTATAGTAATTCCCTCATATCGCTCTGCTAATCCCGTACCATTTATCATCTGTTCTACTTGTTTTAACGTTCGATTTATCATGAAAACACTCCTTACATAGAGGAAGCACTATTCCTGTGAATAGTGCCTCCTCCTTTTTTTGTTAGATTGTATATTTAATTTTTTGTTTTTCTTCGTGACGATCAATTGCTAAACGAATTAACTCTTCAATTAATTCCGGATACGGTAATCCAGTATGTTGCCATAGTAGAGGGAACATACTAAACGGCGTAAATCCTGGCATCGTATTCACTTCATTAATATATACTTCTCCATCTTTCGTTAAAAAGAAATCAGCTCTTGTTAAGCCAGCGCCATCTAACGATTGGAATGCAATAATCGCATCTCGCTTAATAACATTAGACTCTTCTTCTGTCATTTCAGCTGGAATAATTAACGCTGTATCACCATCGATGTATTTCGACTTATAATCATAGAAGTCTTTTTTCGGTACAATTTCACCTACAACTGAACATTTCGGCTCATCATTACCTAGTACCCCAACTTCTACTTCACGTCCAACGATATTTTCTTCTACAATAATTTTACGGTCAAATTGGAATGCCTCTTCAAATGCATTCTCAAGTTCTTCACGATTTTTACACTTATTAATACCAACACTTGAACCAAGATTTGCTGGTTTTACGAAGCAAGGGTATCCTAATACCTCTTCTACCTTTTCATATGCTGTGTCACGATCTTTTTCCCATGCGCTACGAATGAATGATGCATATTTCGCTTGTTTCAATCCAGCTTCTGCAAAGATGTTTTTCATAACAACTTTATCCATACCAGCTGCAGATGCTAGAACACCATTTCCTACATAAGGAATGTTCATTAATTCTAATAATCCTTGAACCGTTCCATCTTCACCATTTGGTCCATGTAGTAATGGGAAAATAACGTCGATGGCATTTTCCTCAGAACCTGCAGATGGAATGATTTCTGTACTTAATGATAACGGAGAAATCGCATTTTCTGCACCGCTCATTTTTAGAACCTCAACATCTGTTACTTCACCTTCAATACGCTCACCACGAACCCATTGACCTTGTTCTGTAATATAAATTGGATGAATCTCGAATTTATCTTGATTTAATGCTTTAATAGCAGCAAGAGCCGTTTGTAGCGAAACTTGATGCTCAGCTGATTTTCCACCATATAATAAACCTAATTTAATTTTTGTCACTGAAATCACCCTAACCAATTGTTTTCATTTTTCTATTTTAGCACTTTTTATAAAAATAGGTAGTTCCTATTTGAAATAAAATGTAACTTCCACAAATAATTAAATGACACCACTTATTGGTTTTCTACACTTTTCCACTTAACTTTCTTCATAAAATTGCAACCCAATCTAGTTATGTACCTAAAATATGTAGAAATCTCCTTTTTGTGTATGTCATCTACTTATTAAGAAGATTGTTTGGTCAGTGTGCTCTTTTGCCTTTGTTCAACAAGACGATCTAAAGAAACATATACAATACCTGCAACTACACATCCTACAGCTAAAATTGTAAATAGCAAATGGCCAAGTAATTGATCTAATAAAAAACCTCCAAGAAGTGGACCGAATGCGCTTCCTGTAATCCACTGCAAACTCGCAGCTCCCATATAAGTCCCTCTCAAATGCTCAGGAGCTAAATTTGCTACAAATGTCATCTGTACAGGCGACATAATCATCTCACCTAACGTATATATGGCATACACAAGCATGAGTGTTATTAAAATAACAGTAACATTCGCATCAAATTCCCCAAACCACTTCGGTAACCACCCTATAAAAAATAATCCAATCCCAAACAAACATGCACCATATAACATCGTCTTTCCGACAGGTTTATCTGTGGCCCATTTTGAAATTTGAAATTGGAACAACACAACTAATAATCCGTTTAGCGCCATTAAATATGGGTATGGATTGTTAGTTCCAAAAATATCCTTCATTTCATTATCAAAGTGCAGTGGCAACATGCCTTCTGTTTGGGAAAATCCCATCGAAATAATGATACCTGCTAATAAGTAAATCATTAATACCTTATCTCGCAATACAATTTTCCACACTGCCCCTGATTCCTTTTCTTTCTCCTCTTCTTTATTCATACCCTTCGGCATTGTCTCTTGAATAAGGATGAATACAAGTAATGCATAAAATAACATCGTAGACGCTGCAATAATAAACACGAGGTTCTTCGACAACATAACTACCGAAGCGCCCATTATCGGGCCAATTGCAGCACCTATATTGTGCCCCATTCGTAGTAACCCATATGCTTCTGTTCTTTTTTCTGGCGCTGTTACATCCGCAACCATCGCTGATGCAGCTGGATGAAATAACGAATTACTTAATCCTAAAAAAACAGATAAAATCGCATAAGGAATAAATCCTTCTATAAATAAAAAACCGAGCATTAATACCGCATTACTCGTCATCGAAAATATCATAATCGGCTTTCTTCCATATATATCAGCAATTCTTCCCCCTATAATTGACCCAAAGCTTGCAGCGACTGGAGAAAGCGCCATAATAACTCCAACCTGTAATAATGAATCTACCTTATCTTTTAAATATAATGCAAAAAAAGGCATCAACATCATCATTGCAATTCCATTTAATGTCTCACCAATAAACCGAATCCATACGTTACGGTCCATCTCTCTTAACTCACGCCACGTATTTTTCATCATTTCACCCCTTTAGTTCACCAACAATTATCTTACAATACATTCAGAAAAATGTAAATTTTCAAATAAAAAAATCCATTCTAACAGAATTAGAATGGATTTTACTACTTATAGATTTGCTACATCTTCTTCGTCTTTACTATTATTTAACGCACTATGTTTACGGCTATATAAGAAGTAAACTGCAATACCAATAACCATCCATATCCCAAAACTAATCCAAGCCGTTCCGGATAATTGAAGCATTAAGTATAAACAAAAAATTACTGTTAACGCTGGTAAAAATGGTACAAGCGGCGCCTTAAATGCTCTTGGTAAATCAGGATGTGTTCTTCTCATTACAATAACAGCAACAGCTACAAGTGCAAAGGCTGATAAAGTCCCCATATTTACAAGATGCGCTAATACATTTAAATCTATTAATCCTGAAATAAGCGCTGCAATAATTCCCGTTGTCCACGTATTTAAAAACGGTGTTTTAAATTTCGGGTGAACTTTAGCAAGGCGTTTCGGCAATAATCCATCTCTACTCATTGCATACGAAACACGTACTTGCCCATACATCATAACTAACATTACTGTTGTAATCCCTGTAATTGCCCCTACCGAAATGACTCCCGCTAAACTATCTTGTCCAATAAATTGAAGTGCAAAAGCAACTGGATCTGATATATTTAGCTGTCCGTATGGAACAATTCCTGTCAAAATAAGCGAAACAACGATATAAAGAACTGTACAAATTAATAACGATGCAATAATACCAATTGGTAAATCACGCTGGGGGCGCTTCACTTCTTCTGCCGCTGTTGAAACTGCATCAAACCCTATGAATGCAAAGAACACTGTAGCAGCTCCAGCCATGACACCATCTAAACCAAATGGCATAAAAGGCGTCCAATTTTCAGGTTTCACATAATTAAAACCAGCAAAGATAAAAATAAGAACAACCGCTAACTTAATAAATACCATAATATTATTTACACGTGCACTTTCACGAACACCTCTAGATAAAAGAACTGTCATCACTAAAATAATTAGAACGGCAGGTAAATCAATTATTCCACCCTTTCCTGTACCAGGGGCTGAGGAGAGAATGGTAGGGATATGAATTCCAAATCCCTTTAATAAAGATTGGAAATACGCGGACCAACCATTTGCCACAGCAGATGTAGCAAGTAAATATTCAAGCATTAAGTCCCATCCAATTAAAAACGCGAATACTTCTCCCATCGTCGCATACGTGTACGTATACACACTGCCTGAGACAGGAACTGAAGAAGCAAATTCAGCATAACAAAATGCAGCAAAGGCACAAGCTAACGCGGCTATCGCAAATGATAATATAATAGCTGGTCCAGAATGTTTTGCTGCTACCACGCCCGTTAGAACAAAAATACCAGTTCCAACAATCGCCCCGATTCCAAGCATCGTTAAATCCAATGCGCCCAATGTTCTTGCTAACGTCTTTTGTTTACTCTCTTGCATTAACTTCGCAATAGGCTTCTTTTGAAAAATTTGCTTCATAGCATGCTCCTCCAAGTTTTAAATTTTCTGAAAATTTTTAATTCGCTTTTTTATTTTACTCATAGTACTTTCCCCAGTCAATACTTTTGTCGAAATAAGTAGAAACTCTTATGAATATGCACGATTTTTATCGTTCTTCCTATATATCTTTCTATAACTTTCTTTGGTATTATTATACATGTCGATTCCATGAAAGAGGCATGCTCCGTTATTGAGCATGCCTCTTTTTACTTATTTCACAGTATATGATCCCTCTTCAATCCAGCTATACATATATTTTTCATCTTCTGTTTCATGTGCTTGTTTTACAATACGAAGCGGACGGAATGTATCTATCATAACAGCTAATTCAAGCGTTTCTTTTTTCCCTATACTCGCCTCTGTTTTCCCAGGATGTGGCCCATGAGGAATGCCGCTCGGATGAAGTGTAATAGATCCTTCCTCCACACCTTTTCGGCTCATAAAGTTACCTTCTACGTAGTACAGTACTTCATCACTATTCACGTTACTATGATAATACGGTGCCGGAATAGATTCTGGATGATAGTCGTATAAACGTGGTACGAAAGAGCAAATAACGAAATTGTGACCCTCGAACGTTTGATGTACTGGAGGTGGCTGATGAATACGACCTGTAATTGGTTCAAAGTCCTTTACATTAAAGACCCACGGATATAAATAGCCATCCCATCCAACTACATCTAACGGATGGTGTCCTAAAACATGTTTATGCATATACCCTCGCGACTTTGTCATTACAACAAACTCACCTTTTTCATCATACGTCTCTAATTTTTCCGGGCCACGAATATCTCTCTCACAAAACGGACTATGCTCTAACAATTGTCCATACTCATTGCGATAGCGACGCGGTGTTGTAATTTGGCTATTCGCCTCTACAACAAGAAACTTAGTCTCTCCTTCATCAGGAATAACACGATAAATCGTTCCAATTGGGATTGTTACATAATCGCCTTTTCGATAGTGAATCGTTCCAAACATCGTTTCAATTTTCCCTGTTCCGTAATGAACAAATAACATTTCATCGCCATCACCATTACGGTAGAAATAGTCCATTTTTTCTGTTGGAGTCACTACTCCAATTAATAAATCCTCATTCCCAAGCATAAAGTTTCTTCCGCTTACTGCATCGCCAGTTTTTTTATTTTCTTTCGTGCGAAAATGACGATGAGCAAGAGCTACATCTTCTTCATACTGCAACTGACAAGAATGAGATAATGCCGCATGCCCTACTTCCGTTGGCATATAATGATGGTACAAAATAGATTGTGTACCCGAAAAACCTTTTGTTCCCATTACCTGTTCACGATAAAGCGACCCATCTTTTTTACGGAATTGTACATGTCGTTTATGAGGTAGCTCCCCCATGTGACGATAAAACATGCCCATCACCTGCTTCCATTTCTTTTTTAACCGTATTACGTAACGTACCTAAACCAGTAATCATAAGTTCTATAACATCTCCATCTTGCAGCCACTCTTCCGTACCTAGTTCTAAAATGCAACCTGTTCCTACTGTCCCAGAACCAATCACATCGCCTGGGTATAGCGTAACGTCTTCAGAAGCACGTTCAATCATTTCAGCAAATGTATAGTAAATATCTTGGAAGTTCCCCTTTGATAATAACTTTCCGTTTACATGAGCAGTCATCTCTAACTCATAACGGTCACCGTTACGATAAACATCTAATTCCTCTTTCGTAACAAGGTGTGCTCCTAATGAAGTTGCAAAATCTTTTCCTTTTGCTGGACCAAGTCCTACCTTCATTTCTGTTGCTTGTAAGTCTCTTGCACTCCAGTCATTCATAATACAATAACCAAAAATGTATTCCTCTGCTTGCTCACGAGAAATATTTCTTCCTTCTTTCCCAATTACGCAAGCGATTTCTAACTCATAATCAAGTTTTTTAGATTTCTTCGGACCAATTACAAAATCATCTGGACCAATTACAGCACGATGGTTCGTAAAATAAAAAACGGGGATATCGTACCATTCAGGTATAACATCTAGTCCTCTTCGGCCGCGCGCCGTTTTTACATGCTGTTCAAACGCGTAAAAATCCCGAATACTACTCGGATTAGGAATTGCCGCCGCTAATTGTACTTCCTCTAAGGAATATATACCCTTTTCCGGATTGTTAATATTACGCAATATCTCTACATACTCATCCGCATTCTCTAAAAAGGCGAACATAGAAGAAGGTAATTTCCCATCACTAGCAAGATTCATATCGATTACTTTGTCACCTTCAAGCCATCCAGCTCGCATTTCTTTTGAAGGAAGACGAAATGTAACGAATTTCATCCTGATTCCTCCCTATGAAAATGAAATTTCCACCAACAAAGGAGTTTTTGCTGGTGGATATAAATTTTATAAATTTCCGCGACGCTCTTGTTCTCTTTCAATCGATTCGAATAACGCTTTAAAGTTTCCTTCTCCAAATCCGCGAGAACCTTTACGTTGAATGATTTCAATAAATAGAGTTGGACGATCTACAATTGGTTTCGTAAAGATTTGTAGTAAATAACCTTCATCATCGCGATCTACTAAAATCTTTAATTCTTTTAACCTATCAATTTCTTCATCAATTTTCCCAACTCGCGCAGTTAATTCATCATAATAAGTATCTGGTGTATCTAAAAACTCCACGCCATTTTCACGCAGCGCTTCTACTGTTTTAACAATGTCATTCGTTAATAAAGCAAGATGTTGTACACCTGCTCCATTATAGAACTCTAGATATTCTTGAATTTGTGATTTTCTCTTTCCATCTGCTGGCTCATTAATAGGGAACTTAATACGACTTCCATTCGTCATTACTTTTGACATTAATGCTGAATACTCTGTACTAATATCATCATCATCGAAATGGATCATTTGTTTAAAGCCCATAACGTTCTCGTAATAACTAACCCACTCTTCCATCTTTTCAACATTACCAACTACATGGTCTACAGCAATTAAACCTGACTCTTCAAATGGAATATTAAACTCGACCTTTTGGAATCCTGGCATAAATGTTCCTTTATAATTTTTACGCTCTACAAGCGTATGAATTGTATCACCATACGTACCAATAACTGCTTTTTTCAATGTACCGTTCTCGTCTGTTAACTCTACAGGTGGAGCAATTGCGACGGCACCACGTTTCACAGCTTCTGAGTATGCTTTATCAACATCGTCAACAAGTAATGCTACATCTTTCACACCATCACCATGAGTCTTTACAAACTCTGCAATACGATTGTCGCTACTTAAAGCTCCAGACACAACGAAACGCATATTTTTTTGCACAAGAACATAAGATACCTTTTCACGGTTACCAGTTTCCAATCCAGAGTAAGCCACAATTTTGAACCCAAATGCTCTCGCAAGGTAATAACTTGATTGCTTTGCATTTCCTACGTAAAATTCCAAATGATCTACATCACGTACTGGAAAAAAGTCCTCCATTTGTGCAGCTAGCGTATCCATAGATTTTTGTTTCATAAAATCCTCATCCCCCTGTAAATAGATTAAATGGTCCATACTTAAAACCAACCGAAAACGCTTCCAACATCAATTAATAGAAATTAGTTAGCAAGCTAACAAATTCTGACCTTTAAAATTTTCTATCTTTTCTGTCAAATTCCTCTTTTTTTCTTACATATAAAATTCGACTTTTTTCTCTTTAAAATAAAGGAAGGTTATTCATAATTGGAGGGATATATAGAAGAAAACAAAAAAGACCCCAACATATTAACTGCTTACTAATATGCTAGAGTCTTTATTTTTTTTGAATGATTGTATTTATATGTCTCATACTAATACATTTGCAAGGAATAGAATAAATGATGTTAATACTACCGCTCCCCCTAATGATCCTACTAAATCTGTTTTTGTTACTTGTAACACTTGTTCACTGTTCATATTCCTCATTCTCCTTTCATTTTGTATGATTTAAAACTTTTATTATACTAATACGCTTGATAGAAATACGATTAACGCTGTTAATACTACTGCTCCACTTGCTGATCCTACGAAGTCACCTTTTGTTACTTGTAATACTTGCTCTTTCATTTTTCATTCTCCTCTCTTTTTCTTTTGTTACAAAACTTCTATTATACTAATACGCTTGATAGAAATACGATTAATGCTGTTAATACTACTGCTCCACTTGCTGATCCTACGAAGTCACCTTTCGTTACTTGTAATACTTGCTCCTTCATTTTTCATTCTCCTCTCTTTTTCTTTTGTTACAAAACTTCTATTATACTAATACGCTTGATAGAAATACGATTAATGCCGTTAATACTACTGCTCCACTTGCTGATCCTACGAAGTCACCTTTTGTTACTTGTAATACTTGCTCTTTCATTTTATGTATCCTCCCTTTTAATAAGTTATCTATATGTAATTTCTAAGAAATGTTTATTTCACAGTTTTTATGTTAGCGTTACATTAAATTTAATAACGTAACGTTTGTAACATTAATGTAACATAACTATTGTTACGTTGCAATATAATTACGTAAAATTTATTACACTTTTTTTACGTTTTTTTATAAAAACCTTCAAAAACCCTATTTTAATGCACTTTCTACTAAATTTATGTTTGTAATGCTATTGTAATATTACAGTCATATAACGAAACATTTCCATACTCACCTCTACTTTTGTTACAAATTAAAGCGCATATTCAAATGAATACGTTGGAATCTATCAAATTTTTACTAACGATTCATGCGAGATAAAGTGAAACTTTAATCAGTGGGGGTTTCTTCATCCCCACTGATTATCAGCCCTCACCNNCACCAATCGGACTTTAATGGACAGCCCGACCCCCATCTAAATTCTTTGCTTTCGCTGAATTTTGAGGTGGGGGTCTTACTGCCCATTAAAGCGGGATAAAATACAATTTTTCCAAGATAAGTTTATATGTTTCCTCTATATAACTATGTATAATAAAAGCAAAGAGGTGGTCATTTTGAAATTAATCGCATTAGATATGGATGGTACACTACTATCGTCTAATCTTGAAATCTCCAAAGAGAACTTACAAGCTATCCAAGCTGCAAAAGAGGCTGGTCATAAAGTTATGATTTGCTCTGGTCGTGCAAAAGAGGATGCTTTAAAATTATTGGAAGAATATAAACTATCTCTTCCAGTTGGAGCGAGCAATGGGGCAATTGTTTATGTGGATGGAAAAGTAATTAACTCGCGTTGTTTACAAAACGATAAAGTATACAAGCTTGCAAAATTACTAGAATCTGAAGGTTTTCCTTATAAGCTATATACGAATAAGGGAGTTTATTCTCCATATACATGGCAAGATCAAGTCATGCAAGCGTTCGAAGAGAACAAGCATGCATTAGATGTTACACTTGAGGAACTTGAAAGAATTACAGAAAAACAAAAGAAATCAAACTTAATTACTGATTTCCAAAAAATCGAAGATGTTGTAAATAATCCAGAATTAGAAATATCTAAATTCTTCATTTTGACGTTTAATGCAGAACATCGTGCACAGCTATTAAGTATGTTAAAAGAAGATACTGATATTTCCGTTACAGCATCAGCTCCTACTAATGTAGAAATTATGGATAAGCATGGTCATAAAGGGAACGGCCTACAAGAGATGGCTGCTTATTTCAATATACCAATTGAAGATACTATTGCAATCGGGGACAACTTTAATGATGTGCCAATGTTACAAGTAGCTGGCTTATCTGTTGCAATGGGCAACGCTGAAGAAGATGTAAAAAAACTATGTGATGTTGTAACATTAACAAACAATGAACATGGTGTTGCTCACGCAATCGAAAAATTTGTATTGAAACAAACTTCATCTAGTAAATAAAAGAAAAGGACTCTTTCTATTCGAAAGAGTCCTTTTTTATACATGATGACAAGCAACAAAATGCTCCTCACCAACATTACGGAATTCCGGTACCGCTTGTTTACAAATATCCGTCGCAAACGGGCAACGTGTATGAAAGCGACAACCTGAAGGTGGATTTGCTGGACTTGGAATGTCGCCCTCTAGTATGATTCTCTCTCGCTTCACTGTTGGATCCGGTATTGGCACTGCAGATAACAATGCTTTTGTATATGGATGAAGCGGATTCGTAAATAATTCATCACGCGATGCTGTCTCCACGATCGTTCCTAAATACATAATCCCAATTTTTGTACATAAATGTTCGACTACACTTAAATCGTGTGAAATGAACAAATAAGATAGTCCCTTTTTCTCCTGTAACTCACTAAATAAATTAATGATCTGTGCTTGAATAGATACATCTAGTGCTGCCACAGGTTCGTCAGCTACAATAAATTCTGGGTTTAATACCATAGCTCTTGCGATAACGATACGTTGACGTTGTCCACCAGAAAATTCATGAGGGTACCGGTCAATATGATATGGGGCTAAGCCACATAACTCTAATACTTCCGTCACTTTTTCACGAACATTTTCTTTCGTCGCTAATCCGTGAGCCAACATCGGCTCACCAAGTGCCTCTCCAATTCTCATTCTCGGATTTAATGAACTAAATGGATCTTGAAACACGAGTTGCATATTAGGACGATGTTTTCTCAATTCTTCCTTAGATAAAGAGTGAACATCCTGCCCTTTAAACTTCACTTCCCCTTCCGTTTTTTGGACGAGACGTAAAATTGTTTTTCCTATCGTCGTCTTTCCACTTCCCGATTCACCAACAAGGCCGAACACTTCACCTTTATTAATAGTAAAACTTACTCCATCAACTGCCTTTACATGTCCAACCGTTCTACTAAATATGCCGCCTTTAATTGGAAAATATGTTTTTAAGTTTTTTACTTCTAATAATGGTTCACTCATTGTCCCGCACGCTCCTCATATAACCAGCAAGCTACTTTATGATTCTCATCATGTACATTCAGATTTGGCGCTTCTACTTTACATATTTCCATACAATGCTCACAACGACCACTAAAGTAGCAAAACTCATCCAAACCAACTAAATTAGGAACTTGCCCTGGAATAGAGTACAGTTTATCTATTCGTTTTCCCATCACTGGTTTTGATTTCAACAAACCTTTCGTATACGGGTGTTTCGGATTTTGGAATATTTCTAGTACTGGTGCTTCTTCAATAACTTTCCCACCATACATAACGACAACGTAATCAGCCATTTCTGCTACAACGCCTAAATCATGTGTAATTAGTAAAATGGATGTTTTAAACTCTTCTTTTACTTGTCTTAATAAGTCTAATATTTGAGCTTGAATCGTAACATCAAGAGCCGTTGTCGGTTCATCAGCAATTAATAGCTTAGGATTACAACTAAGCGCAACAGCAATCATAATACGTTGTAACATACCACCACTCAGTTCATGTGGATAAGAATGGACGATTTCATCCGCACGAGCTATACCAACTTTACGAATTAATTCAATAGCCTTCTTATATGCTTCATTTTTACTAAGCAGTTCATGCTCCCTTAACGTCTCTACAATTTGTTCCCCTACAGTGAAGACCGGATTCAGCGATGTCATCGGTTCTTGGAAAATCATCGCAATATCATTACCTCGTAAACTACGAAGCTCTTTCTCTTTCATTCCTAAAAGACTTTTTCCCTCATATAGAATATCTCCGCCTACTACACTACCTGATTCAGCAATAAGCCCCATAATAGATAAAGCTGTTACACTTTTCCCGCAACCTGATTCACCTACAACACAAACAGTTTCACCTTCTCGAACAGCAAAACTAACATGATTTACAGCCTTTACTGTTCCTTCCTCCGTTTGAAAGTGTGTTTGTAAGTCTTTCAGCTCTACTACCGCTTTACTCATATTCCCTCACCTACCGTCTCATCTTTGGATCTAACGCATCACGAAGTGCATCACCAAGTAAGTTAATTGATACAACTGTTATAAAAATTGCGAAACCAGGAGGAATCCATAACCACGGACGCTTTTGGAAATCAATTAATGAGTTAGCTGCGCTAATCATATTCCCCCATGATGGTGTAGGCGGGACGACGCCTAGGCCTAAGTAGCTTAGTGCGGACTCACTTAAAATAGATCCAGCCACACCCAAAGTTGCTACAACAATAAGCAACGGAAAGACGTTAGGAATTAGATGATGAATAATTTTTCGAGAATCCTTTAATCCTAATACATCTGCCGCTTGCATAAAGGCTTGCTCCCGCAATGTTAAAATTTGTCCCCTTACAAGACGGGCAAGTCCTGGCCATCCTACTAAACTTAAAATAATCATTACAACATATAAACGATATTCCGATGGTAATTTCCATTCTGATAAAATTGCTCCCATTATAATAAGTAGCGGTAATCCCGGAATGGACATTAACACATCCGCAACACGCATAATTAAATGATCCACAAGCCCTCGATAAAAACCAGCAATTGCTCCTAATAAAGCTCCTAGTATAACGGATAGTAGCATCGACGCTAAACCAATTGTTAATGAAATACGCCCTGCTTGCATAAGTCTAGTTAAAATATCCCGTCCCAACTGGTCTGTTCCAAGCCAATGTGACAGGCTGGGTGGTTTATTAATTTGTGTTACTTGTACTTTCCCATCAGCATACGGTGAAAAGATTGGACCGATAAAACTAAATAAAAACATAAATATTAAAACGTATAAGCCACACAGTGCCATCTTATTTTTCTTGATTTTTTTATACGCTTGGCGCCATGGTGATGATTCATTTCGCTTTTTTCGTTCTTTCTTTTTCTCTATTATTGGTGTAATAGTCTCCATATCTTTCCCCCCTTACTTCAATCTAATTCTTGGATCAACAAAAGCATATACAATGTCAGCTAAGAAATTAGCCATAATTGTTAAACAAGAAAGAAACATTGTAAAGGCCATTAATACCGTATAATCACGGAAGTTTAATGCTTCTAATTGAATACTCCCAATCCCTGGCCAATTAAAAATCTGTTCAATAATAATAGCTCCTGAAAATAAACCCGGTAATTCAAAAGCGAGTAATGTAATTGCTGGCAAAATGGCATTTTTCAATGCATGTTTATAAATAACAGTTCTTTCTTTTAAACCTTTTGCACGAGCGGTACGAATATAATCTTGTCTAATAACATCCAACATGCCGGTTCTAAAATATCGTGTTAACGATCCTACACCAAGAAGCGTTAAAATAAATACAGGTAGAATCATATGACGTAATACTTCTAATATGTATGCTATCCCTGTTGAATTACTCCCAATATCAATCATGCCACCAATAGGTAATAACTTTAAATCAACTGCTAATAATTTAATTAAAAATAGTCCAATAAAGAATGATGGAAATGACATTGCTGCAAAGACACCGATTGTTACCAATCTATCAAACCAAGAGTGTTGCTTTGTTGCAGAAATAACCCCAATGATAAGAGCAATAATCCAAGTGAAAAATAAAGCTGCAACAGCAACAATAAATGTATTCCAAATGAATTTATTAAGTAATGAAGTTACCGGTTCTTGGTACTGTAAAGAAAATCCAAAATCACCATGCAAAGCATTCACTAACCAATGAAAATACCTTTCAATAATTGGTTTGTTTAAGCCGTATAATTCCCTTAATTCTTGGGCTCTCTCTGGTGTTAACTTTGGATTTGAATCAATATAATCTCCGGGCAAAAGTGCAAATAAGAAAAAAATAATAATAGATGTACCAAACAATGTAGGGATCATTTGAAGGAACCTACGAATGATATATGTTTTCACCTTTTGTCTCCCCAATCCTATTTACTTAAAAATAGAAGAACATTTTTTCAAAACAGCTACCATTCCATTGCTGTGTGAAAAAACGTCTTCTATTATTTAGGTCAATCCTTATTGTTCAATAGATAACACTGGTAAGTTGGAACTGATGCCATCGTACTTTTCTGGATCAATTCCTTTTATACGCGCATTATGAGCATAAAGTAGTTTACGATAGTTTAATAAAATAACTGGTGGATCATCACTTAACTCTTTATACAGTTCTTTATAAATTGCTTTACGTTTTTCAATATCTGTCGTCCCTATACCTTTTACAATCAAGTCATCTACTTTCGGATTGTTATAACCCGTATCACTTTTTGGATTGGTTGATAAGTAATCACTTACAACTTCACTTGGATCACTAATTCCTGGTGTTGAAACTGCCGCTAAATCGTAGTCACCTTTCCCTACTTTTGAAAGCATCGTATTAAAGTCCATCAACTCTGGATTTAATTCAACACCGATTTCTTTGTAACTTTCTTTTGCAATTGGAATAAAGATATCATTTGTTTTACCTGTATTTGATGCGTAGTATGTTAATTTTAATTTTTGACCATCTTTTTCACGAACTCCGTCAGAACCTACTTTCCAACCAGCCTCATCCAATAATTTTTTAGCCTTTTCTACGTCGTGTGGATATTTATTAATACCTTCTTCTGTATATGCCCATGAAACTGGCGCAATTGGTACGTTAGCAACCGATCCATATCCTTGTAAAGCTGTATCCACATACTTCTTACGATCTAATCCATAAGTAAGTGCTTGACGTACCTTCCTATCTTTCAAATACGGTTTCTTATTATTTACATAGATATAAGCAATATCACTTGATGATTCAAGATTAATATTTGCAAACTCTAATCCTTTTAATTGATCTATATTTTCAGGGTTCGCTCTAAATCCACTATAGTCCAGTTCACCCGTTTGGAATAATTGGAATCCAGTATCACCTGATGTAATTTTATAAATAAAGTTTTTAATTTTTGGTTTTCCTGCATAATAGTGTTCGTTAGCAACGAAGCGTACTTCTTGACCTGGAACATATTTTTCAAATTTATATGGACCCGCTGCAATTGGTTGCCCATATAATGCTTTTAAATAGTCTAAACTTGTATTTTGTTTATAATCTTTTCCATAGTAAGCTTTTGATAGCACTGGGCCACCTAAATTCGTTAGCGCCTGTGAATTAACTTTTTCAGTTGTAATTTTAATTGTCTGCGGATCAACAACTTGAATTCCTTCAATAGAAGTTGCTTTTCCTTCTTTATATTCTTTCCCGCCTTTAACAGCATACTGAGCAATGTCCATTCCACCCTCATACGCTTTATCATGAAGAAGTGTTAGTGTAAATGCTACGTCATCCGCTGTTAAAGGTGACCCATCACTAAATTTTAAATTTTTACGTAAGTGGAATGTATATGTTAACTGATCAGCAGAAATATCCCATTTTTCTGCAAGATCCGGAACAGGTTTACTTTGTTTGTCTGTTGTTACTAATGACGCAAAAATTACAGACGTTACATTTCCATCCCAACCATTCTCTTGGAAATATGGAAGGAAAACTCCCCCTGGCTTAGAAATGGCTGTAATAAAAGT
Organism: Bacillus sp. AFS059628; assembly: GCF_002571225.1. Lineage (GTDB taxonomy): Bacteria > Bacillota > Bacilli > Bacillales > Bacillaceae_G > Bacillus_A. Next base: position 55,508 of record NZ_NVEC01000044.1, on the reverse strand, counting down.
ATCTTTTCGTTGATTTGCTTTCTCTGGACTTTTCTTTTTATCTGTAGCTGGAATTGATTCAATCTTAGCGTCTTTTAAATCCTGCTTTTTTACCGGTTCTGTAGAAGCCGTATCTTCCTGTCCCCCACAAGCAGATAACACAAGCGAACTACTCAGTAATACCGAAAATACACCAGCCCATTTTTTTGTCTTTTTCTTCATTGTCCCCACCCTAACTTTTCTTTTTTTAATAATTAAACCTTATGAACTGCTTGCCTTATGTATGCCTCCCACAGCAACATTTTATAACCAATCGGAAAAGTCGGTTTTAATCGTAAAAAAATAGATGTTTTTGAGGGGTAACAATCCTATTCCGACCTTTCCTATAGACTTTATGGTTATTAGCTTATATCTTCAGTTATATTTTGTCAATTCTTTCTAAATAAATATTTTGAGAATTTTTTTAAAATTATTGTTCTATCTTTAATTTAGGTAAACTTAATAAAACTCCGTTATAGTCACCTTCTTATAATCCTTGAATTCGTGCATGATGTGTAGACACCATTTTGCTATTATTCAAGAAGATTACAGGCGGGGCTTCGCTTAACTCTTGATATAATTTTTTATAAATTTCCTTTCGCTTTTCAATATCCAACGTTTCTAATGCTTGCTTAGCTAATTCATCTACTTTCGGATTATAGTATCCCATCATAATTTCGTTTACTTGTTGAAATAAACTCTTCAATCGCTCTCTTTTATTTCTTATAAAAAAATTAAAAATTCACTTCTATTCGTTCAGCATGAAACATAGAATACTAATAACCAATTACCAAAAAGGGGGCGAAAACATGGACAACCTATTCCAATACGTCCTGCACTACGTATTATTAACAATTATGATAGTCGGGGCGCTATTACTATTCCCATTCTTCCCAAAGTTCGTCCTCTTTTTAGCTTTTTTTATTATGCTCGGGATCGCTATTATCATTTCAACAAGGGAAGATGCCACACAAAAAGAAAACAGAGTTCAGCGTGTGAAGCTGTAACTCTGTTTTTTTATTTCCAATTATGAGCCTCTGTTTCACATACTTATGTCTCGGGAAATAATTAATCGATGCAAAAATCTCCTAATACCATTTATGTTTTAAAATTTATACAAATTACGAAACAAAGATTTATGAAATGTACTGTTTCACGTGAAACACATATTTTCTTTTTCTTTTTCTTTTACAGTAAAATATCGAGATAAAAAAGCGAATTCCTTCAGCAAAACTGAAAGGAATTCGCTTTCTACTTTTCACTCCACAATATTCTCTAACTCATTATATAACTCCGCTCGTAACAACTCTTTCTTCATTTTTTCCTCATACAATTGTTCAAGCATTTCAACATCAACTACTTGTTCCATCTTACACTCAAGTGTATATATATCTTCTTCTACATGCATTAACTCTGTTTCAATCTCTTCAACATTCCTAGATTCTTTCTTTTTTACAGGAGCTGTTTCCATACCTTTTCTTCCTTGGTGCTTCTGCTTTGTTACTTGTTTCTCGAGCTTTTCCTCCCACTTTTGGCGAGCCCATGCATAGTTCCCTGCAAACTCAAATAATTTACGCTCATCAATCCAATACGTCTTTTCAAATAACTTATTTAAAAAATAACGATCATGTGAAACAGCTAAAATCGTTCCATTATATTGTTCAAGAGCTTCCTCTAAAACTTCCCTTGATTCAATGTCGAGATGGTTTGTCGGCTCATCTAAAATCAAAAAATTGATATCTTGATACATAAGTTGCGCAAGTCTTAACCTCATTTTTTCTCCACCACTCAGTTGTGTTACTTTCTTAAACACCGCTGGACCATAAAATAAAAACTTAGCTAATATATGTCTCGCTTCTCCCTCTGTTACAGCTACATATTCTCTAAAAGCTTCTAATACATTACTCTTCATATTTCCGTACGCATGCTGTGATAAATAACCGATTTTCACACTACTACCAATTCGAATTTCCCCCGCGTCTGGTTCTATTTCTTCTAATAATAATTTTAGTAGTGTTGTCTTTCCTGCACCATTACGACCAACGATGGCCGCACGCTCTTGAAAACGAACATGTAAATTCACTTCGTTAAATAAGGGGTGGTCAGCAAATCCCTTACTCACTTCTTTCATTACAACAACATCTTTCCCACTTCTCTCTTGCCCTTCAAACTGAAGTCCCATTTGTTTTCGCTCTAAAATAGGTTTCTTTAGTTTTTCCATACGTTCGAGTGCACGTTCCATACTTCTCGCTCTCTTATGCAATCCTTCATTCGGAGGATTCGCCTGATTTGCCCATTCACGTAGTCGCTTAATTGCTTCTTTCATTTTCTTTATTTTCTTTTGCTGTTCTTGATAAGCTTGAAACTCCTGAAGCAATCGTTCTTCCTTTTCCTCAACAAACTGAGAATAGTTTGTATGATACACGTGAATCTCTCCATCTTCTAAATCAAAAATCTTCGTTACAACTTCATCAAGGAAATAACGATCATGTGAAATGACCATAACCGTTCCATTGTATTCTTTCAAAAATTGTTCTAACCATTCTACCGCAAATAAATCTAAATGATTGGTTGGCTCATCTAATAAAAGTAAATCTGGTTTCTGCAACAGCATGTATGCAAGGCTGACTTTTGTTTGCTCCCCGCCACTTAACTCCAGAAATGATCGAGGAAATAGTTCTGTCACCTGTAGACCATTCGCTACCTTCATAATATTCGCTTCTATTTCATAACCACTAAGGAATGCAAACTTTTCTTGGATTACTCCGTACCTCTCCATTAATCTTTGTAAAGCAGACGATTCCTGTTCTTCCGCCATATGTTTTTCTAAAGCATGCATTTCCCTTTCTAATTCCTTTTCTATTTTAAAAGCAGAACTCAATACATCATATACAGTCATACCTTCATCAAATTTTGGAATTTGCGCCACATGGCCAATACGTGTACCTTTCTTCATATGAATGGCTCCTGCATCCAAACTTTCCATTCCAGTTAGAAGTTGAAAGATTGTAGTCTTCCCACTACCGTTTCGACCAACTAATCCAACACGTTCACCGTTCTTTATTTCAAGCGATATATTTTCAAATATGATGTTTCCACCAAAAGATTTCGTTACATTATTTACACTACAAATTGTCATTTTCCGTACTCCTTTCAATATAAAAAACCATGGGAAAGAAACATTCCCCATGGTTTTCGACATAGAAAAAGGAAGCCAAATAGCTCCCTTTTCACACGTTTATTAAAAATGGGTGAAGAGATTTCTATCGTTCAATAGCTACTATGCAATTGTTAAAAAAGGGCAGACGTATCCCGTTAACAACTACATCATGAAAAATCGCACGACAAAAATAGATAAAATCTAAAAATTTGGCACGTGCAGCTAAAGAACATTTCATCTCATTCACCTCTTTCGTACGGAATTTAATACTTACTTCTTTATTATACTTTCCCATTTCATGTTTGAATAGTCATTTTTCTGAAAATAATGAAGATAGACTAAACATTTCAATAAGTGACATCAAATCTTACAAAACTGTTATGTTCACGTAATGGAAAGCGATAGTACAAAAAGATGCCTCCCTATACAATAAAGATGTAAACAAGAGAGACAACAAAAGGAGGAAACAATCATGATGAAAGAAATCGTAAAAGCAATCTTTGAGGTATTAGTGAACGGACAAGCAGTTGTAAAAGAACTAAACGAACTATAAAAAGGAGTGAGAGAATATGATGAACATGGTAAAAATGATTTTACACGCTCTAGTTGATGCAAAAGCAGTTAGCCAAGAATTAAACCAACAATAAAAAAGGGGTAAACGAATATGAAGAAAGCCATTATTGTCATCGCAAGTACAGCAATTGCCTTATACACAATAAAAAATAGAAAAAAGAAGCACAATAAAAACGATTTATATTATCCATACACATTATTAAAGAAAAAATAAAAGACAAGGTACCCTATCTTAATGAGGATATCTTGTTTTTTATTTTTCCGATTCCCTTTAAAGGATTTTCTTCTCCTTTTCCCGAATGTATTAAGCGGGATTTTTACACATATTTTAAAGGGGCATATATACAAATGGATACACAACAACTATACTTTTTAAACGATATCGGTAAACAAAAACCAGAAAGCATCCGGAATAGAAGCGCGGCATGTCCTTTTTGTGACAGAGAAAATTTAACGGATATTTTAACAACTGAAGGATCAATTATTTGGCTAAAAAACAAATTCCCTACATTAAAAGATACATTTCAAACGGTGCTAGTAGAAACAGATAATTGTGAAGATCATATTGCGACATATACAGAAGAACATATGAAATCGCTAATTCATTTTTCCATTAAACATTGGTTAGATTTGCAGAAGAATGAAGAATTCACATCTGTGATTTTATACAAAAATCATGGTCCATTCTCCGGCGGAAGTTTGCATCATGCACACATGCAGATTATCGGAATGAAATATGTAGACTATCTCGATAATGTTGAACAGGACAACTTCCAAGGAGTAATTGTACAAAAAAACGAGCGCATTGAACTCAATATTTCAGATCGCCCTATTATCGGTTTTACTGAGTTTAATATCATCATTGAAGATGTTGAATTCATCGATGAATTGGCAAATTACATTCAGCAAACTGTACGTTACATACTGACAGATTTCCATAAAGGATGTAGTAGTTATAACTTATTCTTCTATCACGTAAACGGAAAAATCATTTGTAAAGTTGTTCCTAGATTTGTGGTTTCACCATTGTATGTAGGATATAAAATACCGCAAGTTTCTACAAAGCTAGAAGAGGTGAAAATACAACTAGCAGAGTATTTCACAAAACAACGCGATTATCCACAAAAAATAGAGTAGGTCTCAAAAACCTACTCTTTAATTACACCTTTATTTCGATAGTACACATCCTCTAATCCGACGTTATACTTCATATTATTATCCGTCCACTCCGGCCCTAAATTCCCTGGCCATCCAGATGTATTTGCTATATATTTTAGTAATGCAAAATCAGTCAAACCTTTTTGCACCCCGCGCTTATATCCTTTCATTAAATGCGGCATTGCAATTTGCGCATTTATACGTGGATCTTTCAACTCTTCATCAGTTAAATGCTCTGGTGCAAGCCCACCACCGCGATGCAATTGAAACAATCCGAATGAAGTTCCATTATCTCCAACACTTCTTGGATTTAATCGACTTTCATGTTCGGCAATTGTAAGAGGTATCCATTCTGGAAGATTGACTTTCTTTGCTTCCTCTATAATAATTTGTTTCATCTGTTTTGCTTCTTCAGAATCAACATAGCTTGTCTCATTTACTAATTTGCCCATTCCTTCAGACTTTCCTTGGAAATATAAGTACACCCCAAGAACAACTAAAAATCCTACAAAGAATTTCTTCACTACCTCTACCTCTTTCTCCGCTGAAATTTGTCCCCTTTCAGCCTTCTTCCCTTTACAATTACCCACATTCTATCATTCTCTTACCCTTTTATCATAGCAAATAACTATACATATTATCATCATGCTTTAGACCGATTTTGTGAGAAAACAGCTGGTAAATACGTGCAAAAATGTAACTTTCATAGACTACAACGTATTTCTTGTATATAATTGTAAATTGAACTCTACATATAGAATAGGAGCAGACTAAATGAAAAAGTGCATAATACTCTTGTTCAGTATTTTACTTCTTATCCCTATCCACACCTCTGCACAAACGTCATCAAAACCAAAAGTACTTGTTTTATATAGTACAAAAGACGATAAAATTACAAATAATATTCAAATCCTTAATACTCAATTAGGACATTTTACAAACGATATAACTACAAAAAGTTTAAAAAAAGCTAATGAAATTACTAATTCATCTTCTTATACACATATTGTTTATATCGGTGAACAAAAAGAAGAGTTTCCTACTGAAGCAAAACAACTTATAGAAAATTTCTCAGGCCCAGTATTATTGCTAGGGCAAAATGTTGAACAACTATCTAATCGCTTTTCTTTCATTACTCTAAAGGATAATGATGTACGAGTGAATGAAATCGAATATCCAAGTAATAAACTAAAGAACACGTTAGAAGAAGAACGATTAATTCAATCTTTTGATACAAATGGAACTGTTCTTGCTAACGCTTTAAGCTCAAATAGTAAGAACCCACTAATCGTTCAGCATGAAACATCTTATTACATTGCAACGCCAAATCTCTTCGACTGGATATCCCATTACATAGGTGAAATGTTATTTTCTTATTTCGGACAAAAGCCAACGACAACTAAAGTAGAGGCTTATTTACGTCTTGAGGACGTCCATCCAGCAGCAGATATAAATCAATTAAAAGAAATTGCTACATTACTAAAAGAGAAAAAAATTTCTTACATGATTACGGTCATACCGGTATATAAAGATCCAGACACAGGAAAAACAATACATTTAAAAGAGAAACCCGAACTAGTCGATCTTTTACGCTCTATGCAAAATGATGGTGCAGCAATTATTATGCATGGTTATACGCACCAATTTTATGATAGTGAAACTGGTGAAGGTTTTGAATTTTGGGATGTCAAAACAGACCAACCAATTCGTCAACCAAATCATGAAAAACCAAAAACAAAAGATGATTTCCCTAATATAGAAGCATATAATGCATATGTAAAAAAAGGGGAAGAATTTGAAGAAAAATATACGACTGATCATATTGAAAAAGGTATTCAAGAACTTGTAGATGCAAAACTATATCCTGTCGCATTTGAAGCACCTCATTACACGATGTCTCAAAAAGGATATGCAATATTATCAAGGTACTTTTCAACTTACGTAGGACAACTACAGTTAAGTGACACAACTTGGAAATCTATGCACTCACCATTTTATACAAGTACTCCATCATTTTTACACGGGATGAAATTAATTCCTGAAACAGTCGGATTTATTGAAGAAGATAAGCCACATACTATTGCAAAGATGAAGGAACGTGCTGTATCTGTTGCTAAATTATCCGATGGAGTTATTGGTGCATTCTATCATCCTTACTTAGGTGTGAAACCATTAAAAGAAGTATTAAAGGAACTAGAGAGCATTCCAAATATAGAATGGATTGATTTACAAAAAGAAACAAATGAAGTGAAAATGAAAGATATTCATATTACTACTAATAAAGACGGCATTCACGTTGAAAAACCAACAAGCGCAAACGACATAATGGATTATATAAAACAATATGGATTCTTCCTTATACTTGGCCTCTTTGTCATTGTCTTTCTTTTCTTATTAAGACGCGGGAAAAAATTAGAATCCTAATACAAAACCACCAAGCAGAATGCTTGGTGGTTTTGTATTTTAAATTAAAATGTGGCATATTATGAATATACCATTTGATTATCAACCCTCACCTAACTTCTCTACTTACACTGAATTTTGAGGTGGGAATCTTACCGCCCGGCAAATAGCGGGGTAAAATCGAATGGTATTTTCATATATTGTTTCTGTAACCTTATCAACAGACATATTTTTTATAACACTAATTTCCTTTAGTACCTCTCTAATCATTCTCGGATGCGTCATAACATCGTCTTGAAATTCCCACGGTCCATCCGTTTCTACCATCATATATTCAAGTGGATAATACGAAACGATTTTTCTAATTTTCTCCTTATGTAAAACATCTGGCGTGATAGAAATGTAATAACCATTCCTCATCATCCGTTTCATTGTTGTTTCACTTCCTTTAAACCAATGAAAGTGTGCACGTGAAACTTTATATTTCTCCAGTAAATCACATACAATATCAGCGTCTTCATACACTGCATGCAATATAATTGGTAAATCATATTTACTAGCTAGTTCAACAAACCGTTGTAACACCGAAATATATGAATTGATAGCAATGTGCTCATCTTCTTTTCTTACATAATACGGCAAACCTACCTCACCAATCGCAACTATGTCCTCTACATGATCTTCAATTAATTTATAAATTTGCTCACATTCTTCTTTATGAATCAGTTGCTCTGGGTGAAAACCTATTGCTGGATGAACAAAGGGATATCGCTTTGCTAAAGATAAAGTTTCTTTACATGATTGATAATTCATAGATACTGCAATAAGCCCCTCTATCTCTTTACTATTTTCCACATCTTTAAGTAATTTACTTTTCTCTACATCCTTATATTGGTCAACATGTATATGACTATCAATCCACTTCATTTTTATTCCCCCATAAAAAAAACAAGAAAGGAACTCCCTTCTTGTTTTTTCATCTATATTATTTAACAATTAAGTTTGTTATGATATCAAATAATCCAATACATACTACGGCAACAGTAAAGTAGCTACAGAAATCTTTAATTGGAAACTTCACTACTTCTTCTTTACGCATCCCATTCTTCTCCCTTCTTACTATATCCCTAATTATTTTTATCTATTTGTATCTATTATGCAAAAAATATGACAAATTTACTATCGAATTAACTTACGTAAACCTTACAATGTTGTAAGGTTTAAAAGAACAGCCCCATCTACATAACAGATGAGGCTTATTAAAAAGTAGTTGGTTTTTCATTCTTCATTAACATTACAAACAGAAAGTAATACAGTGAAACTTTCTAATTACACTATATAAAATAAGCTATCTTTTAACCATCGAATTACATTACAGAAGACTTACATGTTTGTAAGCTATGTGTAATGTAATTCGATAGTTTCTCTTACTTACATCTCGTACAATAAAGTTAGCAAGTAAGCCAAATAAGAAGAATACTCACATAACCAAATTACATTGCTAGTAGCTACCCTTCTTATCCCTTTCACTCATGCTACTACAATGTACCCCCTTCCCCTTTATATAATAAAAAAAGCCTTAGTCCTTAGGGACTAAGGCTTTTTTACGAACCTATAATATACCCCTACCTAGTATTTTTATTTTCGACAAAAAATAGGTAGGGGTATATTTCGCTATCTCATCGCTAAAAGTTTACTCTTTGCATTAATAGGAATATTTATCGCTTCAATTTCTTCAATTGCCTCGCCGTAACGTCCTTTTGCATACACCTTTAATGTTTCATCTCTCTTTAACATATGCTTAACAGTCTTCTTTATTTTTTGTTCTCTTCCACGTTCGTCAAATGCAATAAATTCATATTCATACCACTCATCACCAATATGCTGACCAATTGTATTCACAACCGTATAGTATTCTTTCGTCTTATAAAGCGGATTATATTTATCGATAACCGGTCCAAGTTTCGTAGGTAGTAACATTATTACTATGACTATCATCGCTATTATAGTAGTGATCATTTTTTTCTTCATAATAAACATTCCTCCTCTGCAGGATATATATACATCCATTTTAAAAAGAAGAAATACCATCTACTATTGAATCTCATTACATTACACTTACACTTTTGTAAGAATTAAAAAAAGGTGAACGAATTTACTCGTTCACCTTTTAACTCGCTTTAAAACCTCCACCAAGTACATCACGTACATCATGGATAACAACGAAAGCATCTTCATCCACTCGACTAATAACTTGCTTTAGCTTAACAAGCTCTTGTTTATTAATAACAACATATAAAACTTCTTTATTTTTACCAGTATATCCGCCGCGCCCCTCTAATACAGTGACACCGCGTGTCATGTTTTTCGTAATAGCCTCACGTATTAACTCTGGTTGATTTGAAATAATTGTAACAGCCGTTTTTGTATCCATTCCTTCTACAATGAAATCAATCACTTTCGCTCCGATAAATACCGCAACAAGTGTGTACATCGCTTTTTCCTGCCCTATTATAAATACGGAACCAGCAATTACAACGATATCAATAATAAGTACACCCTTACCGACGCTCCAACCTAAATATTGATTTGCTAACCGTGCTAAAATTGCCGATCCCCCTGATGTACCTCCAGCTTTGAACATACAGCCTAATCCGATACCGACAAATACACCAGCAAATAGTGCCGCTAATAACGTATCACTATTTACATGATACTCAATATGTTCTGTAACATATAAAAACAAGGATGTTTCTACAATCCCTAAAATTGTATAAACCATCGTTTTCTTATCAAAAAATTTATAACCAACAGCTAGTAAAATTGCATTTATAGCAAAGTTCACAATCCCCGGCGACCAATCAAATAAATAGTACGTAACAACCGTTAAACCAATAATTCCACCCTCTGATAGACGGTTTGGAATTGCAAAGTAATTAATACCAATTGCGAATAATAATGAACCAATTGTAATTAGTGTTATTTCCTTTATACGTTGATTAACCATAGTTCATACCCTCCCCCATTTGACATTGTATCACTATCTCCTAGAGGTTTAGAAGTTGTTTTTATTGCGCATTTCACCTCTTGAAAATTGAGATATTATGTTTAAACGAAGGGGTGATTAATTATTCATATTTGTTCTCACTGTATGGACAAATCGCTCCACATTCCCTTGCTGAATATACTTAGCTCTAACCGTTTCATGATTACAAGTAAATTCAAAATACGGACGGAAATCTATGCTATCTATATGCAAATATGAGTACTCTTTAAATGTTGAAGGATAGTAAGGAAATTTCCCGTAAAACAGGAGACGTCTAGTAGTGACAACAAAAATTCCATGTTGATAACATAACGTGAAATTATCCTTCTCAAAGATCCCCACCACAAAGGCTAAAATATTTTCGTCATTCTCTAAATACTTTTTTATACTTAATAAAAATTCATTCATGCATATCCCTCCAAATACTATTCTTGAAAAGAATCCATGGATTGTTACAAACCGGTTTAACTCCTTTATAAAGTATGAAACGCGTTTCCTGTCAAAGGTATTTCAAAAAAATAATCCGTTATGCACTTATGCACATAACGGATTAAAATTACACTGTAGATCGCTCCACAAGTTCATATGGAATTTCCACCTTTTCTAGTTTAGAATTCTCGTCACTTATTTGCCGGTAAAACATTTCAAAAGCTGCTTTCCCTATCCCCTTCAAATTTTGATCAATGGTTGTAAGTTGCAACACTTGCGAAATAGGTTGGTTATCTAAACCAATAATCGCTAAATCCTCAGGAACTTGAATACCCAATTTCCCAACTTCCGTCATAACCCCAATCGCAACTTCATCTCCTGCTACTATTAATGCTTCAGGAAGATGCTGCATCTCCTTTAATTTATGAGCCACTCTCACACCATCTTCTAATGTAAAACATTCTGTGAAAATCCATTCTTCATTCACTTCTTCATCTATAGATTGCAATTGATGTTTATACACATCAAAACGCTTTTGACTACTCGGTCCTAGCTTTCTCCCCGTACAATAACCAATTTTTTTATAACCCTTTTCAATAAGGTGATTCATTCCTAGCTGGAAAGCTGCCGAATGATTTGTATATACACTTGAGATATTTGAAATATCATTATCTTCACAAGCAATGATTGTGCCGTAAGAAGCATACGGTTCTATCATTTCCCAATCATTCGCACGTGAACAAATAATAAGACCATCCAATTGTTTCGTTTTTAACATATGTAAACTTTTCATTTCTTCTTTTTTATTATAATTCGTTTGGCAAAGCAGTACCCTGTAGTTATGAGTTAACGCTCCCTCCATCATTCCCCCTACCATTGCATCGAAGCTCGGGTGATTAATGTAAGGGAGAATCACCCCAACAATATTCGTCTTTCCTTTTGATAAATGAACAGCATTTGCGTTTTGTGAGTAATTCAACTTCTCAACTATCTCCATAACCGCTTTCCTTTTTTCTTCACTTACATACGGATGATCATTCAATACTCTCGAAACAGTCGTAACTGAAACTCCCGCCATCTTTGCAATATCTTTAATATTAGCCATACACTCACCTCTACTTTTAAATTAATAAATTCCATAAACATATGTCAAACCTTCTCATCATTACACCTCCATTCGTTTTTCTTACAAAAGTGTAATTTTCCTGTAAGCTAATTCGATAGTTACTCTCTGCTTTTTTTCATACAATTAAGTCAGAAACAGGGCAACAATTATTCGAAAAGGAGCGGATTTATATGATGAACAAAATGAAATCAAACAATTTTTTACATACAATGGGCATGGTATTTTCCGCTCTTATCGATGCAAAAGCTGTTGCTTCTACATTAAACAAGTAAGGAGAATGTCTGATGAATAACATTACTTTCAACAAATTAGATTTTTTAGGACTAGCTAGCGGATCAGTTCTTCTTACTGCTTTTATTTACGCCGCTACGCTTGTATAACTTTTGTGTCCCCTTTCCCCTTTATTATAAATAGTAATAGAAAAGACGACCGTCTATGCCCGGTCGTCTTTTCTTACTTTTGATTTGATTGCAAAGCTTCCTTTAGCTCCTCAAACTTCTCATTCAATTGATCTGTCATCATTTTCATAGCTGTTTTTCGATCTATTTGTTCTTCAGCATCAATTTGAATTGGGTCTCCAAAAATCAATTGCGCCTTTTTCCCTTTTATTAATTCTTTTACACTTGATGGGCCAATATAAGCTGCCGGTATTAATGGAACGTTAGAACGCATCGCAATTGTCACAGCACCAGCTTTTAATGAAACGTCTTCTGTTGATCTCGTTCCACTTGGGAAAATCCCTACGACTTTTCCTTCTTTTAATAAGCGTGATGGAATTTTAAGTGTACTCGGTCCTGGATTTGCACGATCTACAGGGAATGCATTTACATTTTTAAAGAACCAATTTTTGAATTTCCCTTCAAATAATTCTTTTTTGGCCATGTAATGAATTTCGGTCGGATACATCCCTGTCGCTAACATTAACACATCCATAAAGCTTGTATGTGTACACGCAACAACATACGGACCGCCTTCTGGTAATTTTTCTCTTCCTTGCACTTCTACTTTCCCAGCTGTTTTAAATATATATTTCAACAAAAATGTAATTGGTTTATACATTTGTTTCGTTCCTTTCTAAACATCCGAAGTATAGTCATTTTCTTACCACAATTATAACACTAAGTTTTAGGAGTTGGTAATAAAAATAAGTATTAATTGTTAAATTTCAATTCTTACAAAAATGTAATTTTCTTGTAAGCTAATTCGATAGTTACTTCTTGCGATATTTCATACAATTAAGTCAGAAAGAAACAACAATTATTCGAAAAGGAGCGGATCAATATGATGAACAAGATGAAAACGAACAATCTTTTAAATACAATGGGCATGGTATTTTCCGCTCTTATCGATGCAAAAGCTGTTGCTTCTACATTAAACAAGTAAGGAGAATGCATCATGAATAACATCACTTTTAACAAATTAGATTTTTTAGGATTAGCTAGCGGCTCTCTTCTTCTTACTGCTTTTATTTACGCTGCTACGCTTGTATAACTTTGTGTCCCCTTTCCCCTTTATATAGAAGAAGACGACCGTCTATGCCCGGTCGTCTTTTTAAATGTTTCTTTCTTTTAACTCTTTTAAAAGCTGTATCATTTCAGCTTGTTGTTTTATCTTCTTACGACCATTTCGATTAATTGCTGCAAGCTCACAAACAACTCCAACGGCGAAGAAAAACAATAAACTTTCTAACATGTGAAATCCTCCAATTGCCTATTAAACAGCTTGACGTAATTGCTCTTCTTGTAACATTTCCTTATTTATATTTTCTTCTTTTCTCTGACAAACGTTATTGCGAATAAGTGCTACAATAACAAGTAAAGTTCCTATAATATCAAACGTCGTTATTTGGTATCCTCGCATCATCATAATTATTAAAGTCGTAATGGGCACAAAGTTAATAAACAAAATCCCATTAATAGATGATAAAATCTTCACACCGTAATTCCAAGCAAGTAATGCTACAATTCCCGGTAATGTCATCATAAATAACAAATCATATTTCACGACAGAAATCGTTCCCATACTCGGAACTGAAACATATCCAAGCGACGTAATAAGTACCGTTATAATTCCTGTAACCGTCGTACCGAATACACACGTCAATGTAGAGTAACGTAATGTCGACCAATCGCTACACGTTTGACCACCCATCGTATAAATAACCCAACCTACAACTCCAACAAATATACATGCTAGTGAAAACATGTTATCTTTCAATGTTAAAAAGAAACTCATGTCGCCCTTTGTAATAACAAATACAGCCCCTACAAAAGCGATAATCATGCTCGTTATCATATATTTTTTCGGTTTTACATGCTTATATCCCCATAAAATACAAATAGAAATCATCGGCATAAGTGCTTCCATAATAGAGGCTACCATGACGCCTGATTTTCCCATTAACATTTGACCTAAAAATACAAGTACATTATATAAAGTAAACGCCATCGTTCCGAAAAAGACGAGTAACTTTCCTCTTCCCTCTAAACGAAATGCCCGTTTTCCTTCTTTCATTAACAATAATACAATCAGTACGATCGCCACCGCTCCATAGCGAATAAGCGAAAAGTAAAATGGATCTATGTATTCTAACGCATGATCAGCAACTGGAAACATTGCTCCCCATGACATACTTGCTATTAAACATGCGAAAGCACCTATTATTATTTGACCTCTTCTCACCACAATCCCCCACTTCTTTCTATTTACACAAAGAGAATTGTAAAAGAAAAAATATATCACGTAAAATGATTCAAAATGATGTTAACTATCATTTATAATGATAGTTAACATCGAGGAGGAGCATAAAATGGAATTAAGAGACTTACAAATCTTCCAAAGCGTTGCCGATCAAGGCAGTGTAAGCGGCGCAGCAAAGGAATTAAATTACGTACAATCAAATGTAACAGCACGCATTAAACAACTAGAAAATGAGCTAAAAACGCCCCTCTTTTATCGTCATAAACGAGGCATGACTCTAACAGCTGAAGGAAGAAAAATGCTTGTTTATGTTAATAAAATTTTGCAAGATGTCGATGAGCTAAAGCAAGTTTTTTTAGATAGTGAAACACCCTCTGGCATATTAAAAATCGGTACTGTCGAAACAGTAAGTACATTACCTACCATTTTATCTTCTTACTATAAAAGCTATCCGAATGTCGATTTATCATTACAAGCAGGCCTAACAGAAGAATTAATTAGAGAAGTACTGGATCACCAATTAGATGGTGCTTTTATATCAGGACCTATTAAACATCCACTAATTGAACAATACGATGTTAGTATAGAAAAGTTAATGCTTGTAACACAAAATAAAGCTTTTCATATAGAAGAATTTACAACAACGCCTCTACTCGTTTTTAACCAAGGATGTGGATACCGTTCTAAACTAGAACGATGGCTGAAAGACGAGGGTTTGCTGCCAAAAAGAATTATGGAGTTTAATATATTAGAGACAATATTAAATAGTGTGGCACTTGGCCTTGGAATTACACTCGTACCACAGTCTGCTGTCCACCATCTTTCTAAAGCCGGGAAAGTACATTGTCATGCAATCCCTGAAAAATACGGCAGTATTTCAACAGTTTTCATACGCCGTAAAGATAGCTATATGACGAATTCAATGCGTAGCTTTTTAAAAACAATCGAAGAGCATCATCACATCAACATGCTTTAAAAGACATTCTTACACGGATGTCTTTTTTTCTTACAAAAGTGTAAGTCTTTCGTAAGCTAATTCGATAGTTGCAGGCGATCATATTTCCTATAATTAAGATATAAAGCAGGGCAACAACAATTCGAAAAGGAGCGGATACGCATGATGAACAAAATGAAATCAAACAAATTTTTAAATACAATGGGCATGGTGCTATCCGCACTTGTCGATGCAAAGGCTGTTGCAACTACATTAAACAAATAAGGAGAGATTATAATGAACAACATTACATTTAACAAATCAGATTTCTTCGGACTTGCAAGTGGAGCGACTCTTCTTACAGCTTTCATTTACACACTTGCTCAAGGTCTTGTTTAACACTTTGTTTCCCCAAACCCCTTTATATATAGAAAAAGCTGCTCGTCTTATAGACAAGCAGCTTTTTAGTTTATCCCGCTTTAATGGGNNGTCCGATTGGTTCAACTAATAATCAATGGGGGATGAAAAAAACCCCCACTGATTAAAGTTTCACTTTATTTCATATATAATTTGACCTGTTTTCGTCATATCGTATCCGCCAATTGCTGTTAATTCATTATGAAATTCTTCCGATTGCAGAATGTCTTTCACGGCTTCAATCAACTCTTCATTTTCTTTATTCTTCAAAATCACTAAATCATACTGTTCTTTCATGATTGGAATAAAGTCTACATTTACAATTTGCGAAAACTTTTCTGATCCTACCCCCACATCAGCTTTTCCATTTGCGACCTGCGTGGCAACACCAAGATGGTTTGATTCTTCCCATTCATATCCACTTATACGTTCTTTATTTAACTTTTGAATGCGCAATTGTTCATCGACTAATGCCCTAATACCAGAGCCTTTTTCTCGATTTACAAATCGTATAGATGACTGAGATAAATCAGCCCATGTTTTTATATTTTTTGGATTTCCCTTTTGCACATAAAACCCAACGTTCCTTGCTAATAAATTAATCATCGTACATGGTTGTCCAACTAAAATACGTTTTACGTAAGGAACATTATATGTACCCGTTTCGCCATCAAACAAATGCAAGCTAACGATACTTCCTTCTCCTTGATACATTTTTACTAAGCTCGTTAAACTACCTTGATATGCTCTTAATATATTTGAATTTGGCAGGCGATTTTCTATACGTTTTGCCAACATATCTAACGTTAGTTCTTGTCCACTAATAATACATGTATCCAAGCCTCTACTATCTTCGCTCTTTACAGAAGTACCTTGTATTTTCCCTGTTTTCATTTGTTTTATATATTGTTCTAAATCCATTGCATCGATGCGCATCTGTCTACCAATTCTATAGGAAGGCAGTTCTCCTTTTTTAATTAAATCGTATACTGTTAATTTTGATACTTTTAATCGCTTCGCTACTTCTTCCGTTGTGTAGGAATGATGATCCATAGACGATTCCTCACTTTCTTCCTTCATTGTAACAAAGAAAAGAATATTTCTCCTATATTTTAAGAGCAACTACATCGTTCAAATTATATTCAATTATAACTAGTTATATTTAGTTATAATTAGTTATAATTAAATATGTCAAAACGAAAGGGGATTTTCTTATGAACAAGTTTATATTACGATCCATAGGGGCGCTTATACTTTCTTTTCTTCTTATATTTAGCGTTGCATGTACAAACGGAGATAAGAAAGAGAAATCAACTGCTAAAGAAGGAAACACAGTTGAACTTACTATATCTGCAGCTGCAAGCTTACAAGATGCATTAAAAGAAATTGAAACAAAATATAAAGAACAAGAACCTAATATTAAACTTTCTTTTAATTTCGGTGCTTCTGGTGCACTTCAACAACAAATCGAACAGGGCGCACCTGCTGATTTATTCTTCTCAGCAGCCGAAGATAAATTCCAAACTCTTGTAAAAAAAGGATTCATTAATGAAAAGGAAGGGAAGAATCTTCTTGGAAATGAACTCGTTTTAGTCGTCCCAAAAGATAGTTCTCTTACAAAAATTCAAGATTTAAAAGATGAAAAAATTAAGAAAATCGCACTTGGTACACCTGAATCAGTACCTGCAGGAAAATATGCAAAGGCTTCTCTTACAAATGAAAATCTATGGAATGACATTCAAAATAAAATCGTATTTACAAAAGATGTTCGGCAAGTGTTAACATATGTAGAAACAGGTAATGTAGATGCTGGTATTGTATACAAAACAGATGCTCTTATTTCAGACAAAGTAAAGATTGGTGAGACAGCAGCTGCTACTTCTCATGAGCCAATTCACTATCCTTTAGGTGTTATAAAAGAATCTAAGCATAAGAAAGAGGCGACTTCATTTTATGAGTATTTGCAGTCAAAAGATGCACAATCTATCTTTAAGAAATATGGATTTACAGTCCTATCATAATTGCCATGAGCTTTGATACTATTTTATCACCAATCTTTCTATCTTTACGAGTAGCCGCATGTGCCACCATTATCGTTACCATTTTAGGAACGATAATCGGACGAGCGCTGGCACGCTCCTCATGGAGATATAAAGTAATACTAGAAACGATTTTCTTATTACCAATGGTACTTCCGCCAACTGTAATCGGCTTTTTTCTCATTATCATTTTTGGAAATAATAGTCCCATTGGAACGTGGATAGAATCAATATTTCAGCAGTCTATTATGTTCACATCTACTGCTGCGATCATCGCTTCTACAGTTGTTGCATTTCCGCTCATGTACCAATCAGCAAAAACAGGGTTTTCTATCGCGAATGTACAAATTGAAGAAAGCGCTCGTGACCTTGGCGCAAGTGAATATCAAGTTTTTCTACACGTCACACTTCCACTTGCATTTCCTGCTTTACTAAGCGGAATGATTTTGAGTTTTGTTCGCGCGCTCGGTGAATTCGGTGCTACACTCATGTTTGCTGGGAACATTCCTGGTAAAACACAGACTATCCCAACTGCAATTTACATGGCGATTGATGCAAGTAATATGCAGCTCGCCTGGACACTTGTCGTTATCACTATTAGTATGTCACTCCTATTTCTACTATGTATTCAGCTTATTAACAAAAGAATTACTAACTAACTCTTAAAGCAGCTTTTTTCGAAGCTGCTTCTTTATTTCTCAGGAAATAAAATATGCTATCGGGAAATAACTGAATTTTACCTTTTATTTAAATATACATTCTATTTGAATTTACTTTCTAAAATAGGCAATTTCCTGTTATTATATGTAGGTGTTTGAAAAAATGAAGAAATGAAAACGCATTTATATCGTAAATTCTTCATCCCGTTTTAGCGATCGGTAATCTTCTACTCTATCAGTGGAGCATTACCGATCGTTAGAACGATATGTAATTATATTGGTATAGCAAATCGAAGGGAGTCTTGTAATGGACATTTTATTAGCGCTTCTTCCTGCAATTGCATGGGGAAACATTTTATTAGTAAGCGTAAAAATGGGCGGTGGTGCATATAGCCAAACGGTAGGTATGACAATCGGTGCTCTATTCTTCGCAACAATTATGTATGTATTTACTCAACCAGCTCTAACAATGACAATCTTGATTGTTGGTTTTATTTCAGGTTTATTCTGGGCTTTAGGTCAAGTAAACCAATTAAAAACAGTTGAAAAGTTAGGTGTTTCTACTACTGTAACGATTTCTACTGGTATGCAACTTGTTGCCACTTCTATCTTTGGAGTTATCGCTTTCCGTGAGTGGACTACTACTACAACAATCATTCTGGGAACGATTGCAATCCTATTAATCGTAGTTGGTGTTGTATTCACATCATTAGATGATAAAGAAAATGCTCAGCCACCAGGACAATTGAAAAAAGGACTTCTTACTTTAATTGTTTCTACTTTCGGCTACCTTGTATATGTAATTATTATTCGTTGGTATAATATCGATGGTTGGTCTGCTATTTTACCACAAGCAGTTGGTATGTTTGTCGGTGCGGTTGTACTGACATCTAAACATAAACCATTTAACAAATATGCAATCCGTAATGCTCTATCTGGTTTACTATGGGGAACTGGAAACTTATTCTTACTTCTTTCATTACCACGTGTCGGAGTAGCAACAAGCTTCCCATTATCTCAAACTGGAATCGTTATCTCAACATTCGGTGCGATTGTCTTCTTAGGTGAAAAGAAAACAAAACGTCAATTGATCTTTATTGCACTAGGTAGTGTTTTAATTATCGGCGGTGCTGTATTACTAGGTATGACAAAAGCATAAACTTATATTCTATTAATAAACCCCTGAAGCATATGTGCTTCAGGGGTTTTCTCTTTTGATTATTTTCTAAATATAATTATTTACATGCCCTTATCTTTTATAATTGCTCTTCCATTCTAGTAAACCAGCTATACATATAAAGAGATTAATAACAGCTAATATTAGCATGACGTATAAACCTGTGGAAATATAAATCACAATACTAATCACGTTATACAAAATCCATAAATACCAGTTCTCTAAAATTTTTCGACTTAACATAAATTGAGCTACTAATCCTAGTACAGCATTTAAAGCGTCTAAATATGGACTTGTTGATTCTAAATAACGGATTTGATAATAGCCCCAACCAATCCAAGCAACTAACATGAAGAGTATATAAATCGTCCACCCTTTTATATTTAAACGAACTGTTGCTTTTACCTCTTCCTCCCCACTACGTGCAATCCAATGATACCAACCATATACATTAAATATAAATTGAAAGGCTGCTAATACTGCCATTGCATATAAACCTTGTGTAATGAAAATATATAGAAATACCGCAACCGTAATCATGCCAAACAAAAAATTAGATACCTTTTCCCTCGCTAATAACCAAACATTAATAATCCCCATAACCGATGCAAAAATTTCAATATAACTCGATTGAATATAAAATCCAACCAATACGCAAATAATACTAGAAACAACTAAAAAAAGCGGACTTCTAATCATGATCATCTCTCCCCAGATGTATAATAAATTCCCTATCACCAGTATAAGGAATAGCCCTTACACTTACCATGATTTCCCTGATTTTTGTTATCCATTCCACCTACGGGAAGTCTTTTCTTTTTACAAAATTCTCTTAAAAATGGTATCGTTTTTTATAACATATCTCCACTAGAAAGGAATAGAGGATATGCTAACTAAACATCGAATTTTATTTATTGGTGCTGGTCGTATGGCAGAAGCTATATTTTCTGGATTACTTAAAACGAGCAAAGAATACATCGACGAAATTATCGTTTCTAACCGAAGCAACGTAGAAAAGCTAAAGCAATTACAAGGGCAATATAATGTGTCTACTACAACAGATTGGAAGCAGCATGTTACATCTGTTGATACGATTGTTTTAGCAATGCCGCCTTCTGCACATGAAGAATTATTAGCAGAATTATCTCAGCTACTGTCGAATCAACTTGTCGTAACGGTAGCTGCTGGTATTGGTCCATCTTATTTAGAAGAGAGACTTCCCGGGGGGACACCAGTTGCTTGGATTATGCCAAATACAGCTGCTGAAATTGGAAAGTCTATCTCCTTATATACAACGGGACAATCAGTAACCGAGATGCATCAGGAAACCTTGCAACTGCTTTTAAGAGGCATTGGTACTTCACAACTCTGCACTGAGGAAGAAGTTCATCAGCTTACTGCTGTTACTGGAAGTGCACCAGCTTTCCTTTATTACTTTGCTGAAAGCCTAATTGAAGCAACAAAAAGTTATGGGGTCGATGAAGCCACTGCCAAACACCTTGTCATTCAAATGATTTCTGGCTCTGCTTCTATGCTTGAACAAACACAAGACCCAGCTAATCTCCGCGAACAAGTAACAACACCAGGTGGTTCCACAGCTGAAGGTCTCAAAGCTTTATATGAATATAATTTTTCAGAGGCAATTCAAAAAGCAGTAGAAGCAACAAACAAAAAAGCTAGGGGGAACTAATATGAGTTTAACAAGTTTAAAAGACTATACAACATTACATAACGGTGTAAAAATGCCTTGGTTTGGTTTAGGTGTTTTTAAAGTAGAAGATGGTTCAGAAGTAATTGAGTCTGTAAAAGCAGCAATTAAAAATGGCTACCGCAGCATTGATACTGCAGCAATTTATCAAAATGAAGAAGGCGTTGGCCAAGCAATCCGTGAATCAGGTGTTTCACGTGAAGAATTATTTATTACATCAAAAGTATGGAATAGCGATCAAGGATATGAAACAACACTTCAAGCATTTGAAACTACATTAGAGAAATTAGGTCTAGAATATTTAGATTTATATTTAGTACATTGGCCTGTAAAAGGGAAATATACCGAATCATGGAAAGCATTAGAAAAGCTTTATAAAGATGGCCATGTTCGCGCTATCGGTGTGAGTAATTTCCATATTCACCACTTACAAGACGTATTTGAAATTGCTGAAATTAAGCCAATGGTCAACCAAGTGGAATATCACCCACGTTTAGCACAAGAAGAGCTGCATGCTTTCTGTAAAGAACATAACATCCAACTTGAAGCTTGGTCACCATTAATGCAAGGCCAACTGCTAGACAACCCAACATTACAAGACATTGCAACAAAACATAATAAATCAACTGCACAAATTATTTTACGCTGGGATTTACAAAATGAAGTTGTAACAATCCCTAAATCTATTAAAGAACATCGTATTATTGAAAATGCAAATATATTTGATTTTGAATTAAGTGCTGATGACATGAAAGCAATTCAAGCTCTAAATGAAGATCGTCGCGTTGGTCCAGATCCAGATAACTTTAACTTCTAATAGAAAAACCACTGCCATATGCAGTGGTTTTTCTATTCAATAAAACTGAAAATTTAAACTATATTCCATCCGGTTGACACTTTATTATCAAAGGTGTAAGATTTTGAATTATCAAAGAAACACAAAAATTAATAAAGTTTATTCGTTTACTCATTGTATCAAGAGAGGTGGAGGGACTGGCCCTTTGAAACCTCGGCAACAGGTTCATTTTGAATACTGTGCCACTTCCTGCAAGCTTTATGCTTGAAAGATAGAATGAGGGACTTCGTTTATATACGGGTGCATAACTTGTACGTAAAAATCCCTCTTTCTCAATATGAAAAGAGGGATTTTTTATTTTTCATTTCCCTCATCATCATCCAAACTTAATTATTTAGGAGGAAAATCAAATGAAAAAGAAGTTTGTACCCGGTATTGCATCAGTTGTAGGAGTAAGTATTTTATTAACTGGTTGCGGTAGTTATAAAAACGAAGCAAGTGGAGCAAATGCAAAAGACGAGGCGCCTAGTAAACAGGTTTTAAACTTATCTTCACCTACTGAAATACGAACAATGGATACAGCTCGTGCTACAGATACTGATTCTGGTCAAGTAATGAGAAACGTATTTGAAGGTTTGTATAATCTTGGTGAAGGTAACAAACCTGTCCCTGGTGTTGCAAAATCTCATGAAGTAAGTGGTGATAAAACGAAATACACATTCCACCTGCGAGATTCAAAATGGTCAAATGGCACTCCCGTTACAGCGAAAGATTTTGTCTTCGCTTGGCAAAGAGCTGTCGATCCAGCAACAGCCTCTGAATATGCATTTCTATTCTTTGATATTAAAAATGCAACAAAAATTAACAACAAAGAACTTCCAGCCGATCAACTTGGTGTAAAAGCAATTGATGACCATACGTTTGAGGTAGAATTAGAACGCCCTGTTCCTTACTTTATTAGCTTAACAGCGTTCCCAACATTTCTACCAATTAACGAGGAATTCTTTAAAGCACAAGGTGATAAGTATGCCTTAGAAGACAATACAATCTTGTACAACGGAGCTTTTACACTAAGCGATTGGAAGCACGAACAAAGCTTTAAATTCAAGAAAAATCCTACCTATTGGGATAAAGATACTGTCAAACTAGAAGAAATCAACTTTAACATCGTAAAAGAAAAGTCTACAGAAGTAAATTTATTCGAGTCAAAACAATTAGACCGTATAAAACTAACATCTGACTTCGTTGATAAATATAAAAAGGATGCTAACTTTAAAGAACGTCCAAACGTAGGGGTACAGTTTTTACGTATGAATCAACAAAACAAAATACTTCAAAACGTTTCTGCACGCCAAGCAATCGATCAAACAATTGATCGAAAATCCTTTGTAAATACGTTATTAAACGATGGCTCTACACCAACCTCTAGTCTCGTGCCGAAAAACTTTGCAAAAGGACCTGACGGAACAGACTTCCGTGCTGCAAATGGCGATTTAACAAAGGTTGATACAAAGTCTGCACAAGAATTATGGAAAAAAGCTAAACAAGAGCTTGGATTTGAAAAAATAACGTTAGAACTATTAACAAGTGACGGTGACCTTGAGAAGAAAACTGGTGAATTCTTAAAAGGACAACTAGAAAAGAATTTAGATGGCTTAACAGTGAAGATAAAGCCGCAACCACGTAAACAACAAGTTTCACTTTTATTAAAAGGTGACTATGAAATTGGAATTGACGGCTGGAGCCCTGACTTTGCTGATCCAATTACATTCCTTGAGCTATTTACAACAGATAACCCTTATAACTTAGATCATTACTCTAATAAGGAGTTCGATGAAACAATAGCAAAAGTGAAAACAACTTTAGCCGGTGATGAAAAAGCTCGCTGGGAAGCATTACTAGCATCCGAGAAAATATTATTTAAAGACTCTGTCATTGCCCCTCTTTACCAAAAGGGTGAATCTTATTTAGAACGTTCTTATGTGAAAGGAATTGTACAAGTAGACTTTGCAGGTCAATTAAACTTCAAGTGGGCAAAAATTGAAAAATAAGTTCAAGCTTTAATGAGTGAGGCTTTCTTCATCCCCACTCATTATGAGTCCACACCAATTGTTTTTTTAGCAAAATATATGAAAAGCAGGTTCCCCAACATGAGGAAATCTGCTTTTTTAATATATTATTCTAAGAAATTAACAATCTATTTTTATTATTGACATATAGTTCTTTCTAGTTTTAATATTCTAAATAATAAAATAAAATAAATATTTAACCATCAAAATATAATGTCTTCTACGCTGAAACATATAATGATAGATTATAGTTTAGCATATATACACATATAGAGCACCTGATTACCTACATGCACATATATATAATAGGTTTTCTCTTCTTCTTAGGAGTCAAAGCTCTTGATGATAAAACGTTAGAAGTACAACTAGACCGTCCTGTTCCCTACTTCTTAAGTTTAACGACGTTCTCAACGTTCTTACCAATTAACGAAGATTACTTAAAATCTCAAGGCGATAAATATGGTTTAGAAACAAATCATTTAATTTACAACGGCGCTTTCACATTGGATAACTGGAAGCACGAGCAAGGCTTCCAATTGAAGAAGAACCCTAACTATTGGGATGCTAAAACCGTAAAATTAGAAGAAATCAACTTCAATGTCGTTAAAGATAAGTCTACAGAAGTTAACTTATATGATTCAGGACAAATTGATCGCGTTGCTTTAAATGCGGAGTTTGTTGATAAATATAAGAGCGATCCAAACTTCAAAGACCGCGCTGAAGTTGGCATTCAATTTTTACGACTCAATCAAAAAAATGAAACATTAAAAAACCAGCATGCACGCCTCGCTATTAACGGAGCAATGAATAAAAAAGCATACGTAGAAACAATTTTAAATAACGGTGCTGTTCCAGCTGAAGGAATGATTCCTGCGAAATTCGCAAAGAGTCCAGAAGGTAACGACTTCCGTAAAGAAAACGGAAACCTAGTCAAAGATGATGTGAAAACAGCAAAAGAAAACTGAAAAAAAGCGAAACAAGAACTTGGTACTGACAAAGTAACAATCGAACTATTAACAAGTGATAATGCTTTAGCTAAAAAGACTGGTGAATATTTAAAAGGTGAACTAGAAAAGAATCTAGATGGATTAACAGTGAATTTAAAACCGCAACCACGTAAACAACAATTAAAACTACTATTAAGTGGTGACTATGAAATCGGAATTGATGGCTGGGGCCCTGACTTCGCTGACCCAATTACATTCTTAGATTTATTTACAACAGATAGTGCTTATAACTTCGATAAATACTCTAACAAAGAGTATGATGAGCTAATCCATAAAGTGAAAACAGATTTAGCTGGAGATGAAAAGGTACGCTTTGAAGCAATGAAGCAAGCTGAAAAAATCTTATTACAAGACGGTGCTGTCGCTCCTTTATACCAACAAGGTCGTTCTTACTTACAACGCTCTTTCATTAAAGGACTTGTAACAACTGACTTCGGTGGTGAATTTAACTACAAGTGGACAGAAGTTACAAAATAATAATTGCTAATAAAAAGGTATCCAATCAAGGATACCTTTTTTATTTTATACTTCTTTAACTAGATGACTTCTTCTCTTTACTATTCCTTTTATAGATACAGTAATGACTGCTACCAATTGTGTAACTAATATAATGACTAATAATGAAATAATATTTTCCTTCAAACTAACTCCTCCAAATATTATTGTATAATAGCCATTTGCTGCATAGGTTGCGGGAAATAATTCGCCGATTGTTTGATATGTTTTAGAGAGCATCTCATGTGGTACAATGACACCCGAACTTACAAGTTGTAGCGATAGTGAGATGATATTAAAAATCATCCCTGCGTTTCCAAACACAGTTAGAAACATTTGTGTTAATGAAAGAAAGGCGAAGAAGACTATCGCTTGAAATATCCATACACTCCATACTGTTTCGTGCATCTCAATTTGGAAACCTTTCATCAAACCAATTGTAATACATGCAAGTAAAATTGATACTGTACCGTTAATGATTTGCCTTGATACGAAATTACTCCAACCGCTCCTTACTTCATTTGCAACTTTTGATAATTCCATACTCATGATCATTGCTCCTACAAATGAAGCTAATACGATCATTAGCGGTACCATATTAACTGAAAATCCTTTTGCATCGTTTACTTTATGAACTGTAAAACCAATTGAATCTTCGGTTAACCCTTTTATCACTTCTACATTCTCAGGTCCTACAGCTTGTAGCTTTCCGACAACCGCTTGTTTCTTATAACTTGTTATCTCTTTATTTACATTATCTCGAATTTGTTTTGCAGCTCCTTCCATCATTTGCTTTGTCATCATGGCATTTGCTTGATTAATGTGGAAGTTTAAATTTGATTTTCCTATTTCATTTATATCATTTGAAAAAGAAGCAGGAATTTCAATAATCATATCGTACACATGGTCATTCATTTCTTTGTTTGCTTTTTCCACAGACCGTTCTGCTTTCACTTGAAATGGTAAATTTCTCTGTAAGCCTTCCGCTATTTTACTACCTATATTGACATCTTCATTCACAATAGCGATACGCATTTGATCAGTTCTTTCATTCACTCCATCATATGCCGTTAACCAAACACAAAAGAAAATAAGTTGAAACGATAACGCCACCACCATTCCTATATACGTACCAGGTCTTTTTAAAAATTGTTTTAATGCTTCCATCTTCTCACTCTCCTATACAGCAAGCAAGTACATACTTGCATTTTATTTTAAATAAATACTAGGGTCTTAATGCCCTAGCATATAAAACAATATTGTTTTCAATAAATTTCTCATCATCAACTTCTGTCAGGCGATCGGCAAAACGTAATTTAGATAAGAAATATCCAAAATTGATCCAGATAAAGTTCATTACTTGTGCTTCAATATTCGTATCAATAATGTTTCCTTTTTCCTGCATTTTTGCAAAATAGATACTTAATTCTTCCTTTAGCCCTTGTGGTATTTTAGCAATTTCTCCGTCTAATTCAGGAAATTCTCCAGCCTCACGTATACCAATAGCAATAATATCTTTTACCCCATCTAAAAATTTATGATAATGCCTTGCTAAGTTCTTTAAATCCGTTTCTAATTCCCATACAATTTCTGTTTGTAAAAAATGTTTTAAATGCGGTACATATGAAAATTCAGCAACCGCCGCTTCAATAACACCCTTCTTACTTTTAAAATTGCGGAATATCGTTACTTCATTAACACCAGCACGCATTGCAATTTCCTTCGTTGTTGCCGCCGTATATCCCTTTTCTTTCACTAATTCAATTGCTGCTTGGATGATTTTTTCTGCTGTATTTGAGCGCGCCATAAAAACCTCTCTCTCTAATGAAAGTGATCACTTACATTTAGATTATATACCTTTTCTAATTATTGTCAATAATCCTCTTCTCCATCTTTTTGTACGGAACCAAAACGCATTATAAATATAAACCCAAACATCAAATATGTTCTCCACGTCAAAGAAAGTATATGCCCTGACCAAAGATAGCTTATGCAGATACTTTTCCTTGATGGGCGACTTCATAGTCTAAACCCATCTCATATTCAGCTGGATGACTTCCGCTTAAGATCCATCCCTTCGGTATACCTTTTTGCATTGAAACACCCTCTCTTTCTATATAAAATGACTGGAAGTACTTTCGATATTTTTTCGGTGGCAATTGAAACATTCTTTTAAAAGCTCTCGTAAATGCCTCTTGTGAGGAAAATCCGTATTGCATTGCAATATCAATGACAGCCCTCTCCGTTGACACTAAAGCTTGCGGAGCATGAGTTAATCTTCTCTTTCGAATATAATCCGTTACACTCATCCCAATATACCTTTGAAAAATACGATGAAAATGATACATCGATACCGCACTGTGAGATGCCACGCTTTCTGTTGTAAGCTCCTCATGTAAGTGATTCTCTATATATTCAATTGCTTTTTTTTATCATCTCTTTATATTCTTCATGCATTTTAGTACCTCCTCACAACCTTAATTTACCATATACATACCAATCAGTTTTGATTTAAATTGCGTATTAAACTTTGTGGCTACAAGTTAATAATTTATTTGCAACACATACATAATTACATGATTTTGGGAAAAACTTGTATAGAATAAATTTACATAAGGAGGAAATTATAATGAGAATTTTATTATCAGCTTTATTAGCGCTTATGCTAGTACCTGTATTAACAGGATGTAAAGCTCCTGCAAAAGAAGACACGACTTCTAATAAGAAGACTACAGAAGAGGCAAAGAATGAAGCTCCTGCTGATTTAAAACTAAACTTTAATGAATTTGATTTAAAGGCAGACTACCAAGATACAAAGAAAGACTACGAGGCTGATTATAAAAATGTAGCAGCTGATAAGAAAATGGAAGCAAAACTCGAAGATCATAAAGCAGATGTAAAATTAACAGGAGACGAGGCTATTACAAAATTAAGCCCACTTCTACAAGAATTAAAATTTGATAAAGATACGCCTGACCAAGAAGTAATCGATCAAGTAGTAAATGTGTTCAAACTTGATAAAGACTACCAGAAGTTTGATTTAGAAGTTGTCTTCTCTGATGGAACGAAAAAAGAATATAAAAGAGAAATAAAATAAAGAAGTAGGCGGTTGCCTACTTCTTTATCAGGCTGTAGAGAAAAATTTCTCCGCCACCTGGAAAAAATAACCTTGCACAGGCAAGGTTATTTTTTCGTTTCTGCTTGAAAACGTTTATAGTATGTCGATGCTGTTGCAAAGTTAATTTCTATATCACGAATCAACGATGAATCTTCTTCTTTAGCTAATTTCTGTAATTTTTTCATCGCTTGTTCCGATTCATTCAAGAAACCAACATATACCTCATGTTCTTGCTCTTTCGACTTCGGAACACGAATTTCTTTTCGTATATGATCAATATCTTCTAACATGCTCGTTGTTACCTTTTGCACATCTTCTTTATATGTAGCCTTCGTTATTTCCTTACCGCCTTTTTCCTTTGCCACTTCAAATAGCTGTAACGCGTTATTAATTTCCTTATTCATTTTCATATCGTATTTTTCATGTACTGCACGGTATTCTTTCATCTCTTCGGTTTGTTCTGTAGATTGCTCTACCTTTTCTTTCGGTTCTTTCGTATCTTTATTTCCATTACACCCTGCTAGAAGGAGCATACTTCCCATTACAGCAATACCCAAAACCTTCTTCATCTCTTCTTCTCCTTTTATCTACAACTACTACTCATTATAGTTTCTTTTATCTCCACTTGTTATTATACCGAGAACATCCTACTTTTTACACTTAAGACGACATCGTAACATATATACCAACATGTTTGTCACAGTATCGTCACTTTATACAAATAACTTTTGCATTGCTTTACTACATCACCTTACAAAACTGTAAGCACATATAAAGAACAAACCATGCTAGACTTACATATGCATAACGCAAACATATGTAAGTTTTTAAGGAGAATCATCTATGTACAACACAATGCCTTTTATGGGAGAAGATATTCGTGTCCTTATTCGCGAAAAATCACTTCATATCGAAAATACAGAGAGCCTTCGCCGCGTATTAAAAAAGAAACACGCTCCATTTAAGTTAGCCCAATATTTAAAACAACAACATACAAATCAATTTCATACCGTGCTAAATATATCAGATAAATCATTAACAATCGAAATCATTGGTCATGTCTACATTGGAAACTTCGCAGATATCTTAAAAGAAATCCCACGTATACCGAAAATTGCTCCTATTATCGTTAAAAAAGCGTATAAAATTACCGACCATACCGATATTATCGACTGCGGGGAAAAAGAAGTCGATAGTAATCGCTGGGTGTGGGATAACCTTGCTGTTTTATATGATACGATCATGAATAATATGTATGAGGTATTTCAAAGAAATGAAAAAAAGAACTGATTCAAATATTTCCTTTGAATCAGTTCTTTTTTGTTAAGCCTCTAAATTTTGTCTTTGTTGCAGTTCAAACTGCTTCTCACTTATTCTGGCCATAAACAAATAACATAACACCGCACCAATTTCACAAAGAGCTATTACAATCCCCATCGGTAATGCGGTGTTGCTTCCGCCAATACCTACTAACGGTGCAACAAGTGCTCCTGAAATAAATTGTAATAAACCTAATAGAGCCGATGCTGTTCCTGCAGCTTGTTTCTGATTTCTCATCGCTAACGAGAATCCAGTTGTTGATACAACCCCGACACTTGATACGACAAGGAATAACGAACATAAAACACCAATTAAACCTATTCCTAGTACGATTGTCAGTAATAAAGATAAACCACCAACAGCTGCAATAATAATACCAGCAACAAATAATGTCTTCTCATTCACTTTCCCCGCTAAACGACCTGTTACCTGACTAGCAATAATAATACCGATACCGTTGATTGCAAAAAACAAACTAAATTGCTGTGGTGATGCTCCGTATATGTTCTGCAGCACAAATGGTGAGCCCGAAATGTATGCAAACATTGCCGCCGTTACTAGCCCTTGAGACAATGCATATCCCATAAACAGACGATCCTTTAATAGTTTTCCGTACGTCGCCAACGTCCCTGACAGCCCACCTGTTTCTCTCTCTTCAGGAGGTAATGTTTCACGTAATACGAAAGTAGCTGATATTAACATGAATACACTAATTCCTCCAAGAACGATGAAGACACCGCGCCATGTTGTAAACTGTAGCAATTGTCCTCCAATAATCGGTGCCAAAATAGGCGCCGCTCCGTTTACTAACATGAGCAGCGAGAAAAACTTCGTCATTTCAGAACCTGAATACATGTCACGTACCATTGCACGTGATATAACAATCCCAGCCGATCCTGAAGCTCCTTGTAAGAAGCGTAATAACACTAAAGTCCAAATAGATGGCGCAATAGCACAAAGTAAAGAAGAAGCAACATAAATAATAAGAGCAATAATAAGAGGTTTGCGCCTTCCGTAAATATCACTAATTGAACCGACAAATAATTGCCCTACTGAAAGTCCAAGTAAGCAAGCTGTTAAGGTAAGCTGTGCAAGGGATGCACCTGTCTGTAAATCATCCGTTAATTTCGGTAAAGAAGGCAAATACATATCAATAGATAATGGCCCAATCGCCGTAAGTGTCCCTAGTACAAGAATCATCCATAACCTATTTGTCTTTACAGGTTTATATATTTCTTGATTAACTCCATTCACTTTTTCTGTTCACCCTTTCCTATACACACTAAATCGTAACAATTATAGTTACAACATAAACATACGTCAAGTATAGCGCATTTTCCTGTTTTATACTGTAAAAAAAAAAGCGATAAAATTTCTATCGCTTTACTTTTTCAAATTGCTATTTGCAAATTTAGATACGGAAGACATCGCCTCTCCTGTATCTAAATATGTGATTTGAATTGGATCTCCCACTTCTGTAAACATAGCATATGGGAATTTTTTCACAGGTATCATAAATACTTTTTGTTCATTTTCTAACAGTACGTACACAATTGTATTTTCACCTGATTTTTCTTTATATACACGTTGTACAACGCCTTCTTTTTGTGCCTCTTTACCATTTGAAGTTGGTCTAAATGAATCTCCACTTCCGCTCAGCGCATTTTTATAATTCTCAAGCGCTTCTTTTTGCGTCGAACCTGTTGCAAATATTTTTGCATTAGAAGCATAGATAACTGTATGAGCACGTACTAATCCTCCGTCATCAATAACAGGTACAATCCAAGAAGGTTTACCGTACACGTTATAAATAACCGGCATCGTTCCATGCCATTTCTCTCTCTTAAAGGAATTATCCACTACTTCCGAAGCAGCTGAACCATCCATAATTCCCTTCACTTCTTTTCCGTTATAGTAATATAACTTACCTGTACGCGCATCAATAAGCGAGTAACCTAACGCAGAATCTACTCCTTCTTTCGGAGAGGTGAAATCAGTAAAGTAATATAACGTTCCATCCTTACCGAAGATTGGTGTAACTCCTTCTTTCGTTCCCCACTCAGTCGGGATCTTCATATCAGTTTGTGAGAATTTTGTATTCCAAAATCCGTGAATATATTTACCGAAATACGTATTTAATGTAGATGCGGTCTCGTGATTTAATACGCCATCAACAAACTTAGGTGCCTTTCCTTTATCGTATCTTTTCACTTCACCTGTTTGTGCGTCTACTACTACAACGCCCTCTACTTCAAATCCAGATCTTCCTGAAATAAATTCACCATACGTCATTGTATAATACGGTTTCCCTTTATCATCCACTTCAAATTTAGGTTTCCCTTTAAAGATTAGATTTGGTTCTGCTTTCCTTACAACACGCTCTAAATTATTCCCAAAGAACATACTTGGCACATATTTCATTTTATAACCAAGGTGCAGTTTCGCTTCCGCATCCGGGTTCGTACCTGACATCGTTACGTATCCTGGAATGGTCTCTGCTTTACGTGCTTTAAAAAAGCCTGAAACTTCAATTGGTGCTACATATAAAGCCTCGCCATTTACCATTTGTGGCGTTAATTCTCCTAGCTCAAAATAAGCTACTTTCGGAATATCTCCAAATACTTTTTTCATCTTATTTTCCGCTGTCTTTGGCGGCACTGTAAACGGCTGATCATTTTCAGTAAATGGCTCTGAAATATCTTTCTCTACCTTTACAACAGAGTCATATTTCGTTTGCGAGATTACTATATCGTGCAAATAACCAAAATAGCCGTAACTTGCGAGTAAAACAAACATTAGAAGCCCTTTTAACGTACCTTCTAATTTCCCTATTTGATTTTGTGAAAATAAAACAAGCCCAATTAAAATTGCTACTGCGACAGAATAATGAGTAAGAATTGAATCTGCTCGATCATCAATTAGCCAAAAATATTCATAGATTGCAATACCTATCCAAAATAAAACTGGAATAACTAAAATGGATGATTTCTTACCCTTTACAACCTTCTCATCTCCTTTCTTATCCACTGCTCGAAGCTTACTACCGCTTCTTCTCGTCCATGGAATCAAAAACAAAGTGAGAATAGCTAAAATTAAAAATTTCATCAAAGGCAATGTCCCCTTTTCTTTTGTCTTCCCTTTTAGTATAACAAATAAAGGGTATTCAGGTAAAAATGGGAATGGTTATATTTTTTTACTACTTAATACAACTCCGCTTACTACATATAAGATAGATGCAATATAAAAAATCGTACCAATCGTAAAGAAATCTACTAAATATCCCGTTGCAATAATTGCTACTGCTCCTCCAATTGATGTCCAAACATGATATTTTCCAATCTCATAACCAGCATTTTCTTGCACAACCTTTCGCGCTAACGATGTCTTCTCTGTATTACGTTGCACAGCTCCTAAAATACCCATTAAAATTTGAAGAATATATACATGCCATACTTCTGTTGCAATGGGGAAACAAAGCATTAACACAGCCATAGACCAGGCGTATATAATTAATAACTTTCTGTCACCAACTCTATCAGATATTCTTCCAACTAACGGATATACTAGAGCTGAAGTTAAGGCAAATAAGCCATACGCCCAGCCAAACTGCGAGAAGCTATTTCCAACATTCCGAAGCAATAGAATGTAAAAAGGAAATACCATACTTCCCGCCATCATAATAATACTTTGTGACGCCACAAACCTTTTATATGTCATTTCGTATACTCCCTATAAAATAAATTCACAAATCTCTCTTTTGGATCCGTTTCTTTTTTCTTCTGAAGAAATTCTTCTATACGAGGATATGCTCTCTTTAACTGCTCTTTCGTTGGATAAGAATAATACGGTAAATAATAACTACCGTTATGCTTTAACGTAACATCAATCATTTTCTGAATAACATTCTCTGTTTTCTTTATCTCATGTTCAGAACGCCCTTGATTAATTAAAAGAACCAGTGCAAACATATCATCTTTCGCATAAGATAAAACTGCATTTTCATTTTTTTCCACGTAACGAATCGTAATATTAAGCAAATTCAGCTCTTCTTCAGTTAATGTGTTACGTAAATCATCTATGTATTTTGTGAAAGAATCTACGGGCACAAAGTATTCTTGCAACACTTCTGTCCTATTCGGATTTTCATATTCCATAAAAGCACTATCTGACCTCATAACATTATTTCGCGTTTCGTACTTACCATTTGTACGTTCAAAATAACTTCTTTGTATATCCCAAAACGTGTTCTTTCCCCAATCGCTATAACGCGATAACCCAAGCAAAAATTTCGGTGCAGCTATAATATTTTCTTCCTTTAATTCACTGTATTCTTCCCTCATATTTTGATTTTGCGCCAATGTATAATCTGTCACATACATCTCTTTTAAAAATGAGTTTGGAGCAACAGAAATACGCGCTAAATGCATACGTATATCCTCATCCCTTCGCACTTTATTCTTAAAATATGAAGAGTATTCCTTATAATCTAGTACCTTCGTATGCGTTTCATACAATTCATCGTTTGTTAACTTTAGTGTTACATCTAGAATCACACCAAACAATCCGTATCCCCCAATTACATACGGAAACAAATCAGCATTTTCTTCTCTACTTACATTACGCACTGTACCATCTGCCATTAACAATCTAAATGACTCTACTGTATCAATCAATGCTTCATGACGAATATCACGTCCATGTACATTTACACTTAATGAACCACCAACAGTAAAAATATTTTGAGACTGCATCACTTGAACCGCAAGACCGTACGGATTAATTTTCTTTTGAATGTCATTCCATGTAACACCACTTTGCACTCTAATCCTCTTCTCCGCCGGATTAAACTCTAATATTTCATTGTACCCTTTCATATCAAGCATCGTACCGTTCGGATAATATGTCTGTCCGCCTTGGCTATGTTGCATACCAGCAATAGAAATTTTCTCCCCAGAAACATTTGCATCTTGCACTAATTTTATTAACGAGTGCTCATCCGTAGCACTTTCAACACGTTTTATCTTTGTCGGAAGCAATTTACCTACATCACTCATCATGGGATGATCAAGTTGTTTTTTATATGTATGTACAGACGTTGCAAACAAAACAGTATATGCTACAATGACCATCGCTATCTTTCTTTTTCTCAAACGACACTCTCCTCTTCTACAATTTTCCCTCTTCATATTGTACATATTTTCCTAAGAAGAAAGTATAAAAAAAGAGGGCACCTTATTTTAGGTCCCCCTCATCAAAACTGTTACTTTGCTGCTGGCAATTGTATTGGATCAAACTTTTCGTACGACGTATATTTTGCATTCGTAATAATGTGTGCTTTATCCTTGCCATTACTACTCATAATCATGTCTATCTTTGCTGATTCATATTTAAAATCTTTTGTAATGATATATTCTGCATCCACTTCTTCTATCTTCGCATTTTGTGCTTGTAACATTTTCTTCTGCGTTTCATCCATGCTAGTTAACATACTTTCTGTTTCTTGCCCTTTTAATGTAAATTTCAGTTTATATTTATCTCCGCTTTTCTCCATCTTCATTTTATCTAAAACTACTTCTGGTACTTCTAACTTATCTATAATATCTTGAGTCGCCTTCATTCCACCAGCGTTTAATTGCTCCTCTGGCACGGTTATAACTTCTCCTGTATTAGGTTTTTTCACCTCACCAGCAACTTTACCATCCACAGTATACACTACAACATCTGTACCAGAAATATTCATTTCAGAACGAGAATTCTTTGTCTTTGGCTCTAATTGCATCTTAGCCTTTAATATATCAATCTCTGTTCCTTCAGCTTTTATCCCTACATCATATGTCATCGTTACATGTTCTTCATTTTTAAAAGCTTCGTTCGTTTTCTTGAAAACATCCTTCGCTGCTAATTCCTTTTCTTTTTGCACGGCTTCTTTTTTCGGTTCATCCGTCTTTGCTGTTTTCTCATTACTACACCCTACCCCTAGACTGATTGCAAGTACTAAACTTGAAACAAAAATAATTTTTTTCATAATGTCGCCCCCTTTCCCAAAATAATATCACCTCTTTTCCTATGAAATCTATATAATTTTCAATCTATATTTGCTATATAGCGACATGTTTAATGAAGACTTTAAATATGATGTAAATAACAATAATTCATTTCAGGAGGTCATTATGAAGGCGATCATTTGCACAAAGTATGGACCGCCTAACGTTCTTCAACTTCAAAATATAGAGAAACCTACTCCTAAAAAGAACGAAGTATTAATTAAAATTCACGCAACAAGTGTATCAACTGGAGATTGTAGAATACGCGGTTTTAATAGTCCCCTCTTATTTTGGATTCCTATGCGTATTATATTAGGTTTCAGAAAACCGAGAAACCCTATACTTGGTGTAGAATTATCTGGAGAAATTGAGGAAATTGGATTAGATGTAACTCAATTTAAAAAAGGGGATCAAGTTTTTTCATTAACAGAACTAAATCTTGGTGGTTATGCCGAATACACATGCGTGCATGAAAGTGGATTAATAACATTAAAGCCTACCAATGTGACGTATGAAGAAGCAGCGGTTATTCCTTTTGGTGGAACTTCAGCGTTACATTTTCTGAGAAAGGGCCGGATTAAAAAAGGGCAACAAGTTCTCATATATGGTGCCTCTGGATCAGTAGGAACAGCTGCTGTACAACTTGCTAAATATTTCGGTGCGACTGTTACGGCTGTTTGTAGTAATTCAAATTTTGAACTCGTTCAATCTTTAGGAGCTGATAAAGTAATTGATTATACGGAAGAAGATTTTACTAAGCGGCGCGAGCACTACGATATTATCTTTGATGCAGTTGGGAAGTATAAAAAATCCCTTTGTACAAATACATTAACACCTAATGGAAAATATATATCTGTTAATGGAATGATGGCAAAAGTAAGTAAAGAGGATATGATTCTACTAAAAAAACTAACTGAAACAGAACATTTAAAACCTGTTATTGATAGAACCTACCGATTAGAAGAAATTGCTGAAGCTCATATGTATGTGGAAATGGGACATAAAAAGGGGAACGTTTCGATTACCTTAAAATAAAATATATTCAGAAAATAACATTGACAATTCTTTTTGTAAGATTTACTATTAGTACCATATTAAAAAACTACATACACATACTCTTATCAAGAGTGGCGGAGGGACTGGCCCGATGATGCCCGGCAACCGAGCTTATAACGTATAAGCTAAGGTGCTAATTCCTGCAAAACGAGTTTTCGTTTTGGAAGATAAGAGGGGAACCTATTTTGTCTATTCGGCACCTCTCTTATTTTTGAGAGGTGCTTTTTATTTTGGAACGTATATGGAGGGGGAATTATAGATGAAGAAAGTATTATTAAGCATTGTAAGCGGGGCAGTACTATTATTAGGCGCATGTAGCGCAGGTTCAGATAAAGAGGCGAAGGCGTTAGATGAGAAAAAGATTACTGTCGGTGTAACTGGGGGGCCACATGAACAAATTTTTGAAAAGGTAAAAGAAGTGGCAGCAAAAGACGGACTCGAAATTGATGTAAAAGTATTTAATGATTATGTAGCACCGAACGTATCTTTAGATGAAAAAAGCCTTGATGTAAATAGCTATCAAACGAAATCATATTTAGACACATTTAAATCTGAACGTAATATGAAATTAACAGAAGTATTCTCAACAGTAACATTCCCTATGGGCATATATTCTAAAGGCATAAAAGATGTAAAAGACTTAAAAGATGGCGATGCGATCGCTGTACCAAATGATCCAACGAATGAACTTCGAGCTTTAAAATTATTTGAAAAAGCTGGAGTTTTAAAAGTTGATCCAAAGGCTACAGAAAAAGCGACTGCAAAAGATGTAATTAAAAATCCAAAAAATTTAAAGATTGTTGAATTAGAAGCATCTCAATTACCGACTCAGCTAAGTGAAGTAAAAGCAGCTGCAATTAATACAAACTTTGCATTAGGTGCAAAATTGAACCCTGCGAAAGATTCTATCTTCCGCGAAGGAAAAGATTCACCATATGTGAACTGGGTCGTTGTTCGTACTGAAAATAAAGATGATGCTGTTGTAAATAAATTAAAGAAAGCTTATCAATCTAAAGAAGTAAAAGAATTTATCGAGAAAAAATTTGATGGTTCTGCTTTACCATCTTGGTAGGAGCTGACGATAATGATTGAATTAAAAAATGTATCCAAAGTATTTACAACAAAAAAAGGGAATGTGGAAGCTCTTAAGTCTACTTCCCTTCAAGTAAAAAAGGGTGAAGTATTTGGAATCATTGGCTATAGTGGCGCTGGTAAAAGTACATTAATTCGATGTGTCAATTTATTAGAAAAACCAACGACAGGAAATATCATTGTAAACGACCAAGACTTAACAACTTTATCAACAAAAGAACTAGCAAAAGCACGACAAAAAATCGGGATGATTTTTCAAGGATTCAATTTACTTAAAACAGTGACTGTTTATGAAAATATCGCATTACCGTTACGTCTTGCTGGCATTCCAAAAGTAGAAATTGAAAAAAGAGTAGAAAAGTATTTACGTATTGTCGATCTTTTCAACCGAAAAGATGCCTATCCGAGTGAACTTTCTGGTGGCCAGAAACAACGTGTTGCCATTGCACGTGCACTATCACATGAACCGGAAGTGTTATTAAGCGACGAAGCAACGAGCGCTTTAGATCCAGAAACAACGGATTCTATTCTTGACCTATTATTAAAGATTAATGAAGAAATCGGGATCACAATTTTATTAATTACACATGAAATGAATGTCATCCAGCGTATATGTGACCAAGTTGCTGTTATGGAACATGGAGCAGTAGTGGAAAGCGGGACTGTGAAGGACATATTCACAAACCCACAACATGCAACAACGAAGAAATTTGTAAATAGTGCATTTGCAGCGAAGATTCCAGAAGAAGTACAAAAAGAACTTCAAACTACTGGTGAAATTGTAACTCTTTCTTTTATAGGAAATTCTTCAGGAGAACCAGCATTAGCTGTCGCTACAAAACGATTCCAAGTATATCCGAATATTTTATCCGGCAATATTACTCAATTAAAACATGAAGCTTACGGGAAACTTGTCATTCATATGCAAGGGGAACAAAATGAAATCAACCGTGCTTTATCATTTTTACAAGAACAAGGAATCATCGTAGAAGGAGGTAGAACGGATTATGGAAAACAAGTCCTTTTTGGATGAATGGGGTAAAGTCATATGGGAAGCAACTATTCAAACATTTCAAATGACATCCATTTCACTATTCATCTCTATCCTTATTGCACTACCACTTGGCGTCACACTTGTTTTAACAAGACCTGGTGGGCAACACGAAAATAAAATTATTTATCCAATCCTTAATACAATTATTAATATCATTCGCTCTCTTCCATTCATCATTCTACTATTCTTTATTTTACCTTTTACAAAGTTTCTAATGGGAACGTCCATTGGTGTTCAAGGTGTCATCGTACCGCTTGTCGTCTTCACTGCTCCCTATATCGCAAGATTGATGGAGACAGCATTATTAGAAGTCGATCGTGGTGTTATTGAAGCTTACCAAGCAATGGGCATTTCTACTATAAAAATCATTTGGCACGTTATGGTGAAAGAAGCTCGTCCCTCCCTTGTACTTGGGTTAACAATCGCAACAATTGGCTTAATTGGCGCAACAGCAATGGCTGGGCTTGTAGGTGCTGGTGGTCTTGGTGATTTAGCATATCGATTCGGACATTTACGCTACGAACCGGAAGTAATGTATGCAACCGTCTTTATTTTAATTATCCTCGTTCAAGGGCTACAGTCTTTAGGGAATGGTGTTGCACGAAGATTGAAGAAAGATTAAAAAGAAGGTATCTCACCAAGGTGAGATACCTTCTTTTTATCCCTCTTTAACAGGCAGTAAGACCCCACCCCAAAATTCAGCAGAAGCAAAGAAGTTAGGTGGGGAATCAACTGCCCGT
This sequence comes from Bacillus sp. AFS059628, assembly GCF_002571225.1. Lineage (GTDB taxonomy): Bacteria > Bacillota > Bacilli > Bacillales > Bacillaceae_G > Bacillus_A. Next base: position 15,170 of record NZ_NVEC01000044.1, on the reverse strand, counting down.
AAAAGNNACTAATAATCAGTGGGGATGCCCCCCACTGATTAAAGTTTCACTTTATCTTTTAAATCCACCTTCTGAATGAATAACTTGTCCCGTAATCCATTCTGCTTCTTCACTTACTAAAAACGTAATGAGTCTTGCTGCGTCCCTCGGCTCACCAATTCTACCAAAAGGAAACATCGGCTTTAATCCTTGCTTTATCTCTTCAGTCATCCAGCCTGTACTAGTTGGACCTGGATTAATTGCATTCACTGTTATACCTAGGTGGGCGACTTCAGCTGACAACGAACTCGTAAGGGCATCAATAGCTCCCTTCGTTGTTGCATACGCTAGCTCTCCAACCATAGGCCCTTGAAATTGTCCCGACGTCATATTCACAATTCTACCACCAGATTTCTTATCAAATCCTCTTGCAAATTGACTACTTAACAATGTAGTCGCACGAACATTTACCAGGTAGTGCTTATCTAATTCTTCAGCAGTCAAATTAGAGAATTCATTATTTGTAGAATACGCTGCATTATTAATTAATATATGAGGGTAGCCTAGTTGTTCAGTAACTTTATTTATAAGCTCTTTCGGTGCATCATTCTGAGTTAAATCTAACTCCATACTCGATACTTTAACACCGTTTTTTAGTAACTCTTCTTTTAATTGTGTTTGTTCACTTTGATCAACGCCCCAAGGCATCTCTTTATCGTACGCTGTCCAATACGTAAAAAATATATCGTATCCTGCTCCAGCTAATTCTTTACAAATCGCTGCGCCTATACCATCTAGGCGACTTACACCTGTCACAACTGCTACTTTATTTTTTAATTGATTCATTATATACTCCCCCAATTTTAAAGGACGCATATTTTATATAAGAGATATAAAATTCCCTACACATTATCCTTACAAAAGGGATGTACAAGCCAAATATGCAGTCCTTGAATGATTTATAGATAGCTAAATAAACTCTCACTTATGAGAGAAAAATTTATGTATCTAGTTTCTAATCATTACAAGCTCATCCACATATTAAGTCCTTGTCCCCTTTCCATATATCTCTATTTCTATCATACCAATATGATGTAATATTTCAAATGATAAAAAATAAAAGTCGATATTCCATGCCGACACTCTACTAATTTTAATATATTACAATAACTAAATAATTAAAATACTCAGAAAAACACTGGTAAATACTGGCTTACTTTCTTATAATAAAACGTGGGGCTAATGTGAGAGTTTAGTTTTACACAAATAGGGGGAAGAAACATGTCAAAAAAATTACTTTCTTTATTTTCTACAGTAATCGTAGCAGCTCTTGTAATAACTGGCTGTGGTCAAAGCGATACGACAAATAAAGAACAAAAAGAAAATGCAACAAAAGAAAGCAAAACAGAAAAAACGGATACAACGAAAGAAAGTAAAACGGAGGATAAAAAATCCGAAGGTAAAAAAGCTGAAGATAAAAAGCCTGAAAATACAGCTACTACCTCAAGCGATTACTCTAAGCTGATTTCCTATATGGAAAAAGAAACCGGTGGTAAAACAAAAGTTCTTTTTGAAAATAAGGAACCACAAGTGTATAAAGCTGAAGATGTTTCAGTATCAATGAATAGTTATACATTAGTTGAGTTGAATGGATTCCATACGGACTTTAACATTCCGTTTAACCGTCAAACAGAGGGCGGAGTTATTCTTGCGAACTACAGCGTAAAAAATAGTTCAGCTAAAGATATTTATTATATGCCAGCATTGGACATGTCATTTACTGGTGCACAGAAAGTATATAGTAATTATAAAGATTTAATCCCAAAAGAAGATCAGTTACCAACTAAGCTTGCCCCAACAAATGATTACTTAGTAAAAGCAGGCGAAACTATTTCTGGTTATATCGCATATCCATTCGGAAAAGATGATTTAGCGAAAATTTCAAGTCTCTCAACAGTCTCAGTCACAGTCCCAACTGCACAAGCAAATAAAGGAAAATTTGATGCTCCAATCGGAAGCCCTGGAAGCTTTTCATTAAGTTTAAACAAACAAGGTGCTGAAAAGGTTGCAACAGATAAAACTTTCTACCAAGATAAAGCTACAGCTAATAACATGGGCGATAAAAAAATGTTAAAAGAGAAATCAAGTATTAATAACAGCCAAGAATTAGGCGCTGTTAACGTTACATTAGACGGATACCAATTTACTCAATTCACACCAAATTCCGTCGAAGCTCCACGCTTTGCGAATTTCAAAAATGGTATTGTTCTATTAACAGTGAAATTCAAGCTTGATAACAAAGATGCTCAAGACGTTTCATTATCTCCTATAAGCTCTACATTGAGAGTGAATGATGGTACACAATATACAATTAATGAAGGTATGCTATTAAATTACGACTATAATGCTGCTGTTAAAACTGGAACATCTGGAGAGTTACTACAAGTCTATATATTAGATCAAGAGCAGTATGAAAAGATTTGGAAAGACAAAAGCTTTGAAATTGAGTTAGGACCTATGAGAAATAAAGAAGCAAAAGATATTTCACAAGGTAAAAAAGTTAAATTTGCATTACCGAAATAGATTACTAAATATATAATAGAAAAGGCATATAACATAGGATTGTTATATGCCTTTTTTATTTGTATAAAAACACCATTTTTGTTCACACTTTATCCATTGTGAATTTTTTCACAATGGATATATAATAAACTTGTAAATACAATATTGGAGGGATTTCAATGGTTATCAAATTTTTAAGAACTGATAAACGTGCTGCTTTCATATTATTATTTTTACGACTTTACATAGGATATACATGGCTCGCTGCTGGGATAGGCAAAGTCTTCGGACAATCCTTTGACGCAAGTGGTTTTCTAAAGGGCGCTATCGCTCAGGCGTCAGGTGACCACCCTGCAGTACAAAGTTGGTGGGCAGATTTCCTTCAACATTTTGTTCTTCCAAACGCAGACCTATTTAGCTTTTTAGTTCAATGGGGAGAAATTTTAGTAGGTCTAGGTTTGATTTTAGGCGGATTAACAAAAACAGCTGCATTTTTCGGAATCATAATGAATCTTTCATTTTTATTAAGCGGAACTGTTAGTGTAAACCCAAACCTGCTTATTTTGACTATGTTCATTTTAGTTGCAGGACAGAACGCTGGACGTATTGGATTAGATGGTTATGTTTTCCCAAAACTTTTCCGTAAAAACAACCACGGAACATATAAATTAAGTAAAACTGCGTAGTAGCGGTTTACTTTTAAACTATAAATAAGAAAAAGAGCCTACATATTAGGCTCTTTTTTGTTTACTCCAAATTTAAACTCTTAACGAACCGCGAAATCCTCTAGCAGCATAATATGAATCTGCTCCATTGTGGTACACAAAAACGTGTCCAAAGCGATAATCGCAAAATAGAGCACCACCGAGTTCTCGAATATCTGAAGGCGTTTGTACCCAGCTTGATGATTTCATATCGAACTCCCCAAGTTGTTGCAACTCTCGATATTGTTCTTCCGTTAATAATTCAATGCCCATGGCAGTTGCTACATCAATAACGTTATTTTCTGGTTTATGTTTTTTTCTTGCCTCTAATGCTGCAAGATCATAGCAAAGACTTCTGCGGCCTTTAGGACTCTCCTTTGAACAATCATAGAAAGTATACTCATCCTTCTCTTCATCATAACCAACAACATCCGGCTCGCCGCCAGTTACTTCCATTTCATGAATTGACCATAATTTTTCATTATTAGCAGCTAGCTTTGCTTCAACCTTAGCCCATTCAAGACCTTCATGGCGGTTCATATTTCTCTCAAAACGAGCTTGTAATACTTTTAATAGTTCTTCACGTTGCTCTACAGATAACTCATTCTTATTCGCTGTCATATTAGTCCTCCGAATTACGTTTCCTTATAATCATAATGGTTTGCATGCAGTTTACAACAATTTGACCCAATTGTACACTGAAAAACCCCTATGCGTATATCCATTATATAGTACTAAAATCTCTCATGCTTTCTCCAAGAATATAGTGTGAAAACCACATCAAGTTCTGCTTCATAATAGCTACTCTCATTCCTGGCTGATTCGAACTATATGCCATTCCTTTAAATATAATTAATTCTGTATCAACTTCCATATCTCTTAATCCTTCATATAGCTCATATGCATTTGTAGTTGGAATTCTTACATCCTTTTCCCCATGTTGAATTAACGTAGGCGTACAGGCTGATTTAATATATGTCATTGGTGATGTTTTCTTATATATCTCTGGATCATTCCATGGAGTATTTCCTAAATACATGCTAATAAAGTAAGGGATATCTGTATTTACATAATGGGTACTCCAGTTCGTGATCCCGCCCCCAACTGAAATAGCTTTAAATCTACTGCTATATGTAGAACAGAAAGCTGATATATATCCTCCGTTACTCCATCCCATAACTCCTACTCTATCTTTATCTACAATCCCTTTTTCAACTAGTTCATCCACTCCAGATATAACATCATCATAATCAGCAAATCCTTGTTTTCTATAGTTTGCTTTTAAAAATTCATTACCATAACCAGAACTTCCTCTATAGTTTGGCTCTAAAACGATAAAGCCTTTTTCAACAAACTGTTCAATCGGATATTTCTCATTGAAGCAGTCTGAAAATATCGGAAAGGAAGCCCAATTCTGACCACCATGCATTACTACTAATAAGGGATATTTTTTATTTGCCTCAAACTCTACTGGGTTTGATAAAACACCTTCTATTTCAAGACCATCACTACTTCTCCATGAGATGATTTCTCTGTTACTTTTAAGCCTGCCTTCGAAAAAGCTATTTTCATTCGTTATTTTTTTATCATCCAAATAAATTTCAAAGGTTTCATTTGTTATAGCCTTATTATAAGTTATATGATTTCCATCCCTTGTTATAGAGGCATCCATTATAAACCCATCTACTGTTTCACTTAACATTTCCACAGTGCCATCTTCAGACAACAATCCAATACGGTAATTCGTTTTATCCTGCCATCTCATTAAAATCCCTTTAGCCGTCCACTGTAATGGCATAACCGTACTATCAAAATCTGTTAAAGGTACAATTCGTTCTCCAGTATTCAGATCATATATCTCTAATGTTCTATCTTCTATATGTTTCTTATAATAATCTTTCTCCTTTATGCTTGCTGAATAACATATTTTGCTGCCCTCAGGAGAAAAGCAAACACTCCCGCCTAACAACTTATCTATACTCATCTTTTGCAGTTCCCTAGCTTCAACATCTAATATGTATAGATCACCATTCATATGATCGTTTAGGCTTGGTGTAGCCATACATACAACCTTTTTCCCATCATTTGAAATATCAAAGTTATGTATATAAAAACCCTTACCGTCCGTTAGTTGATAAACACCGTTAATCTCGCGTTCCTCTTTATCATTTTGTATCACTTTTTCTATCTCAATGTAGTATAAACAATTATTCCGATGTTCCTTACGTTTCTTTATTTCCGCACATTCTTTCGACTGTGCAACATAATAAAAACCTTTGCCAGTAGGATCCCATTTGAATGTACTAATTCCTTCTTCCTCATCAGTCATTTGAACCTCACTACAACCATCTATTGATTTAACAAAGATCTGATTTGTATTAGCTCCTTTACCGCCCGGACTAAGGTATGCAATAGTCTTAGAATCTGGAGACCATAATGGATGCGTACTATCTATACCTCCAGTTGTTAGTGGGTAACTCTGCTCTTTATCCTTTTCATATATCCATACATGATTTCTATATGTATTATCTTTCCAATCAGCTGACTTCTTTACAAATGCTACGTTTTTGCCATCATCACTTATGTTTGTACTTGATAAGGTCGGTAATGAAATAATCTCTTCTATACTTAAATATGTTTTTGCCTTCATTTTCATTAATAAGCCCCCTTGTAATGACCATGAATCTATCTTATCTTCTCTTCGTAATAAAGAAAATTGTTCACACATACTTAAAATGATAGTGGAAAATTCAGATAAATAAAAGCAAATCTGATAAAGCAAACTTTAATTAATAGGATTCTGTCTACCTATCAGTTTTAGGTGTTCTTTTTCGGCACAAAAATACCCCTTTAGATAACATATCTAAAGGGGTACGAATTTATAAATTTATTTTAAAGCTTTTTTATTAACCTACTAATCTCCTACTCAACCGTAACAGACTTAGCTAAGTTACGTGGCTTATCAACATCACACTCGCGGTGAAGTGCTGCGTAGTATGAGATAAGTTGTAATGGAATAACTGCTACTAGCGGTGCTAGCGCTTCGTGTACAGCTGGTAATACGAAGCTGTCACCTTCCATTTCTAAACCTTTCATTGAGATGATACATGGGTTAGCTCCGCGTGCTACTACTTCTTTCACGTTACCACGAATTCCAAGGTTTACGTGCTCTTGTGTAGCAAGTGCGATAACTGGTGTACCATTTTCGATTAAAGCGATTGTACCGTGTTTTAATTCTCCTCCAGCAAATCCTTCTGCTTGGATGTAAGAGATTTCTTTTAGCTTTAACGCTCCTTCTAATCCTACGTAGAAGTCTACGCTACGTCCGATGAAGAAACAGTTGCGCGTTGTTGCTAAAAATTGTTTTGCTAATGCGTCCATTTCTTCTTTTTGATCACAAAGTTGTACCATTGCATTTGCTACAAGTCCTAATTCGTGTGTTAAATCGAAATCAAGAACTTCACCTTTCGCTTTAGCAATATCCGCTGCTAAAATTGAAAGTACTGCAAGCTGTGCTGTGTAAGCTTTCGTTGATGCAACTGCGATTTCCGGCCCCGCGTATAACGGAAGTGTATAATCAGCTTCACGAGAAAGCGTAGAACCAGGTACGTTTGTAATTGTTAATGCTTTATGACCCATTTCATTTGTTTGTACAAGTACTGCACGGCTATCAGCTGTTTCACCACTTTGTGAAATGTAAATGAAGAATGGTCTTTCTGTTAATAATGGCATGTTATAAGAGAATTCACTTGCTACATGCACTTCAACTGGCATTTTTGCAAATTTCTCGATAAATTGTTTTCCAACAAGACCTGCATGATAACTTGTTCCGCATGCAATGATGTAAATACGATCGCTATCTAAAATTGCATTGCGAATGTCTTGATCTAATTCAATCTCGCCATTTTCATCTTGATACTTTTGAATTATATTACGGATTACAAGTGGTTGCTCATCGATTTCTTTAAGCATGAAATGAGGGTATGTTCCTTTTTCAATATCACTTGCGTCTAATTCCGCTGTAAACGGTGCACGTTCAATCGTTTCACCCTGTAAGTTTTTAATTGTAATACTTTCTTTCGTTACAATTACAATTTCTTTATCCATTAATTCAATAAATTGATCTGTAACTTGTAACATCGCCATAGCGTCGCTCGCCACAACATTAAAGTTGTCACCAACACCTACTAATAGCGGGCTTTTGTTTTTAGCAACATAAATCATGTTTGGATTTTCAGCATCAAGTAATCCGATTGCATAAGAACCATGTAAAAGAGATAACGTATTACGGAACGCTTCTTCTACACTTAATCCTGTGCTCACTTGTTGTTCCATAAGCTGTACGATAACCTCTGTATCTGTTTCACTTACGAACGTTACATCTTGTAAATATTCCTTTTTCACTAATTCATAGTTTTCAATTACACCGTTATGAACTAATGTAAAGCGTTTTGATGTACTTTGATGCGGATGCGCGTTTACTTTGCTTGGAACACCATGTGTAGCCCAGCGTGTGTGACCGATTCCCACGCTTGCTGCTACGTTCTCATCTACGATTTCGCGAAGTTTTGCAATACGACCTTTTTCTTTGTATACAACAACACCGTTCTCTGCTTGTACTGCAATACCTGCTGAATCATATCCACGATATTCTAGCTTTTCTAAACCTTTTAATAAAATTTCCTTTGCATCTTGCTCTCCAATAAATCCTACGATTCCACACATGTTTAGTCGCCGTTACAAATGCTTACACTGCTCTGCGAACATGTAACGACATAGTCCGATACCATTTTTATTTATACTAAAAAACGGATTACATATTGCTAGCCCTGTAAGCTTGTAACGGCTTTCACCTTCCTCTCGATTGGGTTTAAGTCCGTATATACTTATACAGCTAGTTTGTATCCGTTCCTTTTCTCTCATCACACTTTCACCTTTGTCCACTAAGTCACCTTAATGATTTAAGTAAAAGCTTGCGGTTGTGATGAACAACCGGGAGTCATCCGCCGAAATCTCGATAAACCCCACCTCGTCAACTACACTGCTTGTAGTTCTGGCGCTTTTATAATTTACAATATTTCCTTTGAGAAAAAGAACAAGACCATCTTATAACAAACTTGGATAAACCGTCAATGAAAATTTTTTCATTGTCTATAAAACATATGAAAAAGGAGCACTTCTTGTGCTCCTTTTCAATACATTTATCGAATTATTCAGCGCCAACTTCAGCTTTTACAACTTCTACAATGCGATGTACATATGCGTCACAAACTTCTTGTGTTGGTGCTTCTGCCATTACACGAATAAGTGGCTCTGTTCCAGATGGACGGACAAGAATGCGGCCATCACCGTTCATTTCTTCCTCTACAACACGAATAATTCCTTTAATTTTTTCATTTTCTAATGCTAGTTTTTTATCCGTTACACGAACGTTTACTAGTAATTGTGGGAATTTTGTCATTTCCCCTGCAAGCTCAGATAATGGTTTTTTCGTCATTTTCATGATGTTTACAAGTTGAAGTGCACTTAACATTCCATCACCAGTTGTAATGTAATCAAGTAAGATAATGTGACCTGATTGTTCTCCGCCCAGATTATATCCACCACGCTTCATCTCTTCCATTACGTAGCGATCACCAACTGCTGTTTTATCACTTGTAATACCGTTAGCTTCAAGTGCTTTATAGAAACCTAAGTTACTCATAACTGTTGAAACAACTGTATTGTGCTTTAGTTGACCAGTTTCTTTCATATACTTTGCACAAATAAACATAATTTGATCGCCATCAACGATGTTTCCTTTTTCATCTACAGCGATTAAACGGTCACCATCACCATCAAAAGCAAGACCGATATCAGCACCTTTTTCTTTTACTAATTTAGCTAATACTTCTGGATGTGTAGAACCTACTCCATCGTTAATGTTCATACCGTTTGGTGAAGTTCCCATTGTTGAAATATCAGCTTCTAAATCAGCAAATAAGTACGGGGCTAAAGAAGACGTAGCACCATGCGCACAATCTAAAGCGATATGTAAACCAGAGAAATCTTCCTCTACCGTTTGTTTAATATATTGTAAATACTTTTGTCCACCTTCAAAATAATCACTCACTTGTCCAAGGTTAGTACCTGTTGGACGTGGTAATTCATCAACTTCTTTGTCTAATAAAGCTTCGATTTCTGCTTCTTGCTCATCTGTTAATTTAAAACCGTCTGAACCGAAGAATTTAATTCCGTTATCTTGTACTGGATTATGAGATGCAGAAATCATAACACCTGCTTGTGCATCCAATGCTTTTGTTAAATAAGCAACACCTGGTGTAGAAATAACACCAAGACGCATTACTTCTGCTCCAGTTGATAATAGACCTGCTACTAAAGCGCCTTCTAACATATGTCCTGATATACGTGTGTCACGGCCGATAATTACTTTTGGACGATCTGTATCTTTTGTTAATACATAACCACCAAAACGTCCAATTTTGAACGCTAATTCAGGTGTTAACTCCTTATTCGCAACCCCGCGTACTCCATCTGTACCAAAATATTTACCCATTATGATTCGCTCCTTTTTCTGGCTCTTTTTGATTATCTACTGTTGGCTCTTGATTAGTTTCTTTTTCTTGTTCTTTATTTTGTTCCTGTTCCTTTTCTTGGTCAGGCTTAGGTTCAGGCTCAGGATTTTTTGGTTTTTCAGTTTGATTATCTTGGTTATTATTTGAACCTGGTTTTTCAACATTACCTTGTACTTCTTTATCTGGGTTTTCTTTCTTCACAATTGTGACTCTAGCACTTTTTTGTTTCGGCTCTATTGAAATATTACCAGGGCCGCTCACTTGAATAGAAACATCTTTTGTCCCCGGAGATACATTTTGCAGATTAATCGCTGCTGTTATTTGAGCAGCTGTTATTTTATCTACTATACTTGTTTCTCCTGAAATTTCAACGCTTATCTTCCCATCTTGTGGCGAAAGTAGCTGAGCAGTAACATCTTTAGAAAGTCCATTTTTTTGAATTGATATACCATCAATTGTTCTTGTTTTCGTTTGTTTTGTTTTTTGCACGCCTACTGAAACCTTCACTTGATTCGGTTTCGCACTTGTTACACCTTTTGGCAATAAAACAGAGGTATCGAATGTTATAGACTCTGTCAATTGACTAAGATCTACTTCGACCCCCTCTATCGATTGTATATTATCCAATACATCTTTTGGACCTGCTATCGTTACTTCTCGCGGCTCAACGCTAATATTTGTAACGGCCAATCCTTCTGGCAAACTCCCCTTTTTCGTATACGTTACAGGAACAGTTTTTTCCGTATTATTGGCCGTAGCTTGCGTCGCCACATTTAACGTTACACTAATTTTAGATGGACTCGTTCTTACATTTAAACGTTTTCCTTCTTTATTGTATAGTGTAACTTCAGCTGTTTTGGTAACAGTTTTATTAACACCTTTTAAATCAATATACGCCTTAGCAGATGAAATACTTTCAATTTCTTCTTTCGTTCCAACTACCTCAACCGTATCAGGTTTAATATTTGATTTTTCAAGAGTAGCACCCGCTGGCATTTGATCCTCATTTGATAATTTTAAATCTACATGAACATATTTTCTCGCTTTTTCATGAAGAGTAATTTTAATTGTTGACGGCTGAACTGTTCCTTTCACATCATCTGGAAGCCCGTTCGTTTTCAAAGAAACTTCATACGTTCCTTTTTCGCTATCTCTCAAATCAACTGGTATATCAAATTGTTTCTTCGCCTTTGCTGTAGCAACTGCTGCTTTTGGGCCTTCTAACTTTACTTTGACGCCCTCTGCCGGAATACCACTTACAATATATTTCTCTTCATCATACTTAAGGTTAATAGCATAATTAGTTAATGTTTCTTTCGCATCATTTGCAAAAGGTAGTATCCCTGATGTCGTATTTTTTTCAGTTAAAGTCGCTGACATAAAAAGCATACACGCCAATAGTAGTGAGATCCCCTTTAGAAACCAATGATTCTCCATTAACTTATCCATGACGCTTTCTCCTCCAATTCCATAAAGACGAAGAAGTCGTTTTTTCGTTCGAACTAAATTCAGTTAACAACATATCTTTCAGTTGTTCTGGCTTCAAATCACGATGTAACTTACCATTTTTCGTTAGGGAAATTTGGCCTGTTTCTTCCGACACAACTACTGTAATACTATCAGTAACTTCACTAACTCCCATTGCAGCGCGATGCCTAGTTCCTAACTCCTTAGAGATAAATGGACTCTCCGATAATGGAAGATAACAAGCTGCTGCTTTAATAGTGCTTCCTTGCATAATTACTGCTCCATCGTGAAGAGGTGTGTTTGGAATGAAAATATTAATGAGTAATTCCGATGATACGTTTGCATTTAGCGGAATACCCGTTTCCACATAATCACCCATACCAGTCTCTTTTGACAAAGTAATTAATGCACCAATTCTACGTTTTCCCATATATTCCGTCGCTTTTGCTATCGCTGTTGCAACGATTTCAGGTTCATCATCCTCATGAGTTCCAGTGCGCGAAAATAAACTCCCACGTCCTAGCTGCTCAAGTGCTCTTCGCAATTCTGGCTGAAAAATAATAATAACGGCTAAAAATCCCCACGTTAATACTTGCTCAGTCAGCCAATATAACGTTCGCAATTCAAGGAAAATACTGATCATCCGAACGACAATAATAACTGTAATCCCTTTTAAAAGTTGAACAGCTTTCGTCCCTCGGATTATGAGAATTAGCTTATATATAATAAACCATACAACGGCAATATCTAATGCCGTACTAAGATATTTCAAAATGGTCGTATCTTCAAAAGGCATGCTAACCCTTCCTCCTACTTACGAGCAATTCTATCCATATATTGAAATATTGTTTTATGCTCTATCTGTATGTATTTCCAACAACTAGTTAATTATACCATACATGAAACAAACAACAATTACAAACAACCTCCTTTAATCTAAATTGGTAAGATGTCAAACATTCTTATCGTACAGTACAGTATAATATAAATCATTATTATACGCCTATTTTCAAATAAAAAAAGCAACTTCTCAGTTGCTTTTCTTACATTTATTTTAGTTTTTCACCGAATAAAGAACCCATTAAAGCAACCGCTGTTGTTGCTGTTCTATTTCGCTCATCTAAAATCGTATTTACCTCAACAAACTCAGCAGATGTAACAATATCAGCTTCCGCTAACATTTCCATTGCTAAGTGGCTTTCACGATAAGATAAACCACCAATTACAGGTGTTCCAACTCCTGGTGCATCGTGAGGATCAAGGCCATCTAAATCTAATGATAAATGTACACCATCAGTATGAGATAAATAAGCAATTGTTTCTTCCATAACAGCCGTCATACCCATACGATCAATCTCGTGCATTGAGAATACTTTAATGCCTTCATTACGAATAAAGTCTTTTTCTCCCTCATCTAGTGCACGTGCACCGATAATTACAACGTTTTCTTTTTTCACCTTTGGATATGCCCCGTATAAATCTACAAGCGCGGGATGTCCATACCCTAAACTTGCAGCAAGTGACATACCGTGAATATTTCCAGATGGTGAAGTTTCCTCTGTATTTAAATCACCATGTGCATCATACCAAATAACACCTAAGTTTTTATAATGTTTTGCAACACCAGCTAATGTACCAATAGCGATACTATGGTCGCCACCTAATACAAGTGGAAAACGTCCTTCTTCTATAATATGATCCACCTTACTTGCTAATTCGTTACATACAGTTGCAACTTGTGTAAGGTTTCTTAAGCTTGTATTTACATCTACTTCTTTTTCTCTCTCTATACATATATCTCCCATATCTTTAACGTCATATCCAATTCCTTCAATTCTTTCAATTACACCTGCATAACGGATTGCGCTCGGCCCCATATCAACTCCACGACGCATTTGTCCTAAGTCCATTGGAACTCCAATAACTGAGATTTCTTTTTTCATAGATAGTATCCCCCTTTTGTGCCTTCACTAAATATTTTAAATCTTTTATATAGTCTGACTCAACTCGACATTTTTCTGTATGGATATACAAATTATTCACTTATATTTGCTTTAAAATCCAAATGTTAAGACTATTCTATGTATAAAGTTAACTTAATGAAACAACTACCATCATTATTATTAGATAATAATAAAAAACACTCCTGCATTTAGAAGTGTTTTTCCGATGCTATTTTCCACACTGATGCAATATTCTTTGCTGTCATTTCAACATTCTCTTCTGCTACTTTATATGCCTCTTCTAATGTCATCGGACTCGCTGTAATACTAAATACTGCATCAATTCCTTTTTCATGAACAGCCGGATAATTCGGAGATACAGATCCTCCAATAGCAATAACAGGAATATAAAAACGCTTTGCACGCTCCGCAACACCTACAGGGGCCTTTCCATATGCTGTTTGTTCATCTATTCTACCTTCACCAGTTATAATTAAATCTGCTCCTTCTATATGCTTATCAAAATTTGTATAATCTAATACAATTTCAATTCCTCTCCGCAAGTTTCCCCTTAACACTGCAATAACAGCTGCTCCCATTCCTCCTGCAGCTCCTGCACCAGACATTTGAGATACGTCACAAGATAAGAACTGTTTAAGAATATACGCATAATGCTTTAAATTCTCATCCAGCTCTTTCATCATCTCTGCATCCGCACCCTTTTGCCGTCCAAATACGAAAGATGCTCCTCTTATTCCAACTAACGGATTATCTACATCACATGCTGCTTCTATCTTTATATGCGCTAAACGGGAATCCATTTGGGAAAAATCAATAGCGACAATAGAATGTAACGTCCCTCCAGATGGATCTATGACTTCCCCTTCTCCATCTATAAATCTGACTCCTAAAACCGACAACATACCCGCTCCACCATCATTTGTAGCACTTCCTCCAAGTCCTAAAATAATGTGCTCAGCTCCTTCGTCTAGCGCATGTAGTATAAGTTCTCCTGTTCCTTTCGTCGTTGTAATAAGTGGGTTTCGTTTTTCTACCGGAACATGTTGTAATCCTGATGCTGCTGCCATTTCAATAAACGCTGTCTTTTTATCTTTAGACATACCATAAAAGGCTTGTACACTCTCTCTAAGCGGCCCTGTCACATGAAGTGATATAATTCCCCCTCCTGTAGCATCAACAAGGGAATCAACCGTTCCTTCCCCTCCATCTCCAATCGGTATCTTTACATATTCTGCATTAGGGAAAATTGCCCCAAAACCTCTTTCTATAGCTTCACATACTTCTATAGCTTTTAAGCTTTCTTTATATGAATCAGATGCAATAACAACTTTCACAATTATCCCCCACCCTTTACTCTTATGTTTTCTTCATTTTAAACGACAAGTATGAAGGTTGTCTTTTCAAACACAAAAAAAGCTTACATCATATGATGTAAGCTTTTCTATTAGATGGAGCCTAGCGGGATCGAACCGCTGACCTCCTGCGTGCAAGGCAGGCGCTCTCCCAGCTGAGCTAAGGCCCCTTAGTAATTAAGCGGAAGACGGGATTCGAACCCGCGACCCCAACCTTGGCAAGGTTGTATTCTACCACTGAACTACTTCCGCGAAAATGGTGAGCCATGAAGGACTCGAACCTTCGACCCTCTGATTAAAAGTCAGATGCTCTACCAACTGAGCTAATGGCTCGTAAATGGCTGGGCTAGCTGGATTCGAACCAGCGCATGACGGAGTCAAAGTCCGTTGCCTTACCGCTTGGCTATAGCCCATTAATATTTACTAGTATGGTTATCTTTTCAAAAAAATAAACCCTCTCAGGTTATTTTAAAGAAAATGGTGGAGGGGGGCAGATTCGAACTGCCGAACCCGAAGGAGCGGATTTACAGTCCGCCGCGTTTAGCCACTTCGCTACCCCTCCGACAT